>BAJA01000005.1 GCA_000613465.1 Bacteroides nordii WAL 11050 = JCM 12987
CACCGGGGCTTCATACGTTACTCTACGAGATAGAACTTTATCAATACCGGAGAAAGAGACTGATAGCAATGACAAACACCATTAAGTTCAAAACTGAATAGCAATGAGCAAAACTCACTACAGAGTTTCACAGAGCATTATTTATCTAATAAAACGCGGATTAACACAAATAAACACAGATTAAAAGATTGTAGTTCTTTATCATCTATTTGTTTCCCTTTGCGAAAATTTGCGTTCATCTGCGTTTCAATAAAGATTTAAACTCTGTGGAACTCCGTGTTACTCTGTGGTGAAATACATCCAAATCCATACAGAAAGGAATCAAACTTTTCCCCAGCGTATTTATCTGTATTTTAATAATTACCCATCGCCTGTCGCACCTCCCCGTACGGGAAGCACTCGGCTCCGGTAGGAGGTTGTTCCTCGGAGCCGAGGAAGAAGATTTACGCAATGTGTTGCATAACATTGTTTAGTAACACTGTGTCCTTTGTTGCTTTTCCCCTTATTAATTCCTAATTTGCGACACTTAAATAAATGGTATGCGAGAACATACTGAGTAATTCATTTAAATCTTATTGATTATGAAGGTATATCAGACGAACGAAATTAAGAACATAGCCCTCTTGGGAAGTTCTGGATCTGGGAAAACCACTCTCGTGGAAGCAATGCTTTTCGAGAGTGGTGTTATAAAACGTCGCGGAACTATTGCCGCAAAAAATACAGTTAGTGACTATTTCCCCGTTGAACAAGAGTATGGCTACTCCGTTTTCTCCACCGTATTCCATGTAGAATGGAACAATAAAAAGCTGAATATGATAGACTGTCCGGGCTCGGACGACTTTGTAGGAGGCACAGTTACCGCACTGAATGTGACCGACACCGCAATAATTCTTCTCAATGGCCAATACGGCGTTGAAGTTGGTACACAGAATCATTTCCGCTACACCGAAAAACTGAATAAACCCGTCATTTTCCTTGTCAACCAGCTTGATAATGATAAATGCGATTATGATAATATCCTCGAACAATTAAAAGAAGCTTATGGCTCAAAAGTTGTTCCTATCCAGTATCCGATAAATACAGGTCCCGAGTTTAATTCGCTGATCGACGTCCTGTTGATGAAAAAGTACTCCTGGAAACCTGAAGGAGGAGCCCCTATCATCGAAGATATTCCTGCCGAAGAAATGGATAAGGCTATGGAATGGCATAAGGCACTTGTAGAGGCTGCTGCTGAAAATGACGAAGAACTCATGGAAAAGTTCTTTGAGCAAGACTCGCTGACAGAAGACGAAATGCGCGATGGTATCCGCAAAGGACTTGCCGCCCGTGGAATGTTCCCCGTATTTTGTGTATGTGCAGGCAAAGACATGGGAGTACGCCGCCTGATGGAGTTCTTAGGCAACGTTGTTCCCTTTGTTTCTCAAATGCCAAAAGTGACCAATACAGCCGGAAAAGAAATAGCTCCTGATGTAAATGGTCCTACCTCTCTTTATTTCTTCAAAACGAGTGTTGAACCCCATATCGGTGAAGTATCTTACTTTAAAGTAATGAGTGGAAAAGTACACGAAGGTGACGATTTGCTCAATGCCGACCGCGGATCAAAAGAACGTATGGCACAACTTTACGTAGTGGCCGGCTCCAACCGTGTCAAAGTAGAAGAGCTTTGCGCAGGTGATATTGGCGCTACCGTAAAACTGAAAGACGTAAAAACAGGCAATACACTGAATGGAAAAGACTGTGATAATAAATTTAACTTTATTAAGTATCCCAATTCAAAATACTCGCGTGCCATTAAACCTGTCAATGAAGCAGACGTAGAAAAGATGATGAGCATCCTGAACCGTATGCGTGAAGAAGATCCGACGTGGGTTATTGAACAGTCTAAAGAATTGAAACAGACACTGGTACATGGACAGGGAGAATTCCACCTCCGTACTTTGAAGTGGCGTCTGGAAAACAATGAAAAGCTACAAGTAAAATACGAGGAACCGAAAATCCCCTACCGTGAAACAATCACAAAAGCTGCCCGTGCCGACTATCGTCATAAAAAACAATCGGGTGGAGCCGGACAGTTCGGCGAAGTACACCTCATCGTCGAACCCTATAAAGAAGGCATGCCTGTGCCCGATACTTATAAGTTCAATGGACAGGAGTTCAAGATCAATGTAAAAGGAACAGAAGAAGTCCCATTGGAATGGGGAGGAAAATTGGTATTTGTTAACAGTATCGTGGGTGGTTCTATTGATACACGTTTCCTGCCTGCTATCCTGAAAGGTATCATGTCTCGGATGGAACAAGGTCCGTTGACGGGGTCCTATGCCCGTGATGTACGCGTTATTGTTTACGACGGAAAGATGCACCCGGTAGACTCCAATGAAATCTCATTCATGCTGGCAGGACGTAATGCTTTCAGCGAAGCCTTCAAGAATGCCGGTCCGAAGATTCTGGAACCTATTTATGACGTAGAGGTGTTTGTGCCGTCGGATAAGATGGGCGATGTGATGGGTGATCTTCAGGGACGTCGTGCCATGATTATGGGTATGAATAGCGAGAAAGGGTTTGAAAAACTAATAGCTAAAGTACCTCTTAAAGAAATGTCTTCTTATTCAACAGCGCTTAGCTCACTCACCGGAGGGCGTGCTTCATTCATTATGAAATTCGCAAGTTATGAACTTGTGCCTTCTGATGTACAGGATAAGTTAATAAAAGACTTCGAAGCCAAACAGGTGGAGGAGTAATTATTCGTTTATAATGCTTTAGCCGTCCTTCTTTCGTTCGAAAGGGGGGCGGCTTTTTCACTTAACAATGATTAAGAAAAGTAGAAATTCCTAAGAGAAAGATTTAATTTTTTATTAAATTTGCAAACCAAAGGATATATTGTTTTGTTATAGTCGTCAGAACATGAGCTAAATATTACCTTTCGGTTAATTTACGAGAATGTACGATTAAAATAGGTTAATGTGTTAGGTATGTTAATTAGGGAGTGTTAATTTTGTTGCTATGAAAAAGTCAACAATCTGGATATTAGGTATTGTAATGGGTCTTTCCTTCCTCGGATTACTTTACTTACAGGTAAGTTATATAGAGGCAATGGTGAAGATGCGCAAAGAACAATTTGATAACTCTGTGCGTAATAGCTTGTATCAGGTATCAAAAGATGTGGAATTTGCGGAAACCGACCGTTGGCTGAGGGAAGATATTACTGAAGCGGAACGGAAAGCGCTGACCGCTTCCTCTTCTATGCAAGGGGATGATTTGGTGCAGCAAACACAGCGATTTACGGTGAAATCACCGGATGGAAGAATAATGACGGACTTTGAATTAAAAGTAATGACTAACAAACCGTCAGAGTTGCCCAAGATGATGATTTCGCGCAGACATGGTGGAAATACGATTCCAAAAACATCGAAATCTTTGCTCGATGCAGTTAAGAATCGGTATATGTATCAGCGGGTTCTGCTCGATGAAGTTGCACTGCAAATGGTTTACCGTGCCAGTGACAAGTCGATAGGCGAACGCGTAAGATTTAAAGATCTGGACGACTACCTGAAGTCGGCACTTCTTAATAATGGAATAGAATTGCCTTATCACTTTACGGTGGTCGATAAAGATGGGCGGGAAGTATACCGCTGTGCGGACTACGAAGGGAAAGGAAATGAGGATTCATATACTCAGCCGCTTTTCCAGAATGACCCGCCGGCTAAAATGAGTATTGTAAAGATACACTTTCCCGGGAAAAAGGATTATATCTTTGATTCGGTGAGTTTTATGATCCCGTCAATGATATTCACTTTAGTACTGTTGATAACGTTCATCTTTACTATATATATAGTATTCCGTCAGAAGAAGCTGACAGAAATGAAGAATGACTTTATCAATAATATGACGCATGAGTTCAAGACACCGATATCAACCATCTCATTGGCGGCACAGATGTTGAAGGACCCTGCGGTGGGTAAGTCACCACAGATGTTCCAGCATATATCGGGAGTGATCAATGACGAAACGAAACGGCTCCGCTTCCAGGTGGAGAAAGTGCTTCAGATGTCAATGTTCGACCGTCAAAAGGCGACGCTCAAGATGAAGGAAATTGATGCTAACGAACTGATAACAGGGGTGATTAATACGTTCACTTTGAAAGTGGAACGATATAATGGTAAGATTACATCGAACCTTGAGGCCACCGATCCTGTTATATTTGCAGATGAAATGCATCTCACGAATGTGATCTTCAATCTGATGGACAATGCGGTGAAATACAAGAAACCGGAAGAAGAACTGTTGCTGAACGTCAAAACCTGGAATGAACCGGGTAAACTGATGATTTCTATACAGGACAACGGTATTGGTATAAAGAAAGAAAACCTTAAAAAGGTGTTCGATAAGTTCTATCGCGTGCATACAGGTAATCTGCACGATGTAAAGGGCTTCGGATTGGGATTGGCCTATGTGAAGAAGATTATTCAGGACCATAAAGGAACCATTCGGGCAGAGAGCGAATTGAATGTAGGAACTAAATTTATAATTGCATTACCTTTATTAAAAAATGATTGATATGGACGAGAAACTGCGTATTTTATTGTGCGAAGATGATGAAAATCTTGGCATGCTTTTAAGAGAATATTTACAGGCAAAAGGTTATTCTGCTGAGTTGTATCCCGATGGGGAAGCTGGTTATAAGGCTTTCCTGAAGAATAAATATGACTTGTGTGTGTTTGACGTAATGATGCCTAAAAAAGACGGATTTACTTTGGCACAGGATGTGCGTGCTGCCAATGCCGAAATTCCTATTATCTTCCTGACTGCAAAAACACTGAAAGAAGATATTCTGGAAGGATTCAAAATCGGTGCGGACGATTATATCACCAAGCCGTTTAGTATGGAAGAACTTACTTTCAGAATCGAAGCTATTCTGAGACGTGTACGCGGAAAGAAAAATAAAGAAAGTAACATCTATAAGATTGGTAAGTTTACCTTTGATACTCAGAAGCAGATTCTTGCTTCAGAAGGAAAGCAGACGAAACTGACTACCAAAGAATCTGAGTTACTTGGCTTGCTTTGTGCACATGCCAACGAAATCCTGCAACGTGACTTCGCTTTAAAGACTATCTGGATTGATGATAACTACTTCAATGCACGTAGTATGGATGTGTACATCACTAAATTGCGTAAACACCTGAAAGAAGATGACTCTATTGAGATTATCAACATTCATGGAAAAGGATATAAATTGATTACTCCCGAAGTTGAAAACTAAGGAAGGAGAAAAAACGAAACTAAAAAAAGGGCCGGAAATATTCATTTCCGGCCCTTTTTTTAGTTTCGTTAAATATTAATCTGCTATTTTCTTATTAATGATAATATAAGAAACAAGACCTAATACTACCAAGAGTATCGAAGTTCCCAAAATAGTATTGTTATTTACATTACCAGTCAGGGAGCAGGCGATCAGAATAATTACTCCGACCAAAATTAATATTAATCCTAAATTCTTTAATAAGACTTTCATGTGTGTGTATTTTAATAGATTATTTTATTCCTGGTCACAAATTAAAGCATAATTCTTTAACGGGCGAAATTATTTATGCAAAAAAACTATTAATCAGCGTAAATAGTCTGTTTTTACATACTTGCCGATACTTAATCTTTCGTATTGAAGAATATTTTTCTTAAGACTTCCTGACTTACGCTTAACTCTTCTACAGTGATGCCCTGTAGAGCCTCCATAAGGGTACGATTAGCTATAATACGTGCTTTTTCCTCCAACTCCTTACCGGTTTTGGTTAAGTGGATGAGATTGGTACGGCGGTCTTTTTTGTCTGAAATGCGGACAACCAAATGTTGGCGTTCCATATTATCTATCAATCGGGTCATACTGGGTTTATCTTTAAAAGTTGCATTACACAACTCTTGTTGTGTAACTCCGTCTTTTTCCCAAAGAAAAATGAGCACGGTCCACTGTTCGGGACTGATTTCCAAACCGCCCTGACGGAAGTTACGATACAGTTTCCGGTTTATAGCCGCGGAAACCTTACCATTGAGAATGGCAAAAATAAGCCGGATGTCAAAGTTAAATTGTTCTATCATGAAATTATTGTTTCAACAACTTTGCAAAGGTATAGCTCTTCTGTGTAAATTCCTATCTTGTGATACAAAAAAAGATTAAATGTTTGTAGTTCACAATAAAATGCCTAACTTTGCACCCGCATTTTTAAATCAAATAATTTATTTATTTAATTAAACGAGTATGAATCAATACGAAACCGTTTTCATTTTAACTCCCGTTTTATCTGATGTTCAGATGAAGGAAGCGTAGAAAAATTCAAAGGTATCCTTCAGGCTGAGGGTGCTGAGATTATCAATGAAGAGAACTGGGGACTGAAGAAATTGGCTTATCCTATTCAGAAGAAGTCTACAGGTTTCTATCAGTTAATCGAGTTCAACGCAGACCCGACTGTTATCGACAAGTTGGAGTTGAACTTCCGTCGTGACGAACGTGTTATCCGTTTCTTGACTTTCAAGATGGATAAGTACGCTGCAGAATATGCTGCAAAAAGAAGAAGTGTTAAATCAAGCAAAAAGGAGGATTAATCATGGCACAACAAGTTCAATCAGAAATCAGATATTTGACTCCGCCTTCAGTAGACGTTAAGAAGAAAAAATACTGCCGTTTCAAAAAGAGTGGTATTCGTTATATCGACTACAAAGATCCTGAATTCTTGAAGAAATTCTTGAATGAACAGGGTAAAATCCTTCCGCGCCGTATCACAGGTACTTCTTTGAAGTTCCAACGTCGTATTGCGCAGGCTGTGAAGAGAGCACGTCACTTGGCATTGTTGCCTTATGTAACTGACATGATGAAATAAGAAGGAGGAAAAGTATGGAAATTATATTGAAAGAAGACGTAGTAAACTTGGGTTATAAGAATGACATCGTAACTGTTAAGTCTGGTTATGGTCGTAATTATTTGATCCCGACTGGAAAAGCTATCATCGCTTCTCCTTCCGCAAAGAAAATGTTGGCTGAAGACCTGAAACAGCGTGCTCACAAACTTGAGAAAATCAAGAAAGATGCTGAAGCAATGGCTGCTAAATTGGAAGGTGTTTCTTTGACTATTGCAACTAAGGTTAGCTCTACAGGAACTATTTTCGGTTCTGTAAGTAACATTCAGATTGCTGAAGCGTTGGCTAAATTGGGTCATGAAATTGACAGAAAGACAATCGTTGTAAAAGACGCAGTAAAAGAAGTTGGTTCTTATAAAGCTATCGTAAAATTGCATAAGGAAGTTTCTGTAGAAATTCCTTTTGAAGTAGTTGCTGAATAAGATTTAGAACTTACTAAATATAGAAAAGCCTGATCTCGAAAGAGATTAGGCTTTTTTTATGTGCCAAGGTCAGGGGGGATGTTTGCTTAAAAAGCAACTATCTCTTTTAAAGATTTGCAGGATGGGGTGGAAGAAAAGTGTTGTTTGTCTGTAATTGCTTGATATTCAATTTGAAAACAATCTAATGTATCCGATATAAAGAATAGTATTTAATAGGGTATTAAATAGGTACTTTTGTGTACCCAAAAAACGTACTTTTAAGTATGAAAAGTACGTTTTCTTATAATGAAGAGTTTCTATATCTTGGGGAATTGTTAATGGTGTTAATATGGAATGCTTAATATGGGGTTGCGCATTTGATTGAGTGTTTGTTGAATGTGTTTTTTAAGTGTCAGATGGAAGTATAAGGTACAAAAAAAGTCTGTTCGTGTTTTACACGCCAGACTTTCAATTCTCTCAGAGCTAAAATTATTCAGCTACTACAGTTTCTGTTACTGTTACGCTATCAACAGTTACTGTATCCATTGCCGCTGCTGCTTCAGCTGCTGCTGCTTCTACTGCTGCGATTGAGTCAGCGATACGGATAGAATCTGCTTCTGCTTTTGCTGCTTCAGCTGCTTTGTTTCCACAAGATGCGAATGATACTGCTGCGATAGCTGCGAATACTAAAACTAATTTTTTCATTTTCTTTGCTTTTAAAATCTGTAATACAATCAATTGCTTATTAAAACGCTGCAAAGATATGTACTTTTAGAATACGTTGTTCTCGAAAAGCCAACTTTTTTTATATTTTTTTTTGAAGTATACTTTCTATTTGTCTCACAACATGTTTTAAAACATACCTAATTCACTGCTATACTATTATATAGATAGCGTTTAATACTTCTCTTAGGTGTTTTTTCAAATTCTGTTGGGTAGAGTTGTATTTGACTTATCTTCTCATAGTTGGCTACAGTTGCATTCAGATTCTTTAGATTTTCATCCATGATGGTTTTTAAATTGTCCGGTTGATTGAGGCCTAATGAATCTAAAGACTCGTAATCTGCATATACAAGGGCTACCAACTTCTTATTTCTTTCAATAACAAGACTTTCGAGAATGAAAGGCAGGTTATTTAGTTTGGCTTCGATTTCCTCCGGGAATATATTTTGTCCGCTCGAACTTAAAATCATCGTTTTCAATCGTCCGCGAATGAAGATATTGCCATTGGCATCCATGTTCCCAAGTCACCTGTGCGCAGCCAGCCGTCTTCGGTGAATACTTCCTTGGTAGCATCCGGATTTTTGTAATAACCGGTCATAACATTCTCACCCCGTACTTGGATTTCTCCTGTTTCAGCTTCGGGATTTTCTTTGTAAATGCGTGCTTCCATAATGTCAAGTATCTTACCGGAAGAGGTAGGGATAAATTCATTCCATGGGGCATAACTGATGAGCGGACCGCATTCTGTCATTCCGTAACCAATAGTAAATGGGAATTTGATCTTGTGAAAGAATTCTTCTACTTCCGGGTTCATAGCAGCTCCGCCAATGATAATTTCTTTGAAACGTCCTCCTAATGCATCGATCAGCTTTTTGCGAATCTGACCATAAATCTGGCTATCAAGTAAGGGGATACTTAATGCCCATTTCATACCTTTTTTATTAATAAGAGGCTGGATCGTGTTTTTGTATATCTTTTCGATAACGAGCGGAACAGTGATTATCAGATTGGGTTTTACTTCCTCGAATGCTTTCATTATGATCTTCGGAGAAGGGGTTTTGCCGAGCAGGGTGACGTGCGTACCTACAGCCGTAGCCGTCAGAAAATCGAACGCACAGCCATAAGCATGTGCTAACGGAAGGAAGGAGAGTACTTTATCTCCTTTTTTCAGTAGTTCGGTGCGGATTCCGAAGGTGACATTTCCTGCAAGATTGTTTCCTGTCAGCATGACACCTTTACTGAAACCTGTGGTACCGGAGGTATAGTTCAGCAACATGACTTTATCGTTGGAAAGCGTGGTATATTGCACATCTTCCCGGTGGAATCCTTTGGGGTATGCACGGTGCATTTCATTGTCCAGATGTTTGACGAATTTCTGTATCGTTTCACCGTCACGCTGATACAGACAACGGAAGTCAGTAAGCGAGAATACACCGCGGAGTCCGGTCAGTTTTTCTTCTTCGAGATTGTCCCAAATGGTATCGCTGGTAAAGAGAAAAACAGATTCCGAATGGTTCACAATATGATGTACGTCGTTCGGGTTGAAGTCCTGAAGAATCGGCACGATGATGGCGCCATAGGTGATTGTTGCCATATAAGCGATGCACCATCGGGCATTATTTTTTCCGATAACGGCTATTTTGTCACCACGTCGGAGGCTACAATGTCTGAATAATAGATGAAGGCGGGCTATCTCTTCGGCCACTTGCCCGTATGTGTAACCAGAGTCCTCGTCATAGTCGGTATAACAAGGCAGGTCCCAGTTTTCTTGAAAGCTATTCTCGTATAGCTTAATAAAATTCTCTTTTATCATTGCACGTTTTTTAGTGAATTGTGCAAAAATAGGAATAATAATTTAATTAGGAATCAAAAAATAGTAATTAAAGTCTATGAAGGGTTGAATCCTTTAGTTGTTAATTCCTAATTTTTAATACTTAATTCTCATAGATTGTGTAACTTTGCATCCAATATGCGTTTGTTAAAATTATGATAGATACCACTGTATTTCAGGATAAGACAGCTGTTTACTATACTTTAGGCTGTAAATTGAACTTCTCAGAGACTTCGACTATTGGTAAAATCCTGCGTGAAGCAGGTGTGCGTACGGTGCGTAAAGGCGAGCGTGCGGATATTTGTGTGGTTAATACATGTTCGGTAACAGAGATGGCTGATAAGAAATGCCGGCAGGCTATTCATCGGTTGGTGAAACAGCATCCGGGAGCTTTTGTTGTGGTGACGGGATGTTATGCGCAGCTTAAACCGGGCGATGTGGCGAAGATTGAGGGAGTTGATGTTGTGTTAGGTGCTGAGCAAAAGAAGGACCTGCTTCAGTATTTGGGCGATTTGCAAAAGCATGAAGCCGGAGAAGCGCATACAACGGCTGCAAAAGATATTCGTTCGTTTGCACCTTCATGCTCACGCGGAGATCGTACCCGCTTTTTCTTGAAGGTACAGGATGGCTGTGATTATTTCTGTTCTTATTGTACGATTCCCTTTGCCCGTGGGCGGAGCCGGAACGGAACGGTTGCTTCTATGGTAGAACAAGCCCGTCAGGCTGTTGCCGAAGGTGGAAAAGAGATTGTACTTACAGGTGTGAATATTGGTGATTTTGGTAAGACTACCGGAGAGACTTTTTTTGATCTGGTGAAAGCACTGGATGAAGTGGAAGGCATTGAGCGTTATCGGATTTCTTCCATAGAACCCAATTTGCTGACGGATGAAATTATTGAGTTCGTATCCCATTCCCGCAGATTCATGCCACATTTCCATATACCCTTACAGTCCGGATCGGATGATGTACTGAAGTTAATGCGGCGGCGTTATGACACGGCTTTGTTTGCTTCCAAAATAAAGAAGATCAAGGAAGTGATGCCCGATGCCTTTATTGGAGTAGATGTAATTGTGGGTACACGTGGTGAAACGGATGAATATTTTGAAGATGCCTACCGCTTTATTGCCGGATTGGACGTGACCCAGCTGCATGTATTCAGTTATTCGGAACGTCCCGGTACACAGGCTTTGAAGATAGATCATGTGGTGGCTCCCGAAGAAAAACATAAGCGTAGCCAAAGATTGCTAACTCTTTCGGACGAAAAAACGCAGGCTTTTTATGTCCGTCACATCGGGCAGACAATGCCTGTACTTATGGAAAAGACCAAGGCGGGCATGCCGATGCATGGTTTTACGGCCAATTATATCCGGGTAGAAGTGGAAAATGATCCTTCGTTGGATAATAAAATGGTCGATGTGTTGTTGGGAGAGCTTAATGAAGATGGTACAGCGTTGAAAGGCACTATTCTATAAAGACTATGAAAAAGATATCTGTTGTTATATTAAACTGGAACGGTTGTGACATGCTCCGCTCTTTTCTTCCGTCGGTGCTTTGCCATTCCGATAGGGATGATGTAGAGGTTTGTGTGGCCGATAATGGCTCTACGGATTCTTCGGTCGCCATGCTTCGGGATGATTTCCCAATGGCTCGTTTGATCTTGTTGGAAGAGAATCACGGCTTTGCAGAAGGATACAATCTTGCTTTACAAAAGGTGGATGCGGAATATGTGGTTCTGCTTAATTCGGATGTAGAAGTAACGGAGAATTGGCTCGAACCACTTGTCAGCTATATGGATGCTCATCCTGAAGTAGCTGCCTGCCAGCCCAAAATACGTAGTTGGCGACAGAAGCAGATGTTTGAATATGCCGGTGCAGCCGGTGGATACATAGACCGTTACGGCTATCCTTTTTGCCGGGGACGTGTGATGAATGAAGTGGAAGAGGACCGGGGACAGTATGATACGATTACTCCGGTATTTTGGGCTACGGGAGCAGCTTTGTTTATCCGCCGGGCGGATTATATGGATGCAGGTGGACTCGATGCCCGCTTTTTTGCCCATATGGAAGAGATAGATCTTTGCTGGCGGCTTCGCTCACGCGGGAAGAGTATTGTTTGTATCCCTCAAAGTGTTGTCTATCATGTGGGGGCGGCAACGCTGAAAAAAGAGAGCCCGCGGAAGACTTATCTCAATTTTCGTAATAATCTTGTCATGCTTTATAAAAATCTTCCTCCACAGGAGTTGAATAAGGTGATGCGCGTACGGGCTTTTCTCGACTATCTAGCCGCCCTTCAATACTTACTGAAAGGGCAGTTGGATAATGTAAAGGCAGTGTTTCATGCACGGAGTGAATATAAACGGCTTCGTTCTTATTTCTTGAAAGCCCGTGAAGAAAATCTGAGAAAAACTTATGTCGATTCTATTCCCGAACGAATAAAAAGCAGTATCTTGTGGCAGTTTTATGTGAAGGGACGGAAACGTTTCTCCCAATTGTCTGACTTTAAAGGATAACGCAAATGGAAAAAAAGTTAGTAAGGAAAATAGGTCTTGTGGCACATGATGCCATGAAAAGAGATCTGATTGAATGGGTGCTCTGGAATTCAGAACTGTTGATGGGACATAAGTTCTATTGTACGGGAACGACCGGTACGCTGATTCTTGAAGCATTGAAAGAGAAACATCCCGATGTTGAATGGGATTTTACGATTCTGAAATCCGGTCCGCTGGGAGGTGACCAGCAGATGGGTTCGCGTATTGTGGACGGAGAGATCGATTATCTGTTCTTCTTTACCGATCCGATGACGCTGCAACCACACGACACGGATGTGAAAGCATTGACCCGTCTGGCCGGTGTGGAGAACATTGTATTCTGCTGCAACCGTTCTACAGCTGATCATATCATATCAAGTCCTCTGTTTATGGATCCCGATTATGAACGGACTCATCCCGATTATTCCGGCTATACGAAGCGGTTTGAAAACAAACCGGTAGTGACCGAAGCCGTAGAATCAGTAAAGAAACGAAAGAAAAAGAAATAGTGCTTCCCGCACGGGGAGGTTCGGCAGGCGATGGGGGACTCAAAAATGGGTTCCCTTCTGCGTTATCCCCGTGCTGAATTCAATTGATTTTTGACTGACATTCCCGGCTCCGGGGAACAGCTTCCTCCCCGGAGCCGAGGACACTCCTCCCCGGAGCCGAGGATATTCCTCCCCGGAGCCGGGGAAAAGTACTCAATGATGGGGTGAAATTCTTCCTCATTATCTCTCATGCTCTGGTGCAAAACATCTCCACACCTGCCGCATCAATATCTGCTCCCATGGGTGGATTCCGTTTGGACAACTTTATTTCTACTTCTTCAATGGCAGGAAAATCCCGGAATAATCTTTCTGCAATACGTCCGCATACATGTTCCAACAGCTTGGAGGGGATTCCCATTTCTTCTTTCAATAGGGTATATACGTCGGCATAACTCACAGTATCCTCTACTGCATCTGTCGTAATGGCGTGTGCGAAGTCGACTTTTAATCTCAGATTGATATAAAACTCATTCCCCACAATCGTTTCTTGTGTAGCTACTCCGTGATGGGCAAAGAAGAGTATATTCTCTAAATGTATATAACTGGCGTTTATATTCATGACTGTATTTAGGCTTGAAAAGATGAATACTTTTACAAAGATACAACAAACCGGATAGAACTCTTACCTGATTCTTATCAAATCTTTCTGCGCCACCACCTGGGGCATTACTTTCAGGAAGAAAGGCGTTACGGCAATGCAGATGCCCAATGTTATGAATAGTAGTGTGAAGGCTAATGCCCATTCGTTATGAATATACCGTGATACGAGTTGACCGGAAAAATGAAGTATCGGTGCGTGAATACCAAGCGTGATTACCGAATAACGTCCTAAGTAAGAGACTACAGGTATGTGCTTCACCCTCTTGCACAGCAACATAATCATAAAGATACCGGCAAAAGCGGCTATATAGAACTGGAAGATATTGCCATGATAACTGTTGGTACGCATCCCTGGGGTGAAAGCAACGAAATACATGATGGCAAGTGCGGCAATGATAAACAGCGGGATCAGCTTGTCGAGCCGATGCGGAAAGAGAAAGAAATTGTAACGGCGTATCCAGAAACCTGCAACGTAGAATGGCAGAGCTGTCATGGCCACATCTATATACAGTGGCAGCTCAAAACGGTATTTTCCCATAAAGAAACCGATTGCTCCGATGAGTAGAGTGAGGGCAAATACCAGTTTCAGGTGTCTGTCTCGTAAGAAATGGAGTAAATAGAATAGAATATTACAATTGAACAGTGCAATCAGAAACCAGATAGGAGGATTGAACTTGATTAAATCGTGCCTGTGAAACACAACAAGTAATTCACTCCATTGTACCGGCAGATGAAATACACCGGGGGCTATTTTCCATACGACATACTTTAGCAGAAAAGCTCCGACATAAAAAAAAGTGAATGGGATAAGTAGCTTGTTGATTTTACGAAGGAAGAAACCTGAGAAGCCTTCATAAGATTTAAAGAAGATACCGGATATGAAGAAATAAAGCGGCATGCGGAAACAAGATACCATGGAGTCTTCATCAAACTTGGTAAATGCTCCGCCAATGTGGGCCATAACTACCAGAATGATGCAAACGCCTTTGGTGAGGTCTACAAAGTCAATGCGTTTGCTTTTGTTATCTTCCATTGTTGTGTTTGTCTCATTTTATGGCCGCAAAGATACAGGATATCTTGATAATAACAACGCCTCTCCCGGATTGATTTAATAGGGAGAGGCGCTTTTTATGAAAATCAGGAGATGACAGGAGTTTATTTTTCCGGCTTTCTTCCTGTCTGTTTAATCAACTCTTTTATTTTCTCGTTCAGGCTTTCTGCTTTCATCAGCTGTTCCAGCGTCAGATGCATGCGATAGCGCCAATAGTGCCGTGGGTTGGCAGGTATATTGATACGTTCTTCCTGTACGTTTGGATTACGCCATTTTCCATCTATTGCCAACCAGTCCTGCAAAGAGAGGATACAGAGGATGGAATTACTGTACAGGTGGTTGCGGACTACTTCCTCGCACAATTCCGGAGTAGCTACTGCCGGAGCAGCGCCGTAATGACCAAGCATGGTGTTGTAGTAACGCTGTGTCTGCTGATAATCTTCTTCCCACCAGCCACGTAAAGTAGACATGTCGTGCGTTGAGATGGTACAGACAGAACGGTACGGATATTCATTCAAATGACCGAATTCATAAGTTGGATTCTTTGGCATGCGCTGTATCTCAAGACTGAGAATACGCAGGTCATTCATTACCCAAGGGACGCAGTCGGGGATCATGCCGAGATCTTCACCGCATACCAACATACGGGTAGATTGTGTCAACTGTGGCAACTTGTTCATTGCTTGCTGCTGCCAGAACTGGTTATGGCGATGATAGTAATACTGATCGTACAAACGGTTGAAGGCAGCTTTTTCCCAGTCGTTCAGCGAACGGTAGATAAAGTCGTGTTGTACGCTGATACGCGGGTGGTATTTATCTGCTTCCTGACGGTCGGGGACAAACAATACATCACTGATCAGTGCGTACAGTCCGTCACGAATCCATATACTATCCTCGTCTGTTTTTCCGGCAAAGAAGGCTTCTACTTTACGTTGCGTGTCAAACTCATCACGCATACGGTATACCTCCCAGGTATCAGTTGGCTCGATAAATGTCTGTTTTACATAATCGGTGTGTGGTCCGAACACTTGTCCTAAGAAATATTCGTGTATATAAGGTTTCAGGAATTCTTCACGGAAAGGAAGTCCATAACTTTCTATCTCTTCCCGGCTCATTGGCAGGGCGGGTACAAACTGTCCTAATAGTCCGTGAACGGCATGCATCGGTATTTCCCAGATACGGAAGAAACCTAAAATGTGGTCGATACGGTAGGCATCGAAGTATTCCGCCATTTTACGGAAACGTTTCATCCACCAGCTGTAACCATCTTGTTCCATAACATCCCAGTTATAGGTTGGGAATCCCCAGTTTTGGCCGTTTACAGAGAAGTCATCGGGTGGGGCACCGGCTTGACCGTTGAGGTTGAAATAGTAGGGCTCCGTCCAGGCTTCCACACTGTTACGGCTGATACCGATAGGAATGTCACCTTTCAGTACTACCCCGTTTTCGCGGGCATATGTAGTCGCTTCAAGCAATTGCAGATGTAGGTTGAATTGGATATAGAAATAGATTGAGATAAAGGGATAATCGACAGCTCCCGGTTGGCACATCTTTTCTATCTCCTCTGCGTTGTATACGTTATGGCGGGGCCATTCGCGGAAGTTAGGCGTTTTGAAAGCATCGCGCAGATAACTGAATACAGCGTATGGTTGCAACCACTCTTTGTTGGCTTCAAAGAATTTCTTGAATGCCTTGGAAGCTAACACCTTTTCACCTTCCTGGCAGAAGATAAGACGGAAGTATTCCCACTTTGTCTGATTCACTGCTTCGTAGTCAATTGTAGAAAGTGCATTCAGCTCTTTCTGCTTTTGATTAAAGGCGGCAGCTGCTTCTTTGTCTTTCAGTGTACCCATCTTTTTGAGATCGGCATACATGGGGTGAAAAGCATAGATAGAGATACTGTTGTACGGATAAGAGTCCGTCCAGGTGTGAGTCATCGTCGTATCGTTAATTGGCAGGATCTGTACTATTTTCTGGTTCGTACTTACAGCCCAGTCAACCATGCGTTTCAGGTCTCCGAAGTCTCCTACGCCAAAGCTCTTATCTGATTTTAACGAGAATACGGGCACAGCAACGCCGGCACCTTTCCATGCGGGGATATTAAAATAGACGTACCGGTCGGAGATGACAAGCGTTTCGTTCGCTTTCAATTCCGGGTTAGCCATATAGCGATTTGGATTATTTTCCCATGTTTCGGCACGTTTCTCCTTTTTATTGTAGAGAATGAATTTGTATTCCAGCGGGAATTTAAGTTTGCTTGCATCCATCTCAGCCTGCCATTCTGGGAAATTGATATCACTCATTAACAATGCTTTGTCAGGATTCCAATCGCCCAATACTTTCTGATTGCCGCAGATAGCCACACAATAGTCTTCGTTGATGCGTGGAGCATATGCTTTTATCACTAAGCTTTTTTTGTAACTTTGAGGTACGCCTGCTCTACTGTGATGTGCCAGCAATGATTCGGTAAAAGCTGAACTATAGAAGTACTGCTGTTCCGGAAGATTCTTCCAACAGTCATTGATGCAGTATCTTTTCTTACTGTCATCTGTTAGATATAGGCGGCGGGGAAAACTGTTCCACTCATTGCGGACCACTTTTCCGTCTTGCCAGATGAGATAACTATAGTTCACAAATTTTTCATTAGGGACTTGTATTTCAGTCTCTGCTGTCCAGTGAATTCCATCTACAGTGCGAAGGGGAATGGAGTATTCGGGATTGTCTTCTCCCAATTCGGGGATGGAGCCCGTGACTCTTACTTCTTCTCCCCAGCTGGTACGATATTCAATATTAAATGATACTATCATATATATTAGATTTTGATTATGAACGATTGATTATGCAAGTATAAGACATTCTTTTTATATATTGTGTATCTGAATTCTTAGAAGTAATTTAAAATGTTATGCAAACGTTTGTGTTGGGATGTACTTTTCTTTTGCCTTGATGCAAAAGAAAAGATCAAGGCTGCATTTTTTCTCCTACTCACTTCCTTCGTTTCGCTAAAGGGGCTCGAACTCGCTTCGCTCAGACAATCGTCCCTTTTTAACGCTCCGCTACGGGCATTCGCTTAACGGAGAAAAAATGAGGCCGCAGCGGTTATGGCAGGACCGGGGGGATTTGGGTTATGTTTTGAGATCCTATTTACATATAGAACTTTAGAACCTATTTATCTTTTATTCTGTAACAGATAGCAAATAAATCGCTCCATAATTTAATCTCATTCATACTATATTAGTGCATTCCTGCCGAATGGTTCCTCGGCCTCATTTACGTAGCGTTAAACAAAACTCCGGCAAAAAGCGTCAAAGGGGCGATTGTCTGAGCGAAGCGAGTTCGAGCCCCTTTAGCTTTTTACCGGAGTTTTGTAGCGAAGTAAATGCAGCCTTGATCTTTTCTTTGGTTCTTTCTTTTGCATCAAGGCAAAAGAAAGAATATCAATTTACCCACACCTTGAAGCCCCACACGTCGTACATATCAGGCATCCTTCCTGATAAACCAGTGTTTCGTTTCCGCAGTTCGGGCACTTCTTGCCTTTGGCTTCCGTACCATCCTGGATATATTTCTTCAATGCACGTTCCACACCGTTTTTCCAGGTATTGATATTTTCACTATCCAGTTGCAGCGAACCTACCAGTTTGATAACCTGTTCAATTGGCATTCTGTAACGAAGCACTCCGGAAATCAGTTTTGCATAGTTCCAGTATTCCTTGTTAAACTTCTCGGACAGACCTTCGATTGTCATCTTATATCCGCGCTTGTTCTCGAACTGGAAATCATAGCGTTTGTTTCCGTTTTCGTCTACATTCTTAATAATACGTCCGCAAACGACACTCTTCGGAATGAAGATACCTTCATCATCATCCTGCAGACCGGTGAATATTTCATAAGGGTGTCCATCGAGCAGACCTACCAATGCTACCCATTTCTCTTTATTATTCTGGAAACGTACTACGTCGGCTTCCAATACAGATGGGCGGGTTTCGACTACAGTAGGTGGTTTGCAGGGAGGCAGACCCTCTTTCTTTTCTGGTTTGGCAGAGATCAATACTCCTGAACGTGATCCGTCACGGTATACTGTACAACCTTTACAGCCCGATTTCCAAGCTTCCACATACAAACGGTTTACGAGATCCTCGTCTACATCGTTCGGCAGATTAATCGTTACACTGATGGAGTGGTCTACCCATTTCTGGATACGTCCTTGCATCTTTACCTTCATTAACCAGTCTACGTCGTTAGAAGTAGCTTTATTATAGGGTGATTTGCTTACCAGTTCGTCGACTTCCTCCTGAGAATAACGTTTAGCTGGGTCGTATCCGTTAGCTTCCATCCAGGTCACAAACTTATGATGGAATACGATATATTCTTCAAAAGCATCTCCTGTTTCGTCTACAAAGTCAACATGGACATTGGTATCGTTCGGATTTACTTTTCTGCGACGTTTGTATACAGGCAAGAACACAGGCTCTATACCCGAAGTTGTTTGCGTCATCAGACTTGTTGTTCCGGTTGGAGCAATAGTGAGGCAAGCTATGTTACGGCGTCCATACTTTTTCATTTCTTCGTACAGTTCCGGATCTGCTTCACGCAAACGGTTGATGAATGGGTTATTCTTTTCGCGTTCTGTATCGTATATTTCAAAAGCACCACGCTCTTTAGCCATTTCTACTGATGAGCGGTAAGCGCAAAGAGCCACAGTCTTGTGAACTTCTTCGGAGAATTCCGTAGCTTCTTCAGTACCGTATCGCAGACCCAATGCGGCAAGCATGTCACCTTCAGCTGTAATACCTACACCGGTACGTCTTCCCTGACCGCTTTTCTTATAGATCTTTTCCCATAGTTCGCGTTCGGTACGTTTTACTTCACCATTTTCAGGATCTTCGTCTATCTTCTTCATGATACGCTCAATCTTTTCAAGTTCAAGATCGATAATATCATCCATGATACGCTGTGCAAGTGCCACATGTTTCTTGAACAGATCGAAATCGAAGTAAGCATCCGGCTTGAACGGATTAACTACATATGAATAAAGGTTGATAGCCAACAAGCGACAAGAATCATAAGGGCATAAGGGGATTTCGCCGCACGGATTGGTCGAAATGGTTTTGTATCCTAAGTCCGCATAACAATCGGGTACAGACTCACGAATAATTGTATCCCAGAACAATACACCCGGCTCTGCAGATTTCCATGCATTGTGCACTATCTTTTTCCATAAGGTAGAAGCGTCAATTTCTTTAGTGGTGGTTGGATTGGCCGAATCAATCGGATACTGCTGTATGTAAGGTTGCTCTTCTACTGCGGCCTGCATGAATGCATCGTCCAGTCTTACGGAAACATTCGCTCCGGTTACTTTTCCTTCCGTCATCTTGGCATCAATGAATGCTTCTGAATCCGGATGTTTGATAGATACGCTCAACATTAATGCGCCCCGACGTCCGTCCTGTGCCACTTCGCGGGTGGAGTTAGAATAACGTTCCATGAAAGGAACCAACCCGGTGGAAGTCAGTGCCGAGTTTTTTACCGGAGAGCCTTTAGGACGGATATGTGAAAGATCATGACCTACACCTCCGCGTCTTTTCATTAATTGTACTTGCTCTTCGTCAATTTTGATGATGGCACCATAAGAGTCGGCTGCACCATCTACTCCAATTACGAAACAGTTGGATAATGAAGCTACTTGATAGTCATTGCCAATACCTGTCATTGGGCTACCCTGGGGAACAATGTATTTAAAGTGGTCGAGCAGATTGAATAACTCTTCTGCACTAAGCCCATTTGCGTACTTGGCTTCAATACGTGCCACTTCATTTGCAATTCTCCAATGCATGTCTTCCGGAGATTTCTCGTAAATATTTCCGAAAGAATCCTTGACTGCGTATTTGTTTACCCAAACTCTAGCAGCAAGTTCGTCTCCTTTGAAATAATGTAAAGATTCTTTAAAGGATTCTTCGTAAGAATAAATTTGTTTTTCCACGTTGGTATGTGTCTTAGATTACTTTAATAAATAAGAAAATGTGTAGAAGCTTACTTATCATTAACAAACGTGCTGCAAAGCTATGAATGTTTTTTGGTATATCAAAATAAAAATGAGATAAATTGCTGACTGGCTGCAAGTTTTCCATTTCTAAATGGTAAGCTATTGATAAACAATAAAATGATTGTTTTGTTCGATGCTTGAAGTTTTCCAAAAAGAAAATTAATCTATTTAGTGTAAATAGCAAAATAAAAATTCTTTTTATATCTTTGCAGGAAAAAAGATATGATTGAGACCGTTAAGAACAGAAGAACAATCAGAAAGTACTTACAAAAAGATATTTCATCTGATTTGTTAAATGATTTGCTTGAAGCTTCTTTTCGCGCTTCTACTATGGGAGGAATGCAGTTATATAGCGTTGTTATCACACGTGACAGCGAAATAAAAGAAAAACTCTCTCCTGCACACTTTAATCAACCAATGGTGAAAGGAGCACCGGTAGTACTTACATTTTGCGCAGATTTTCGCCGTTTTACAAAATGGTGCGAACAGCGTAAAGCAATACCGGGATATAATAACTTGATGTCATTTATGAATGCGGCGATGGATACATTGCTAGTAGCACAAACTTTCTGCACATTGGCAGAAGAAGCAAGATTGGGTATTTGCTATTTGGGTACTACTACCTATAATCCACAAATGATTATTGATACCTTGAAGCTTCCGGAACTTGTTTTCCCGATTACTACAGTGACGGTAGGTTATCCCGATGGTATTCCTGCTCAAGTAGACCGGTTGCCTTTAGAGGCTGCTATTCATGAGGAATATTATCATGATTATACGGAGAAGGATATTGATAAACTGTATGCTTACAAGGAGTCGTTGCCTGAAAGTAAACAATTTGTAGAAGAAAACCGGAAAGAAACGTTGGCTCAGGTGTTTACAGATGTCCGTTATACAAAAAAGGATAATGAGTTTATGTCTGAGAATCTGTTGAAGGTATTGAAACAACAAGGATTTATGTAGGCAATAAAAAAGAGAGACAATACTTATAATTGATACTGTCTCTCTCTTTTTATCTAATTTCCTTTCTTTTTTAGTAATGCTTCTATATTCTCCAGATCAGAACGGAAGCTTTTGTCCACTTCGCACTGTCCTTTTACGGTTTTACAGGCATGGAGTACGGTTGCATGATCTTTATTGCCAATAAACTTGCCAATCTTTGAAGTAGAGAAATCTGTATGTGTTTTGGCTAGATACATTGCTACCTGACGAGCTTGTACCACTTCTCTTTTTCGTGATTTAGTATGGATGGCAGTAGTATCTAATCCAAAATGTTTGCATACCACATTGATGATATCATCAATACCAATGCTTTTAGCCTCATTACGAACAACGCCACGTACAATGTGTTGCGCCAGATCGAGATCTATTTCTTTATTGAAGATAGTAGAACGCGCCATGATAGCAATAACGATACCTTCAAGGTCGCGTACGCTCTCATTAACATTCTCTGCAATATATTCAATAACTTCAGGAGGGAACTGTAAACCATCACGATGAATTTTATTACGCAGAATATTTTTACGTAATTCTACTGTTGGCTTTTCAAGTTCAGCCACCATTCCCCATTTAAAACGGGTAAGAAGGCGTTCTTCCATTCCTTGTAATAATACGGGTGCCCGGTCGGAAGTAAGAATCAATTGCTTGCCGTTTTGGTGCAGGTGATTAAAAATATGAAAGAAAGTATTCTGCGTTTTGGTAACGCCTGCAAATTCTTGAATATCGTCAATAATCAGTACGTCGATTGTCTGGTAGAAGTTGATGAAATCGTTTGTAGTATTATTACGAACAGAGTCGGTATATTGTACCTGAAAAAGATGTGCTGATACATACAATACTCTTTTCCCAGGATACAGTTCTTTTATTCTTGTTCCGATGGCATTGGCTAGGTGAGTTTTTCCTACCCCTGATGCACCATGTAAGAACAAGGGGTTGAAGGCAGTACCAGCTGGATTTTGAGCTACGGCTTCAGCAACACTTCTCGACAGTTTGTTACTGTATCCTTCAATGAAGTTTTCGAAATTATAGTTGGGGTTTAAATGTGGGTCCAGATCTTGTGGTGCCGGAGCATGTAATAGGTTCGGTGCTTTATTGCCACTACCACGAATTACACTTGTTTGTGGCACGGCTATAGAGCGGTTGCTGGCTTCAAGATTTACCGTTTTATTCGGTATTGAAGTCCGGTCTACCATTACATTATACATTAACTTGGTTCCTTCGCCTATGACTTTATATAAAGTCTTTCGTAACAAGTCCACAAATTTATCTTCCAGAAATTCATAGAAGAACTGGCTGGGTACTTGTACGATTAACGTTTTGTCCTCATATTTTAATGGTACGATGGGAACAAACCAAGTTTTATATGTCGATTCGGGAACATTGTCTCTAATTATTTCAAGACAGCGGTTCCACAGCCCGACATGATTGGATTCACTCATAATGGCTATAATACATTTATTAATTAAGCAAAACTTCTACGTTTGCAAAATTGGGAATCTTATTTGAGAAAAACAAATCTATTTTTTCTTGTATTTCTCACTGAAAGAATAATGCCTTTACTTTCAGATACTTATGATCCTTCGATAAAATAGTCCCATTGTTGGTACTATTGCTTTTTTATAATATTCTGTCTGTGAGAGTGTTATAGTATTATCAAAGGAGTAAGATATTTAAATAAGCATTTCTATATTTTATTTCTTTCAGTCTGTCTATGCACTTTTCAAAGCTTTTAAGACTTGTAATTGAATACGACGCTATTTAGATAAAATCTATATAACGCTAATTTCTTACTTATCTTTCTTTCCGAATAAAGAGAAGTGCACATACCGTTTGGGGTGTTCTTTTAAGTCCTCAAGTAGGCTTGCAGCATTAGCAGTTGTTGCATTCAGATTGTTATAAAATTGTGGATCGTTTAGTAACAATCCTACTGTATTGTCTTTGCTGTTTAGCTTTTCTGTAACCATTTTTACGTTGGCCAGTGTTTGTTCAATTTCTTTGAACGTAGCAGCATAATCAATTTCCTTCAGGTTTCCACTAATAGTAATAAAGTTATCTCCGATTGTATTTAGTTTACCTGTTAGCTGTGGAATATCACGTCCCATTAATACCTTTAGTTGTCCACTTGCTACTTCAAGATTAGCAGCAGTCTTTTCTACAGAGTGTAGTGTAGCGGGAATGCTCTGATTATTCAGAATGTTATTTAAAGAGATCATAATGGAATCCAGTTTCGGCAACATTTGTTCTATCTGCGGCATGAGTGCAGCTACGCTTTCCATCATACCGTTGTTCAATTTACCTGGAATAGTGTCTCCTACTGCATATTTTTCCCGGGGATTGTTTGCCAGAAGGATATTCATTCTTACTCCTCCCATCAATTCGGATACCAATTCGGCAGAACTTCCTTTAGGGATGCGGAGCTCTGTATCCAATTCTACTTCTACTATTACATTTTCAGCTTGGTTATAATCATAATAAATGTCACGTACAATACCGACGCGTACTCCATCAGCGAAAACGGGGCTTGATTTAGCCAATCCGTTTACATTCTGAAATTTTACATAGAAATAACTTGAAGGTTTGAACATATTGATTCCCTTCAGATAGTTGATACCGTAAACGAGTATACACAGGGCAATGATTCCCGCTATTCCTATTCTGACTTCTTTTGTAATGTATTTCATTTCTGTTCTCTATTTATTTCGTTTCTTTTTAAACTCTGCAATTGCTGCGTTAATATTCATTTTTTCTCCATCCCGGAAAGCTATAATAAAAGCATCCTTAAACTTATCTGTAATAGCACGTTTATTTCTTAATACTTTATTATAATCGGTTGAGGCTCCATAAGTGTACTTATACAATCCTTTTTCTTTATAATAATCTACGTCTTTCAATCCCTTTAAACGTTTATCGTTTTTGGTCAGCGGACTTGACGAAGTTAGTATCTGTATTTTAAACGTTATTTCTCCACTATTTGTTGCACTTTCTACTGTGATAGGACGTTGCTGTGGTTTGGCTTGTGCTACCAACTCCGTTTGGTCTGGTGCACTGTCTGGTTTTTCTTCTTTAGGCTGTTGGGCTGCCAGTTCGTTCTCAGACATCTCTTCATCATCAGGGATGATGGTACGGCTGACACCTGTCAGACGAATCTCATGTTCTTTTTTATAAGTAAGAAAAGCACGATAGATTCCTTTAGCTAATGTACCGGTTCCTTCTTCGGAGTTGAGATAGCGCTCTTCTTCAGGAGTTGAAATAAAACCCAGTTCTACCAGAATACTTGGCATAGCGCTTGCTTTTAGTACAAGAAATCCGGCTTGGTGTACTCCGCGATCTACACGCTTGCAGGTATGGCGGAATTGTTTTTGTATCAGGGAAGCCAAATGTACACTTTGCTCCATATATTTATCCTGCATAAATTCAAAGATGATATACGACTCAGCCGAGTTGGGGTTAAAGCCGGCATAACGGGTTTTATAATCACTTTCGTAAAGGATTACTGAATTCTCACGTTGTGCAACAGCGAGGTTAGCGTCCGATTTGGCAAGACCGAGCGTCCAGGTTGATGCGCCTTTAGCGGTGCGATTATTGGCTAATGCATTGGTATGTATGGAAATAAACAGGTCGGCTTTGGCATTATTAGCTATTTCTGCACGACGATTCAGTGGGATAAATACATCTTTAGTGCGGGTAAAGATTACTTTCACGTCATCACAGTTCTTTTTGATCATGTTTCCCAGTTTTAATGCAACGTTCAGGTTGATATTCTTTTCTTTAGAAATCTTACCTACGGCTCCAGGATCATGCCCGCCATGCCCGGCGTCAATTACGACAACAAAGTCTTTTGCCCATGAATTACTGATACAAAGCGGGGAGCTAAGTAGCCAAAGGCAAATGAATGTATATAATATGTAGTATCTATGACGTCTCATTTTATTGGAATGACGATGCAAATGTAGCAGAATTTTGCTGAAAACTTACTATTCACTATTAAGTTTTGTATTTTTTTCCATATTTCATGGGTTTATTTCCATGATTCGTTGTTACTTTGTGTTTTGAAATTATAAATGATATAGCGATGCTTAAGTTCCTGAAGAATTGGACGTTGCCCATTGCCATGTTGGTGGGGGCCATTGGTTATCCATTATTTATCACTCTTTCTTTCTTGACTCCGGTACTTATTTTTACCATGTTACTACTCACTTTTTGTAAGGTGTCTCCTCGTGATTTAAAGCCGAAGCCTCTACATTTATGGTTACTTTTGATTCAGATTTTTGGGGCTATTGCTGTTTATTTACTCTTTTTCCGTTTTAATAAAATTGTAGCAGAAGGAGCAATGGTTTGTGTTATTTGCCCTACAGCTACTGCGGCTGCTGTTATTACTTCCAAATTGGGTGGGAGTGCTGCCAGTTTGACTACTTATACATTGATTGGTAATATTGGTACTGCTATTGCTGTTCCGGTTTTGTTTCCATTGATTGAGGCGCATGCTGATATTAGTTTTTTTGATTCGTTTTTGTTGATATTGAGTAAAGTTTTTCCTTTATTGATTTGTCCTTTTTTAGTTGCATGGTTTTTACAACGTTTTGTACCTCGCGTACACCGTACGTTGTTGAATTATCATGAACTGGCATTCTATCTTTGGGCTGTATCTCTTGCTATTGTTACTGCACAGACTCTCTCTTCTTTAATTAATGATCCGGCAGATGGGATAACTGAAATCATGATTGCTCTCGCAGCTTTGGTAGTTTGCTGTCTGCAATTCTTTTTTGGAAAAACACTCGGTAGTTTGTATAATGATCGCATTAGTGGCGGTCAGGCGTTGGGGCAAAAGAATACCATTTTAGCTATTTGGATGGCTCACACATATTTGAACCCTCTTTCTTCCGTTGCTCCGGGAAGTTATGTTTTGTGGCAGAACATTATCAATAGCTATCAGTTGTGGAAAAAGAGAAAGAAAGAGATTGAATAGTAAGTGTAAATTTTTGATAGTTAATTGTTTATAATATGGGAGACAAGATGAATGCAGATTATAAGGTAGGTGATTTGATTTATGACGCAAATATTTATGATGGATTAAACACCTTCCTGTCTGATTTGCAATTTTACAAAAAGTGGTTGCCGGAAAATAAGGATGATAGGAGGATACTTGAACTCTGCTGTGGCACAGGCAGACTTACGCTTCCGATAGCAAAGGATGGATACAATATTTGTGGGGTTGATTACACTTCATCCATGCTTGAACAGGCAAAGGCAAAAGCTTCTGAAGCAGGATTAGAGATTAATTTCATTGAAGCAGATATTAGAACATTAAACTTGCAGGAAAAATTTGATTTTATTTTTATCCCATTCAATTCAATCCATCATTTATATAGAAATGAAGATTTATTTAAGGCGTTAAAGAGGGTTGAGAGTCATCTCAAAGAAGGGGGTTTATTTTTGCTTGATTGCTTTAACCCTAATATTCAATATATTGTTGAAGGCGAAAAAGAACAAAAAGTAGTTGCTGAATACACAACCAGCGATGGAAGAAAAGTATTGATAAAACAAATAATGCATTATGAAAGCGCAACCCAAATAAATCGTATCGAATGGCATTATTTTATAAATGGTGAGTTTCATTCAATCCAAAATATGGATATGAGATTGTTTTTTCCTCAAGAATTAGATTTATATCTGGAATGCGCTGGATTTAATGTTCTTCACAAGTTTGGAAGTTTTGAAGAAGAAGCCTTTAATGATAATTCGGAAAAGCAGATATACGTTTTATCATTTAATAAATGACGTTACCAATTTTAGGTGTATCCTGGAGCAGCATTTGTTGCAGACAAAACATTTTAATGTTAGAGAGTCCGCTTGGGCTGATGTGAGAAAAAGTATTATACGAAATCTACCTGAAAGCATTGCGATATTGTCTACATGGGCAATGGATAGTGATTCTTACAGTAGGTATTTTATGCCTGCTTCTAATTCTAATAATATCTTTTTGGCTGCGAGCCCACCACCATATCCGGTTAATTTGTGATTGCTGCCAATAACACGGTGGCAAGGGACAAATATGGAAATGGGATTTGCACCATTGGCTGCTGCTACTGCACGGATGGCCTTAGGATTGTTTAATCTTTGCGATAGTTTTGCGTAAGATATGGTTGTTCCGTAAGGAATATTAAGTAATTCATTCCATACGGCTTTTTGAAAGTCTGTTCCGATAAAGGCTAATGGAATATCAAATGCAGTTCTTTTTCGAGAGAAATATTCATCTAATTGCGCCATTGCTTCCGTTATTATTTCAGAATTTCCTATTTCATATTTAGCATGTAGTGTGTTCTGTAGTCGTTTGTCAATTACTGCTCTACGTTCCTCATTCATCCAATCGCACATGCAGAGCTTCTCTTCAAAAGATCTAAGTATTAACTTCCCGCATATGGATTGATAGTATTGTATTTGAATTGTTTCCATATTGCTATGTGTCTATAATTGTTGTTTATTAATTGTTTGATGGGAGGGAGTATATGCTGTCCTTTAAGGTTTCGCTTTGTTTCATTAAGTTGAGAATTTTGTTTCAACCTATTGAGAAAGATTTCTCAATACGGTGAGAATTTAGTTTCAATGCGTTGAGAATATTTTCTCAAAGGATTGAAACAAGATGAAACATTCGTGTTCCGAATCAATATAGTAGATACTTTTCCCGCATTTCTTTGTACTTTTGCAGTTCCGTCTTCCATCCTGCCCGTATTTCTGTTTCACTTTTTCCTGCTAAAATCTCTTTACGTACAGTATCTGTACCCATTAGAAGATCGAACCAGCGTGCCCGGTCGAAGAATGCGCCCCCGGCATTTGATTTCCAGTAAAAGCGCAGGAAGTAACGTAGAGTGAATCCATCTATATTGGCAACTCTTCTTAAATCTTCTCCATAACACAGTTGGTCTTTGTGCATGGGATTCTTGTCAAAACCGGGTAGTGAATGCGGAGTGAATGTAAAGTCACCATACTTTTTATCCGGTGCACCGAGCACCTGAAATGGGAAGGTTGTACCCCGCCCCACACTGATACGGGTTGCTTCAAACGGACAGAGAGAAGCGTATAACCGTATAGCCTGATCATTGGGCAGATTAGGCGAGGGCTTAATGGGAAGAGAATAAGGTTGGCCGTGTTCCCAGCCCGTCATGGGAATGACTGTCAACCGGCAAGCGTCCGGGGTTTTATTTATCCACCCTTCACCATTTATCATGAGAGCCAGTTCGCCAATGGTACAACCGTGGAGTATAGGGATAGGCAATATACCTACAAAACTACGGAAAGCAGGACGAAGAATGGGGCCATCTATATAGTCGCAAGGATTGGGCCGATCAAGTACAATCATCTCTTTCCCATTCTCAGCGCAAGCCTCCATTACATAAAACATTGTACTGATATAGGTATAGAATCGTGCTCCTACATCTTGTATGTCGAATATAATAATATCTATATCCTGCAATTGTTGCATGGTAGGCTTTTTATTATTCCCATAGAGTGAGATGAGGGGAGTTCCTGTCCGACTGTCTTTTCCGTCTTTTATCGTTTCACCTGCGTCAGCATTGCCACGGAAGCCGTGTTCCGGGGCGAACACTTTCACTACATTAATGTTTAGTTGTAAAAGGGTATCGAGCAGGCAGGTTTGTTCTTCACCAACAATGGAGGTGTGGTTAACTACCATTCCTACCCGTTTCCCTTTCAGCAGTGGCAGGTATTCTTCGGTACGTTCTGCTCCGGTAACGAGAGTGCCTTCTGCAAAGAGGGTGCTAATGCCGATAAACAGGCTGGTGAGAATGAAGATTATTTTTCGGTGCATCTCGGTATTTTTTAGTAATATTGCACAAAAATATCTATTTGTATTGATTATTACAAGTTATAATAGGTGAAGTTATGAATCCGATTGATATAATTGATAAATACTATCCGCAGGATAATGAATTGAAACATATTTTATTAGTACACAGCCAGTCGGTGGCCGACAAAGCACTGTGGATAGCTGCGCGGCATCCGGAGTTAAATCTTGATGAAACATTTCTTTATGAAGCAGGCATGCTTCATGATCTTGGTATCTTTCTGACGGATGCTGCTCCTATTTATTGTTTTGGTACAGAACCTTACATCTGCCATGGCTATCTGGGAGCGGATTTAATGCGTAAAGAAGGTTTTCCGTTGCATGCTTTGGTATGTGAAAGACATACGGGTGCCGGGCTTTCATTGAAGGAAATTCTTCGTCAGCAGCTTCCGATTCCTCATCGCGAAATGCTTCCTGTGAGTATGGAAGAACAGGTAATATGTTTTGCGGATAAATTCTACTCAAAGACCCATCTTGACAGAGAAAAAACGGTAGAAGGTGCCCGGAAAAGCATTGCGAAGTATGGAGAGGAGGGATTGAGCCGTTTCAATCGCTGGTGTGAGCTATTCTTGTAGCACTAAAAAATAATTAAAAAGAGAGATTCCGATGTATAATTGATGAAGATTGTGTACTTTTGCCCCTTCAAGCGTAAACTATTAGTTAATGACGCCATTGAAAGCAAATACATTAATATCATTTATACTACTGTTTGTCTTACTGGTGCTTCCTGATGAGGCCATGTCTCAACGTCGCCGAAACAGGGGAGTAGAAGGAGGTGTAGAGACATTTAACCCTCCGGCAGCTCTGAATGCAGATTCTTTGACGACTGACTCGGTCAGAACAGATTCTGTTGTTGCTAAACCCATTAAGAAACAGCCACTGGATGCTCCGGTGATTTATTCTGCAAACGATTCCATTGTTTTTGAAGAAGGAGGATATGCTCATCTTTATGGAGATGGGAAGGTAAACTATCAGAAGGTAGAGTTGGGAGCACAAATTATCACCATGAATATGGACAGTAGTACGGTGTATGCTCGTGGTGTGAAAGATTCACTGGGAGTAGAAACCGGAAAGCCTGTTTTTAAAGACGGTGATACTTCTTATGATACGGAGGCTATCCGTTACAACTTTAAGAGTAAAAAAGGATATATTAATAACGTTGTCAGTCAGCAGGGTGAAGGATATGTAACCGGTAATAATGCAAAGAAAGGCGCTGATGATGAACTGTTTATGCAGAATGGTAGGTATACTACCTGTGATCATCATGATCATCCTCACTTTTATCTTCAACTAACAAAAGCTAAAGTCCGTCCGAAAAAGAATGTGGTAACGGGGCCTGCTTATCTGGTGGTGGAAGATGTACCGTTACCATTGGCTGTACCCTTTTTCTTCTTTCCCTTTTCCAGTAGTTATTCTTCTGGGTTTATTATGCCTACTGTTCTTGATGATTCTGCCCGTGGATTTGGTCTATCGGATGGAGGATATTACTTTGCTATCAGTGATTTGATGGATTTGAAATTAACAGGTGATATCTTTACGAAAGGTTCGTGGAGGTTAGGGTTGGAGACGAATTACAACAAGCGTTATAAGTTTTCCGGTTCTTTGATGGCCGATTATCAAGTGACAAAGACGGGAGATAAGAATATGCCGGACTATTCGGTATCAAAAGACTTTAAGATTGTATGGAGTCACCGACAGGATCCTAAAGCAAACCCTAATGCTACTTTCTCGGCGAGTGTAAATTTTTCAACTAGTAGTTATGAGCGTACCAACATTGGTAACTTATACAATTCTCAGTTGCTGACTCAAAATACGAAGACATCAAGTATCAGTTACTCACGTACATTTCCAGATATTGGTCTGACATTGTCGGGGACTACTAATATCTCGCAGACTATGAGAGATTCTTCTATTGCAGTGACATTGCCTGATCTTAATATTTCATTGACTCGTCGTTTCCCATTCAAGAGAAAAAAAGCAGTAGGTGCAGAGCGTTGGTATGAAAAAATTTCATTCCAATATACCGGTCGTTTGACAAATTCTATCACAACTAAAGATGATCGGTTGTTTAAATCAAATCTGATAAAGGATTGGAAAAATGCTATGCAGCACACCATACCAGTAAGTGCTACATTTACCCTTTTCAAATATTTCAATCTGACCCCGTCATTCAATTATACAGAACGTTGGTATACTCACAAGACTGATAATTATTACGATGAAGAAAAGCGTCAGTGGGTAGCTACCGATACTATTTATGGTTTTAACCGCGTGTCCAATTATAATTTCTCTTTGGGGTTGAGTACCAAACTTTATGGTATGTATAAGCCTATTTTTATGAAGAAGAAAGAGATACAGATTCGTCATGTTGTTACTCCGCAGGTAAGTGTGAGCGGTGCACCGGGGTTTGGGAAGTATTGGCAGGAACATGAAGATGCCAATGGAAATATGTCGTATTTTTCTCCTTATACCAGTCAGCAGTTCGGTACGGCACCACGTGAGAAACAGGGGACAGTGACTTTTGATTTGTCGAACAATATAGAGATGAAGTTTAAAGACCGGAATGACTCTATTAAAAAGATAAGTCTGATCGATGAATTAGGAGGTTATATTTCTTATAATATGGCTGCTGAGAAGAGACCGTGGAGTGATCTTACTTTGCGTCTACGCTTAAAACTGACGAAAAACTATACTTTCAATCTGAATTCTACATTTGCTACATATGCCTATACGTTTGATAAAGATGGTAGGGTTGTGACTGGTGACCGTACAGAATGGTCTTACGGACGTTTCGGACGTTTTTCCGGTTGGGGATCTTCATTTAATTATACTTTCAATAATGAAACCTGGAAGAAGTGGTTTGGTCCTAAAGAGACAAGGATCAGAAGGATAAAGACAAGGATCAGAATGGGGAAGATAGCGAAGATATGGATGCTGGAAATGATACCGGAACCACAAAAAAGGTGGAGAAAGCACAGGCGGACGCTGATGGTTATCAGGTGTTCAAGATGCCATGGTCTTTGAGTGTGAACTATTCATTTAATATTCGTGAAGATCAGAGCAAACCTATTAATGTGCATTCAATGCGCTATCCGTTTTCTTATACGCACAATATTAATGCCTCTGGTAATATCAAGCTTTCAAATAACTGGCAGGTGTCTTTTAGTACCGGTTACGATTTTCAGGCGAAAGAAGTAACTCAGACGTCAATGACTATTTCTCGCGACTTACACTGTTTCAATATGTCAGCAAGTCTCTCTCCTTTCGGACGTTGGAAATACTATAACTTTAAGATTAGTGCTAATGCAAGTATTTTGCAGGATTTAAAGTGGGAGCAAAGAAGTCAGACGCAGAGTAATATACAGTGGTATTAAAAATTTCCTTCTACTTTTAAGTATATATTCGATAGAATTTCAAAGAAATAAAAAAGCCAACCAGTCACTGAGACTGGTTGGCTTTTTTATTTATAGAATATTCCTACTTTACGATCAGTTTGACTGTTTCTGTTTTTGCATCGGTAGCGATTACAACCAGATAAGTTCCTGAACTAAGTGTGTTGATATTCATACTCTGTTCTGATGTTTCATTACCTGTAGCAGTAAGTACTGTTTGTCCGAGTAGATTATGAATTGCAATATTCTTAATCTGACTTCCATTGGTCTTGATATTGATCTGCTCACTTGCTGGGTTGGGATAAAGTGACAACTCTGCTTTAATGGTAGTATTATTTTTAATACCTGTAGGAGCGTTCTTTCCAAAGTTTGGACGGATATAAGGAGCACCATAACCCGGTAGTTCACTCATGAATCCATTTTTGGATGCTGCAATTAATCCATCTTTTGATTGGTCACATACTAATCCCATGTTCACTGCACTTTCTTGTTTTACCTCAAACATATATTTACCGGGAGCAAGATTTGTTTCAGGGAGTTTGTAAACGATTTCTTCTCCACCTTTACCTCTGAGTACAGATTTGGTAACCATCGTTGCTCCTATCTCTGAGTTATTATTAGTGTTTATTTTATATACGTTCAGGGTGATTTTATCGTTGGCTTGTTCTTCTTTAAGCATGAAACCAAGGCTGAGTGAGGTCAATACGTCCTCTTTCAGTATAGTGAATGCTGCACCAAATGCAACGGGACCACTACCACTACCTACACCAAATTTGAAATCGGCTGGGTTATCCCAGGCATAAATAGAATCGGTTACAATCGTTGTAAGCTGAGCTGTATTATTTGTAAGGTCGTCATCCTGAGTAATGCTAGCTTCGACAGAGAAAGCAGGTACTTGTTCTTTACTGCTTACTATATTGTCCAGATTGAAATTGAAGGTTTCCTTCTTCGTTTCTCCTACAGCCAAGGTCGGGATGGTGGTAGTTGCTAAAACATCATCATAAGCTTTCACGTTCAGTTTGATGTTGTTTTCAACTTGTTGTCCATAGTTTGCAACAGTTACTTCAAACTTCTGTGCCGTGTTTTTGATGTGGAATTGAGGAATCATTCTTGGATATTTCTCTTCGCTGGTGATTGATTCTACCTTAATATCATGTTCCAAAATCTTACTTACGCTGATACTGAATATTTCAAGATAAGACAGTTCGGTTGCGTTGAAGCTGATACCATAGTTACCTTCTTCGGTTACAGTAAATGTTATCTCTTTCTTAACTGTAGTATAATTAGTAAATTCTTTGAATTTCCCTAATTCGTTCCAGTTAGTTATATCACTTCCACTTTTTCCAAATGTAATGTTAAACAGGTCATATTTTATACCTCCGATAAGCAGTTCACTTCCTGCACTGTAATTGAAGCTGAGGCGATAGTTACCCGGTTCCATATGAATACATCTGGATAATAAAGAAGAAGGTACTTCTGCTTTATAAGCTCCGGACTTATAAATCCAACCGTTAGGGGTTATAGGATTCCAGTTTAGAAGATCAATGGCTTTCTCGAAGTTGGATTCAAACGGTAATAGGGCAGGTGATAGATTAATAACACGACCCGCTACCGTATCATTGGCAAAATTCGTTTGACCTGTGCACTGAGCTACTACTTTTATATTGTATCCTTGATCTACAGATGAAAAATCAACAGGTGTGGCAAAAGTAACATCCAATGAAGCATCTGGAGCTATTACCTCTGTGAAATCTTGTGTCACTTTGATATCTTCATCTTCCAATTCATAATATAGGCTGAAACCGTTGATCGGTCCTGTTCCTAAGTTTTTGACAGTTACTTTGATAGGGCTACTTCCCAATGTACAATCGGAAGGAGGAAGTATCAGATTTTCCAAAGCAATATCCGGCACTCCATTAAAGCTGCCTTCATCAATAGCTATATTATCTATGTAGATACTTCCTTTATTTTTTTCTGATATAGCATGAAAAGAGAAGTAATAATCTCCGGCTTCTGCTACTTCAAAGTCGTTGATACTGGCAACCCATTCCTTGGTTTTTTTGTCTATCAAAGACGCTATGACTGTCATTGTGGTAACGTCGCTTGATTTTCCATAGAGTACTTCAAACCTTTCAGGATAATTAGTTGACGATGATGTGCGATAGTAAAAAGAAATACAATTAGCTCCGGCCTTCAGGGTAACAGGATTTTTTGTAGTAAGATAATCATCTGCTGCATTTTTGCTGTTATACTGATACCTTGCTATTCCTTTTCCGCCATCTGCGTCGGGTTCACTATCTCTGTCATTCAGCCAGGTTGATTTATCATTATTATTATCAAGTACCACCCAATTATTGGTGAAATTCTCTTCAGCTGCAAAGTCTTCATAGAAGAGGTGCTTTGCCGGCTCCTCGGCCATTGCCACCAGTGCTGTTGATTGCAATGCCAACAAAAGTAATAATCTTTTCATAAGCGCATGTTTTTTTAATTGTGAGTAATCTATTTATTGTTTAATGAACTTTAATGGAACCGATTTTCCATTGTCATCAGTGTAACTGCCTACAAGACCTAACCAACTGTTTAAAGCCGGAATTTCTAAACCGAGAGCATGACCAACTTCAAAGCTGATTACCTTGTCTTTGTAAATACCTGTTATAGGGTCGGATGTTTTAACCCACATACCACCTGATATCTGTTTGTGAGTGAGTTCGACTCTGTTATTACTATACATTCCTACCGGTTGGCTGGCGGTTATAGTCAATTTATACTCTCCTTCACTTCCTGTTTCTTCTACATCTGCAATAGCAGCTCCACCGTGTCCAAAGTCTAAATATATCTGTTGGAAAGTGTTGTCTACAGAAGTAAGAGTACATGCATACCCTGTCACTCCGGTTGGAGTCGGAAGCTGGCTTTTTCCTTCCATCGAGTATTTTCCTTCTATAGGACTGTTTTCTACTATATTAATTTTGCACGTATTTATTGAACCGGCAGTTGCCCCTTCTACATCTGCAATCGCTATTGAAAAAGAGCGATTCTGCACTATTTGCTCGTTGGCTATTGAAAGAAGGGTTTCCACATTTACTGATTCTGTCCGCATCGGAATGGATAGGTGGTCTTCCGTTATGAGAATTGCTTTTTCACTTTCAAAGCCGCTATTGTTTTCTTTCAGGATGACGTGTACTTTTATGAGTCCGTTACGTTCTCCTTTTACTACGATGGGTAGATTAAGGATAGAGGTAAGCTCTTTTACCTCAATTTCAGCCGATTGAAATTCAACGGTAGCCTCTTGGGTATTAAAATCTTCATCACTACTACAAGCAATCATAGTAAATGATAAGAGGAATATGGTTAGTAATTTGAAATAATTCATAACAGTTTCATTTTATGTGTTGAGATTAGTAACCTGGGTTTTGTTGGTTCTTAATTTGAGGATTAGCATCTATCTCCGCTTTAGGGATAGGCCATACCCAACGTATGTTATCCGTTTTCACATTCAGATCTAAAGCTAGTTCATAGGATAGTTGTACTGATTGAGGTGTTTGACGTCTGAACTCTTCACCGTATCGTTTTAAATCAACAAGACGGAATCCTTCGCCGAATAACTCACGTTCTCGTTCGGCACGGATTAGATTTTTGAGGGTCAATCCTGTCACCGGTGCATATTGGATGGAGGCGTCACGAGCTGACATTAACTCAAATAATATATCATAGGCCATTGATTCGTCACCCGCTTCTCCTCTTAGGTAATAGGCCTCGGCTGTAATAAGATATTGTTCTGCAATACGGAAAATTTTGGGTTTATTCACATAGTTATTAACCCCTTCATACATTTCCGGATTTCCGGGATATTTAGTGAAGACTATTAATCTCTGTTTTTGATTTGTTGAGAAAGCTATCTCTTTGAAAGCAAAATAACAGTTGATGCGTATATCTTTCTCTCTGAACGAGTTGATGACATCTTTAGAAGGGAGGAATACCGGTTTGTCGTTGATATCGTCCAGGAAGTAGTTTCCAATAGTAGGAGCCAATTCTTGTTTAGAACAGAATAGTTGGCAGATTACTTCCGTAGTAATATCATTTTTCCACATCTCTTTGAGTTTCGCTTCATTATTGATGAGTGGATATCGTGCACTTTTAAGTAAGCTTTCGGAGCTTTCAATGGCGGTGTCGTAGTCTTTGGTTAGTAAGGCTATTCGTGCTTCGAATGCGCTTAGGGCATCTACTGTCAGGTATTCCGATGATTGCGCTCCTTTAGCACTTAGGTTTTCTTTGGCCAACCTGATATCTTCTTTGATAAAGTCATAGGTTGCAGCTAAAGTAGCACGTGAAGGATATTTAGTGTTATCGGATGTTGGAGCATATTCGTCTACCAAGGGGATACCATATTGGTTTCCTGCAGTAGCCGGGTCATAAGCTGCACAGAATTTTTCAGCTAACTGAGAGTAAGCAATAGCACGGATCAGATATGCTTCTCCGAGATAGTTTTTTATTATTGGTTGCTCACTTACCTCAAATATATCTTCCTCCTGAAGTTTTTCTATGCTTTTAATGAGTAAATTACATTGGGCAATAGTGACGTAGCAATTACTCCATACAGTAGAAAAAGTACTTTCTGAGGCGTTTGCTTCCCAACGGTAGATGGCTCCGAGTTGATTGCCAAAGTAAGAGAGCGGAATAAAGCCATCCGCTTGTATTTCAGATGCCAGTGCATTGACTGAAACTCCGATGATCCGCAAGTCGCGGTACATCCCTGTGCGCAATTTCTGGCAATCAGCAAATGACTTGGCAGCACTATCTAAAGGGATCTTGTCATAAGGATACTTGTCCATATCACAGGATACCAGTGTTAGTGTTAAGATAGAGGTTAATATAATTGACTTTAATGTTTTCATATATTTGTAGTTCTTTAAAATTTAACTTCCAGTCCTATTGTGTATTGCCTTGAGTTGGGATAGTCTCCTAATGCCAGGTTCGAATCAATTTCCGGATCTATACCAGAGAATTGGGTGAATGTGAGTAGATTACGTCCGGTAGCAAATACTCTGACTCCTTCTATGATTTTGGTTTTCTTCAATATGTTTTTGGGTAATTCATAAGCTATAGTCAGGTTTTTTAAACGGACAAACGCTGCATTCTCTAAAAAGTAATTGGTGCGAAGTAAATTCTCGCTTGCAGTGCCATAGCGCGGTACATCAGTGATGTCACCAGGTTTTTGCCACATGCTGAGCATGCGTTTATTCATGTTAACCATATTTGAATTGGTTGGATTTTCTGTAAAGAAGCGATCGTTGTTAATGAGGTATCTTTCACCTATCCATGAAAAATCTATCATCATGGTTATTCCTTTCCAGCCCAAAGATGTTCCGAAACCACCACTACAGGGAGCAAACATTTTCTTTCCGGTAAATTGCATGTTATCCATGGTGAATGTCTTGGTTTTATTACCATTTAAGTCGTAGTACATGAGCGAACCGTCTCTGGGATCTACTCCGGCACATAACACCGAGTAATACTCATTGGGATCATGCCCTACTTGATATTTCAAACCATATTGTGGAAACGCCAGTTCGTCCAACCCATTGAACAGAGATTCTATTTTGGTTTTATTATAGTTGAAATTGGCATATACGCTCCATCTGAAGTTGTTGGTGTTCAAAAGGTCAAGATTCATATTCAGGTCAACTCCGGTATTCAAGAGAGTACCTACATTTCCCATACCGGTGGAATGTCCGGTAGTGAGTGAGAAGGGTACGTCCATTAGCATATCAACCGTTTTCTTTCGATAGTATTCAATACTGAAATCCAAACGATCGAATACCCGGGTAGATATACCGGTTGAAAAGTTTTTCAAAGTTTCCCATGTTAAATCGGAGTTACCAACTGTGCCAATGACCCAGCCACTTTGATTATTATAGTTATATTTGCCGCTACCAGCTACCATACCTAAAGAAGCATAGTTCCCTATTTCTGAATTACCTGTGGTTCCATAACTGACTTTTAGTCGTAAATCATTCAACCATTTTGTGTCTTTAAGGAAAACCTCATTTTTGATATTATACATGGCTCCAACAGAGAAGAAAGAAGCCCAACGATGGTCTTTACTGAAACGTGAAGAGCCATCTCTACGGAATGAAGCGTCCAGATAGTATCTTTCGTCATAGTTATATTCTCCACGGAAAAAGTAGGAATTGAATACATACTCGGAACGTGCACCGTCAACTTTTGCCGATGAAGCTGAAATGGCGGATAATTGGGTTAACCGTTTATCTTCAATACCTTTACCAGAAGCAGAGAAGCCATCTGCATTGTGTATGATTGATTCTTGTCCGGCTAAAAGTGTCATGAAATGTTTCTTTGCAAATGTATGTTTGTATTCAACTGTGTTGGTGAAAGTCCAGTTGCTTGCTCTTTGAAACTGCTCAGAGACATTTCCGTTGAATTCATTATCTTCCCAGGGGTAGTTTACTCCTCTGTATTTATATATATATCCTTCAAAAGCTTGTGCTCCTTTTATGGTCAGTCCTTTTAGCGGAGTTAATTCAATGAATGTGTTTAGGTTGCCTAAAATTCGTTCATTCTTGATAGATGAATTCCGGAAAATCATCATTGGGTTAGTATATCCTGTTCCTGGTAAGTATAGTAAATCTTCTCCGCGTGACCATGTTCCATTTTCGTTCTCTATGATTTCATAAGGAAAATCGATAGGGCGGCCTGTGCGTGCTAATATAAGAGGTGAATTAACCCAGGCGCCTTCATTATTGTCCCTGATACCCAGAGTGGTTACATAATCCTGATAGGAAATGGCGGAGTTTACTCCAAACTTTAACCAGTCTTTCAATTTAGTGTTGAGATTAACCCTGAAGTTCTCGCGAGTCATGCCCGATTGGAATGAGGTTCCTTCCTGATCAAAATGACCTGCGCTTACATAATAATTTGTAGAACCTGAGGCACCGCTTATGTTCGCATCTATAGAATAAGTAGGAGTGTTATCTCTCAATACATAGTCGGCCCAATCCATACTTAAACCATATTTTTCTATCTTGGCTTTATCGGCCTGAAACTGTGCATTATTAGCTAAAGAAGGGTCACACATTAATTTAAACTGAATAAATTCCTGTGCATTCATCATGTCCTTTTTGAAATCTGGTAATTGGGAGATTCCGTATTGTCCGCGAATCGTAATATTTGCCTTTTCACTCATTTTCCCTTTCTTGGTTGTAATATAAACAACCCCATTGGCAGCACGTGCACCGTAGATAGAGGTTGAAGAGGCGTCTTTCAATACCGTCACATTTTCTATATCATTTGGATTGAGAGAAGTGAAAACGTCATTTGAAACCGGTGCGCCGTCTAATATATATAAAGGTGAGGTTCCTGCATTGAGGGAGGTGTATCCACGCACTCGCATCGAAGAAGTGGCTGTAGGTTCTCCCGAAGAAGTGAATACCTGCATACCGGCAACTTGTCCCTGGAGTGCATCTGCAAAATTCATAGTTGGTTTTGCTTCTAATACTTTGTTATTGACCGTAGAAACTGAACCTACTACCGAACCTAATTTTTTGCCCGTACCGTATCCGATAACTACAACTTCATCAACCAATTGTGAATCCGATTTTAGGATAACCTTCATGTTGGGTTTGATTTCGCCTTCGTATGTTGCCAAACCGATGAATGATATTCGTATTTTATGTGCAGAACTTGGAATGTTTGATAAAGTGAAGTTGCCGTCTGTATCAGTAATGGTCCCCATATCAGTACCAATAATTGAAACGGAGGCACCAACGACCGGTAAATTATCCTCTTCAGAGATTACTACGCCCGTTACTTTGGAGGTTTGCGCTATTATTATGTTTGTGCCAACCAGCAAACATGTTAATAATAACATTAATTTTTTAATCATAAGTTTCTTGAGGTTTAATTTTGTATATTATGCCATTTCTGAATGCAAATATATTAATAAATATGAAACTAACAATTTTGTTTATGAAGAAACATTGTAATAATAACAAATGGTTACTAAAACATCTTTATAATATGTTCTAAAGCATCGGTAAAGCTATCTTTTGTGTGATAGTGTAGTGTTAAATAGTCTAAAACGATAGTGTTTGGGTGCATATTTATGCATTATTGCTCGTTCTGTGTGGTCTGATTGGAGAAAAGAGGTGGAAAAAGAGAGGGTATATCAGTTGACGGATTGATAACTGAAGTTATGGTTCTTAGGAAAGTAAAAATTGAGAGTTGAAGATTGCTGTACTATTATGCAGTATGGCAATTTTCAACTCTCAACTTATAATTTTGGACTAAGTCGTCACCAAACGATTTCTGTTTCTCCGTATGTCTTTAAGTATTCATTAGCTCTACTGAAATGCTTGTTTCCGAAGAAACCATTGTAGGCAGATAGGGGGGAGGGATGTGCTGAGCTGAGCACAAGGTGTTTATTACGGTCAATGAACGCCCCTTTGCGTTGTGCATAGCCTCCCCAAAGAATAAAAACGAGATGTTCCCGCTCTTCGGCTAATACACGAATAGCGGCATCTGTAAATTCTTCCCAGCCACGACGTTGATGTGAACCGGCTTGGTGGGCACGTACGGTCAGGGTGGCATTGAGTAGCAGAACTCCTTGTTCGGCCCATCGTGTTAGATTGCCGGTAGTTGGAGCATCGGTACCGATATCTGCTTTTATCTCTTTAAATATATTGATCAATGATGGCGGGAAGGGTGCTCCGTCGTTCACAGAGAAACAAAGGCCATGTGCCTGTCCGGGACCGTGATAAGGATCTTGTCCGATAATGACTACTTTTACTTTGTCGAACGGACAGAGATTAAAAGCATTAAAAATCAACTTTCCCGGAGGATAGATGGCGTATTGACTGTATTCACTTTTCACGAATTCTGTCAGTGTACGGAAATAGTCTTTTTCAAATTCGGGTTGGAGGTGAACTTTCCAGCTTTCTTCTATTTGTACATTCATAGTATGAGATACTTTTATATAAGGTGTATGTCAAATGCTTCACATTCTTTTCTCATGTCTTCGGGCCAGATACTTGCTTGGATTTCTCCGATATGAGCTTTGCGGAGGTAGAACATGCACAGGCGTGATTGGCCGATACCACCACCGATAGACAGAGGCAAAGTGTCGTCCAACAGACGTTTATGGAAATAGAGTTCGAGGCGTTGCTCTTGTTTTTCTTCTTTTACCTGGCGTAACAAAGCCTCTTTGTCAACGCGGATACCCATGGAGGACAATTCTATAGAACGCTGTAAAACATCATCCCATAACATAAGATCCCCATTTAATCCCGGTAAGTCATTGAGCCTTTTGTGGTATAATCGTCATAGTCGGGTGCACGTCCGTCATGCTTTTTTCCGTCACCAAGTTTGCAACCGATACCTATGATAAATACAGCACCATACTTCTGGCAGATAGCATGCTCACGGCATTTAGGTTCCAGAGTGGGATATAGCTGGCGGAGTTCTTCTGCATGAATGAAGTGTAACTTTTGCGGTAGGCAAGGTTTTATTTGCGGATACATTTCGTATACCATATATTCGGTGCGAATCATTGCGGCGTATATGCGATTTACGATTTCCTTGAGAAATTCTACGTTACGTTCTTCTGCTGTCATGACGCGTTCCCAGTCCCATTGATCTACATATAATGAGTGCAGGTTGCCTAATTCTTCATCTGAACGTATGGCGTTCATATCTGTATAGATACCATATCCGGGTTCAATATGATAGTCGGCAAGTGTTAACCTTTTCCATTTGGCAAGTGAGTGTACAACTTCGGCCTGTGCGTCTTCCAGATCCTTGATAGGGAAGGATACAGGGCGTTCTACCCCGTTCAGGTCATCGTTGATTCCCATCCCTTTGAGTACGAAGAGGGGAGCGGTGACACGACGCAAGCGCAGTTCTGACGATAGATTCATCTGAAAGAACTCTTTTATCTGTTTGATACCAAGTTCCGTCTGCTTCAGGTCAAGAAGAGGTTTGTAATTTTGAGGTTTTATAAGATAACTCATAGGTTTATTATATGTTAATTGTCGACAAAGATAGGAATAATATCTATAATATGTATTGCTTTTCGTCTAAAAGAATGTCAATATGATAAAGATTTCCTTGATGTCGGTTTCAAAATAACACATTTTCGGAGGCGGGAATAGAAAGAAGAATGAAAAAATGTCTGAAAGATTAGGAAGATAAGAAGTTTTTATCTATTTTTGTCGTCGCAAATGTAACCCGGCTCTGTAGTTCAACGAATAGAATGTAGGTTTCCGGTACCTAAGATAAGGGTTTGATTCCCTTCGGAGCTACTTTGAGGCTGTGCTTTTTTAATGAGCACAGCCTTTTATTTTTATCTATAAAGCAAATGTTCTACTATTGTTCTACAGTTCATTTGCGCTTTTTATCTGCTTCTTTATTTCCTTGTAAGCTGTTGGTAAAGGTGGTCCATCCATCACAAAGAGCTTGCATGGAAGGATACAGAGCATTTGCGCCGGCATCCAGTAATACTTTGTTATCCAGCGGGCCTGTATTGACTGCTATTGTGAAGATACCGGCTGCTATCCCTGCCTGTACGCCGAGTGGAGCATTTTCTATGACTATTGCTTCGTTGACATTGAAACCACCTTTTTCGAGAGCCATCAGATAGGGCTCGGGGTGTGGTTTACCGTGTTTTACGTCGAAAGCTGTCACCATCAATTCCGGGTGAAATGTGTTGGGGAAATTGTGCTCGAGACGGTCCAGTAGTGATCGCTGGCCAGAACCGGTAACTACCATAGGAACTAATCCGGCTTCTTTTATTTTTTGCAATAACTCCCAGGCTCCCGGCATCGGTTCGGGTTCGGGGAATTTGTTGAACTCTTCACTTTTCTCGTGATAAATGTTTTCTATTTCGTCCGGAGTGGCTTCCCGGCCCAATTGACGCTGGCAGACAATGTTGATTGTTCCGGCTCCGGTACGACCTTCATGCAGATAGGCTTCTTCGCGACTGAGATTGAGTCCGTGGGCCTGCATTACTTTATGCCAAGCTTCTGCATGATAGGGCATGGAATTAAACAGAACGCCGTCCATATCGAATAGTACGGCTTTCAAGTGTATTTCTTTCTGAGACATATCTTTGATACCTATTGATTTTTGTGCTACAAAGTTACGCTTTTTTTGCATATTCGGATATATTATGTATTTTTGTGGCATAATCAAGAGAACTACATAACATGAAAAAGCTACTTCTTGTATCATTATTACTACCGCTGTTAGTTTCGTGTTCTGGCTCGGCAGAGAGTCCTGTTATTGAAATAACGGGGTTTTTCATTGGAGATGATACTAAAGATTATAGTAAAGATATGGCTTCCATGCCTTCTTTGAAAGTCGGCGATGAAATGACTGTTTCATTGAGACTGGATGGAAATGGTGAGGATCTGAATACGTTTATAGTGAAGGAAGCAGCAGAACAGCTTGGTATAAAAGGGTTTGATTTGCCGGGTGGTGTTTCTTCCGAATCGGATTTGTCGAAGCCGGAGAATGGCGTTATTACGTTTAAAGATGGGATACAATATACCGAACTGAAGGTAGAGGTATGTGTAAAGACAGTGGCCGATGCGGATGCTATATTGGCTTTTTACTTGTCTTCGAAGGCTGAATGTGAAAGTGCCCAGGAAAAGATAGAATTGAAAACGGAGACGAAAAAGTAATCTTTGAACCGTATATAATATAGAAAGGGCGGAACTTTTAAAGTTCCGCCCTTTCTATATTATAGCCTTTTATTTATAGCCTTGCTTGTATCGCTTTTGATTCTTCTTCGTATCCCGGTTTGTTCAACAGAGCAAACATGTTCTTTTTGTATGCTTCTACACCCGGTTGATTGAATGGGTTCACACCCAGCAAATAACCGCTGATGCCACAAGCTTTTTCAAAGAAATAGAACAGTCCGCCGATGTTATATTCGCTTAGTTCGGGAAGAACAATGCGCATATTGGGTACACCACCGTCTACGTGGGCCAATTGAGTACCAAGTTCGGCCATTTTGTTCACTTCATCTACGCGTTTGCCTGCCAGGAAGTTCAATCCGTCCAGGTTAGCTTCGTCCGAAGGTACTTCCAGTTTGTGGTTTACTTTATCTACAGAGATAACGGTTTCAAAGATGGTACGTTCGCCTTCCTGAATCCATTGTCCCATAGAGTGAAGGTCGGTGGAAAAATCTACGGCAGCCGGGAAGATACCTTTGTTTTCTTTTCCTTCTGACTCTCCGTAAAGCTGTTTCCACCATTCGCCAATGTAATGTAATTTGGGGTTGAAGTTTACGAGTATTTCGATCTTTTTACCGTTCTTATACAGTTCGTTGCGGGTGGCAGCGTAGAGAGCAGCAGGATTCTCTGCAAAGGGTACGTTCAGCGCGCAAGCCTTTTCCATATCGGCAGCACCGGCTACCAGTTTTTCAATGTCAAATCCGGCCACTGCGATAGGTAGCAGACCTACCGGAGTCAGTACGGAGAAACGTCCGCCTACGTTGTCGGGGATGATAAATGATTTGTATCCTTCTTTGTCGGCAGTGATGCGTGCTGCACCTTTCTGGGCATCTGTAACGGCTACAATCACTTTCTTTGCCACCTCTTTGCCACGCTGGTCTTCGCACTGTTTTTTCAAAAGGCGGAAAGCAAGGGCAGTTTCAGTAGTGGTACCTGATTTGGAGATATTGATGACACCGAATTTTTTGTCTTTCAGGAATTCGGTAAGTTCATACAGATAGTCTTCGCCGATATTGTGTCCGGCGTAGATGATAACCGGTGCGGTTTTCTTGTCCTGTAACCATGTGAAGCTGTTTGACAATGCTTCGATAACTGCGCGGGCTCCGAGGTAGCTGCCACCAATACCGGCTACGATCACTACTTCGCAATTTTCACGCAATACCTGTGCAGTAGCTTTCAGATCGGCCAGATGTTCCGGGCTGATAGAAGAAGGCAAGTGCAGCCATCCTAGAAAATCATTTCCTTTACCGGTACCGTTTTCTAGTGTTTCTTGTGCGGCTTTTACCTGAGCTTCGTAGGCAGAAACCTTTTCTTTAGAGATAAATCCCAAAGTCTTTTCAATGTTCAAACTAATCATAATGTATATGTTTTAAATATTCTTTTAGTAGTGATTTAGTAGTAAGTAGTCAAGTAGTAAGTAGGAGATGGTTTTACTTACCAACAAGTAGCAAGTACTATCTTCTACTTACTACTTAACTACTTGACTACTTACTACTAAGCTACTTCTTTTCACCTAAATGAATCTGTCAGCAACTTGATCTCGATCATTGGTGATATACGTTCGTACAGAATGTTGTAGACTGCATCGAGTATCGGCATATTCACATGGTGGTGTTTATTGATCTCTTTGATACATTTCGTACCGTAATATCCTTCTGCTATCATCTCCATCTCTATCTGTGCGCTCTTCACCGAATATCCTTTGCCGATCATGGTACCAAACGTACGATTACGGCTAAAATTAGAGTATCCCGTTACCAACAAATCCCCTAAATAAACAGATTCGTCTACGTTTCTGTTCAATGGATGTACGGTGTCGAGAAAACGTCTCATTTCCTGTATGGCATTGGAGATAAGCACAGCCTGGAAGTTATCGCCGTATTTTAATCCGCTGCAGATGCCGGCGGCGATGGCATATACGTTCTTTAGTACAGAGCTGTATTCGATACCTGATACGTCGTCGCTAATGGAAGTCTTTATAAAATTACTTCCCAGCCTGCGGGCGAAGATGCGGGCTTTATCCGTGTCCGGACAGGCAATGGTCAGATAGGAAAGACGTTCCAAAGCTACTTCTTCGGCGTGGCAGGGACCTGCCAACACTGCTATGTTCTCGGGAGGAACGCCGTATTCTTTCGTGAAGTATTCCGATACGATGAGATTGTCGTCGGGCACAATTCCTTTGATAGCGGTAATAATGAACTTGTCTCTTATGCGTGTTTTCAGCTTTTTGAGATGAGTCTTCAAATAAGGGGAGGGGGTGACGAAGACGAGTGTATCCGATTCCTTCACGATGTCATTGATGTTTGAACTGAAATTAATACGTTTCATGTCAAACTTCACACCAGTGAGGTAAGCCGGATTGTGTCCAAGTCGTTTAAAGTCGGCTATACGATCGTCACGGCGCATATACCAATTGATAGAGTCCTCTTGTGCAAGGAACATCTTGGCTATGGCTGTGGCCCAGCTTCCGCCTCCCATTATCGCTATCTTACCGGGTAGTTTCATATTGTAGAAATTAAAGATTGAAGATTAAAAATTAAAGGGAGGAGGCGAGAGATGCCCCTCCCTGTTTAATTTCTAATTTCTCATTTTTAATTAAGTTTCTGTATCCATTCGGTGACATCGTTCACGGAAGGATTGGTCAATTCCAATTTATATTTCTTATTGATGCCGCAAATATCTTGATGTAACTTCTGCGGATTCACTTCTTTCATCTCTTCTACCAGGTTGTATCCGGCTTTTTGGATAACTGCTACCCAGTCTTGAGGGATGCCTAATTCGGTATATTTGGAATCCGGGTCTTTTTTGATGACCTTTTCCGGGCGCATCTGCGGGAAGAACAGCACTTCCTGAATGAAAGGCTTTCCGGTCATCAGCATAGTCAGGCGGTCGATACCGATACCGATACCTGATGTCGGAGCATGCCATATTGCAGAGCTTTGAGGAAGTCCTGATCGATGAACATAGCTTCGTCGTCGCCTTTTTCGCTTAGTTGCAGTTGGTCTTTGAAGCGTTCTTCCTGATCGATCGGGTCATTCAGCTCACTGTATGCATTGGCCAGTTCTTTGCCGTTTACCATGAGTTCGAAGCGTTCGGTCAACCCTGGCTTGCTGCGGTGCATTTTGGTTAATGGGCTCATCTCTACCGGATAGTCGGTGATGAAAGTGGGCTGGATAAACGTTCCTTCGCAGAATTCGCCAAAGATTTCGTCTATCAGCTTGCCTTTACCCATTGTATCGTCAATTTCCATGTTCAGCTCCTTGCATATCTGGCGGATTTCGTCTTCGCTCTTTTCGTTGAGGTCGTATCCGGTTTTTTCTTTGATAGCATCGAGAATGGGCAGACGGCGATATGGAGCTTTGAAACTGATTGTTTTGCCGTCAATGGTAGTTTCCGGGCTTCCGTTTACTGCAATACAAATGCGTTCCAGTAATTTTTCGGTGAAACTCATCATCCAGTTGTAGTCTTTGTATTGTACGTACAACTCTATGCAGGTAAACTCAGGATTATGGTTTTTGTCCATACCTTCGTTACGGAAGTTTTTCCCGATTTCATACACACCTTCAAATCCGCCTACAATCAGTCGCTTCAGATAAAGTTCGGTAGCGATGCGCAGGTAGAGGTCCATGTCTAAGGAGTTGTGGTGAGTGATGAAGGGACGGGCACTTGCTCCACCGGGGATGGATTGTAGAGTCGGAGTTTCTACTTCGGTATATCCGGCTTCATCCAGTATGGCACGCATGGTTCTGATGATGGTGGCACGTTTCAGGAATGTTTCTTTTACACCCTCGTTCACAATCAAGTCTACATAGCGTTGGCGATAGCGCAGTTCGGGATCTTCAAAAGAGTCGTACGCCACACCATCTTTGTATTTTACAATAGGTAGCGGTTTGATAGACTTGGCCAGTACAGTCAGCTTTTTGGCATGGATACTGATTTCGCCCATCTGTGTACGAAATACAAAACCTTCGATTCCGATAAAGTCACCTAAGTCGAGCAGGCGTTTGAATACGCTATTATACATCTCTTTATCTTCTCCCGGGCAGAGGTCGTCACGGGTGATGTACACCTGTATACGTCCTTTGGAATCCTGCAATTCAATGAAAGATGCTTTGCCCATAATGCGGCGACTCATCATACGTCCGGCTATGGATACCATGCGGGGTTCGTCTTCGTCTTTGAATTCCTGTTTTATATCGGTAGAGAAAGCATTGGTTACATACTCTGCTGCGGGATAAGGCTCAATGCCCATCGCACGAAGCTCATTCAGACTGTTGCGTCGGATGATTTCCTGTTCACTTAGTTCTAATAGGTTCATTTCGTTACGTATTAACTCAATATTTGGTGGCAAAAATACGAAACATTTTTAATATTACGGCATGAACCGGCTGCTAATTTGCCCGAAGGGGGGTAGGAGGGGGGAATGAAAGGGGGTAAAACCGGTGATTACAGATTGTCAAATTGACAAAATGTATATAAGTAGGGGTAGGAAGACGCTGGTTGTGGTGTGCCGGAGGGTGGGTACTATTTTTTCGATTGTAGGGTGATTAGGAGTATTCGTTTTGCTTGTTATCTGATGCATAATGGTGTGTTTGTCTCTTTATGAATGAAAAAGTAGGGCTATTGTGCGGTATTTCTCTGCTATTTCTTTCATTATGACAGAGGTGAGTGTACCTTTTTGTTGTGTCAGATAGGCGAAAAAGGCGTCAGAAAGTTCTTTTTTTGCTCTTTCGATTGCTCCTCGGTGAGGAAGAAGTTGTTCCCCGGTGAGGAACGAGGTGTTCCTCGGTGAGGAGCGGAGCCTTCCCCGGTGGGGAACAGAAGTTTTGCCGGTAGCAAAAGGAGGCTTTATATGCAGGAATGTTGCATGTATATTCTTTTATTGTGCGATAATTTGCATATTCTTGCGCGTATTATTCATGCGGATTCTCTGGTTATACTATTTTGTATTCGGGTGTTGTTAGTAAATAAGGGGTATTTGTGTTATAAAGATAGTGTTTTGTGCTTTCTTGTGACAAGTGTTAAATGGACGAATTGCCCGGGGTGAGACTGAAACAGACATAACCTCTTTTACGTAGTTTCAAAAAGTGAACTTCCGTTTGTACACCTCTTTGAAAAACACTACTTTTGCACCCTGAATATAAGAAACAGGTATGACAACAGGACAAAAGGCACCCACAGCGTTGGGTACTGAAAAGATTGGAAAACTTTTGATGCAGTATGCCATTCCGGCTATTATCGCAATGACTGCATCTTCTCTTTATAACATGGTAGACAGTATCTTCATCGGGCATGGAGTGGGACGTATGGCTATTTCCGGCCTTGCGCTGACTTTCCCGTTGATGAATCTTGCGGCCGCTTTCGGTTCGTTGGTAGGGGTAGGGGCTGCCACGCTGGTTTCTGTGAAACTCGGGCAGAAAGATTATGACACAGCCAACGGGTTCTTGGCAATGTGCTGGTGCTGAATATCATAATCGGTCTGGCATTTACCGTTCTCACGTTACTGTTTCTCGATCCCATCCTTTACTTCTTCGGAGGGAGTGAGGCTACTATCGGGTATGCCCGTGATTATATGGAGGTGATTCTGCTGGGCAACGTCATTACCCATCTTTATCTGGGTTTGAACGCGGTGCTTCGTTCTGCGGGGCATCCTCAGAAAGCGATGTATGCCACTATTGCTACAGTAGTCATTAATACCATACTCGATCCGGTATTTATCTTCGTCTTTGATTGGGGGATTCGCGGAGCTGCCATTGCTACGATTGTAGCACAAGTTATTTCGTTGTTGTGGCAGTTCAGGTTATTTAGTAATAAGAACGAATTGCTACATTTCCACCGGGGCATTTTCCGTCTGAAGCGTAAGATCGTATTCGATTCTCTTGCCATCGGCATGTCTCCCTTCCTGATGAATCTCGCTTCCTGCTTTATTGTGATTCTTATTAATCAGGGGCTGAAACGTCATGGAGGCGACCTTGCTATCGGAGCCTTTGGTATAGTCAACCGGCTGGTTTTTGTCTTTGTAATGATTGTGTTAGGATTGAACCAGGGGATGCAGCCCATTGCCGGTTATAACTTTGGTGCCCGGCAATATCCGCGTGTCACCCGCGTACTGAAACTGACTATTATAGGAGCGACTATTGTTACCACTACCGGTTTTCTGCTTGGCATGTTTATCCCCGATCTGCTTGCCTCCATCTTCACTTCCGACGCCGAGCTTATACAGCTTGCGGCAGAAGGATACCGTATTGTCGTGATGTTCTTCCTATTGTGGGGTTCCAGATGGTTGCATCCAATTTCTTTCAGAGTATCGGTATGGCAGGCAAAGCTATTTTCTTGTCGCTCACCCGGCAGATGTTATTCCTCATTCCCTGTTTGCTTATTCTCCCGCAATACTATGGGCAGACAGGCGTATGGGTAAGCATGCCGGTATCTGATCTGGCAGCGAGCCTTGTTTCGGGGATTATGCTTTGGTGGCAGTTCCGTCAATTCAGAAAGATGAGCCTTGGATAGAAACGTTGAAAAACTCCGTTCGTCTCTTTTTTCTTCTCTTCTTCTGCATTCTTTCCGATTAATGCGTATCTTTGTAGAAAGTGAAAAGAAGGATCATTATGGGACAGAAAGACAGATACATCCGATTTGACTGGGCAGCGAAGCGCTTACTCAGGAACAAAGCCAATTTTGGCGTGCTTGAAGGGTTTCTTACCGTACTATTGGGCGAGGATATTCATATTCTGGAGATACTTGAAAGCGAAAGCAACCAGCAAAGTGAAGAAGATAAATTCAACCGGGTAGACATCAAAGCCCGCAACAGTAAGGATGAGATTATCATTGTTGAGATACAAAACACTCGTGAACTCTACTACTTGGAACGCATTCTATATGGAGTGGCGAAAGCCATAACCGAACACATTGAGCTGGGCAGTATCTACTCCGACGTCAAAAAAGTATACTCTATCAGTATTCTCTATTTTGACATAGGACAGGGTAATGACTACCTCTATCATGGTCAGAACGCTTTTGTAGGTGTACATACCGGAGACTTTCTGCAAGTGACCACTAAAGAGAAAGGGGCCATTGTGCGTAAACTACCGGCCGAAATATTCCCGGAGTATTTCCTTATCCGTGTCAATGAGTTCAATAAAGTAGCTGTCACTCCGCTGGAAGAGTGGATAGAGTATCTCAAAACCGGCAGTATCCGTCCCGACACCAAAGCACCGGGATTGGAAGAGGCACGAAAGAAACTGATCTATTATAATATGGAGCCAGCCGACAGACAAGCCTATGATAGGCATATCGACGCAATCATGATACAAAATGATGTGTTAGGAACCGCTAAACTTGAGGGTTTGCAGGAAGGAAGAGAAGAGGGTTTGCAGGAAGGAAGAGAGAAAGGCTTGCAGGAAGGACGGCAAGAAGGACGTCAGGAAGAGAAAAGAGCTATTGCGCGTAATATGAAAGCGCTCAATTTGCCTGTCGAAACCATTGCTCAAATATCCGGCTTAACAAGAGAAGAGATAGAACAGCTTTAATAAAGAGGTTCTTATTTCCCCTTTCCTATCCCCGCCCTTATTCGGCTCAATGATTGTGGTGTGATCCATAGATACGATGCAATGTACTTCAACGGTACATGCAGCAACAATTCCGGCGTTTCTTTTATGAGTGTCAGGTACCGTTCTTTGGCTCTTGGGCTGCCGGCGCTGATCAGCCAGTTTTCGGTAGTCAGCAGTTGGTGCTCCATGAGCCGTCTACCTAAGTTGGCCAGACCGATAGAAGTAGAATACAACTCATTTAATGCAGCTTTTGAAATGCAATAGGCGATGCTGTCAGACATCGCCTCTATGCTTATTTGTGAATAAGAGTTGTCCACATATCCCCATACAGAGAAAGCCGCTTCGCCTTTCGAGGCAAACCAAATGCTGGTGTCTACGCCATCCTTTAGATAATGCTCCCGCCAGATACCTTCTTTTATAAGATAGAGATTTGTATTCTTTGTTCCTTCCTGAACAATTACCTCTTTCTTTTTAAACCGTACCTCTTCCATGTGGCTCAGCAATGCTGATGCATCTGCTTCAGACAGTTGATATCTGTTCCGGAATTTCTCTTCAAACGTTTCCATGCTGCAAAGATACATTTCCCCGGTGGGACAAGAAACGATCTTTCAGATAAATTGCTACAATATAGAGAAAAGTCAATAGTTCGGCCAACGGAACGGCCAGCCAAATGCCCGGTACCCCAAAGAAATGAGGTAATGCTAAGAAGCCGATGAGCATAAATACCACACCACGCAGCAGGGTGATAATCGTAGCCCTGTGTGCCCGTTCGATGCTTTGGTAATAACCAATGCCTACAATGTTGAAGGCAAAAAAGAGGTATCCGATAGCGAAGTATGGTATTCCCGCTACAGCGATGTCATAAGCACCATAGCTGCGGTCGATAAATAACGACACAATGTTGCGGTTGCACAAAACGGTTACTATAAAAAAGCAGATGCCGCAAAAGAGAGCGGTCTTTATAGAGAGGCGGAAGGTCTGTTGTACCCGCTTGCTGCTGCCTGCTCCGAAGTTGTAACTTATAATGGGTTGTGCCGATTGTGCAATAGCATTGTACACCATAAATATAATGGGGAAGAAATAGCAAACGATACTGAAGGCTGCTACTCCGTCTTCGCCCAGATGACGGATGAATACATAATTGCCTAGAAACATCATGCAGGCTATCGAGCCTCACTGACGAATGCCGAAGAACCCAGTTTTACCATATAACCGATGTTGCGGAAAGTCAACTGCCTGCTTTTCCGGCTCAATTTGACGGGATGAAGCTTGAAGGTTCGCGAGAAACGTAGCAGATAAATAAGTATCATCAATCCTCCTATCATTGTTCCCAAACTTGTGGCAAATGCCGCTCCCATCAATCCCCATCCGAAGATGAAAATAAAGACGTAATCGAGTACGATATTGCTAACTGCCGCAATGGCATTACACCACATGGCATAGTTGGGCGCTCCATCCAGGCGCACAAAGAACATACCTGCGTTGAGCAACAGATAGAAGGTGAGGAACGGGACATACCAGTTCATGTATTCTACTACCAGCGGCAACAGTCGTTCCGAGCTTCCTAATAATCTGCCTACCGGTTCTACGAAATAGTAACAAAGTGCCGATAAGATAAGTATCAGCAAAGATGAAAACACAAGTGCCTGTGTGATATTAATACCTGCTACTTTACGTTTACCGTGCGATAAGTGGATGGATGCAACTACAGAAGCTCCCACCCCAAACATTAACCCTACTCCGGTAGTAATCATAAACAGAGGGGCGGTAATATTTACAGCTGCCAGTGCGTCGCTTCCTATACCTTTGCCTACAAAGATCCCATCTGTTATTACAAATACAGCGGAGAAAACCATCCCTAATACTGTTGGTATTAATAACTTACGGAACAACTTAGAGATATCCATGCTCCCAAAGTCGATACTGTCCTTCATTTCTATATTCTCTTTCTTTTTCATACTGCAAAGGTATGGCAAGAAATGGAGAGAAAAGTTACCATTTGGTAATAAATAATCCGAATCGATAGTGAAAAACAAGATGTGGTAAATTATAGTTCATTTCTGTATGGTATTTCACCACAGAGGTCGCAGAGGGCACAGAGTTTAAATCTTTATTGAAACACAGAATTCTAAGACCTGCACAAATATTTGCGCAGGTCTTAGAATTCTGTGATTATCCGCGTTTTATCAGAGAAAATAATATCTCTGTGCCTCCGTGTCCTCTGTGGTGAACTGATTCATTTCGGATCACTTATGCACTAAGCAATGCTCCGCCACAGCGCAGCCAATTGGCATATTGGCACATTGAATAATTAGCACATTATTTTTCTTCTTTTCAGAAATATTCCGTATGTTTGCTTCAGAACCAATATACAAATATACTATGAGTAGTAATTATGTTATTAATATCGGTCGTCAGTTAGGTAGTGGCGGAAAAGATATAGGCGAGAGGCTGGCAGCCCGGTTAGGAATCGACTTTTATGATAAAGAGTTGATTAATCTCGCTTCGGAAGAGAGTGGACTTTGCCGGGAGTTCTTCGAGAAAGCCGATGAGAAGGCTTCGCAAGGCATTATAGGCGGATTGTTTGGGATGCGCTTTCCTTTTATCAGTGACGGGGCTATGCCCTGTACCAATTGTCTGAGCAATGATGCTCTCTTTAAAATTCAGAGTGATGTTATCCGTAATCTGGCGGCAACCAAATCCTGCCTATTCGTCGGACGCTGTGCCGATTATATTTTGCGTGAACATCCTCGTTGTGTCAACATCTTTATATCTGCATCGAAAGAAGACCGTATCGCGCGGCTTCGAAGCATACATGGCATCAGTGAAGAAGATGCTGAAGGAATGATGGAGAAGGCGGATAAGAAGCGTTCGGAATATTATAACTATTATAGCTATAAAACCTGGGGAGCAGCAGCAACCTATCATCTTTGCATTGATTCTTCTGTGTTAGGCGTTGAAGAAACGGTAAGGTTTATAGAAGAGTTCGTTGCCAGGAAACTGAAACTGTAGTCGAATTGACAGTTGACAATTGACAGTTGACAGTTGACAGTTAGTGCGCTATCATGCTGCATAGTAACTGTCAATTGTCAACTGTCCACTGTCAATTAAATAATTACATCATCAGCAGCAATATCATTTGCCCTGCCAGAATGCGCAGAAACATAGTCAGCGGATAGACAGTAGAGTATCCCACGGCAGGTGCATCATTATTTGAAGCCTGATTGGAATAAGCCAATGCGGGAGGGTCGGTGTTACTACCGGCAATAAGCCCCATTAGTGTGAAATAATTCACCTTATAATATAGACGTGCAATTGCCCCGATAATCAGCAATGGAATAACGGTAATGAGGAAGCCATAACCCACATACAATAAACCGTCTCCTTCTACCACCGTGTGTACGAAGTTTGCTCCCGCTTCGATACCCACACTAGCCAGGAATAATACAATACCTATCTCACGTAGCATCAGGTTGGCACTCATTGTTGTATAAGTAACCAAATGAAGTTTGTATCCAAAGCGGCCGATCAGAATAGCCACCACCAACGGACCACCTGCCAAACCAAGTTTTACCGGTGTTGGCATGCCCGGGAAAGCAATCGGCAGACTACCCAGGAGGATACCTAAGAAAATACCTACGAAGATAGTCACGATATTCGGATGGTCCAGGCGCTTCAATGAGTTACCAAGTACACTTGCCACACGCTCTACAGCATCCTGCTGGCCTACTACCATGACGCGGTCACCTACCTGTAAAGTAAGGTGCGGGTCGGCAAACAAGTCCATACCCGAACGGTTGACGCGGGTAATGTTCACTCCGAACATACTTCGGAAATGCATATCTCCCAATTTTTTACCGTTAATATCAGATTTAGTGATCAGGATACGGCGTGATACCATCGGCATGTCTTGCTTTTCCCAGTCCACCTGTACCTCTTTTCCGATGAAAGCAATGATGGCCTCTACATCTTCTTCAGAACAAACAATAAAGACCTGGTCACCCATATGGAATTCGGTTTCATGATTGGGAATACTGACGTGCCCTTCGTGCCGGATGCGTGAACAGACAAAAGGACGTCCGAGAAAATCCTTTACCTGAATCAGTCTTTTACCATCTATCGATTCATTACGTACCTCAAGGCTCATCAGATGAGGCTTGTGTTTCATATGTTCGGCATCCTGATTCTTGAGTTCTTCTTCCTCTTTCGCAAGGTTGATACGGAAAAGGTAACGAATGGCAATGATGGAACCAATGATGCCAACTACCCCCAACGGATAAGCACATGCATATCCCAAGGCTATCTGAGGCCCGTTGTAGTTGAGTTGTGTCAATGCTTCCTGTGCAGCACCAAGTCCCGGTGTATTCGTTACGGCACCATATAAGATACCCACCATCATCGGCAATTCAATACGGCCGTTGGCAATGAAATAGATAGTCAACGCCACAGCAATATTCAATACCACAATACCTACAGCCAGCAGATTGAGTGTCATTCCTCCTTTTTTGAATGAAGAGAAGAAACTGGGCCCCACCTGTAAGCCGATACAGAACACGAACAATATCAATCCGAACTCGCGGATGAAATGCAGAATGTGTATGTCGCCGGTAAATCCAAAGTGTCCCATCAGGATACCGGTGAACAAAACAAAGGTAACTCCCAATGAAACTCCGAAGATTTTAATCTTCCCTAAGAGTACTCCGGCAGCTATCACAAAGGCATAAAGAAAGACGATGTGTGCTACGGAGCTGGGATCCCATAATAGACTTTGTATCCAATCCATAGTAGTTTTTTATTAAAATTGCCGCAAAATTAGTCATAACAAAGCAGGTAATCAAACAAATTCTCTCTTTTATTTGTTGATGACACCTTGCTATCCGGCTGTGCGAATTTTCCCTAAAAAAAGTATTGCATTAGAAGTATTTGTCTATCTTTGTGAGACTATTGGCAGCACTTAGAAAGATTCATTAAGATAAAGATAATATTAATCTTGTTTTAAACTTACAATAAACTATGGCAGACAGTAAAGAAAAGCTCTTCTCAGATTTTTCTCCTGTGCCCACCGAAAAGTGGATGGAGAAAGTCACATCCGACCTTAAAGGTGCTGATTTTGAGAAGAAACTCGTTTGGAAGACAAACGAAGGATTCAAGGTAAAACCTTTCTATCGTATGGAAGACCTTGAAGGATTGAAAACAACCGATGCACTTCCCGGAGAATTTCCTTATCTGAGAGGAACGAAAAAAGACAGTAACGAATGGTTGGTTCGTCAGGAAATCAAAGTAGAATCCCCCCAAGAAGCAAATACCAAGGCACTTGATATATTGAATAAGGGTATCGACTCTCTCTCTTTCCATGTAAAAGCAAAAGAACTTAATGCAGCTTATATTGAGACTTTATTGAACGATATTTGCGCAGAATGTGTTGAACTCAACTTCTCTACCTGTCAGGGTCATGTGGTAGAACTGGCCAATCTTCTGGTAGCTTATTTCCAAAAGAAAGATTATGATTTGAAGAAGTTGCAGGGATCTATCAACTTTGACTACTTCAACAAAATGCTCTCTAAAGGTAAGGAGAAAGGGGACATGGTTCAGACGGCAAAAGCCCTGATTGAAGCCATTCAACCATTACCTTTCTATCGTGTACTCAATGTAAATGCACTTTCGCTGAATAATGCAGGTGCTTATATCTCTCAGGAATTAGGATATGCACTCGCTTGGGGTAATGAATATATGAGTCAGCTCACTGAGGCCGGAGTACCTGCTGCTATAGTAGCGAAGAAGATTAAATTTAACTTCGGCATTAGTTCTAATTACTTTCTTGAAATAGCTAAATTCCGTGCTGCCCGTATGCTATGGGCCAATATTGTAGCTTCCTATAATCCCGAATGTCTGCGCGATTGCGATAATAAAGGAGCAAACGGCGAATGTCGTTGCGCTGCCAAGATGAGTACATGCCGAAACTTCTACTTTCAACCTCACTTTGTTTGATGCTCATGTGAACTTGTTGCGTACACAGACAGAGGCGATGAGTGCTGCTTTGGCAGGTGTAGATTCAATGACGGTTGTCCCGTTTGACAAAACTTATGAGACTCCGGATGAATTCTCTGAGCGTATGGCCCGTAATCAGCAATTGTTGCTGAAAGAAGAGTCTCACTTCGATAAAGTGGTTGACCCGGCTGCAGGTTCTTATTATATCGAAAATCTGACAGTATCCATTGCCAAACAAGCATGGGAGCTTTTCCTGGCTGTAGAAGAAGAAGGTGGATTCTATGCTGCTCTCAAAGCCGGTACGGTACAGGCTGCTGTGAATGAGAGTAATAAAGCCCGCCACAAAGCTGTAGCACAGCGTCGTGAAATTCTGTTGGGTACCAATCAGTTCCCGAACTTCAACGAAAAAGCAGGTGAAAAGAAACCGGTAGAAGCAAAATGCTGCTGTGGCGGACACGATACCTGTGAAAAAGAGGTGACTACACTGAACTTTGATCGTGCTGCCAGTGAGTTTGAAGCATTGCGTCTTGAAACGGAGGCTTCCGGTAAACGTCCTAAAGCATTCATGTTGACCATTGGTAACTTGGCTATGCGTCAGGCACGTGCACAATATTCATGTAACTTCCTGGCTTGTGCCGGATATGAGGTGATTGATAACTTAGGATTTGAATCTGTTGAAGCTGGTGTAGAGGCTGCAATGGCTGCTAAGGCTGATATTGTAGTACTTTGTTCCAGTGACGATGAATATGCAGAATATGCTATCCCTGCCTTCAAGGCAGTGAATGGCCGTGCGATGTTCATTGTGGCCGGTGCTCCTGCCTGCATGGACGAATTGAAAGCCGCAGGTATTGAAAACTTCATTCATGTGCGTGTCAACGTACTCGATACACTAAAAGAGTTTAACGCGAAGTTATTGAGTTGACAAGTTTTTAAGCTGATAAGTTTTTAAGTTTGTGGGTTTGCGAGTCCTGTACCTGGAACTTAAGAACTAATGATCTTGAAAACTAAAAAACTAAAGAAAAAGATGAGAAAAGATTTTAAGAACTTAGATATATATGCCGCATTTCAGCCCGCTAACGGTGCAGAGTGGCAAAAGGCTAACGGAATCGAAAGTAACTGGAAGACTCCGGAGCACATCAGTGTGAAGCCTGTTTATACAAAAGAAGACCTTGAAGGTATGGAGCATCTGGAATATGCAGCCGGACTCCCTCCTTATCTGCGTGGTCCATATTCAGTGATGTACACCCTTCGTCCCTGGACAATCCGTCAGTATGCCGGATTCTCTACTGCCGAGGAATCCAATGCTTTCTATCGTCGTAACTTGCTTCCGGCCAGAAAGGTTTGTCGGTAGCATTCGACCTTGCTACGCACCGCGGCTACGACCCCGATCACGAACGTGTAGTAGGTGACGTCGGTAAAGCCGGTGTATCTATTTGTTCGCTTGAGAATATGAAAGTCCTGTTTGATGGTATTCCCTTGAACAAGATGTCTGTATCTATGACAATGAACGGTGCGGTTCTTCCGATTCTGGCTTTTTATATTAATGCCGGCCTTGAACAAGGTGCACAGTTGGAAGAGATGGCGGGAACATTCAGAATGATATTCTGAAGGAATTCATGGTGCGTAACACCTATATTTATCCGCCTGCATTCTCTATGAAGATTATCTCTGATATCTTTGAATATACTTCACAGAAGATGCCGAAGTTCAACTCTATCTCTATTTCGGGTTACCACATGCAGGAAGCAGGTGCAACAGCCGATATTGAGTTGGCTTATACACTGGCCGATGGTCTGGAATACCTTCGTGCTGGTACGGCTGCCGGCATTGATATCGATGCCTTTGCTCCTCGTCTGTCTTTCTTCTGGGCTATCGGAACCAACCATTTTATGGAAATAGCCAAGATGCGTGCCGCCCGTATGTTGTGGGCTAAGATTGTAAAACAGTTCAATCCCAAGAACCCCAAATCATTGGCATTGCGTACTCACTCGCAGACTTCCGGTTGGTCACTGACCGAGCAGGACCCGTTCAACAACGTAGGGCGTACCTGTATCGAGGCAATGGCTGCTGCGCTGGGACATACTCAGTCGTTACATACCAATGCGCTGGATGAGGCTATTGCTTTGCCGACAGACTTCTCCGCACGTATTGCCCGTAATACTCAGATTTATATTCAGGAAGAAACGTATATCTGTAAGAACGTTGACCCATGGGGTGGCTCTTATTATGTAGAATCTTTAACCAATGCTCTTGCTCATAAGGCATGGGAACTGATTGAAGAGGTAGAGAAGTTGGGTGGTATGGCGAAAGCAATCGAAACCGGTATTCCTAAAATGCGTATTGAAGAGGCTGCTGCCCGTACACAGGCTCGTATTGACTCCGGTTCACAGACTATCGTAGGTGTGAACAAGTATCGTTTGGAGAAAGAAGCTCCGATTGATATTCTTGAAATTGATAATACGGCTGTTCGTCTGGAGCAGATTGAGAACCTGAAACGTTTGAAAGAAGGACGTAACGAAGCTGAAGTACAGAAGGCCCTCGAAGCTATCACCAAGTGCGTGGAAACCAAAGAAGGTAACTTACTGGAGCTGGCTGTAGAAGCTGCTCGTGTTCGTGCTACACTGGGTGAAATCTCTTACGCATGCGAGAAGATTGTAGGACGGTATAAAGCAGTAATCAGAACTATATCAGGAGTGTATTCATCAGAAAGTAAAAATGACAGCGACTTCAAGCGTGCTTGTGAACTGGCCGAGAAGTTTGCGAAGAAAGAGGGACGTCAACCTCGTATCATGATTGCAAAAATGGGACAGGACGGTCACGACCGTGGTGCCAAAGTAGTAGCAACCGGCTATGCCGACTGTGGTTTCGATGTAGATATGGGACCGTTGTTCCAGACTCCGGCTGAAGCTGCCCGCGAAGCTGTTGAAAACGATGTTCACGTAGTGGGCGTTTCTTCATTGGCTGCCGGACACAAGACACTGATTCCGCAGATCATTGACGAATTGAAGAAGTTGGGCCGCGAAGATATTATCGTGATTGCCGGTGGTGTAATTCCTGCTCAGGACTATGATTTCTTGTATAAAGCAGGTGTAGCTGCTATTTTCGGCCCGGGTTCACCGGTAGCGAAAGCAGCTTGCCAGATACTGGAGATTTTGCTGGACGAAGAATAAGTCAACAAGTCTTTTAAGAAATAAGAACAGGGGTAGGAGCCAAATGGTACTGCTCCTGTTTTTTTATCCGGTACAGAAGAGACAGGGCTGTTTTAAATTGGTATTTTATACACAGGAGGGTGTGCCAAAAAGTCTGAGAAAGCTATCAATGTATAATATCGTAAACGCAGATTCACGCAACTTATCGCAAATATTCATTTATTCTTTGCGTCAATTAGCGATCATCTGCGTTTTAATAATAGCGAGTTTTACTTTTGTTACCCTCTCGCTAATACCTCCCTGAAACAATCTGATTACAATAAACTTATTTGGATATTTCCACTACAACCGGATTTACCATATTCCGGGCATAGCTATCAATCATATTCATATAATAATCCCTGTTCGTAAATTGTTCGTCTGCCAGTTCCCAGGCGGCATAGGCATTGAACAGGTATTTTCCTTCTTCATTGGGTTTCATTTTTACACACCACGTTTTCAGGATATCCGAACCTTGTCGGGCGCATTAAAGACATCGGAATAGTTGCTTACCGGCATAATGAGACTCATCCCCATATACCACTCCTTATTGTAAGTTTGCCGGTCATGCGTACTCATAGAAACAACTTTCCGATCATAAGTCTCCAGTCTTTGAGGCATATCGTTGAAGTTTCCTACAATTCCTGTTACCAATACTGCGTTATCGGGTAGAGGAGAAGTTGTTATCTCATTTTCATATCCATACTTTCCTGCCCAAATAGTCATTGTTTCATGTACGTCGACTTTGGTATTCCCCATTTGCCATCCATAAAAGTCTAATTTAAAGATAGAGCGCACAGGGCCTTTACAAACAAGTGAGTAACGTGTTGAGTCCACATTATCTACAGTTTCTTCTATAGTAACTCCCATACGTAAAAGGGTATCGGGCAATTGAACAGCTATACCTCCCAGTCCGAAAGAGTTGGCGGCACTCATAATGTCTCTCCCCCAGGGGCGGAGAACGTGATAGGTATCACCCGGAGTTCCGTCAGGACGGATACCTACTGTATCGAGCACAAGATCGGGTATTCTTTTTCCAAACACATCTCTACAATTTCGCCCGTCAAAGTAATGGCGGAATCCCATTTTGTCATTTTCCCATGATGGACCGTCTGTCTGGTAGGGATAAGGGTTGTTATCGTCTCCACCTCGTGCCAGGTTTTCTTTTCCATGCATATCGGTTGTCAGCTCTTCTATCAATCCTGGGCGTTTCATTTTACCATAATGCACATTGGTGCGTACAGGGAAATCCGGGTAGCTCGCTTTATCTATCCATTCTAATTGTAAAGTCAGTTTCTCTTTTTCGTTTATGTTGTATACGAATGCCAGTTCATCCCATAGTCCGTCTCCGTCCAGGTCGTCTAACTGGGAAGGAATATACTGTCCTCCTTTATCCTTTAGTACGGGAACCAATTTCTGATTTTCCGCACACAGGTCTTTGCGCTTGATTACACAGGCTTCGTCTTGCCGGGAAGTATCTGTTGGATTGGTTAGTGTGATTATATCTGCATTTCTTTCCGCACAGCTTTCGCAGACCACAGCAGCTACTCCCAAAATGAATAAGAATTTCATACTTGTTTTCATGTTTTCAGAACTTATTTAATGTTGGTTACAAAAGTGGTAATATTCTGTTTAATAAGGTATGAAATCTGATCCATATTCTGGTAAATTTGTATTTTACCCTCTTTTATCGGCTTAAAAAAACAGGTTTATTATACGAAAGTACAAGTACTTGATATAATTTTCACATGTTTCTTATCTATTAAGGTTTATCTTTGTAGCGTTCGCATGATATTTAATTTAATTCCTATATTTGCGTACGTTTATACCAATTGTGTGAAAGAAATATGAAAAACATTGTCATTAACGGGAAGTTCTGGCTCATTTGTTTTTGCTTGTGGTGGAGCTTTTTGTCGATAAGTGCTTTGGGTAATGACTATTCTTTTAGGACATTGACTGTGATGGATGGACTTTCCAATAACTCAGTGAAAGCTATTTATCAGGACTCCCTCGGGTTTATCTGGATGGGAACTAAGAATGGACTTAACAGGTTTGACGGATATGAGTCCAAAACTTATTATAATCATAATGAAGAGTTTGTAGGCCAGTCCAATGATGTGATCAATATAACCCCGGACAAGGTCGGTAACATGTGGATCGGGACTTTTAACGGAGTAATGCTGTTCAATCCGTATACAGGTAAATTTAAAGATCTGTCACAGGCTTATCAGGGGGAACTGCCACGGGGAGTTGTTATAAACATCTGGATGGAGAATGATTCAACAGTCTGGGTAGCAACCAAATCGGGGCTTTATTTTCTTAGAGGCAATACAAGTTCCTGTGTGGAAGCCTTCCGGGGGAAGTATATCAACGCGATGGCGGCTTCGGGTGAACATACTTTGCTGATCGATATTGTACAACAGGGATTAATGGAGTTTAATATAAAAACCAACGTTATCACTCCTTTCAAAGATAAAGAAGAGCGTCCTGTCTCTTCCAAAATAATGCGTGATACAAAGCAAAGGATATGGTGTGCTGCCGATCTGGGAAATATTTTCATTGCTGATTCTGACGGTTATACCTTAAAAAGAGTAGATACCAGTGATTTGAAAATAGGGTTTAAGCAAGCCCAGATACATGATTTGTTAGAGTATAATGATTCTACTTTGCTGTTGGCCACTGACAACGGATTGTATGCGTTGGACGTGAGTAATTCTTTGAAAGTTCATCCGGTCTCTGGTGTTTTTCCTACCGAATTGGCTAAAGTGAACCGGCAAATGTGTTTGTTTAAGGACCGGCAGGAGTCTTTATGGATCGGAACCTTCAATGAAGGAGCCATGCTTTTCAACTCCAAATATACGAAATTTAAATCCTACTTGTTCCATTCGGAAATTCGTAAAGAACCTCTCCGCGTAGTAGGAAAATTGGTTGAATACAAACAGCAGATATGGGTGGGGTGTAATACCGGTATTTTTGTGATTGATCTGATCACCGGGCAGTGGCATCGTGTAAACCTTGACAATCAATTGGAGATAGATACAAACTCTGAAATTTATTATGTATACCAGTTGTCGGCGAATCAAATATTATTCTATTTGCTGAATCAGGGAACATTTGTCCTGAATCTGGATACCAGGAAGGTATCACGCTATGATATCGGTTCACCCGCTTCTTCCCAAATCCGGTCTATTGCCAAAGATGTGGATGGGAAGCTATGGATAGCGCAGGATGAGTTATCGTTATTTGATGTTGTTCTGCGAAAAAGTTCTGTTGACCTATCAACCAATTACGATGGTACTACCCGTTTTATGTTTACTCAGGACATTCTTCCTGTCGGAAAAGATATGCTGGTAGGAACACGTACCAGAGGTGTGTGGCGCTTTCAGCGTAACCTGGATGATGAACTTAAATATTTTAAAGGTGAACCCTGGGGAGGAAAAGAGCTTGAAAACAAGAATGTGAGTGTGCTTTATGAAGATAGCGAGCGGAATATATGGGTTGGAACGTATGATTCCGGATTATATATGTATGATTCGAAGAGTAATGAGGTGATTCATTTCTTCGGGCAGGATAAGATTGCACACAATACCATCTATGATATTATTCAGGATAAACAGACCGGTATGATTTGGGTTGCCACTTTAATGGGGATTTCCCGGATAACCAAAGATCAACAAGTTTTGAACTATACTTATAAGAACGGATTTCCTATTCATGAACTTTCCGGTCATTCCTTTCTGGAAGCCTCTAATGGAAATATCTTTGTGGGCGGTAGAGGGGGAGTGGTAGAATTACTTCTGAGCGAGCTGTACAATACTTCCGGTATTGCTTTACAACCCCGTATTTCTCAGGTAGAGACTCTGAGCTCTATTACGGGCTCCAATCATCTTCTGTTTGATAATGCCGAGGCTTTCAAAGAGATTGAACTTAATTATGGAAACTCTTCCGTGCAGATCAAATTTTCGGCTATGGATTATCTTTTCCCGGATGGTGTGAAGTACGCCTACCGTTTGAAAGGGGTTGAGAAGGAGTGGAATTATGTCAATAGAAATGAAGCGATCTATTCTAATCTGCCGGCCGGCATCTATACGTTTCAGGTTAAAGTTTGTAGTAGTGACGGAGTATGGGGAGACGCTATAACGAGTCTGCCTTTGATTGTTAATCCTCCTGTATGGTTATCCGTATGGGCCAAAATGCTATATTCTCTTTTAGTTTTATTCATGATCTATCTCATTCTGCGGTATTCTTATATGAAAAAGACGGCTAAATACCGGTTGAAGATCGAAGAGATAAAAAAGGAGAATATTGAGCGTGATTATAAGATGAAGATTGAGTTGTTCACCAACTTCTCTCATGAGTTACGCACTCCGTTGACTTTGATAAAAGGACCTGCGGAAGATATACTGTATGATGAGGCCTTGCCCCGGAAGTTTGTTTATTCGGTGAAACAAATATTGAAGAATTCGAACAGGCTGCTTTTGCTGGTGAATCAACTGATGGATTTCAGGAAGATGGAACATGGAGCCATGCAGTTGAATCTGTCTAATGTGAATATGGTCTCTTTTATGACAGAGCGAATAGACAGTTTCTCGGAATTATTGCAGAAACGGGGGATTGTGATCCGGTATACCAATGATTACTACGGAAGTAACTGGTGGATTGATGCCGATTTAATGGAGAAAGTGATTTTTAATCTTTTGTCCAATGCCATAAAGCATTCAAAGGATGACAGTGTTATAAAGGTGGTATCTTCCGTAGAAGGTGACAAACTACTTCTGTCCGTTCAGGATTATGGTGAAGGTATATCACAGGAGAATATAGATAAGATATTCGATCCATTTTTCCAGGTGAAACAGGGGAGCATGTCCAATATGTTCGGTAGTGGCATCGGGCTTAACCTGGCAAAGTATGTAGTAAGTCTGCATCATGGTAAGATTTGGGCAGAAAGTGTTGTCGGGCAGGGAACTACTTTTTTCATAGAGCTTCAATTGGGGAAAGAGCAGTATACAAAAGATGACGTGGTTTATGTCGAAGGAGATTCGGTGGATAAGACATTTGCATTAGAGAAAGAGAGTCTGAAACCAATCGGCGAACCTTTGTGGAGGATACGAATCCGAATGAAACGGACGAAGCGCCTGTTGTGTTGGTGACGGAGGATGATGAAGACCTGAGAAAATATCTCGTATTACAGTTGTCCGCTTCTTATAAAGTGATTGAAGCTGCCAATGGACGTGCTGCATTGGAACTGGCACTCGAAAAATTTCCGGATATCATATTGAGTGATGTGATGATGCCGGAAATGAATGGACTGGAATTTTGTGAACAAGTAAAGTCGAATCCTAAACTTGCTCATATTCCTTTTGTCATGCTCACGGCAAAGGTGTTGGATGAACATATAAAGGAGGGATATAGCGTGCTGGCCGATGACTATATATTGAAACCGTTCAATATAACTGTTTTAAAAGCTAAAATAGAAAGTATTATTAAGAACAGGGAACAACTCCGCCGGCTCTTTGGCGAAAAAATGTCGGCTATTGAAGTTCCGATGCCGGAGATTGCTGCAGTGGATCCTTTTATGGATAAGCTGATAGAACTGATAAAAGAAAAAGCTTCTGATTCTGAATTGCAAGTAAGCGATTTGTATGAAGAAATGGGATATGGGCGAATACAATTTTTCAGAAAGATAAAAGCTGTTTCCGGGATTTCACCTAATAAATTGATCGTGAATATACGAATGAAAATGGCCGCTGATATGCTTCGTGAGAATCAATATACTATATCAGAGATTGCTTACCAGACCGGATTTTCCGATCCGTCTTATTTTTCCAGAGTATTTAAGTCTGTATTCCAGATCACTCCTAAGGAATATCAGAAGAATATGAAATAGCATACTTTTGTTGTTCTTGTCTTGGGGGAGTTTTGTTTCATCCAGATGAGACAAAACTCTCATGAATATGAAACGAAATGGAACGATCGGTTTCCTTTTTGTATAAAGCGGCTTACTACCTCCTTTATACAAAACTACCAGTGGTGATACTAATTTACCAGATTACAAAATATTTTCAGGTATGACACAATTCTACAGAGGATTGATACGATTCTCCTACTGTTATTGATACCGTGCGGATACATTTGCAACAGAAATTAATAGAAATCTTAAAATATAATGCGTATGGAAAAAGTAACGAGTTAACCTGACCACCTTTCAGAATATCTTCAAAGATATCTTCTATCTATCAGATGTATTATAGCATCTATTATATTATTAAAACAAGAATAAGTTTAATCAAAACAAAAATCAAACTTAAGTATGCAAAAACACATTTTGCTAACAAATTCCAGATTCATTTGGGTAACTGCACTGTTATTAATCTGTGATGTAGCTTTTGCACAAATGAAGGTTACCGGAATAGTAACTGACCCATCTGGTGAGCCTGTTATAGGTGCAAATGTTTTGGTGAAAGAAACATCCATGGGAACCATTACGGATTTAGACGGACATTTCACGGTAAATGCCCCGGAAAATGGTTCTCTGGTTGTTTCTTACATCGGCTATTTAACTAAAACCATTAAGATTTCCGGCAAGAACAATATCAAAGTGGTTTTGAGTGAAGATAGTAAAGCGTTGGACGAAGTAATCGTTATTGGTTACGGTAGTGTAAAAAAGCAGAATCTTACTTCATCGGTGTCTAAAATGACAGACGAAGCTGTCAAGGAGCGCCCTGTAGCTACACTGGGAGAAGCATTGGCTGGTAATCTGGCAGGTGTTCGTGCACAAAGCACAAGCGGTGTTCCCGGCGAAGAACTGCAAATACGTATTCGTGGTGTGAATACGATCAATGGTAGCAGTGATCCGCTGTATGTTATTGATGGTGTACCCTATGAAAGCATGAGTGATATCAATCCTGCTGATGTGGCATCCATACAGGTTTTAAAAGATGCTTCGGCTACTTCTATTTATGGTGCCCGCGGTGCAAACGGGGTTATCCTGATCGAAACGAAGCAAGGTAGTGACAAACCGGCTGTTACATTTGACGGTTTCTATGGTCTGCAAGATCCGGAGAAATATGTTAGTATGATGGATGCCAAAGAATGGCTGGCTTTCAATATCTGGAAGAGAAACAACGACCATTTGCGTAGTGGAGGTTCAATGAGTGACCCTATGAGCGCACGTGCCGATGCAAATAAGATTCCGGATTCCTGGTTAGATCCGGACTTGGTGACTACAGATTGGCAAAAAGCAATTACTCAGGTTGCGCCTGTACAGAGCTATCAGTTGTCTGCATCGGGTAAACATAAGATGGGAACGATCTATTTTTCAGGAGGTTATTATGATCAGAAGGGTATCATTAAAGAGACCTACTATAACCGTATTAACTTCCGCTTGAACGGAACATTGAATCTCTCGGATTATTTAAAAGTAGGCGCTAATATTTCCGCTTCACGTAGTAAGCAGGATAATAAAGAGGCGCAGGGCAAAGAGACTGTTATTCAGCACGCTTTGATGCAGGCACCGATTGTAAAACTGGATGAAGCTACCCGTGACTGGGGATATCCGGATTTAGGTATTACCGTATATCCTAACCCTTTGGAGCGTTTGAAAGAAACACTGGATCAAACAGTGCAGAATAAGGCAGCAGCATCCGCCTGGGCTGAGATTACTTTTATGAAAGGCCTTGTGTTCAAGTCACAGTATAATTATAGTTATGACGGCAGGTATATGAGTACTATGTTCCGGGCAATGTTACCTACAATAACAATAATGTAACTCTGGGAAAAAGTAATTCTCAAAGCAATAATAGCTGGTCTATTCAGAACACTCTGACTTATGACGCTTTGTATGGTAACAAACATGCCCTGAATGTTATGTTGGGGCAGAGTGCTGATGCAACTGATAAGTATCGTATTGATGGTGAAGCAACCGGATGGCCGTTGGAGAACATTCCGACACTGAATGTGGCTACTTTGGCAAAAAGGGCTTCTACGGAAAAATACCAGGTGCGTACGGCTTCTTTCTTTGGTCGTGTAAGTTATAATTATAAAGAAAAGTATTTGCTTAATGTAACCGTACGTAATGACGGTTCTTCACGTTTCGGTGCAAACAATCGTTGGGGATGGTTCCCGTCATTCTCGGCAGGATGGAAACTCAATGAAGAGTCATTCCTGAGCTCTGTAAAATGGATCTCTTTATTAAAACTTAGAGCATCCTGGGGAAAATCGGGTAATGACCGCATTGGATATTACGATTATCTGTCAGTGCTGACTACTGATAACTCGGCTTATGGCAATACACTTCAGGCTGGTATGGCTCCTAAAAATCTGAAGAATGAAGATTTGAAGTGGGAGAGTACAGCCAGTCTTGATTTCGGATTGGATTTCTCTGCTTTCAATAACCGTTTGCAGTTCAATTTTGACTATTATATTAACAAGACCGATAACCTGTTGTTTAATCTGCCTATTGTAATGACCAGTGGTTATGACAGAATCCGTACCAACTTGGGATCCATTCAGAATAAAGGATGGGAGTTGGACATAACAAGTCACAATCTGACAGGTACATTCAAATGGTCTACTTCTCTGAATCTTTCCGGTAACCAGAATAAAGTGCTGGACATGGGAGGTATCGATAGTTTCACCGATTCAATGTGGGATGGTAAGTTCATAACCCGCGTAGGCGGACCGGTATCACAGTTCTATTGCTACCGCACGAATGGTATCTTGACAGCAGATGATTTTGAAAAGAAAGCAGATGGTACTCCGGATGAAAACAAACCTCTGGTACCTGTATACAAAGGTCAGCGTATTGGTAATGTGAAGATGGTGGACCAACCTACTAAAATGGTCGACGGAAAACTGGTAGGTGACGGAGTAATCACAGAAGACGATCTGGTGCCTTACGGAAATAATATCCCTGATGTCATTTATGGTATAACAAACCGTTTCTCTTATAAGAACTTTGAGTTGAGTGTCTTGATTCAGGGACAGATTGGTGGTGATGTTATGTTCCTTGGACAACGTTCTTTGGACTATGGTTCTCCGGGAGTTAACCAGTTCTCGCATTGGGTACGTTGCTGGAAACCCGATTATCAGGCTGTTTACGGAGATCGCGGAGATCCTACTCCTTACTATTTAGGTGTAGATATGTCATGGGATGGTACAACCCCCAACATCTATAACCGTAATTCTACTTATGAGAATAATTCAGACTTACGTATCTACGATACCACTTACTTGAGAATCAAGAATATCACCTTGTCATATACTTTACCCAATGACTTATTGAAAAAGTCTTTCCTGAAAAAAGCTAAAGTATATGTTTCATTGGATAATGTGGCAACCTTTGACAATTATCCGGGTGTATCTCCTGAAACGAATAGTTATGGTAATTCTACAACAAGAGCAGGGGTGGATTATAGTACATATCCTATGAGTAGAAAATATACCCTTGGTGTAAATCTTGTATTCTAACTCTATAAAAACAATGAAAAAATGAAGCAAATAACATTCATATTATTGTTATCGTTGTCGTTTGTGTTGGGAGCTTGCAATGCTTTTCTGGACATTACTCCACAGTCCGATTATACGGTGGAAGAAGGCTATAAAAAGGAATCGGATTTTGAGCAGGCTATCTCGGCTGTTTACGGAAAACAACAACTTCTGTATAATACGAACTCTTGTTGGTTTATGTATATCAATCACCGTAGTGATGATTCGCGAAATGCAAATAACGTGGGCAGGTTTGTTGATTCACCTAACGAGAGTATCTGGACTACTTCCTGGAAAACTTACTGGTCTATAATTGACCGCTGTAATCTGATTCTGGATAAGATTGATAATGCCGAATTCACAAATGAGGAAAGACGTGATTACATTAAAGGAGAAGCTTATATGCTGCGTGCCTATGCTTATTGGAGTCTGGGTTGGCAGTGGGGAGGCGTTCCTTTGATCACAAAAACGACTCCTTTGTCGGAGATCCGTAAAATTCCGCGTTCTACTCAGGAGGCAACTCTCGGACAGGCCATATCCGATTATAAGGAGGCTATCAGATTGCTTCCCGAAGAATGGGGCACGAATGACATCGGACGTGCTACCCGCTATGCTGCTGCCGGAATGCTCGGCCGGTTATACATGTTCCAGAATAATTTTGAAGATGCCCGGACTTACCTGAAAATGGTAGTAGATCAGGAATCTGTACGCTATGAAATGGAGAAAAAATATGAAGACTGCTTCATTGACTCCAAAGACAATGGAAAAGAACGTGTTTGGGAAGTTCAGTTTATCGGAGGGCAGATTGGTGAAGGTAATTCATTTATTACCGGCTTTATTCCTGAAAAACTGACATTGCCTAACACTGCTTACGTGGCTCCTTTCACCGGATATAGCGGAAATATGAGAGCGTCGGAGAATTTATGGGATGCTTACGAAACCTCTCCGAAAGTGGATAAACGGAAAGCTCTGTCCGTAGTTACCAATGTGAAGATTAACGGAACCTATGATACACAGTCCAAGCTGGTATACAAATATTGCAAGTGGGATACTTACACACCGAAAGAGAAAAATGACTGGGCAAACAATCTTCCTATTCTGCGGTATACAGATGTGAAGATGATGTATGCTGAGGCTCTTAACGAGCTGGGCTATGTGGCTGATATCAACAGTGAACCTTTTAAAATTCTGAATGCCGTACGGGCTCGTGCCGGACTGGATGCATTGACTCCTGTGGAACTGTATGATAAAGATACTTTCCGCAATGCAATTATCCAGGAGAGAAGAGTTGAGTTTGCTTTTGAAGGCCTGCGTTGGTGTGATTTGATTCGTTGGGGAATAGCCGTTTCTACAATGAATGAACACTTTAAGCATCGTGACGAAGGTTCCGGACAGTATACAGTTCAGGATTATCAGTTGCTGCTACCGATTCCTTTCTCCGAAATGGCAGCTTATAATGATGTGAATATCATGTGGCAGAATGAAGGTTATTAATGTATTATTAAAAAAATAGTTATTATGAAAAAACATTTATTAGCATCTTTGATGATTGCAATGGCTTTTACCAACCAGTTAGATGCAAAGAACGTGTATGTGAAATTAAGTAGCGATACAGAAGCCTGGAGTCATATTACTCAGGATGAAAACAATGTGGTTGTAGAGATTACCGATGGAAAGTTTAATGGTATATTGAGCAATATTGCAGCCAAAGATAAAGTGTGGGTTGCGAAAGGTATTTATCAGGTGACAGGTTCCATCAATCTGAATGAAGACCGTGCAGGAGTACAGATATATGGTGGTTTTAAAGGAAATGAAACCGCATTGGAACAGCGTATATTGAAAGATCAGGATGAAAACGGTATTGTAGAGCCTTGGGAGTTTGAATACGAAACACAATTCCAGGGAAATACCGATACTGATCCCAGCTATCGTATATTCACTATGAATGCAGAAGGAGATGTGGTAGATGGCATAACGATCTGTGATAATACAAACGTAAATGATCATGGGGCGGGTGCTTACCTGAAAAATAATGCTGTTCTGAGTAATTGCATCGTTCGTAATATTAAAGCGGAAGCCAGTAAGAATAGCGCCGTAAACGGAGCCGGTGTATTTGTGGATGGTGCCGGTTTGGTTAAGAGCTGTTTGATTGAGAGTTGTACGAATCAGAACGACGATTCCGATGGTTCTTCTTATGGCGGCGGTATTAATATACAAGGAAATAAAAGTGTTATCAGCAATTCTGTTATTCGGAATAACCAGGTAGTTTCCGGTAAAAACGCATTTGGCGGTGGTATCTTTTTAAATAACAGTGCAGTAGCAGAAAACTGTGTGATATATAATAACTCTTCTGTTTTTCGCGGTGGTGGTGTTTATATCCATAACAATGGTGGAAAGTTGATTAATACAACCGTAGTAAAAAATATGGGTGCTAAAGCTGGTGGTGGTGTTTTCTCTAATGGAAATTCCACTATTTACAACTCTGTATTTTGGGGCAATGTGAACGAACAGGGGAATGCAAATAATCTCAACCTGAATCAGGCCGGATATGTAGAGACATTTGCATACTGCGGAATCCAGGGTGCAGGTATCTGGATGGAAAATAAGAATCTGAATACAAACCCAACTTCTTACCAGTTGATTGAAAGCAATGACTTTACTGAAGAGGTAACAGAAGGACTTGCCCCTCGTTTCATTCGTCCGACAGTAGAAGCCGGTATTGGTTACGAATTTCTGGAAGGAACGTTGGAAGCAATAGCCAAGGCAAATTGGGGACTTTTGAATGCATCAGACTTGGTAGATAAAGGTGTTAATACCATTCCTGATTATACGATTGCGACGACCGACATTTGCGGTAATGCCCGCCCGATGGGTCAGAAGTATGATTTGGGTGCTTACGAATTGGGTAGTGGTGCTACTGGTATTACTACTAACCAGAAAGAGCAGAGTCGCTTCACATTGGTTGCTAACAGCAATGGAGTTACCGTATATGGTATTGAAGGGCTTGCTAAGGTAAATGTGTACAATACTTCAGGCGCATTGGTTAAATCCGTACAACTGGGTAATGGAGAAACCATTTCTCTTATCGAGCGTGGAGTGTATTTCCTGTCTGTCTCCGAAGGTGAGACTTCACAATCAGGCAAAATCCTGTTTTAATTAAAAAAACACATCCGGACTACTTAGTCTTGAGTTTAAGTAGTCCGGAACTTTTTCCGGTAATTTTATGAGTGAACCAATGAAAAAACTTTCTATCTGGCTGTGTGTCTTATTATTTATGATAAGTGCTGAAAGTAGAGCGCAGTCTATGATTTCGGGGGCTACCTACGAGAAACGGTGTGATGCTATGATTCAGTATATGGCAAAGGGTACATCACCTTCCGGAGGTGATCCTAAATATACGGGTCCGTATTATTTTGCACGTTTATATCTTAATTACGATAAGTCACGGGCGATAAACAACCTGGAGGCTATGTATGACAAATATATAGCCGATCCTGATTTGTATTACAACTCTACGGGTTCGGGCGTTGAATTTTATGCTCATGCCACACTACATGGTTATTTGCTGACAAAGGACAATATGCCGGAGTCTTTAAAAGCCAAAATAAAGACGTTTCTTCAGTTAGGTGATTATAATTCAAGAGGAATTACTCTTAATTTGGATATGATACGTTATACGGTCGGCTTTATGGCTACTGAGCAATGGAGTGATTTTACAGATCGGTACGGACGTACAACGAAGCAGATCAGGGATTATAATCGTCCCCGTATTTTGAATTGGCTGAATAAATTCTTCCACAATAATTGTAGTGAAGCAGATGCATTTATTTATTTCTCTACGAATATAATGTATGTACGTATGTTGGCTGAGTTCTGTCAGGATGAGGAAATTAATCAAAAGGCTAATGCGGTTTACCAGCAAATGATTGCCAGTTTACTTTCGGCCTGGAATCAGGGATTGTATGTGGCCAATCCACCTCGTTGTAAGGGTTGGGACCAATTATATACAGGTGCCCGTGCTTCCAATTCGAATATAACGGCGCTTGCCTGGTTGTACTTCGGTAATCAGGAGAATAAATACCTTTTTATTCCGGGACTGACCGTAACCAATAATACGGCAAGTATGAATTTCTGGTTGGCTTATAAACGTAATGTGGCTCCCGACCCGGCTTTGTTGCAGGTTTACGACTCGAAGGAATATCCTTATGTATATACCAGTTACATTAATGATATAGGAGTGAATGGTTCAAACAAAGATGTGTTGAACTGGAAACGTTTTAAATATACATATCAAAGCAACAATTACGGTTTGGCTACTCAAACAGAAATCCCTTATGATTTGTCAAAAGCTACTTCCTGCTATGCCTATAAAGAGACCAAACGTACTTATCTGGCCTGGCAAAGTGATGTTGTAGAGAGTGTGTTTTCTGTTTGTCAGGACAATCCTGCCCGTCCTACCGACAATACAAATGCTAATATTGAAGGATACGGAGAGAACCCTTATCACAGGGTGATGCAATATGAAAAAGCAGCGGTTGGGGTGTATAATGTACCGACTACTTATATTCAGGGAAAGCGTTACCGCATCTATGTTCCTTTCACAAAAAGAGGTATTAAAGAACGTATCGAAGCAGATGGCTGGATCTTTTGTCATACCGGAACGATGCTTTTCGCCTTTAAAACATTGGAACCTTATACGTGGACGAATACAGATTTTGTAGTCAGCAATCACGATGTTCTTACTTTGGAAGATACCTCTTGCCGAAAAGGAGCCTGGGTACTGGAAACCTCAGAAATAGAGCCGGAATATAAAGCGGCTACCCGTAGTGAGGAACTGGAGTTATTCAAGAATGCGGTTCTTACCAAGACAAAGATAGAAAAACAGGATTATACTACAAGTAAGCCGGCAGTGAAGTATACTTCTTTGAGTGGCGATGTTTTGCAGTTGCAATTCTTTCCGCCTACCGAAACTTATCAGGATAATTACAAGGTGAACGGAGTACCGTTGACCCTTTCTGAAGAATACCTCTTCAATAGTCCCTATGTACAGCAGAAGAATGACGCAGATGAACTTTTCGTCTATAAAAATGGTGTGTTGGAAAAGACTATCAGTTGGAATGATTCGTCTGTTGGGATTGAGAATGCCAGAGAAGAAGCAGGTTACCGCCTTTTCCCCAATCCGGTAAGGGATGAGTTCCATCTTTCTTTTCCGCAGGAAGATAAACCGGAACGTGTGTCGATAGTCTGCTTATCCGGACAGGTAGTGAGGCATTGGAATATTCAGGAAGAATATGAGCAGACAGTTACTCTTTCGGCTGTGGGCTTGTATGAAGGACTTTATTTCCTTCGTGTTGACAATGGCAAAAAAGTATGTATGCTGAAGTTTTTAAAGATTTGATTATATAGTATTAGTTATGAAGAAGAATATTGTTTTCTTTGCATTGGTAATCCTGGGGCTGGCATCATGCTCAAGGCAAGAAGTGAGTTATTTTGATAATTTCCCGGAGGGGCTGATCCCGTTGAGATTGGTACTAAAATAACTTACCGCTTCTTGGCTCAGGGGCATTCGCAGTATGGTAGTCCTTTACGTATAAACGAACCACGTACTCAGATTACTTATCCGGACGTTTGCACCTGGTTGGGAGGATTGTGGTTTGCTAAGGAATGTGGCAATGCGGAATTAACACAACGGTTGACCGAACGCTTCGAGCCTTTGTTTACTACAGAAGCATTTCTTCAACCGAAACCGAACCATGTTGACAACAATGTATTCGGAGCATTGCCTTTAGAATTCTATTTGCAAACCGGTGATGAACGGTATAAGAAAATGGGGATGATGTATGCCGATTCGCAATGGGAGCTGCCGGCAGACTGGACGCTCGATCATCAGGATACATGCAAGAGCAGTATGTATGGTGATTTTGTAGATGCAGATGTCTGTCTGCCCCAGCAAAAGGAGTGGGCAGATAAAGGATACTCCTGGCAGACACGCTTCTGGCTGGATGATATGTTTATGATTACTGCTATACAGGCACAGGCTTACAGGGTAACGAACGAACGGAAATACATCGATCGTGCCGCCCGTGAAATGGTGCTTTACCTGGATTCCATACAACAACCTTCAGGTTTGTTCTATCATGCTCCGACAGCTCGTTTCTGTTGGGGGAGAGGTAACGGATGGATGGCTGTAGGCATGGCAGAGTTACTGCGTATTCTTCCGGAAGATAACCCGGATAGGAAAGCTATCATGCAGGGGTATCTCAAAATGATGGTACGCCTGAAAGAGATGCAGGACCAAAAAGGTATGTGGAAACAAGTTGTAGATGATGCATCTATGTGGGAAGAAACATCCGGTACGGGTATGTTTGCATATGCGATGATCGTAGGTGTAAAAAAAGGATGGCTCGATAAAGACGAGTATGGTCCTGCTGCTCGTAAGGCGTGGATTGGACTTACTTCTTATGTGAACCAGATGGGAGATGTAGAAGGTGTATGTGAGGGCACGATGTTAGGAAATACAAGTGAGCATTATCGTAACCGCAAGCCATTGACAGGCGATCTGCACGGACAAGCTCCGGCATTATGGTGTGCTTATGCTTTGATAGCTGAAAAAATTTAAAATTGATGAGATATACTGTTATAAGTTTTATTGTGTTGTTGTGCTGGGTATTTGATACCTATGCACAACAATATCGTATTTCTACGGACCATCCAGCTGTAACTTTTGAAAAAGAGAATCCGCTTTCCTTGTCTATATACAGTTGGCCGGAGACTCTGATCAGCTATCCGGTTACTTTTTCTCTGGATAGTAATGTTGAGAACCGTTTGGAGTTGATAGATACCCGGACCGGAAATCCGGTTACTTTTCAACTTTCGGATAAGAAGTACGATAACAATCGCATTTGCTCTGCACGTATCCATTTTTTCGCCTCCATGTCTGCCGGGGGAGGTTTTAAGTATACTTTGCGGTTGGGCAGCCGGAAGATGAAGTCTGATCATCCGGTATACATCGAACGAAAAACGGACTGTTGGATACTTGGAAATACGGATTTTAGTGTTGCCATTCCTGTAACTGCTACCGTGAATGACAATATCGCTCCGGCTCCAATTCTTTCTGTTTCAAAGGGAGAAGGAGCTTCCGGTCATAACAGGTTGTACTCCGGTCATAAGAAAATAGTGTCCGTAGAGACTTCCGTAAAAGAGAATGGAGAGCTGTTTGCCGAGTGTCTGGTACTTTATCGTTTGGAGGGAGGAGCCGAGTATCGGACTTCTGTTAAGGTGGTACAAGGCTATCCGTTCGTAATCTTCGATGAAGAGATGAGCGGAATAGAAAAACAAGACGGAGTTTTTGTAGATATGGAGTGGACCGGCTTCCATCCGACTCATAAATATGCTAACTGGGACCGTCAGAAAGATGTGACCGTTGCTGACGGAGTACCTGTTGAACAACCTCTTTATACCAGTTATTGCCAGGAAGATCCGCATTGGACAGGTGAAGGATGGATAGAACAGGTTGACAAAGAAATGGTATATCGTCTGTTGCCTTTCGGAGGAAACTCTACGCGGGAGCAAGTTCCTGTGATGACTTTTTGGGAGAGTGGAAAGGATGCCCGTGAGTTGGGTGTATTTGTTTATGACCACAATCGTTGGAATGACCGGCAATACGGTATTTGGCAGCCTACTCCCGATCTGTCTGTCTATTTCAGATATGCGGATAAGAAACTCTATTTTAAGTATCCGGTACAAAATGGTACGCGCTCTACAGCAATAGCATTTACCCGGATCGGTGATACACACCCCAAAGTGGAGGCTTTCAATAAGAGTATTGATGATATTGCGGCTAATGGCGGAAAAGACCATTCGGCCGAAATGGTATTCCGGTATACGATGATGCTTCACCGGCAATATGCGTTACTGAATCTGGATAAGGTGAAGAACTGGGTACTGGAATATCCACGAGAAGCGAAACGCCCCGAAAATCCTTTTGCCAAAAGACTCAAAGAAACTTCTGCCGATCGGTTTTATAAGCAGATGGTCACTTCTCCGATGGCGTATTATATGACCGGGATGAACAGTTTTCCGGGCATTCATTCCATTTCTCACCGCCCGGTTTATTCACAGTGGGTACAGGATTATCTGACTTACTACAAAGATTTGTCCGACGAACAACGTAGGACTGTTGAGGCTCTTTTCTTATTGGCCGGTTATGTGAATATGCTTGAACCGATGAATGCCATTCGTACTTCATTGGCAGGCACTGCAACATGGCTGCCGATGGATGGGCAGTGACCGGACAAACGGCTTTTCTTTTCCCGGAACATCCGATGGCAAAGGAGTGGGCCGATTTCTTTGAGAAGTCGATTGAAGTTTATGGTTTGTTTTATACCCGTCCGGAAGTCAGCTCCTATGAGTCTAAGGGAGGACGTTGGGTAGAAAGTTTAGGAGTGTACAATTGGGCTTATCTGCGTCCTACCGTACATTCGAATATAGCCTTGGAACTGTTTGATGGTAAAAATCGGTTTGCAGATTCTCATATGGCGCAAAGAGCCCGCTGGATGGTTGATATGGTAACGCCGGGACGAGCTTATCCACCTCATGGTGCACACGGTGGCGGTAGTTGGTGCCGTGCTATGCGCCTGTTTATGAATTAGGAAACTGGTTGCAGTATTATGATCCGCTGGTAGCCGAAAATTTACGATGGTTGGGAGCGATAGGAGAAGATGTGGAAGAAAAGGCGAATGATACGAAATGGGTAGAGGTGCATAAGAATACGCATCAGACGAAAGATACAGGTACGAGTCCGCATCTGAAAAGTTGCAAATATACCGGGCATGGGATTGTACTTCGTGCCGGAGTTGATTCGGACGAAGAACTTTCCATCCATTTGAATCAGGTAGACAAGGGGCCCAATTACCGCTGGGGACATCAGGGGCAAGGCAATGCAGGCGGTATCTATTTCTATGCACAAGACAAAGTTTATACCGGTCATGAAAATGAGGCGGTAGGAGATCATACGCAGAATAATACGGATGGAGTAACCAATTTCGGAGTCATGAAAAACGGTACTTTCTGTAATATCGGAATGAATGAGCTGGTTGCCCCTTTATACGATCTGGAGATAGCTCAGATGGCTGAAGTACGTTCGGCAGAGGGAAAAGATTCTTTTGCATGGCCTGAATATGTATCCCGCAGTATTCTTCTGGTAGGGACCGATTATTTTCTGATTTACGATCAGACCGGAACTAATTGGAGAGCTTTCAACCGCTTCTCATGGTTCACCCGGAAAGAAGATGAATTTCCGAAGATTGTATTTATGGATAAAGTACGTCCGGAGTATTGGACAACGGCAGGAACAGCGAAGTCAAAAGGCTTTTACCGGGATGGTGTTGGTTCTTTGCTGACGCTGGTTACTCACAAGAAAGAATCGGTACGTGTTTTGGATGGTAAACTCACTGTTCCGGCATTATTAGCAGGAAATGATGTTTATGAATTCGTTCCGGATAAAAGCAGGAGTCCGAAGGGGATAGTGCAGATTGCTACAGATAAGAGCCGGGATATTATTTTCAGGGACAGCGATCCCATTACCTGGCATTCGGATTCTGTGACTTTCAAAGGAGAAGCAGGGATGGTTCGCCGGATGAAGAACGGAGATCTGCAACTGGCCCTGTTCAAAGGTTCTGAGATTGCTGCTGACGGTTTGGGTATTTATCTTACAGATGAGACAGAAACAGCCATCGCATTGACACGCCTTGTAAGTGGAGATTGCAAGGGGAGATTGAAGTCGGACGGTCAGGCGACGTTGACTTTGACAGGTGTGAAAGGGGGAAAACTCTATATTGACGGAGTGATGTACAAAGGGGATGTAGCCGGAGTGAAACTACCCGCCGGAGAACATTCCATTGAATATACAGCCAAAGAACCTGTTCCTATGCCCACAACGATTGAGGATGTTGTTTATGCAAAAGCCGGCAACATGGTTTATTTATCAAAGCCTCAATCGGTGTCAAAGGTCCGTATGGAACTCTCAAAAGATGGAGGCAAAAGTTGGGAAGTATCAGGCACAACCACAAAAACTATATATATGTTGCCCAAACTGGCAGATGGTAAGTATCATGTACGTGCTGTCTCTGTCAACGGAAAGAAAGAGGCTGCTTCTGCCTGTGAATATCCGGTTTATATAAGTAAGTCTCCTTCTCATTATCCGGAAGGCTTAAAACTTCAACTTGATTCCGGTCGGATTGATCTCTCCTGGGGTCAAGTATTAGGTACTGAAGTTTACAGGGTTTACAGAAGAAAGTTGGGTGAGAAAGATTTCCTGAAGGTTTATGAGGGAAAAGCTACTTCTTTTGCGGATGAAGAGCTTCAGGGAGTTGTTCCTGCCTTTAGCCTGCCTGGTAGCCTGGATAATGCTGATGCCGATAGAAGTGGAATTATTGTATACGAGTATACTGTGACCGCTTTAAATGGAAATGGAGAAAGTGCAATGGCTCCGGTGGTGAACAGTGATCCTGCTTCATGGGCAAACTGGTATCCATCTACTGAACTGAAGTTCAAACGTCGTTCTGCATTCTGGATGGAACCGTATGTTCCGGCTAACGCAGTTCCCGGGAAGTATTATCCAGATTGAGAATAGTAGTGCACTTGGTTGCGTTGGTTGATGAGTATTGAAAGGATAAACGCAGATTTTCGCAAAGAGATATAAATTAAAGACTTAACTTTCTCTTAATCTGCGAAAATCTACGTTTATCCTGCGTTTCAACAATCGTTCCCCTTTTGGTTTTTAATAATGCTCTATCAGGCATCCGTTTCCATTTGGAATTTACGGCTTACCTTCATCAGATTGATTGTATAAGTTACCACATTTTGTGCTTCTTGTACCATTGTCAGGTATATCATACTTACTCTGACACTGCCTGTTTGGCTTTGGATGCGTTGTAACTCCTGACGTTTCAAGTGTGAAAGTTGGGCATTAAGGTCATTGGCACGACGTACTTCTTCCTCAAAATCATTATAATCGTTGGATTCAAGTTTCTTGCGGCACTGCTGTATCAGATAAGTGATATCTTCGGCTACGTCTCCGAATTCTCCCTTCTGAATGGCATCCAGCGGATTGAAGTTATTGTCTGTATGTTCCAGACAGGGTTCGCACAGGCGGGCGATACTGTATACCAGTTCGCTGGCAAAATCATTTCCCTGATAATAGTAAAGACCTTTTTCGAGTACGGTGTTATTATCCAGTTTGCACATTGCTACGGTTCCCGTTCGCTTCATTTGCTTGATAAGCTGCTTCTCAAACTTGGTGGAACCCATTGAGCGGCGTAATCCCCGCAGGTTCTCGTGAAGGAAGGAGGTGACTGTCAATTCAAAGTTGGTTTCGGCATATTCAAGTACTTTGCCTAACTCTTCGCGGGTGTGCTGGCGCATCAATTGCAAGGCTTCGTCACTGTTGCTGGTTTGCATCAGTTGTTTCAGTGTTTCGTTGCCTTTTTCCTTCTCTTTTTTCTTTTTATAGATTACCTGGCTGCGAATAAGCGAGAGTACTGCCAGAGCGATAAGAGCGATGATAGCAATTGTACCTCCGAAGTAGATAATCATGGCTACGAAGAAGCAGATGGTGAAAGCCGCTCCGGCGGTAAGAAACCAACCGCCAATAACGCTTAGAACACCGGTGATGCGGTAAACGGCAGAGTCGCGTCCCCAGGCACGGTCGGCCAGTGAGGTACCCATGGCTACCATAAAAGTGACATAGGTGGTAGACAACGGAAGTTTCAAAGAAGTACCTAATGCGATAAGTAATCCTGCCAATACCAGATTGACTGATGCACGGACAAGGTCGAAGGCAGCTCCGTCGGCAATGATAGCTTCGTCTTTACGGAAACGGGTGTTGATCCACTTTTTTGTACTTTCCGGCACTATTTCTGAGACGCTATTTGCCAGTGTCATACTGATACGTACCAGCGTACGGGCAATTGGGTACTACCGAAAGTTTCTTCTCCTTCGTCCTGGCGGGAGAGGTCTACGGAAGTCTTGATAACATTATGGGCTTTCTTCGATGTACAAAGCGCATATACCATGATCGCTCCTGCACCTATCAGGAAGTACCAGGGAGTTTTGGCGGGACCTAGCAGTGAGGACATGAGAAAATCATTCGGACCTGCTGCCATGCCATTGGTTGTATAGTCAATAAAAGAGGAATAACCGGCCAGGGGGACACCGATAAAATTGACAAGGTCATTGCCTGCAAATGCCAGTGCTAATGCGAATGTACCTAACAATACCACTACCTTAAATACATTCACTTTCAGCCAGTGGAGTATTTGCATCAATATAGTGAAGAAGACAAAGAAACATCCGATCAGCATTGCTGTGTTATCCTGTACCCACTGTTTGGCTTCTGATGTCATAAATGAGCTGTCTTTCAATCCTTTGATAAGCATGAAGTAGATGATGGCTGTAGTTGCGATGCCACCGAACAGCGCAATGCTGTACTTCATCTTCTTTTTATAGTTGAAAGTAAAGACGATACGTGCCAACCATTGTACCAGCATACCGAAAAAGAAAGCGATGGCCACTGAAACGAAGATAGCCATAATGACGGACAATGCTTTATCCGTATTGATCAGGTCGCCCAGCCCTAACATATCATTGTTGTGGACTTTGATAAGTGCCAGTGCGAAGGTACCTCCCAATAGCTCGAACACCATTGAAACGGTGGTAGAGGTAGGCATCCCCATTGAGTTAAACACATCGAGCAGTACGACATCCGTCAGCATCACGGCAAGCAGTATGCACATGATTTCGGCGAAGTAAAAATGCTCGGGTTGATAAATGCCGTGTCGTGCGATGTCCATCATACCATTAGACAACGAAGCACCGATAAATATACCGATGCCTGCTATGAATAATACTGTTTTAAAGGAAGCTGCTTTCGCTCCGACGGCGGAATTTAAAAAGTTAACGGCATCGTTGCTCACTCCGACCATGAGGTCGAATATTGCAAGCACAAATAAGAAGATGACGATGCAAAGATAGATTGTCTCCATAAATGTATTCTGTTTCTGACTGCAAAGGACGGATTTTCGTGTTGCAGAGAAGTGTCATACATATTACAAAGATGTTTCATTTTTCCTTTTCAGGTAATTATAGAAAGTATATTGCGCCCGGATACCCTCTCCTTTGGACTTACTTTTGAACACATTGCACAACCTCTCGTCTACGAAACAAGCTTTGCGATTGTCAGAAAGTTGTATGTTCAGCATGTCGATCATTTCCTGCCGCAGTTCGGGGGAGAGTACAGGGGTTACCGCTTCGATCCGGCGGTAGAGATTGCGGCGCATCCAGTCCGGTGAACCGAAATAGATTTTCGGATGTCCGGCATTGCCGAAATACCATACGCGGGCATGTTCAAGGAATGTATCCACAATACGGGTGATACGAATGTTACGGCTGTATGACTGTCCCGGTATCAGGCAACAGATGCCTCTGACGATCAGGTCAATTTGTACCCCTCGTTGTGAGGCTTCATACAAGCGGTCGATCATGGCAGGGTCCTGCAATCCGTTCATCTTTAGTATGATTCTTCCGCCCCGTCCTTTTTCGGCCAGTTCTATTTCGTGATCGATAAGGCGGTTCAGCTCTGGTATCAGGTTGAAACGTGCTACGAGCAGTGTACTGAATTTGGGATTCTCCTTCCCCTGCAAGGTGCAAAAGAGCGTATAAAGGTCTTTGGTTATTTTAGGATTACAGGTGAATAGTCCGCAATCGGCATAAAGCATGGCTGTCTTTTCATTGAAATTACCGGTACCTATGTAAGCAAAGTCGCAGGTTTTGGGATCGTCGCCTTTACTCTTCCGGCGGATAAGGGCTACTTTGGCATGCACTTTGAGTCCCGGAAGGCTGTAGATGATTTTTATTCCGGCGGATTTCATCATCTCTGCTGTAGCCAGGTTATTCTCTTCGTCAAAACGGGCTTTGAGTTCTACGAATACGGTTACTTTCTTTCCGTTTTGCGCTGCTGCTATCAGCGTATTGATGACTGCGGAGTTTTCGGCTACACGATATTGCGTTACCATGATTTCTTTCGTTTGCGGATCGTGTACGGCTTCATACAGGAAGTGTATAAAGTGTTCAAACGAGTGGTAAGGATAATAAAGCAACAGGTCTTTCTGCTTCACATAGTTGAATATGGATTCTTTTTCATCCAGGCAATTCAGCTTCATAGGTCTGGGTTTTTCCAGTGACTTCAATGCCCTGTTCGGGTTGGGCAGATGACGCAGGTCTTCAAGATTGAGATGTTTGTCGCCCGGAACCAGTTCCTCCCTGTTTATTTGGAAGGCATCTACGAGGAAGTCCAGAAAGTCCGATGGCATACCGCGGTCGTATACAAAACGGCATACAGCTCCTATTTTGCGTTTCTTCACTTTTTTCTTCACCTGTTCCACAAGGTCGGCGGTGCTGGTAGTATCGTCTATCAGTATATCGGCATCCCGCGAGATTTTGATGCAATAACTGGAGTCCACATCGTATCCCGGGAAGATGAGACCGATATTGGCCTTTATGATATCCTCGATAAACATCAGGTAATAGTTGTCTCCCTGTTTGGGAAGTTCGATGAAACGGGGCACTTTGCTATATGGCATCTTCATTACGAAATATTGCACATGATCCGGGTCGGTCTGCTCCGTGCCGTGCATGAAGAGACGCACTGCGAGATAAAGCCGGTTGTCCCGCAAGAATGACACGACGCGATCTTTGCATACCGGCACCGGTTGGAGGAAGGGGAATATCTCTTCACGGAAGAAGTTCCGGATGAACTCCTGATGGAACGGTTCAACATTCCGGCTCTGATAAAAAATGATGTGGTTCTTGCGTAAGGCAGGCAATATCTTATGTTCGTAGATACGGATACGGTCTTCCAGTTGGCGGTTTACTTCCTGGTTGATATTCTCCAGCAATTCGGCAGCCGATTGTACGGACTCTTCATCGCTTTGGGTGACACCGGATGCCACTGCTTTATGATCGGCTACACGTATTTTGTAAAACTCCTCCAGGTTGGAAGAGTAGATGGATATGAAGTTGATGCGCTCATACAGTGGAAGTCGGTCGTCATTAGCTTCCAGCAGTACGCGATAATTGAATGACAGCCAGCTTATGTCTCTTTTAAAATACTGATAATTGCTTTCCATTGCGTTAAGATTTTCCCAAATATAAGTACCTTTGTGCATATAAACAAAGAAACTATGATGAAAGTTGGATTATTATCGGATACGCATGCATGGTGGGATGAGAAATACCTGGAATATTTTGAGTCTTGTGATGAAATATGGCATGCAGGAGATATCGGTTCGGTGGAGGTAGCCGAAAAGTTAGCGGCTTTCCGCCCTTTGCGTGCTGTTTATGGAAATATTGACGGGCAGGAGATCCGTAAGATGTTTCCGCAGGTCAATCGGTTTACGGTGGAAGGTGCTGAGGTCTTGATAAAACATATCGGAGGTTATCCGGGGAAGTACGATCCTCTATAATAGGTAGCCTGATGGCGCGTCCGCCTAAGTTATTTATCAGTGGGCATTCGCATATCCTGAAGGTGAAGTATGATAAAACATTGGATATGCTTCACATCAATCCCGGTGCGGCAGGGATGTCCGGTTTTCATAAAGTTCGTACCATGGTACGTTTTGCGATAGAGAACGGGGCGTTTAAGGATTTGGAAGTAATAGAGTTAGCAGGGTAAACAGGGAATATTCCCCGGCTCCGGGGAGGAAGGTGCTCGGCTCCGGGGAGGAAGATGCTCGGCTCCGGGGAACACTCTCCTCCCCGGAGCCGGGCATTTAGCTCTATTCAGCTCCCGTCCCCCATGACTTCATCGGTTCCGGTCCCATCTCAAGAGTGAGTGTCCCTCCTTTTGCAATGTCGGCATGATCAATAAAACATTGGTTGTACTCTTTGTCGTTGAGCCATGCGCGCTGGATGTAGATGTTCTTCTTTGAGTTGTTCTTTGCAACGATGCTGAATGTTTTGCCATCCTCCAGGCGGAAAGTTACTTTGCCGAATGCCGGACTTGTCAGTTCGTATCGGGTCTCTCCCGGGCAAATGGGGTGGATGCCGGCTGCTGCAAGTATATACCAGGCAGACATCTGACCGACGTCTTCGTTTCCTGCCAGTCCTTCAATGTCGTTTCGATAGGCATTCTCACAGATACACCGGGTCCATTTCTGCGTCAGCCATGGGGCATTCAGCCGGTTGAACATAAAGGGAACCTGATGTACCGGTTCGTTGGAGTGGTTGTAATACTCATTCCACAGGAAGTGCTTGGGTGTCTTCTCAAAGAAGTCTTCCAGATCGTTCAACACCTTCTCTTCGCCACCCATGAGTGCTACCATTCCGTCGATGTCATGAGGTACAAACCACCCCTGTTGGTAGGGGTTCGATTCGATGGAGCCGTGCCATTCCGTCAATCGGCCGTTGGCGGGCCACTCTTCCCAGGCTCCTGATTCGCGTTTGGGGCGGAACCACATCTTGTCTTCCGAGTCGAAGATGTTCTTGTAGTACAATGACTTCCGGGTATACTTCTCGGCGTCGTCCGGTTTGCCCAATGCCTTGGCAAGCTGTGCCACACACCAGTCTGTGTATGCATATTCCAGTGTCTCCGAGATAGAATATCCCTTCTCTACGGGTGTGTATCCTAACTCTTCTTTGTTCCCGATCAACTCGGAGGTACGTACGGCTGCCCGGTAGGCTTTCTCAATGTCATACTTCCGGATGTTCTTGGCATAAGCATCTGCCAGAACTGAGATGGCCGGGTTGCCCACCATACATCCGCTGTAGGCATTGAAGAATTCCCATCTTTCCAAATATCCTTTTCCGCTCTCTTCGGCCAGCGTCACCAACGAATTTATCTCGTCATTCACCAACGTGGGGTTGATGATGGTTTGCAGGGGGAACTGGCTTCTGAACACGTCCCAGCCACTGAAGATGGTCCGTTTCGTGAAGTCGGTCGTCTGATGAATCTGATGATCGCCGCCCGGATACCGTCCGTCTACGTCTGTCATGTTGCGCGGATCGATCATGGTGTGATACAGGGCAGTGTAGAATGCGACTTTCTCATCGTGGGTGCCTCCTTCCATTAAGATTTTCGAAAGTTCCTTGTTCCACAACTCTTTGGCCTGTTTCTTTATTCCGTCGAACGTTTGCCCCTGCAACTCTGCTTTGAAGTTCTTTTCAGCACCCTCCAAGTCGGAGAAGGAGATACCTGCTTTCAGGGTAACTTCTTCCTGATCGGTGGTGGGGAATTCAGCAAAGAAACCTACGTGTTTGCCTTCCAGTGACTTCTTGCCTCTGATAATGCTCGATTGGGCGATGCGAGCCTGATAATTGTCGCTCAGCACATTTTCGCGTTTGCGTTCCCAATCATCCGGAATGTCGGCACTCCAGAAACCGTAATTGTCCAAAGGTTTGCTGAACTCTGCATAGAAAAACACCGTATAGTCGGGGTTGCATATCCGTCTCCCCAACCACCTCCTTCGGGTGTGCACTTCATCCAGCCGCGGATCGTGTTGTCATTGACCACTTCCACGTACTGCGTGGTAGAGGTTCCGCCAACACGTCTTGCCAGATCGATCTGGATGCGCGACAAGTCGCTGGCAGGTAGGTAAATCTCAGCGCACCTCCGTGCGGAGAGGCAGTTGCCTCCGTTAGGATGTCATACTTCGTTAAGCGTGCGGTGTAGTATCCGGCAGAAGCAGCTTCCGATGCTTTGTCGTACTCCGAGCGGTATCCCTTCTTCTCCGGATCGCTCTCTTTGCCGGCAATCACCTGAAGTTCACCGGTAGTGGGCATCACCAGGAAGTTTCCTAAGTCGCCATACCAGCCAACGCCACTCATTTGGGTGAAAGCGAATCCCTCGATAGTCTTATGCTGATAGCCATATCCCGATCCGTAGTCGCCTCCGGTGATGGTGTTGGGACTTACCTGGGTCATTCCGAACGGAGTCGCTGCTCCGGGAAAGGTTTTCCCCATGCTGTTGAAAGATTGTTCCGTATCGGCTTTGACACTGGTACCGATGAAAGGATTGACGTAGGATGACAGGTCTTCCGCACCGTCCGTACGGCTTTGGCAGGTGCTCATACCTGCCAGTAATACCAGTGAAAAAGCTGAATGAATGAGTTTTCTATTCATAAAAGATAATATTATTGGAAAAGAATAAGCAAAACTCACCACAGAGTAGCACAGAGTTCCACAGAGTAGTATTTATCCGATGAAACGCGGATTAACACAGATAAACACAGATTAAAAGACTGTAGTTCTTTATCATACATTTGTTTCCCTTTGCAAAAATCTGCGTTCATCTGCGTTTCAATAAAGATTTAAACTCTGTGTTCTGTGGTGAAATACCGATCCCGATATAAAAAACGAACTCTTAATTAATGAATCGTTACTTTCACCGTAGATGCTTCGTTATTCCCATAGGATAGGCGAACAATATAGACGCCTTGTTCCAAAACAGCAGAAGATTGTTGGGCAGCCGTAGCGCATACACCGGCTGACATCATCAATCCATTGGCAGACAAGATGGTATACTCTACCGGTTCTTGCCCGTTGTTCTTGATGGTAATCTGTCGTTGGGCGTTTGCATAGGCTTCTACCCCGTCAAAGGCAATTGAGTGGATGCTTGTGATAATATCTTCGCTGATGCTGGCAAACTGACTTCCCAGGTCCGCTTGGTCTACTGCCTGCACGCCAAAAGTATACTTTCCGCTTGCCAGTCCGTTCAGTTCAAAACGGTTGGTCTGGATCAATGGAATCAGGTTCCGGACTTTCAGTACTCCGGTTTGAACATCTGTCGGTGCGTAGGCATATACAGTGTTGTCGGCATTGTTTTTTACGTACACATTGTAGCGAAGTGCCTCTTGCGGCGTATGGTCGTCTGTTGCTTTGCTCCATGTCAGGATCACTTTGCCGTCCACCGACTCTACTTTCAGATTGGTAGGAGCCGCAGGCGCTGTATTTGCCTGAATATTACTCTTGCTCAGATCATTGAAAGCATATGCATTTTTCCAGTCATTCTGCCAGCCGAAAGAAGCTACATCCAATGTACCGTCTCCGTTGATGTCCACCAGGTTGATGGCTCCGCATCTTTCTGTTATTTCCGACGGAACACCACCCAAGGCAAAAGTATTGTCTCCGTAATTATAGAAAACACGGGTTACAATGCCTTCTCCGGTCACAATCAAATCCATGAAACCATCGTTGTTGATGTCTCCTGCCGTAGCCTGAACACATTTACCGTTGATAAGGCCGGTACCCTTGACTTTGATAAAATTACCGCTCTTATCGTTCAAGTACAGAGTGGCGCTTGTTTCGTTCACTTCCACAATATCTGAATAACCGTCGCCGTTGACGTCTACCAACGCTGCATCAGAGAATGGCTTCGGAACAAACCCGTCCATGGCTACCTGCTTGAAAGTACCGTCTTGATTGTTGATGTAAAGATAACCTACATCTTCGGCTGAAGGCAGAAACGCGCGTCCCTGGTTGTAAATGTCGAGATAACCGTCGCCGTTGACGTCGCCTACGTGCACGGAACCCTGTGTGATGTGTCTGAACTCTCCTCCGTCAACCACCGTCGTCTGGCGTACAAATCCTTTTCCTTCCATGTTTTTGTAGAGGGTAGTGGCAGAAGTTCCGGTAGCTTTGTTATACGGCACATCGCTGGAAACAAGAAGGTCCGTCCAACCGTCATTGTCGTAATCAAAAGCAATCAGTCCGCGTCCGCTGTGTTCGTCTTTCAAGAAATAGTGTTTCAGGAATCCGGTAGCGAGTGTTGTGTTTTTTACATAGGCATACTGATTCTCCGCACCCGTATTTTCAAGAATGAGAGGCAGGCTGGTTCCGCTCGAACTTTTTCCCATCACCACGATGTCCAGGTCGTTGTCATTGTCGTAGTCTATAAAGATAGCTTTCGACCGGGACATTGCTGCCAAGGCGGCATTGTCGCTCTGAACTCTTTTGAACTTCCCGTCTTGAGTCTGTTCATAGAGTGCCAGCGTACCGGAGTCTCTACCTCCTGTGATGAGCATGTCTACTCGTCCGTCGTTGTTGAAGTCACCCCAGATGGCATCTCCCGACTCTAAATAGTGGGGGAACGTACCACCTACTGTCCAAACTACCTCTTCCACCTTCAACGCGGGGTATTTAACGGTGAGGAATTCGCTGGCAACGTCTGCCTGGTCAACAGACTGTACACCGAACGTGTATTTACCATCCGGCAGGTTCCATTCAAATGAGTTCTGATTGATCAGGGTTGTGATGGCTCCTCCTGTCTTCAGCTTACCGGTAGTGAAATCTGCCGGAGAATAGAAGTATACAATGCCGCTGTTCTCATCTTTGGCATAGACGTTATAACGAATGGCATTGCTCGGAGTGATGGCATCTGCCGCAGGTTCCCAAGCCAGCGTAAACTTTTCGTCGGCATAGGTTACGGTCAGGCCAGCCGGAACTCGGGGAGCAATGTTTGCCGGGAGGGTGTTTTGAGACAGGTCATTCAGCACATAAGCACTTGTAAAGCCGTCACCATAACCAAAGTTAGAGAGGTCTAAGGTTCGGTCGCCATTGATGTCTACCAAGTTTAAGTTACCTGAGCGGGCTGTCACTTCTTTGGGCACATCCACGCCTTTGAACGTGTTGTTACCGTTGTTGTAGTAGATCTTGGTCATGATGTTGAAACCGGAAACCACCAGGTCTGTCCGCCCGTCATTGTTCACATCGCCGGCGGTAATGCTTGTGGCTCCGCTTTTCGTCAAACCGGTCACCGTTTCATCGTATTTGGTGAATGTATTGTCCTGGTTGTTGATAAACAGATTGGCAGCGTTGCTGTTTATTTCGACAAAGTCATCGTAACCGTCTCCGTTGATGTCAGCAAAGACCGTCTCTGCTGCCTGTGAAGCAGTAAAGAGTTGAGAAAGTGCTTCCGAACGGGAGAAAGTACCGTTCTTCTGATTCAGATACAGGTCTGCGTAGAAATCACCGTTCCATCCCTGAACGAAAACATCGGCATATCCGTCATGATTTGCATCGCCTACGTGGACCGATCCTCCGCTCACTGCCCGGAAGTCATTGCCGTCCACCACATTGGGCATCCGTTCAAATTTCCCCTGGTTGTTGCGGAAAAGAGCGGTTATGCTGCTCCCGTCGGTTGTTACTCCTGTCAGGATCAGATCCTGCCAGCCGTCGTTATTGTAATCGAATACTTGCAGGAAGCGTCCCGGGCGATCATTATCACCAGCATTGCCGGAGGTGACACCCATCAGCTCTGCACTGCGTTCCGTATCTTCCGAGAAGGTGTATTCGGGGGCACCGTTGTTCCGGTATACATGCGTTACGATTTTCCGGTTACCGGAAAACTCGTTGGTTCTTCCGGAGATGATCAGATCGAGATTGCCGTCGTTGTCATAATCAATGGCAGCGGCAGAAGCCCAGTTCAAGGCGGGTAGGGTAGTGGCTTGCAGGGTAAAACCGGTACCACCGTCATTCATATATAGCCCGATGTTACCACCGCCTTGTCCGGCAATGTAGAAGGCATCTTTATAACCGTCGTTGTTGAAGTCTCCCCAGATGAATCGTCCGTCGATCACCCAATCGGCAGGAAAACTGCCGCCTGACTTCCAGACAGCTTCTTTCAGAACCTGCGGAGTGGGGTTCTTGGGATAGATCTTGAATAGCTTCACATCTCTTGTGGGTATACTTTCAGTCCAGTTACCGGTCTTTATCGATTCCTTATTACCCCACAATTCGCGAACGACGTATTCCGTACCCTGCTCTAAGCCCAGACGATCGAAATCCATTGCCCGGTTGATCGTTGTGCCATAATTAAATGTAGCCACATACATGGTGTCTGCCACAGTGGCATAGAAGCTACGGGCAGCATCCTGATTTCCTCCGGCCGGAGCAGAATCCACCGGACGGAAAGCTTTGCACTGACTTGCAATTCTTATGATCTCGGGATTAGTGAGGAGTTTCTTTGCACGTGCTTTGGCGGTGATTACAGCGGCATTGGAATTGTCACTGAAGTCATCTCCCAATATAAAGATACCCGTAAGGATGGAGGAGGTGATGCGCGAACGGTTTTCGGCTTCCGAATAGCCCTTGATCACTACATGGTCAGCATCGTTATACTGATAAACATGGTCGAGCCACCAGCCGTAGCTCAAGCAGTTCAACACGTATTTAGTGTTGTTAATATCGCCCCATGCGTCACAACTGATGCGACGGCTCTGTGCATACTGGGCAGGGAAAATGGGTGCAATGGACAGATTGACGTAGATTCTTCCGGCGGCATATTTGTATATCTCCTGCATACCTTTGTTGTAAGCCTGTATACCGGTATGTACGCTCTTGTCGTAATAACTGTCTGCTTCTACGGCACCATGAGACATAAAGTCGATCTTTACATAGCTAAACCCTTTGGCTATATGGCTTTCAATGGCGTTCTTTATGCCGGAAAGCACTGAAGGGTGGGTGGGGTCGAGTGCATAAGCACCGTCGAAGCGGATGTATTCTCCATTGGCTTTCAGGCAAACATCATATGGATCGTCTCCCCAGGAAACGAACGTATTCATGTATCCTCCCACCTTTTGTCCTCTCGCTTTGCATTCGCTGATGAAGGCTTCCATCTTTCCTTCGTCGTCCAGCTTTCCGCCGCCGGCATCCAGTCCGATATACACATCATTTGCTCCGTTGGAGAACTCTTTCAGTTCATTCTTGATGAAAGCGGCTGTCTCAGATGCGTTCTGATAGTTTACATCTCCTTGCAGTACTCCCCAGCTGTTCCAGCCGAAAGGTTTGTTACCGTCCCAGACGGCTTTGGGAGCAACAATAGCGTTTACATCCCCAAAGGTTTCCATACCTTGGCGCCAATCGGCGAAGTAACCGATGAATACTTTAGGCGATTTGATGATCTTACCTCTCAGCTTTCCGTGAGGGGTAGGGGTATTGGTCTTGTTATTATTGAACCCTTTGTCCGTGTACTTGTCTCCGCTGTTTTTATAATACGTGTCACGGGTAAATTCGGAGGTTATTCCGCCGTATACTTCCAGATTGGTAATCTGGTTGCTGTTCCTTGTATATGCCACCACTCCTGTTTTCCAGTCGGTGTGTTCTACCGAGCCGAGAATCAGTCCCTGCCGCGTGTCGTCATTGTAGAGTCCGCCCACTTCATAGCTCGTAGAAGACTCAGCTGTCTCTTCGGAGTTGAAGTTATAGGAGCCGAAGCGTACAAAACCATCGTTGTCAAAAGGAACAAACAAGGCTCTGTTTTTATTGGCAGGCAGGAAGCTGACTTCAGTCGTGCTTCGTACGGGTGCCATGTAATTGGATGCTAATTCCTGATCGGATGCGATGCTGAACTCCGTCAGTATATAGTCATTGTATAAGTAATAATCCTGAGTGACCGTAATACCATCGGTTGTGTTGGCCGTAACGGTTATTTTTTTCCCTGTGCCGAACGGGTCGGCTACCTCTGCCGTCTGAATCGCATAACCACTCAGTTGGTCTTGGAAATACTCTTTATCTCCGTTTTTGAATGCACAACTACTCTCATTGACTACGAGCGTGTTGTTGTGGTATACACTTACTTTGGCATTGTTCTCGTTGATGTCGATTCGCCATTTCCCTACCGTTACATCTGCGGCGCAAACCGGATGAGTCGGGAAACAGAGAAATGACAGACAGCAAACTGCTGTTAATAAGACTTTGGTTCTCATGCTATTGGGGTTTTATTGAATTCTGATTAGTTTCACATCTTTTCCCGGGATGGTAATGGCTTTACTCAGGTCAATCTCCGCTCCACTCCAAAGTTCTTTGGCGTTAAGAGTTTCTGCAGGATTGAGACCTATTCTTTCGAGCGGTACATTCACGCTCATTTCTTCTTCTCCGTAATTGAAAACTACGTAGTAAAGTGTGTTATTATCCTGTCTCATGAATTGATTCTCGGAATTAGTTCCGATACCCTCTATCGGACGGAAGGATACACCGTTGGCAATGAGATTGACGTCTTCATTCGTCAGATATTTGGTTGCACGTTCCTTACCTTCTTTTGAGCCGCCTTCACTAAAATCGTCACCTGCAATGTAGAGTCCGGTGATGACAGCTGAGGTGATTCTTGCACGGTTTTCTCCTTCGGTGGCATCCTTCAACACCACGTGGTCGGCATCATTATATTGGTAAACACGGTCAATCCACCATCCGTACGAAACGGCATTCATGGTATATTCCGTATCTTTTATCTTGTTCCAGGCATCGCAGGCAATACGTCTTGACTGGGCATACTGAGCTGGGAATATCGGTGAGATGGAAAGGTTGATATACATATCACCAAAGTACTTGTTCAGTAAAGCCATTCCGTAGTTATAGCCCTGTATACCTGTCTGTATTTCGGGGTTATACCAATGATCTGCTTCCATAGCTCCATGCGTCATGAAGTCCATCTTTACATATTCAAAACCACAACGGCGGAAGAGTTCGGATGTTTTCTTCATTTGTGCTTCTATTGCCGGATGGGTAGGGTCTACGGCATAAGCGCCGTCCAGTTCCTGTGGCTGGCCGTTTGCATACAAGTATACATCTTTATATTTGTATTCAGGTGCATCATGCAGTACGTTTTCAGCTTGTCGGCCCCAGTCAGTGAAAGGAGTCCAGTATACACCGGCAATCTGTCCGTTTGCTTTGCAACGGTTAACAAAAGCGGTCAGTTCTTGCTCTGAAAAACTGTTCCAACCGGAATCCAGCCCGATATATACGGTATTGTCTGTATTACAGAAGTGGTTGTTTTGAAGATTGTTCTTGAAGAAGTCCGAAACTTCCAATGCTTTGGGGTAAGTAAGCCCGAACTGCAATACTCCCCAGCTGTTCCAACCGCAGGGTACTGCTTTGTCCCATGCTTTGGGAGGTGCTATCAGAGCATTGGCATCGGCATACTCTTCCAGTCCTGTGCGCCAATCGTCAAAAAGTCCGAATAAAACTAACGGTGATTTAATGCTTTTACCCTTTAGGGCACCGTGTGGCTTGGAGTCGCGTGTCAATTCGTCGGCAGCACCTCCGTAGCAGATCAATGATTTTAAATTGTTGGCGTCTCCGGATTGCATTTCGATGGCTGTTTTCCAGTTGTCGTGCTCTATAGAACCTACAACAAAGCCTTTTCTACTCTCATTGTTGAAAACAGCTGTGACTTCGTAACTGGTTAGTTTATCAAAGGTGAGTGGATGCGACTGGTAGCGTACCCATTTGTCGTTATCGAAAGGAATGAACAGAGCTCTATTGGTTCCCTTATCCAATAGCTGCGGCATCTCGTCTATGTTAATTGGGGCCATAAGGTTTGATTCCACTTCGGCTGATTCGCCGTTCAGCGTGAACTCCGTCAGGAAGTAGTTTTTACCGGGGATGGGGTAAAATTGTTGTTCCATTTGTGGCAGATCTTTTCCGGTGTAAGTGACCTTGACTACCGGTATTTGCCCGAAAGCATTTTCCACTTTCTCTGTGGTCATCCGGACTTTGGTGTAATCTTTAGACGTAATTGTATCGCCATCGTACAGGAAGGAGGCGTACAAGCCGTTCAGGGAATAGTTGTCGCCAGCTTTAATATCAATGGTATTACTTTGCTTGTTGTATTCAAAAGTCCACTGATCCAGATTGATTTTCGTGTTGCTGCAAGAAGACAGGCAACCAACCACGAGAAAGTTTAGAAACAGATATTTAGTAAAGCTTTTCATGTTGTGAAGATTGTTTTATTGTGAGACTGTTGTAATCAGTCTCTTGTTTATACTAATTGAAATTTGACTATTGATAGATTTTCCTTCTGAAAGGAATATTTGGCACATAAGGAGGTTAAGGTAGCATCTCCCAATAATAGTGTGCCACAAGGAAAAGGGCGTGGATAGGGCTTTTGGTAGTTCTCTGCTGTCAGTTTCAGATATTCCGAGAATTCGTTACTGTGATAAATAGAGGGTAAGCCGGTGAGATTTGTTTGCCCCTTGGTGAAAATTTCATCGAAAGTACCTATCTTTTCTTTGTTGTTTTTGGCAATGCGTATGTCCCAGACGTTATTATGACCGAAGTGCAGACAAATGGCATCGGGACGGGTTGTTACTACTACTCCCAAAGTACCGTTTCCTAACAAAGCTCCTTCAAAGAAACCGGGAACAGGTTTGTCTGTAATAATAGGATGCTTAGCAGCTATTTTCTGTGAGTCGATGGCATGTGTAGAGATGCTTATTAAAGATAAAATGCCGACTATCAGATAGTGTGTCTTTCTCATAATAATAGGTTTTAGAAACTGAAAAAAGGAACTGTCCCCAATATAGCTGAAATGAAACAGTTCCTTTTCTTATAATAATATCCTGAAAAATCTATTTTACCTTATTTACCTACTTTATAGGTGCGTCCTCCGGTTGTGATCAGATAGATACCGTTTGAAGAAACTGGAATCACCTTGTTTGCTTTATCTTTTGTTACTACTCTTCCAAGCATATCGGTTACTTCAACATCGAGGTTACTGTCTGCTCTTACGATAAAGCCTTCTTTAACTGTTTCGATGCGAACGTTGTTGGCTACTTCGCTCTGAGCAATACCGGTATCTTTACCAAGTAATTGAGTTGTGAAAGTACTTGCACCTTGTGCCTGATCGATGGCCTGTACACCAACGGTGTAGCTATAACCTTCGGAAGCATCTACTTTCATAGAATATGATTTCAATACACTGCGTACACCTGTCTGATAGTCAGTAATCACTTTCAAACGTCCTGTTTCCGGATTGGCTGGGATAATCATTGAAATCTTTCCGGTATTGTTGTTTTTTACATAAACATTGTAGAACAACGCCTCTGCAGGAGTTACATCATCGGTAGCGTCGTCCCAAGTTACAGTCAACATACCCTTTTCGATTTTGGCAACAACATTGGTAGGAGCAGTAGGAGCTTGGTTCACGAAGTCGGATGTGTTTTTGAACATGGCAACTTCATTTGAAGCATTACCATCCACTCCGAATGCATCTAATTTACCGTCATTAGAGAAATCGGCAATAACAAGTCCGCCCTGACGTTCGCCGGCGTTAAATACTTCTTTTACGCCTCCGAAGTCATATGTATTATTGTCACGTTGGTAGAGGATACCACTAAAATATCCCTCCTTATTCGTATATCCCATAAGTGCGGCATCAAGTTTACCGTCATGATTCATATCTGCAAAAGTACCAGTAGGTACTGCTCTTACCTGTAAGAAACCTGAAGTTTCCATATCTACCGGAGTAAAGACAAGGTCACCTTCATTCATGTAGATTGTTCCTCCGCCGGGAGTTGGTGCACCATCACCCAATATGATAAGATCCATTAGGCCGTCTCCATTCAAGTCTTCTACAAAAAGAGTGATATCATAACCTCCCTGAAAAGTATCATTATCAAACGGTGTCACATCCAAGAATGCAGTACCTTCATCTATATTCTGATAGATTCGGATTTCTTTGCCGGACTCTCTAAAGCTACCATCTTTATTGTCCGCATATCCGGTACAAAAGATATCCAGCCAACCGTCGTTGTCAATGTCTACAAAAGCAACGTCACCATGACTTATTGGTTTAAAATTACCATCCAAACCCTCTTCCCCGTTGGTTTCTGCTATTTTTTGTATAGTGAAAGTTCCGTCACCACCATTGTTTTTGTAAAGTTCAACGAAGCGTCTTTTAAGGCGTTCCGGATCGTAGTTCGGATTTTCCGGGTCGTTACTCTGATCTTTGTTTTCACATCCCATGAGCAAAACGTCAACAAAGCCGTCTTTGTCATAATCACCTATAGAGATACCAGTAAGATAATCTTCATTATGTGCTTGGTTGAGTCCGTGATTTTCTACTAACTTAAATTTGTAGTCGTTTTCCGGTCCCTGATTTTCAAGAAGCATTAAATATTCGGATTCATTGGTTAGGAAGTTGTGTTCTCCTTTTCCTCTTATAATAAGGTCCAGATTTCCGTCATTATTGAAATCAAGGAAACGGAAAAATGATTTTGTACTTACCGGCAGATTGATAAGGTCTTCAACCGGAGTTCCCGGAGCGTCAGGATTATCCTCTGTTCCTGCTTCGTGTTTGGATTTTGCTGAAATAGTAAAATTGCCATTCCCGTCATTCTTTATTACAATGGCTGCACAAAACCATCCTCCGACATCAAACTTACCGTCTTCAACGTAATCTTTATGACTTTGTCCACCCATGATGATATCCATAAAATCATCATTGTTAAAGTCGCCTACGGCAGGGACGGTACGGTGTGTAAAAGGTAACATAGGATTATCTCCGTTACTGGACATTATTTTATCGAATGTTACTTGTGCTGATGCTCCGCAGGTCATTAATAGTGATAGAGCGACCGTACTTTTCTTTAAAGAGAAAATGTTCTTCATAATCTTTACTTTTAAATTGGTTAATAGTTTTAAAAACTGAATGCACAAATGTAGCGTAATGGTTTATTAAGGCTGTCGTTAAATGTATCGATAACTATAATAAATGTAGAAATTTTCGGCGTTTGAGTGGTTTGTAGTCCATTTTCTACATTTGTGCTATTAGGTGAGAGTTTTGTTGTATTCTGTCTTGTGCTTGAAATGCGAAATTCTTATGTGGAATAGAACTAAAATGATTTTAGAGTAATGTTTCGATGGGTATGGAATATGAAATTAGCTAATATAGATATCTCTGTACGATCTATAGAGTCTGTATGTCGGGCACGCTTTGGTAGCATACAGAATATGCCTTAGCTTCATGTCGCTGATGTGAAATTTTATATTGGTGATTTTCTTTGCAGTGCTGAATCATACTGCTGACAATAGTTATATGATAGGAATTACATTCAGCATAATCTCAAAATTGTAGTTATTTCAGAAAGTAAGATGACGCAAAAGAATAGGTGAAGCAGAAGTTGGCATGTTGAAAATATGATACAGATTTATGATTGCTTAATATTCTGCAAATCAATATGTTATAGTATCCGTTTTTTCCTCTACGAGAAACGGGTCGATTCTCTACGACAATCGAGGCGTTTCTCGTAGAGGATCGAGGCGATCTCCGTAGAGAAATGAAATGAAAGTCTATAAGATTGACAACAGGTATAAAAGATAATTAAACTGATTTGAGTTTGTTGTAGCGAAAAAAGAAAACAGGAATAAAGACATAAAGCAGCTTGTTCTATTATCAAAAATAAGCCTGATATAGATATCCTTTAAATACAATTTACTTTGTTTTTAAAGGCTAATATAAAACGGTAAATGAGCCACAACAGATAAGTTATATCCACTGTGGCTCATTCACCGTTTTATAACAAACTATACCTTTCTATTTAGCTTTTTCCTGCTTTGCTACTTTTTGCAAACTCTTTGGGGGTCATACCAAATTGTTGAAAGAACATCTTACCGAAATAAGACGGAGAGTTAATTCCTACCATAAAGCAAACTTCTGCTATTTGATATTCACCTTCCTGTATCAGTTCTGCAGCCTTTTTCAGTCTGATTAGTTTGATAAACTCAATAGGGGAGAGTGAGGTTATCTGTTTTACTTTTCGATGGAGTCCTGAACGGCTCATATACAGGTTGTCAGCAAGATATTTCACATTTAGTTCCGGGTTAGCAAGATCATGATTTATTATCTCGATGATCTTGTTTAGGAATTTCTCATCGTTTTTACTCACTTTCATCTTCTGTACCGGGAAGAACGGTTTATTCAGGAATGCCTTTTTCTCTTTTTCCCTATTTTTAAGCAACATATTAATATGTTTATACAGATAGTTGAAAGCCGTAGGCTTTTCGATATATGCATCTGCGCCTATCTCAAGACTTTTCATTTTACTATCCATATCCGTTTTGGCAGTAAGCAGCACAAAAGGTATCTGAGCAAGGTCTTCGTTTGATTTTACGTTCTGACACAGTTCCAGACCATCCATTTCGGGCATCATCAAATCACTCAGAATGATGTTAATGTATTTCTCGTTTAAGACTTTCAGTGCTTCAACTCCATTTGTTGCAATGTAGACATTGAAATATTTTTCCAAGCGTTCTGATAGATAGCTTCGAACCTCCGGTTCATCTTCAACTATCAGTATGCTGTTTTCTTTTATTTTCGGTTCATCTTCTCCCAATTCTTCGTATTCTTCAGTGTCGGAAATAACAGTTGGAGGAGTATTCTGTTCGATGAAAGTTGTAGATTCACTATCCTCTTCCTGTTCCTTTTCCTCTGTATGTTGTTCGTCTGCATTGATGCTGATTGGAATAGATAAAATAAACGTGGTCAGGGAGGCGGTAGTATCAAGTATTAATTCGGCATTATTGAGTTTTGCCAGATTACTGGCGAGAGACAATCCTATTCCACTTCCGGGAATATTGGATACCTTCGTTGTACGGTAAAATGGTTCAAATATCTTTTTACTCAGATTGTCCGGGATAGGAGCACCGTCATTGATAACGCGTATGTGAGCGATATTATCATCTGTAGCATACAAGTCTACTTGAATTGTTTTATTTGAATATTTTAATGCGTTGTTTATCAGATTACTGATTATCTTAATGACTGATTCCTGATCTATATTGGCTATCAATACATCGTCAGTAATGTGAAGTGTAAGTTGTTTCTCTTTTTGCTCAAACGTGAGTTGGAATCGATTTATGGTTTTGGTTACCAGATTGTTGAGATTGGTATTTGTGGGATTAAGTATAAATTTACGTTCATCTATTTTACGGAAATCGAGTAACTGGTTGATTAGATCAAGCAGACGTTTTACATTTTGTTCCATAATACGCATGTTCTTTCTGATGGCTGGCGGATCTATTTCATTCTCTTCCAAAATAGCCTCGAGTGGGCCGTTGATTAGAATAAGAGGAGTTCGTATTTCATGTGCGATATCAGTAAAGAATTCTATTTTAGCATTATATATATCTTTTTCGCGTTGGTTGTCTGCTAAAATCTGTTTCTGTGCATACCGTTTCTTTTGTGTGCGGTCATACAGATAAATAAAGGTAATAACCCCTATTAGAAAGAGGAGGATATAACAATAGGTGGCTATTGTGCTTTGCCACCAGGGGGCTTTAATAAATATTTTAATAGATGTTTCATTATCCCCCCATTCACCCAGACTATTGGTCGCTCTGACACGGAAAGAGTAATTGCCTGGGCTAAGATTGGTATAGGATACACTACGGTTATCATTTGTGATAGTCCAGTCTTTGTCAAAGTTCTCCAGTTTATAAGAATATTTATAATTACTTGATGAGGAATAACTGAGCGAAGCAAATTCAAAACCAATACTGTTCTGGTCGTGATTCAGATGGACCTCATTTGTGTAAATAATACTGTTGGTAAGTGGAGATCCTTTCTCGTTTACTTTTAATTCTTCGTTAAATATCAGTAACTTGGTAATATAAAGTGGAGCTGTGACATGAGGACGTTTAATGTTGTTTGGATCTACGGCCATTAGCCCGTTGATGGATCCGAAATATAACTTTCCAGACCGGGTTCTGATCCCTGACTTATAATTGAATTGATTGTTATTGATGCCATCTTTTTCGGTAAATACCTGGATTGCTTCCGTCTCGGGATTAAAACGTACCATGCCATGATTGGTACCAAACCATAGTAGCCCTTCATTATCTTCTATTATTTTGTAGGCAACGTCATCGGGTAATCCTTCGTTTTTGGAGTAAGACTTGAAACTATTTGTCTCTTTCATATATTTGCATATGCCTCCACGGTCTGTTGAAAACCAAAGATTTCCTTTTCTATCCTCAGTAACGCTACTCACAGAGTTAGAACTTATGGTATTGGGATCTTCCTGCCTGTAAATATAATGCTCAACTATTTTATCTGTTGCTCTTAACTTAAACACTCCATTTCCCATCGTACAAACCCATATATTACCTTTTGAATCTTCGTATATGTCAAAAATGAAGTTGTATCCGAATTCATTATGACGCTCAAATTTCAGGTTGTTTTTATCACTGGAGTAAACTCCCCATCCATTTCCTAACCAGATTGTTCCTTTTCTGTCCTGATACAATGCCCAAATACTTGATTCGTCAATATCCAATTGTTCGGGGCTGAGATGTTTTCGGGTTTTAGTTTTCAGGTTATAGATATCTATTCCGTTTTTGAATAAACCCACCCATATCTCGTCTTGATTTTCTATAATGGCCTGAGGAATAAACTGAGTACCTCCTGTTGGAGTAATTCTTTCAAAAGATTGCTTTTTAGGATCAAAGACTGATATGCCATTGTCTTCGGTACATACCCATATCTTTCCATTCTGGTCTTCTTTCAGATCACGTATGATTCTTCCATCGATAGAGTTTTTTTGTTGGCTGGGGAGATATCTATCTATAGTCAGTGTTTGAGAAGGAATGTAATTTACTCCTCCGAATACAGTACCAATCCATATTCCATTCTCATTATCCTGATACATAGCGTAAATTTTGTTGTCGGTCAGACTATTACCTATCATCGGATCACTGCGGATTAATTCAGTTTTGCCAGCATCTTCATCTATTATATAGATACCCTGTTCAGTACCGACCCATAATTCATTATTGAACACCTTGACATCTCTGATTATTTTGTGATGGACATCGGCGGCATTAACTACAAAAAATGTGTTATTGTTGTAATCGTATTTTTTTAATTCTCCCTCGTGTACACCCAATATAATATAATCTCCGTATTCGCAGGTACTGTATATCATGTCATTTTTGATGGATATACCATTCCTGTCTACGATATGTTGCTCGAATTTATCGGTTTTAGTATTGTAATGATACAAGCCGTCTTTATTGGTTCCTATCCATATTTCACCGGATTTCAGAATCGTAATACATTGTGGGTGTTTAGAAGCCTGATTACTTGCAATAATAAAAGGATAGTGTGACAGGCTATTGGTATCAATGTCAAATCTGAACACCCCCTGGTTAGGTATTATTATCCATATCCTTTGTTCTTTATCTTCCGCTATCTGGGCTACCCAATCGGATATACCTACTCCGGTCTCTGTAGTGATGTTGAAGTGGCTGAATTTTTCCGAAAGAGGATTATAGATGTATATGCCACGGTCCGTACCTACCCATATATTTTTGTTCTTATCTTCAAATAGGGCAGAGATGTTATTGTTGCCGATCCCTCTTTTTTCATCGTAACAATTGTATATTCTCACTTTCTTTCCATCAAAACGGTTTAGTCCGTTTTTAGTTCCGAACCACATAAAACCTTTGCCATCTTGAATGATTGTTTTAACATTGTTCTGAGATAGGTTTTGAGCCGAAGTTACATAGTAATTTTTGGCCAGTGTCTGACAATATACGTTCAGAAAGAGAATGTTACAGATGAATAGTAATGGAATACGTATTTTATTCATTATATATGATTTAAGTTAACTTAATGCGTTAAGTTATGTTATATATTGACTATTAGTGTATTAGTTGAACGTATGCTGACACGAAGCCTCAGGTATTAGTGCTTTTGAAGATAGTGACTGGTAAACTTCCCTTGTAGAGGCTAATCCTAAAGGATGTTGCAAATATCGTGATTTATTTGACAGGTTGTATCTGTTTTCCGGCGAAAATTATGAATTTGCTTTGTTGGTAGTTATTTGCTTTTGTAAACCCAACAATGAAATGTATAAATGAATATTACAAATGTATACAATTTAGGTGTAAATGTCCATTTTACCTCTAAAAAGGTGGGTGAGTGTACATTTATTATAGTATATGGTGGCTTTTTGTCCTATTGGAGTTTTATTTCTTCCTACTTTTGTTCTGTGAAATTAATCTAATAATAATTTGTTTATATGAAAAATGCAACTTAGTAAGCCAACTTCTGTAAAGTCCATTTATGGATTCAGTATTTCGATATCCTTAGTTTATAATTGATAAACGTTTAATACTATAAAAGAAATGCATAACAAATTTAATCGAAAGCGATTCATAGCTTTATCGCTTTTTTGTGTGAGCTTATGTTATTTATGTCTCGTGTCGTGCAAAGACGACTATTATTATGACGAGAAAGAACCCGATTTCTTAAGAGGCAATATCTACGATTATTTGAATGAAAGTGGCGAATTCACTTATTTTATTCGTCTGATTAATGACCTTAATTATAAGGATGTATTACAAAAGACCGGAAGTAAAACTCTTTTCCCGGCAAAGGATGAAGCATTCAAGCGCTTTTTTGAAACAAACACGCAGGGCATTAGAAGTTACGAGATGCTTTCGATGCCGATGAAAAGAATGATCATGAACTCGAGCATGATCAATATGGCATATCTATCGGGTATGCTTTCCAACCTGACCGTGTCAGGTGAAGGTCCCGCGACAGGGCAGACTTTCCGAAAACTCAATGCAAGTACCTATCTTGACAGTATCGCATTTATTAAAGATCAAGGATTATTTGAGAACTCTTATTGGAATCGTTTCTCAGAGAAAGGAGGGATTTATCTGGTGGATGACGAAAGTTCGTCACCCTTAGTTTATTTTACACCAGAGCACATGATGGTACAGGGAGTGACCAAGGAAGATTTCTCTATATTGAATAATGGTAGAAACTATGAAGATGGAGATGTCTATGTAAATGGGGTAAAAATAATAGAGAAGGACATTATTTGTAAGAACGGGTATATACATGTTATGGAAGATGTGATACTTCCGGCAAAAAACATGTCGCAGTTGATTCGGGATAACGGTGAAACGAATCTGTTCAATCAATTACTAAACAAATTTAGTGCACCTTATTATGAAGAAAATGTTAATAAAGCGGTGCATAATTTTTATGACGGTTTTAGCAATGCCGTTCTTCCGAATGCAGATTCTATTTTTGTGAAACGTTATTTTACAGTAGAAAACCGACTGGATCCAGCAGAAAAGTGGATGGAAAGTTATGGTTTGTTGTACTATGATCCAAGTAATAATGTGTATAGTAGCGAAATGGATATGGGCGCTATGTTTGTACCCACGGACAAGGCTATGAATGAGTATATCAATAGTGATAAAGGGCGCTATTTGAAAGAGGCTTATGGAAGTTGGGAGGATATACCGACTCCGATTCTTGCCCTGTTTCTGAAGAATCATCAAAAGAAGTCATTTATGAGTTCGTTGCCTCACGCATGGCCGAAGTTAACCGATGAATCGAGCTTTAAAATGGATATCTCTATTGATAATGTGAAAAAAACTTATCTGGGTTGTAACGGGGTAATTTACATATCCGATAAGGTGTTTCCGCCGATTGATTATCAATGTGTATACGGACCTACTTTGACAAGTGACCACACGCAGATCATGAATTGGGCGATACAGGATGGAACTATGCGTTTCTTCTTATACCTGCGTTCCATCGAAAATATGTATAATCTGATTGTACCTACCGACGAGGCTTTACAAAACTACCGTGATCCGGTTGCTTGGGCAAAGGGAGTAAGCTATCGTGAAATATGGTCATTTAGATATGTACCTGCTGATAACATGGTGTTTGCCGATGTGTATAAAGCAGATGCAGCTGGAAATAAAACGGGAGCTATTTTGCGGACAGTGAAGAATCAAAATAGTATCATCAATCGTTTGAATGATATTCTTGATATGCACATCGTAGTGGGTAATAAGGATCAGAATGTAATGTCGGGTTATATTGATGACGGAAAGACGAATTATGCACTTACCAAAGGTGGTACTATGCTGAAGATCAGTGGAGAAGGGAAAAACTTACAGATACAGGGTGGTGGAGATATAGAAGTGAATGTAAAGCCTGCTTCGATTGTTATCAATGAAGTGACCGGAATGCCCAGCCGTTATGATTCTGATAACGGACGTACTTATTTTGTGGACCGTGTTTTACAAGATCCTGTTAAATCTGTATATAACGTATTGGGTGAGCACAATGAGTATAAAGCATTTTTTGACCTCTTGCAAGGGGATGACCGTGTATTTAATTATTTTAAGTCTGATAAAGACATTGTTCCGATTTTCGATATGAAGAAGACCTCCGGAAGTATAGGTTTGGGATATGTAGTGAATTCGTTCAATAATTTCCGTTATACTGTTTTTGTCCCAACCAAAGAAGCGTTGGAGAAAGCATTCAGAGAAGATCCTAACTTATTTGACTGGGATGAAATCTATGCTGAAGAAGATCATGACGAAAAGAAGAAAAAAACAATCTACCTATTGAATTTTCTCAAATATCACTTAATGGATAATCTGGCTTTTGTAGATGATAAGGCTCCTATGGTAAATATGAACTTTGAAACGGCTGCACGTAATCCGAGTGGTAAATTTCATAAGTTGACATTGAATACCCAAGGTGGTAGTTTAGAGATTAAGTGCCAGGCTACCACTTCAGACGGACAACCGTTGAAGGCTAAAGTGATAACAACTACTGAAGGAGTATACAATCTGATGGCTCGTGATTATATTGTCAATATTCCCAGTCTGTCTGGTGAGGAAACTTCAATCCTTGCTTCTTCACGTTCTGTTATTCATTTAATTGATACGGCATTAAGGTTTGAATAGTCAAAAAAACAATACTACTAAATTATGAATATTGATAATATAAAAAGCATATTGCTGGTTGTCTTTTCTTGCTTGTCAATGACTGTGGCATCACAATCTCAACAGCTGGTGATAACAGGAAATGTCTCTTCCGACCTGGAAGGGGAGATTATTGGTGCACACGTAACGGAGGTAGATGCCAACGGACGTATTGTAAATGCTACGATAACGGACTTTAGCGGAAACTTTTCACTTTCTATAAAGAGTGTGAACAACAAACTTAAGGTCAGTTTTGTGGGATACGATCCTGTCGAAGTTTCTATTAAGGATAAGCGCAGGTTTAATATAAAGATGAAGGAAAACGCAGTGCTTGATGAAGTTGTGGTAACAGCGAAAGCAATGCATTCGGACGGAACACTGGCAATACCTAAACGAGAGGTATCGGGTGCGATGCAGCATATCAGTATGCGTGATCTTGAAGATATGTCAGTAGCTTCTATTGATGACGCATTGCAGGGGCGTATTGCGGGATTTGATATATTGGGAAACTCCGGTGACTTGGGCTCCGGTTCATCCATGCGTATTCGTGGTACTACTTCAATCAACTCAAAATCCGAACCATTAATCGTATTAAATGATATACCTTTCGAAAATAATGTGGATGACTCTTTTGACTATACATCGGCAGATCAGGAGCAATTTGCGAATTTGTTGAATATCAATCCGGATGACATCGAAGAGATTACTGTTTTGAAAGACGGTGCTTCTGCTGCTATCTGGGGGTCAAAGGGAGCTAATGGGGTAATTCTGATTAAAACGAAAAAAGGTGTTAAAGGTCCTACCCGGGTTCAGTATTCTTATCGTTTTTCCGGAGCCCAACAACCCCGGGGATTAAAAATGCTTAATGGAGACGACTATACAATGTTAATGAAACAGGCCTATTTTAATCCTTTTCAGGACGAGTATGCAGCAAATATTCCTGAATTCAATTACGATCCTACATTTGCCGAATATCAAAACTTTAATAATAATACGGATTGGGTGAAAGCTATTACTCAATATGGATTCACACATGACCATTATGCAACCGTTTCCGGTGGTGGAGACAAAGCCACTTTCCGTGCATCTCTTGGATATTATTCCCAATCGGGAACTGTGATTAAGCAAAATTTGGAACGTTTCACGAATAGAATGTATCTGGAATATCAGGTTTCGGATCGTATTAAGTTTATTTCAGACTTTTCAATGACATACACTGATAATCATAAGAATTATGCTAATGATGTGGGTGATGGAGACAATAAGGAGAATTTGCTTAGTATGGCTTATCGTAAAATGCCTAACGTATCCATTTTCCAGCAAGATGCGAATGGAAATAATACAGATATCTATTATAATATACCACAATCGTCCTCTTTGGATAATTCTCAGAAGGATTTGATGAATCCGGTGGCGTTGGCAAATCTGGCATTCAACAATCAAAAGAATCTTTATATTGTACCTACTCTGCGTTTGCAGTATGACATTATCAATCCGGAAAAAGCTCAATTGCGTTATAACGGATATGTATCTTTCAATATTGAGAATACGAAAGAGTCAAAGTTCCTCCCCAAGGAAGTAACGTCCAAATCATGGAATGATGAGACCGTGAACCGTGCTTATATGAAGGAGTCTGAAGGATTGTCTATTCAGAGTGAGCAGAAAATAACATGGATTCCTCGTTGGGGAGATAATCACTCTTTGTTGGTATCGGCTGTGTGGCAGATGAATTCCGGAAACTCACAGTATCAGGAATTTGAGAAATACGGATTACCTTCTAACTCTATAACAGATGCAACTTCCGTAGGTTTTGACAAAGCTTTTAATAGTGGAGCCGGACAATGGCGTTCGTTAGCAATTATGGGTAGAGCACACTATACGTTTATGAACCGTTATACAATCGATGCAACATTCCGTCGGGATGGTAGCACAAAGTTTGGTTCTAATAATCGCTGGGGAGATTTTCCCGCCGTATCGTTGAAATGGAACATGGCCGACGAATTATTTATGAAACCTCTGAGAGCTGTTATTGACGAGTTAGGTATTCGTGGTGGTTGGGGTATTACCGGTAATCAGCCGGATAGAGAGTACCTGCACTTCAGTCGTTATAATAGTAGCTGGGGAGGTGGGAATAACAACTATATAAATATACCTACTGTGAAGCCGTCATCTATTGAATTGTCGGACCTTAAATGGGAAAAGGTAACCTCTTATAATCTGGGAATTGACTTGCACCTGTTTAATTCTAAGTTGGTATTCGATGGAAACATTTATAAGCGTAAGACGGAAGACCTGTTATTTAAGGATTTGGGTATACCAAGTTCTTCCGGATTCGGTTCACTGTCTTATGTCAATATCGGTGTGATGGACAACACCGGTTGGGAGTTGAGTATCTATACCAATAATCTGATTAAAACCAGAGATTGGAAGGTGGATTTTAATGTTAACTTCTCTAATAACAAAAATAAAATTGTAGAATTGTCACCGGCTGTGCTGAATGCATACAATAAAGATTTCAACTACGATAATGGTTCTTATTTGACACGTTTACAAGAAGGAAACTCGTTTGGTTCCATCTATGGATTCCGCTATAAAGGAGTTTATCAGTATGACAAGTATGAAGAGGGACGTGGCGGAACTGCTCCTGTGGTGAAAGATGTCAATGGAAATGTGGTAAAAGATGCGAATGGAAAACCACTTCCTATGTATTTTGACTATTTCAACTTAGGTAATAAGAGATACCAGTTCCGTGGCGGCGATGCTATTTATGAAGATATAAATCATGATGGAACCATTGATGAATTGGATATTGTTTATTTAGGAAACTCTAATCCGAAGTTAACCGGAGGTTTCGGTACGAATATCACCTTTAAGAATTTCTCTATCAGCGCGTTTTTCAATTTCCGTTACGGAAATAAAATCGTGAACTATGCGCGTATGGATGCGGAAAATATGCATTCTAATAATAACCAGTCCATTGCTGTAACTGGCGCTGGCGTAAAGATGGTGATGTGACAGAAATGCCTCGTGCATTGTATAACTACGGTTATAACTACTTGGGAAGTGACCGTTTTGTAGAGGATGGTTCTTTCCTTCGATTTAAAACGTTGACCTTTAAGTATAATTTCAGTCCGAAATCATTAAGGCGCGTATTCCTCAACCAATTGTCTTTCTATCTGACTTTGAACAATTTGGTGACATTTACTAAATATACGGGTGTAGATCCGGAGGTAGGTATTGAGAGCTTTGGTCTTTGTGCGGACAGGAGCAAAACACCTCGTTCTCAATATTTTACTTTTGGCGTTACTGTCGGATTTTAATAACAGGAGTTCAATTTAATGATTTGACCAAATTATAGACAAAAATGAAAACAAAGAAATATATATTGCGTATAGTTATGATGGCTTTATTGGGAGGAACATTCGCATCCTGTGAAAGCTGGTTTGATATACGTCCCAAGTCGGAGACTGTTTTTGAAGATTTCTGGAAAGATGAAAACGATGTGCTTAGCATGGTGGGTTCATGTTATCGTGGAATGAATGAAACCGGATTTATAGAGCGTGCCATCGTTTGGGGTGAATTGCGTTCGGACAACGTAAAAGCCGGAACAGGTAAATCCGATCCGATCAGGGATATTCTGAATATTAATTTGAATTCTTCCAATTCATACACTTATTGGGGAGAATATTATAGTGTAATTAATTTTTGTAACACAGTGATTAAGTTTGCTCCGGAGGTACAGGCGAAAGATCCGAACTTTAAACGTGAGAATCTGGATGTTTATATTGCTGAAGCAAAAGGAGTGCGGGCATTATGCTACTTTATGCTGTTACGTACTTTCAGAGATATTCCGTTGATCACTGAACCGTATGCGGATGACAGTTTACCTTTTGAAGTGGAACAGGAGAATCCTGATAATTTATTGAATTTCCTGATCGATGATTTGAAGAGTGTAGAGAATCAGGCTGCGGACGAGAAGACGTGGAGTAATCTGCTTTATACAAAAGGACGTATAACAAAGAATGCCATACGTGCTCTTATAGCCGATATGTATCTTTGGAAGAACGATTACAATAACTGCATTATTTATTGTGATAAGGTGTTGGCCAATCTCGGACAGCTTCAGTTGGAAAGCTCACGGGTGTATAATGAATCTGTTTACTATTTGGGAAATTCAAAAGAGAGCATTTTTGAGTTACAGTTCAGTCTGAAGAATTATCCAAATTATGCGATGAATGAAATGTATGGAATGTTTGGAGGGCGTGCGGGACAGGATATGCATAAATTGTCGCCATACAACTTTGAATCAATGAGTCCTTCGCTTTTTGAACCCACTGACTTGAGAGGGAAAGATGCTTTTTTTAGTACCGCAGGCTCTTCTTTTATAGCCAAGTATATGGCTTTGAGGGTAGAAACTTCTTCGAGTACAGTCAGAGAAGGTGACTATGTCTTCAATGCGGAGGCTCCTAACTGGATATTTTATCGTTTGGCGGATATTTATTTGATGAAAGCGGAAGCTTTGGTAGAGATAGGAACCGATCTGCAGGGAGCTCTCGATTTGGTCTCTAAGACATTCGATCGTGCCAATCCGGATTTGGGAAGTGGTTCATTGTCGATTTCTAACTATAACACGCAGAGTGCCATGAGAAACTTAGTTTTTGATGAGCGTCAAAGAGAATTCCTGTTTGAGGGTAAACGTTATTTTGATTTATTGCGTAGAATCCGTAGAAGATGGGAAGCCTGCCAATGTGGTGAATGCTTATCTGCTTAAGAAATATAGTAAACTGGATAATACGACTACAAAGAGTAAACTGAGTGAATTAAATGCTTTGTATATGCCGATTAATGTGGATGAGCTGAGAGCAAACACTGCATTAAAACAAAATCCGTTTTATGTAACATCATCAAATATCGAATAAAATCAAGCGTTATGAAGAAAATAAAATATTCAATATCGGTTCTTATTCTCTTGCTATTTGCAACTATATTGGTGCCCTCCTGTGTGGACGACAATGTAGAAGGGGATGCATTCTATACGTTTACGGGAGAAACAGTTGCTTCCTATTGTAGCAACCGAACTAATTTTACCGTTTTCAATCAGCTTATTAATGATTCCGGAACCTCTTCTTTATTGTCCAGTTACGGACATTTCACTTGTTTCATGCCTACGGATTCTGCTTTTCAGGAATATTTCAAGGCAAAAGAAATTACCTATAATGATTTGACGAAAGAAGATAAGTTGCAGATTGTTTATAATCATGTTATCAAAAGTGAGCTAACCAATTATGCGACAGAAACATTTCAGGAGGGTTCACTTCCGGAACCCAGTATGAGCGATCGTTTTATCAATATATCGTTTGCAGGATTTACGGAGGGGAATCAGACAATTCTGGTTAATCAGGAAGTGCCTATTTTGCGGAAAGATATCGAAGTGCACAACGGAATTATTCATGTGATAGGAAATATTGTAGACCCGTCTAATGCCTATTTGACTGGACTTATGCAGGATAAGGACTATTTCAGTCTGTTCTCTCAGGCTCTTGAAAAGACTGGGATGTGTGATTCGATCATGAAAGTATACGATCTCACTTATGAAAAGCCAACAGCGGATTTGGTACTTGGTGGAACTACATTTAAGTATCCGGAAATGAAAAAATATGGGTATACCATATTCGCTGAAACAAATGAGGCTTTCAAAAAGGCAGGCATAGAAACTGTAGAAGAAATGGCTGAGTATGCTACCCGTTATTATGGGAATGAGGATGCCAATGATTATACAAGTAGAAAAAATGCTTTGAATAAATTTGTATCCTATCATATGCTGGAAAGACAGATGTCTACAAATGATTTTCTGTATTCGGGGGCAGCAACGTCTCCGGGTGCTGAAAATGAGAGATTTGAATATTATGAGACGATGCTTCAATACCGGATGATTGAAATAAAATCGGGGAATAGGCTGAACACACAAAAGGATGGTACTCATGTTAGTATCAGTGATTTTCAGAGCAATCTGAATGGATTGAACGGATATGTTCATGCGTTGAATGAGATTCTGGTGTACGATAAAGACATTATGGAGAATGATGTGTTAAATAAACGTATTCGTTTTGACTGTTATTCCATTCCTCCTCAGTTGACAAATAATAACATACGTTGGAAGATGATAGATAATTCTCATACCTTCACGGCTGATTATTGCGGGGATTATTTTCATTTCACCAATGATACCAAACTAAAACTTTGGGCAAGTGAAGGATGGACCAATTATCAGGCGGACGAAATGGTTATGTCCGGGTGGTACGACTTCACGTTAAGGATGCATCCGGTTCCTCCCGGAACTTACGAAATCAGATTGGGATATCGTGCAGAGACATGGCGTGGAGTAGCACAATTATTTATTGATGATGAAATTGTGGGTATTCCGGTCGACCTGAGAATTGTTGGTACTGATCCTCGTGTAGGTTGGGTAGATGATGACAAAACAACTGATGAAGGAGTAGAAAATGATAAGATGATGCGAAATCGCGGCTATATGAAAGCGCCGAATTCTATTTATAGTTTGAATGGCCCCAAGACATTGCGTCAGGATAATATGAGTCTTCGTATTATTATCGGTACGTTTACTTTCCAGGATTACGCTCCGCACTATTTCAGAGCGAAGAATGTGGAAGCTGACAATCTTGAATTCCATTTCGATTATCTGGAATACGTACCGGTGAGCTATATTGATAAAGAAGGGAAAGATTGATACTAAAAGAGGAATAAATAAAAAAATATACTTTTATGAAGAATACCATAAAAACAGCGTTTCTATTTGCTGTGCTCTTTGTCTCTTTCATGATGTATTCGTGTAAGGATGAATGGAACGAACATTATGACCGGGATCAAACGCTGCCGGATCAAAACCTTTATGAATTAATAAAAGAAAGCAGTTCATTATCGAAGTTTGCCAAGCTCATCAAAGTGGCAGGATATGATACATTGCTCGTTTCAACTCAGACGTTTACTGTTTGGGCGCCCAGCGATGAGGCGATTGCAGCAGTGGATGAATCGGATCTGGAACAGGTACGTTTGTTGGTTAGTAATCATATTGCACGTTTCAATCACTCTACTTCGGAACCGGATTCTAAAGTGATACGTATGATAAACGGTAAGGTGTATTATTACTCTCATCAGGATGGTTTGACTTTTGGTGGAAGTAGCTTGATATCGAAAGACCGGCTTGCCAAAAATGGTATCTTGCATACAGTAGACAAGCAGATTGTATATGCTCATAATCTCTCTGAATACATTACGGCTCAAAGTAATACGACTAAAATAGCCTCGTTTATTTCGAGATATCTCAAGGAGATACAGGAAGAACAGGGGTATGATACGATCACGACTTGGTATAATCCTTTGCTGGAGGATAAACTGTATGGTTTAGGTAATATTTCTGCCGAAGATTCTGTTTTTACGATGATTATTCCGACGGATGCTGCCTGGGATGCTGCTTATGAACGGATCTCTCCTTATTTTAATGTTTATAATACAGATGCTGATTTGGCAGATTCGATTAAGAGAATACAGACTTCACTTGCCATTATCAATGATCTGATTTATAGAGAAAGAATCAATGATCCGGCGGAGTATACGACATTGACATCAACATCGGGAAGTATCATTACAGATGTTAACAATCTTTTCAAAGGAACCAGCCGGGTGAATGCTTCTAACGGTGTGATTTATTTGGCAGATGAAATCAGGTATGATAATACTGAAACGTGGAATAAGCCATATCAGTGGAATGTGAAGAACAGGAAGGACGTGTAACTGGAAGTTATACCAGCATTTATACTCGTACGGTAGGGACGAATAGTGGGATAGGAGAAATTAGCGGTAACCGTTATATTGAGGTACAGCCAACTAATACTTCTGCACAGCCTTATGTTATATTTGATATTCCGGACGTACTTTCCGGTAAGTATGATATCTATGCCGATTTTATACCGGCTGTTATTGACGGAGAGTCTTTTGCCAATGACAGTACCAAGCTTTCTTTCCGCATTACGTATATGAATGCCCAGGGTAAACTGACACCCAAAACGATTAAATCTGATGAATTTGTGACCAGTGGAACCAAAAAAACAAGAATTAAGGTAGCCAGTGAATTTGAATTCCCAGTCTCGAATTATTATGATCGTTTGTGGATGCTTGATGAGGAAAATAGTTTGCTTCCGAAAGATGTGACGACGAATTTCAGAATAGATACAAATGTGTCAAAAACTGAACTCAGTGCTAATATTTTCACTCGAAAATTCCGTGTTGACAGGATTGTTTTTGAACCCATTCGTAATAAATAGGAGCAGTGATCAATGAAAAAGATATATTTAAATATGAGATTTATGCTTAAACCGATAGGTCTATGCTTGCTTATGACAATAGGTGGCGGTGCTGTGCTGGCTCAGGAAGCTGACTCCACAGCGGTTGCCAGGTAAAGGTTGAACAATATAAACATATTGTGAGAGGACAGGTGGTAAGTTCATCTACGAAACAGAATTTTGCCGGAGCCAGAATCAGTGTGGTAGATACGAGAATCACGACAATGACCTCCGATGACGGAATGTTTGAACTCAAAGTGCCTCATACGAATGTGACATTGGCTGTTGATGCTCCCGGTTATCTGCCTCAGATCATTTCAGTGAAAGGACGTAGTAACGTTAATATACAGTTGTTGGAAGACACAGAGGCAAGCAGTTTTTATGATAAAACGGTTTTATCGGCCAATAAGGCGAGCGTGGTAACAAAGGTTACACCGTCGATTGCAAGTATTGACCAGGATTTTTCAACTCGTCTGAGTGGAGAATTGCGTTCTGTATCACATTCCGGAGCAACGGGAAATGGGGCGGCTGTTTTTATTCGTGGATTGAATTCTCTGAATATGAAGGCTCAGCCTTTGTATATCGTTGATGGGGCGATATGGCAGATGCAGGAAGGAATGGCTTCCATTCATGCTGGATTCTTTAATAATCCGCTTGCATTGATTGATCCCAACGATGTGGAAGATATTACAGTGTTGAAAGATGGAACGTCTATCTATGGCAGTAAAGGTGGTAACGGTGTAGTGATTATTAATACAAAACGTAGTAAGAGTATGGCTACTGATATCTCCGCCTTTATGTCTTTGGGGTATCAGTCTCCTTATAAGACGATTCCCGTGATGGGAGCGGCAGATTACCGGTTGTATGCATCCGATGTATTAAGCGATGTGTATGATAACAGTTCGCTGGTTAATAATTTGCATTTTCTGGATGATGATCAAACGAAGTCTTACTATAAAGCGAGCCATAATAACACGGATTGGCTGAAGCTGATAAATAAGGGAGCAATGAGCCAGAACTATGGTATCAGTGTGAAAGGTGGAGATGCAATTGCATTGTATGCTTTCTCTGTAGGATATAATAAGAGTGAAGGGAATATTGAAAATACAGATTTTAACCGTTTGAACGTACGTTTTAATTCGGACATTCATCTGACTGATAAATTGAAGTTTCTTTTCGACATTGCTTTCGCGCAGTCTGAAAATAATATGCGTAACGATGGTATTGATGAGATTGCTTCACCGTCTTACCTGTCACTGATCAAGTCGCCGGTGTATAGTCCTTATCAATTTAACCGTGATGGCTCACAAAGCACAAAATTGAGTAGTGTAGACGAGTTGGGTGTTGGTAATCCGATCTCTTTGGTCGATTTAAGTGTAGGGCTTTCTAAGAAGTATCGTTTTAATATCAATGCTCTTCCGTCTTATTCTTTTACGGATAAACTGAAGGTAGGATTGATGTTCAGTTATACGTGGGATAAACTGAACGAAGAGTATTTCAAGCCGTCGGAAGGTTTGGCTGAACAGCCATTGGTGAATGAGAACGGAGAAATATATGCCTACTCGCGCAATATGGTTAAAAACTCCATGGCAAAGCAGACTTCGATTCATTGGAACGCCTTTGTTGATTGGTCTCCGATACGTAACAGTGTTCATAATTTGGATTTGACCGGTGGGTATCGCTTCTTTTCTGATAATTTGGAGTCAAACTACGGTGAAGGGCATAATACCAGTTCAGATCGTATGAACAGCTTGTCGAATACAACTTCCAGCTTGCGTAGTACTTCTGGTACTACAGAGAATTGGCGATCTATGTCTTGGTACTTTAATGCGGATTATAAATATCAGAACCGTTATTTGCTAAATGTAGTTGCTGCTATGGATGCTTCTTCACGTTTTGGTAAAGAAGCTGAAGGTGCTCTCAAAATGGGTGGGCTTGCATGGGGGATTTTCCCTTCTGTGTCTGCCGGATGGATTGTTTCGTCCGAAGAGTTTATGAAAGACATCTGTTTTCTGGATTTCTTGAAGCTGGATGTTAGCTATGGACTTTCCGGGAATGATGACCTGCAGAATTATGCTACTCGTTCGTACTTCAACTCTATAAACTTTATGGGAAGTGCCAACGGCCTTATTCTTGCTAATTACAAGAATGACAAACTGAAATGGGAAACCACGGGAAAAGCAAAATTCGGTGTGGATCTCAGCATGTTCAATAACCGTTGGTCAGTTAGAGCAGACTTTTTCACTTCTACTACCAAAGATTTATTGATACGTAAGCAGCTCCCTGAAACATCGAGCCTTGAGTATTCATTGACTAACGATGGTAAATTGAAGAATAAAGGATTTGAGATTGCAACGAACATACGTATACTTAATCTGAGAAGTTGGCAACTAGACTTCGGTGCGATGTTGGGACATTATAAAAATAAAATAGTTTCACTGGCAGGTGGTTCATACACCACAGATTTTCAGGGAGCCCGGATTCTTACTGCCGAGAATAGTCCTGCGGGAGTATTCTACGGATACAAGACTAAAGGTGTTTTCAGTACCAGTGAAGAAGCGGCTGCAGCGGGATTAAGTCTTCGTTCCGAATCGGGAGAGCTTATTCCATTTAGTGCCGGTGATATGCGTTTTGAGGAGGTAGTGGAAGATCATATCATCAATGAGAAAGATCTGCAGGTGATTGGTGATCCTAATCCGGACTTATACGGAAACTTCAATTTCAATCTGCGGTATAAGAATCTGACTCTTGAAACGCTGTTTACCTACTCTTATGGCAATGACGCTTATAACGGACTTCGGGCTAATTTGGAGTCTGGTAGTAATATCTATAATCAGGCAACAAGTATGCAAAACCGTTGGGTAGCCAATGGGCAGAAGACCGATATTCCTCGTGCTGTATACAAGGACCCTATGGGGAACTCACGTTTCTCGGATCGTTGGATTGAGGATGCCTCTTTCTTGAAATTCAAGACCTTGTCTGTATCTTACAAAGTACCACTGAATTTGTCTTATCTTCAGGAAATTACAGTGTGGGGAACCGTCAACAACCTGTTTACTCTCACAAAATATAAAGGTGCGGATCCTGAATTCTCTTATGGTAATTCGGTATTGTATCAAGGTATAGATGCAGGTCTTACACCCCAATCCCGCTCTTTCCTGATAGGAGTTAGAGTTAATTTATAATAACCTTTAGTCTGTAAAAAAACATAAGAGATATGAAAACTAAAATCAAACATAAAGGAGCATTGCTCACTTTGATCACAGTATTATTCTTTTTGGGGAGTTGTGAGGATATGTTGAATACGGATTCTTCAAGGGTTGCCTTTGAAGATGATAATCAGCTCAAGTCGCCCAACGATTCAATTTATTCTGTGATAGGTATACTCTCACAGCTTCAAAAGGTGGGAGAACCCTATGTGTTACTTGGTGAGTTGCGTGGTGATTTGATGACTGTGTCTGATAATGCGTCTTTTTCTTTGAAAGAGATTAATAACTTCGATATTACTTCGGAGAATACCTATTTGAATAAGCGGAATTATTATACGATCATCAATAATTGCAATTATGCGATTGCCCGGATGGATACTGCAATCACCATTCGTAATGAGAAAGTGATGTTGCCTGAGTTTGCGGCGATAAAAGCGATACGGGCATGGACCTATTTTCAGTTAGCTCAGATTTATGGAAAGGTAAGTTACATTACTGAGCCGATTTTAGATTATGATACGGCTTTAAAAGAATATCCAGTGATCGGGATGGACGATCTGGTATCAAAGTTGATTACCGATTTGCTTCCTTATATCGATGTACGTAGTCTGAATTATGGCTCTATTGACGGTTTGTACTCACCATTATTCTTTATTCCTATTCCGATGTTACTGGGAGATTTATATCTCTATCAGAATCAGTATAATGAAGCTGCTGGTATGTATTATAAATTGATGGTTGATAGAAACTATTCTATCTCATCAAGCTATATTAGTTATTGGAATTCTCAGGCTCGTGACGGTGCTACCGGTGAACATATCAATTCTTATATTGATGAAGTGATTACTGAAATAGCGTATAGTTCTGTACCGAAAGACTATCACACTGATTTGGTTAACATGTCTTTCAATAATGTAACAAGTCTGCTGCCCACACAAAACTTTATTGACGAAATGTCATTGAAAACACACTTCTTTGCCACCCGTTTGGACGGAACGATTACGGCTTACTTTACAGGCGATTTGCGTGGAAACATAAAACTTCCATCTACCAATGAAGAGTTGGGAGATGCGTTTGAATCGGTGAATATTGCGGGTGTGGGTCCGAAGATGCTTATTAAGAAGTTTGTGAATGGTGCGCAAGAGGAATTTACAATACCTGTTGAGGATAACAATGGATTGCTGGAGAATGCATATATTCTGAGATCGATTCCTCTTTATCGTCATCCTCACCTTTATTTACGCTTTGCTGAAGCTGTAAACCGTGCCGGAAAACCTACATTTGCCTTTGCGGTGTTGAAATATGGATTGACGGAAGAAACAATTGCTAATCTGGAAAGGGTAAATCCTGCTGAATTGGCTGGTGGAGAATCGTATCTTGATTTCTCGTTTACGTCTTATAATGTAGGTACGGCTTGCCGTGGACGTGGGATGGGTATTTCGAAAGATATGTCTGACTTCGTGATTCCTGATTTCTCACAGAATCCTCCTGCTGTAGCGTTACAGGATTCTATTGATTGGGTTGAGCAAAAAATACTTGAAGAGATGGCTGCGGAAACGGCCTATGAAGGTAACCGTTTCTTTGACTTACTACGTATATCGCATCATAGAACAGATCATCCGGCATTTATGGCTGAAAAGGTTGCTGTAAAATATGGGAATCCGGAAGCTATGAAAAGTAAACTGATGGATATAAATGCATGGTTTTTGAAATAGAAAACGAAGGAAGATGAGATGACCGCTGGATTTTATTATCTGTAAATAAAATTCAGCGGTCATTTTTTCATAAGTGTTTATTTCTTGAAGGTGATTACAATTAGGATTCGATCTATTCTATAAATGTAATAAAAAGCAGAATACTGCTTATACTATTGTCTTTTTATTTTGTCATTTCAAAATTCTTTCCGTTCTTTGTCCCCGTAATTACAAAGAACTACTTATGAAAGGGATTATTCTTGCCGGTGGAAGTGCTACGCGCCTCTATCCATTGTCTAAAGCCATATCGAAACAAATCATGCCGGTATATGACAAGCCGATGATTTATTATCCACTCTCTACATTGATGCTGGCGGGTATTCGTGAAGTATTGATAATTTCTACTCCCCGTGATCTGCCAATGTTTCGTGATCTTTTGGGAACGGGTGAAGAGCTGGGTATGTCTTTTCAGTATAAGATACAAGAGCAGCCTAATGGGTTGGCACAGGCATTTGTACTGGGTGCTGATTTTCTGAATGGAGAAGCGGGATGTTTGATACTTGGAGATAACATGTTTTATGGACAAGGATTCTCGGCTATGCTTCGTCGGGCGGCTATGATAGAGAAGGGGGCTTGTGTTTTTGGTTATTATGTGAAAGATCCCCGTGCGTATGGAGTAGTCGAGTTTGATGAATCCGGAAAGGTCATTTCTCTTGAAGAGAAGCCGGTTACTCCAAAAAGTAATTATGCTGTTCCCGGTCTATATTTTTATGATGCTACTGTTACTGAAAAGGCTGCATCGCTTCAACCTTCTGCCCGGGGGGAATATGAAATTACTGATTTGAATAAGCTTTATCTCGAGGAAGGTACGTTGCAGGTTGAGCTTTTTGGCCGTGGTTTTGCCTGGTTGGATACAGGAAATTGTGATAGTTTGCTTGAAGCCTCTAATTTTGTAGCTACTATTCAGAACCGACAGGGATTTTATGTCAGTTGTATTGAAGAGATAGCTTGGCGTAACGGTTGGATCACAACAGCGCAACTTCGTGTACTGGGTGAAGGACTGCAAAAGACAGAGTATGGTAAATATCTTTTGGAACTGGCTGAACAATAAAATCAACATAACAGAAATAATATGAAAACTTATCTTGTAACCGGTGCTGCCGGATTTATTGGCGCTAATTATCTGAAGTACATTCTGGCCAAGCATGATGACATTCGTGTAGTGGTGCTTGATGCACTGACTTATGCCGGAAACCTTGGTACCATTGCAAAAGACATCGACAATGAACGTTGCTTTTTTGTGAAAGGAGATATCTGTGATCGTGATTTGGCTGATCGGCTTTTTGCTGAATATAAGTTCGACTATGTTGTGAACTTCGCTGCTGAAAGTCACGTTGACCGTAGTATTGAGAACCCTCAGTTATTCCTTATTACTAATATTTTGGGTACGCAGAACTTGCTTGATGCTGCCCGTCGTGCCTGGGTGACAGGAAAAGATGAGAACGGATATCCAACCTGGCGTAAAGGGGTACGTTATCACCAGGTATCTACTGACGAGGTGTATGGCTCGTTAGGGGCTGAAGGGTATTTTCATGAAACAACTCCGCTTTGCCCGCATAGTCCGTACAGTGCTTCAAAAACAAGTGCGGATATGGTGGTAATGGCTTACCATGATACGTATAAAATGCCGGTTACTATCACTCGTTGTTCTAATAACTATGGTCCGTATCATTTCCCGGAAAAACTGATTCCGTTGATTATCAAGAATATTCTTGAAGGAAAGAAACTTCCTGTATATGGTGACGGTAGTAATGTACGCGATTGGCTGTACGTAGAAGACCATTGTAAAGCTATTGATCTGGTAGTGCGTCAGGGAGTAGAAGGCGAAGTATACAATGTGGGTGGACATAACGAAAAGACCAATCTTGAAATTGTTAAATTGACCATTGCTACTATACATCGTCTGATGACTGAGCATCCGGAATATCGTAAGGTACTGAAAAAGCAGGAAAAGAATGCTAATGGTGAAATAACTATCGATTGGATGAACGAGAGTCTGATTACTTTCGTGAAAGATCGTTTGGGACATGACCAACGTTATGCTATTGACCCTACAAAGATTACCGATGCGTTAGGCTGGTATCCTGAAACAAAGTTTGAAGTGGGTATTGTGAAAACCATTGAGTGGTATCTGAACAATCAGGAATGGGTGGAAGAAGTAACCAGTGGCGATTATCAGAAATACTACGAAAGGATGTATAAATAGTGATTAATGATTAGTGATAAGTGATTAGTGGCTGCGCTATTATGCCGCATGGTACTAATCACTAATCACTAATGACAGTGATAGAAGTATCCCCATAAGCAGCATATTGCGCGAAGTTTCGCCCAGTATGCTGTTTAGCTTTTTACCACTATGTATCTTTACCATTTTGCGCCAGGTGACGATGTGCAGTGTAAGATAAATAACTGCTGTTATGATGGCTGGAATGAGTGTCTCCGACAATAGCCACAGGCTCAATATTGCAGCAATAATTCCCAATATCAGATACAGGTATCTGCCGAAGGGTTCTCCGAAACGGACTACTACCGTTCTCTTTCCGCTTTGTGCATCCGCTTCCCTGTCACGGTAGTTATTTACTACCAATAGAGTATCTACGATCAATCCGCAAATGAATGAAGCTATTGTTACATTCGGAGTCCATGTGAGTGCCTGTACGTAATAGGTGCCTCCTACCGGAACAAATCCGAAAAACAGGAGTACTAATGCATCTCCCAACCGTTGTACGAAAGGGGATAAGGCCCTGTGGTATAGAAGAAAGCGAACATTACACATAGTATCCCCACGAGTATCAACTGCCAGCCTGCATAAAACAGTAGTATACATCCGATAAGACATGCTATGGCTACGGTAAATAATATTCCCCGTTTCATGGCACCGGGAGAAATCCAGCCTTGTGCACAAGCTCGTTCCGGTCCCAGGCGGTCTTCCCGGTCTGTACCTTTCAGGAAGTCGAATAAGTCATTGATAAAATTGGCTGCAATCTGCATCAACCCGGCGAAAAGAAAACAGACCAGTGCAGGCAGCCAGTGAAATTGTCCGTCGGCATAAGCTAAAGCAGTACCTACCAGAACAGGTGTAGCTGCTCCTGCCAGTGTTTTGGGGCGTGCAGCAAGTATCCATGTACGCAAAGAATTTTGTTTTATCTCTTCCATGCTGCAAAGATACTTCAAAAATCTGTATCTTTGCTTCTCGAAAAATAATTTGCTGTTGGTCTTCATGATATCTCTCTGGCAACAAATTAGCATATTGCTTGTTTACTTATTATTTTGACATATGAAGAAGCTAATATACCTCCTGTTTCTACTTTCTTTTCTCTTTTCTTCCTGTAAATCGAAGAAAAATCTGGTAGTATCTCCGTCCTATCCTATACTGAATGCAGATTCTCTATATTCTGATACTTCCACTCTGTCCTCTACACTCTTTGCTCCGGATTATTCGACACTAAAGAATCCGGAACGTAGCAAGAAGCGTCAGAAACAGTCTAAACCTGTTGTGGCTCGTCCTTCTGTTCCGGCAGGAACGGCTCCCGGTACATTAATTACGCATTCTGAAGTAAGTGTTTCCTCCGCTTATAAAGGAGTAGACCGAGTGGTAAAGTATGACTTTACCCATCGGGATGTGCCCGAAGCTTTTGATGGTTTCCGCATGGCTTTTATCTCCGATTTTCATTATAAGAGCCTTTTTAAAGAAAAGGAACTGGCTGTCTCGTTCGCTTGTTGATAGCCGAACAGGCCGATGTACTGCTGATGGGAGGGGACTATCAGGAAGGTTGTGAATATGTACCCGAATTGTTTGCTGCTTTGTCTCAGGTGAAAACTCCGATGGGAACGTATGGTGTGATGGGCAATAATGATTATGAGCGTTGCCATGACGACATTGTTCGTGAAATGCAACGTTATGGTATGCGTATTCTTGAACACCGGGTGGACACATTAAAGCGCGATGGGCAACAGATACTTATTGCCGGTGTGCGCAACCCTTTTGATTTGAAGCAGAATGGTAAATCGCCTACGCTTGATCTTTCTCCTGAAGACTTTGTTATTTTGCTTGTTCATACTCCTGATTACGTCGAAGATGTTTCCGTTGCAAATACTGATCTTGCTCTTGCCGGACATACTCATGGTGGACAAGTGCGTATCTTTGGTTATGCTCCTATTATCCCTTCTCACTATGGAAGCCGTTTTCTTACGGGATTGAAGTATAATACGGCCAATATACCGATGATTGTTACCAATGGGTTAGGAACTTCTAACAGGAATATACGTATCGGTGCTCCGACAGAAGTGGTGGTTATTACGTTGCATCAACAGAAAGAGTAGTAACATGGATCACACTTCCTTTCGTATCGTATGTTGTAATAGGATGTAGAGGAAGTCGTAACCCAACGATGTACGAGATGCACATGTCGTGCAGTACGAGATGTGCATCTCGTACTGTTCGACATGCACATCTGGGGATGTACGACATGTGCATGTCGTACAACGTTCCTTACTGAGATGCAGGGGTGTCCTTATAATTCGGCACGTAGCAGGCGATAGACAGCCGGATGGAGGAAGTAACGTACATCTTTTCCTTCGGTCAGAGCACGACGGATAAATGTGGAGCTTATTTCGAAAGTAGGAGAGTCGACGATACGGACTGTTCCGGGTAATTCGTCTTTGTTTACGGGATATCCGGGACGTGGATAAATGAGTATTTGGTTTTCTGCAATAATTCGTTCTGGTTCGCGCCAACGGTCGAAGGTCAGCCAGTTATCCGAACCAATAATAAGATGAAATTCCCGTTCCGGATAGCTGCTTTTCAGACAGTCCAGCGTGTGGACTGTATACGAGGGGCGGGGAAGATGAAATTCAAAATCAGAAGCACGGAAATGTGGATAGTCTCCAATGGCAAGCTGTACCAGTCGGAGACGCAATTCGTCGGGCCATAAATCAGCTTGCTCTTTCAATGGATTGTGTGGGCTTACTACAAACCAGACCTCATCTAACCCGCAGAATTCACAAAGATAATTAGCCAGTGCAAGATGTCCAATGTGTATCGGATTGAAAGAGCCACTGAATATTCCGGTTTTCAATTTACTCATAATGTCAGAAACTCTCTGATTACTTTCAGCGCTTCCGCTTTGGCTGTTTCCAGATCATCGTTGATAATCACTTTATCAAATCTGGGGGCAAAGCTCAATTCATATTCGGCTTTAGCTATACGATGTTCTATGACTTCGGGAGCATCTGTGCCCCGGCCCGTTAGACGACGACGAAGCTCGTCTACACTGGGTGGTTGGATAAACAAGGATAAGGCCCGTTCTCCGTAGAATTTCTTTATATTACATCCACCTACCACATCTACATCGAACACTACATTTTGCCCGGCTTCCAATTGCTGTTCCACCTGTGCTTTCAAGGTACCGTAGTAACGATCTTTGTATACTTCTTCATATTCCAGAAATTCATTGTTCGCAATACGCTGGCGGAATTCATCCGGAGAGAGGAAGAAGTACTCTACTCCATGCTTCTCTTCACCACGTGGCGGACGGCTTGTAGCCGAAATAGAGAATGCAAGGTTTAAATCTTGCGTTAGCAGATAGTTTATAATTGTAGATTTACCCGAACCCGAAGGAGCGGAAAAAATAATAAGTTTCCCTTTCATACACTATTTGTGTTAGTAAAACAACGCTTGCCGCACTTCTCCGTGCGGGAAGCACTACATAATGTTGAGTACCTGTTCCTTTATCTGTTCCAGTTCATCTTTCATCTGGACTACAATCTTTTGCATCTCTGCATGATTGGATTTACTACCCAATGTGTTGATTTCACGTCCCATCTCCTGAGCAATAAATCCGAGTTTCTTGCCTTGACCGTTACCACTTTCCATGGTGCTGATAAAGTATTTCAGATGATTGCTGAGGCGTTGTTTTTCTTCATTGACATCGAGTTTTTCTATGTAATAGATAAGCTCCTGTTCCAGACGGTTTTTATCATAATCCACGCTTAGAGTTTTTTCGAGGGCGTCTGTAATACGTTCCTTAATTTTCTCGACACGTTCTTTTTCATATGGAGTAATAGATTCCAGCAGGTGAGAGATGTTTGCTATCTTTTCGCGAAACTTCTTTTCCAGTGCTGCACCTTCCTGTTTGCGGAAATCAACCAAATGTTTTATAGCTTCTTCAATAGCGACGTGCACAGTTTCCCATTCTTCTTCAGTCAGTTCTTGTATTTCTGTTTTTGTCATTACGTCCGGCATACGAAGTAGTGTTTGAAACCAGTCTACAGGAACCGGAATGTTTAGATTGTCTGCAATATCTTTTATTTGTTTATAATATCCTTCTATCAATGCTTGATTGATAGGCGTAGCACTTTCAGCACTCTCCTTTTTCTCTACCCAAAGGCTGAAATCTACCTTACCGCGTTCCAGCTCCGTGAGATTTCATTACGGATTTCCATCTCTTTTTCACGGTATGCCGGAGCAATACGAGCAGATAAATCCATTGCTTTACTATTGAGCGATTTAATCTCTACATTTATTTTCTTTTCGGTCAGCTCAGCAGTCGCTTTGCCATATCCCGTCATAGATTGTATCATATAATCAATTGTTTTTTGCAAAAGTACAGGAATATTTTAAGATTATTGCTTCAAAACCGAAAAAATATGCCGGTATATCCCTCTGCTATGCCTTTTATTAAGGGGGGATTTTGTTATATATGTTATTGAGAAGAACTTTCTTTATAAGCAGTTTCCAGCATATTGTCCAATGAGGAGGTTAGTTCTTTGCAATTGTCAGTGATAATATCAGAGTACTGAGCCCGTTTTTCGAAACTTAACGAATCATCTGTTATTTGCTTGGTGAAGGTGTTGATATTATCTAATGGTGTACGTACTTCCCGGCAAATGGATTTAACGAAGACTGATTTCATACGTTCACTTTCCTGTGCTTTTCGGGTATGTCGGATTAATTCTTGCTGAAGCTTTTTAGTACGTTGCAGATTAATATAAAAGTAGATACTGAAGAGGATAGAAATGATTACTAATCCCGTAGTACAATAAAACGCAATACTGTGGATATTACTGCTGATTGCTGCTTTTTCCAGTTTAAGTTCGGATGCTTCGTCGGTCACTTGCATCTCGCCGATCTGTTGCAATAACTCTTTTCGTACCAATGAATCTGTTACGTGGATAGCTCGTTCGTACACCAGGCAGGCTTCTTCCTGTCGTTTTAGCTCTCTCAGTAATCTTGCCTTTTTCTGATAATGGGTAGTATAATTCACGTTGATTGCTTTTCCACTTTCGATAAGGTTTATGACTGAATCACAGAAAGCCAACGCTTGTTCCTTGTTTTCCAGGCTCTCATAATATTGTTGACTGGCCGAGTAGAAATAGAGTTTGTTACGTAAAAGAGCGTCTCCTTTTCCGTCTCTTACAAATTTACAATATTTAGTATAGTATTCATTTGCTTTTACTTTACCTATAAGCTTATGACTAAGCATTAATTGCTGATAGCATATCAGATAAGCATTGTCTTTGTAGATATAAGGACGGCGGTTGATAACTTCTTTCTGGGCGAAGTATTCATCCATTCTTTTCAGATATTCTTCTGAGATTCTGATTAATTTATCACTGTCTCCGGTGTTTTTATACGAAAAGCTTAGCATGACGTAAATATTGGCTGTGAAGTTCTTACGGGCAGGGAGTGGAAATTCATCTACCAGCCTCCAGGCTTCTTCCCAATATGGTAATGCTTCGCTAAAGTCAGAGCTCTCTGTCAACGAGATAAATAAGTAGCGTATTACTCCTGTGAGAAAGAGCCGGGAAGCTTTCTGATATCTGTTCTCAGAAGTTTTTTGTGCATTAATCTCTTCCTGGATGCGATCACAAATTTCTGCTCGTTCATCCGTGAAGCCATTTGCAGGATTCGTGCTTTATGTGTCATTTTATAATATTCCGGTATACCATCTTCGGCAGAATTTTTCATAAGACTTTCTGCTTGGTTGAGAACCATCAACAGAGAATCTCGTTTTTCCGGATTGTTTATCATACCGATTGTGATTGGTCCCAATGATGCAGATAGAGCAAATCTATCATTGACCTGCTGTGCTTCTTTATATAATTCGCGTGCAATAGATATTTCATCAGGATCAGAGTCGGACAAGTCTAATATATTAATTAATAGTGTGATCCGTTGAGGGACATCAATGGTATGTTTCAGTACGTTCTGTAAACTATCTTTCAACGTGTTTTCTGCAGATAAAGCGAACGGTGTACAGAAAAGAAAAAGTAATAATATGTAATACTTCGTAGTGTTCATTCTGTTTGGTTGTTTCCCATAGGGATTGTGAAGATGAATTTACTTCCTTTAGACCAGTTCGGATCTATTTTTATGTTTCCATTCATATGCCGTGCAATAAGACGACATAAGTATAGTCCCAATCCGTTACCAAGAGTAAATGTATTCAGCTTGGTGAAACGCTGGAATACATATTCGTGTTTGTCTGCCGAAATGCCACAGCCGGTATCTGTTACATTAATAATTATTTTTTTATTTTCTTTGTTACAACTACAAGATAAACAAATGCTACCTTCTTGGGTGAACTTATTTGCGTTGTTCAGTAAGGAACGTAATAACAATGAGAGGTATTGTGCGTGGGTGTGGGCTATGCACTCTTTCACAGGAAGATCAAGTAAGTATTGTATGCCTTCTTTCCCTTCTGTCTCTTGCAGGTATTCCATTTCCGTACGGCAAATAGAGGTAACTTCTATATCCTCCAGAGGAAGTGCTTCGGTAAGGCTGTCCAGATTGGCTACTTCTATCAGGCTGTCGAGTAGTGAGGTTAGTATTCGTGTATTCTCTTGTATGATGTTTTGATATTCTTTTTTATCTTCTGTAGGGGTCGATTCGTCAATCAGTATCTCAGAGAAACCGTTTATAGAATTTAAAGGAGTACGTATCTCATGGCAGATAGAGTTAATGAAAGCAGACTTCATCTGTTCGCTTTCTTGTGCCTTGATACTTTGCCGGAAAATTTCCTTTTGAAGTTTACGCGTCTTTTTAAGGCTTTTATAGTAATACATACTGATAGAAACCACTACGATCAAAATACAGATAGTGAAGATAAATTCTACCAGTCGGTTTTGAGCTGTCAGTACCGTTTTTTCTAGTTTGAGTTTATCAATATCATTTTTAAGACGTAATGCTTCAACGCGTTCAACGTATTCTTTCTTGATTAAAGAATCAGAAACCTGCATCGCACGGTCATAAGCGATACAGGCGTCTTCCGGGCGATTGGCACGACGGAAAAGGTAGGCTTTATTTTTGTAGGTTTCCAATATCCGGGTGAATCCGGGGGCATGGTTGGTTTCAATCATGTGGATGAGTGAGTCACAATTAGCAAGGGCTTCATCCACCCGATGCATATTTCCCAGAAAGAGATAAGCAGTCTCAAAAAGATATATTTTGTTCCGGTCCAAAAACTCTTCTTGGGCAGACAGCATATGTTGGCGGAAAAGGTTATAAATCTTGTAAGCTTCTTCGTCACTGATATACATAGCACCGCGTATCAGCTGTGTGTAATATCTCACGTAGGTATTGTCTTTATAGAGAAAAGGACGTGGATACACTTCCTCTGAAAGTTTATAGTAAGCTTTACATTCATCAATTACTTGCCAGGTGATTCTTTTTTGGTTTTCGTAATCTTGTTGCTGATTGTAAGCGCCACTCAGAAGAGAATGGATAGAGCCCAAATAATATCTGCGGACATATTCTCCCGGAAAATCCTGTGCTGTATTCCAAGCTTCTTCCCAAAGTGGAATTTCAGGTACATAGATTTTAGATTTACCCTGGTCGTTGAGTTCCCACAACTGCATCAATCCTTCAAGAAACAAACGTTTCACTTTCTGATATTTGTCTTCAGTAGCTTGCCGGGCTTTGAACTCTTTACGTATCTGCCGGAAGAATTCTGTACGTTCCTGCTTGTCGGTTGTAACACCAATTAATCTATGGTAGATATTCATTTTGAAGAAGGTGGCTGCTCCTTCGGCAGGAGTTCCTTTTTCTATTTCTTCCAGCGTTTTGATGTAATAGTTGTGTAAAGAATCTGATTTTTCTTGCTGATTGGCGTACTTAGTGACCATGTGAGTTACTGCCACAAAGATTGCATAAGGATCTTTCGTCTTTTTACCTTCTTCGAACAATTGCCTCGTGTATTGTGTTTCAATCCCGTTTCCTTCACTTATATCTTTTAGGTTGAGAAGTAAATCGATACGTTTGTGAGGGTTTGTAGTTTGGTTGAGCAATGATTTCAGACTGTCTTCACGGATTACTTGGGCAGACATTAGAGGGATACCGGGTTTGTTTTCTTGGAAAGATTGTGCCAGAGAAACATTAGTCCTCAAGCAGCAGAGAAGGATACATATGATGCAGCGAAGATAGCTCATGTAATGTTTGTTGTTTATTTACGCCTTTTACTTGTATAAAACGGCCTGCTAAAGTAAGCAAAAAAAACATTTTAACAATGAATTTTAACTGAAATCTGCTTTAATTCATGCTACTGTGTGGTAATCTGAAAATAATCAGTTAAATTTGCGTCAGTTTAATAATCTGAAAATTATGTCGTGTATCTTACATATTGAAACCTCTACCGCAGTGTGTTCGGTAGCGGTGAGTGAAGACGGACAAACGATTTTTGTGCAGGAAGATATGAAAGGTCCTTCACACGCCGTGTCGTTGGGAGTTTTTGTTGATGAGGCTTTGTCGTTTATCGATAGTCATGCAATCCCTTTGGATGCGGTGGCTGTGAGTTGTGGACCAGGGTCATATACCGGACTTCGTATCGGGGTTTCAATGGCTAAAGGGATTTGCTATGGGCGTAATATACCGTTGATTGGCATTCCTACACTTGAAGTATTGTGTGTACCGGTATTGTTGTATCATGAGTTGCCGGAAAATGCTCTTCTCTGTCCAATGATTGATGCACGCCGTATGGAGGTATATGCAGCTGTTTATGATCGTAGCCTGAATGTGATACGTCCTATTTCTGCGGATATTATCGACGAGGATTCCTATCTTGATATTTTAGATGAACATCCGGTTTATTTCTTTGGTAATGGTGCAGCCAAATGCAGCGAGAAGATAACACATTCGAATGCGCATTTTATTGACGATATACATCCTTTGGCTAAAATGATGTTTCCGCTTGCCGAGAAAGCTGTAGCAAAGGAGGATTATAAGGATGTGGCCTATTTTGAGCCTTTTTATTTGAAAGAGTTTGTTGCTTCCCTTCCTAAAAAGGTGTTGTAACAGGTGCTCTGCTCTTATTTTTAACTTTTAATTTTTAATTATTATTTTATGCAGTATAACACCCAACAGAAGAGAATGCCCCTTCCCGAATATGGGCGAAGTATCCAGAATATGGTAGATCATGCACTTACTATCCAAGATCCGGCCGAGCGCCAACGTTGTGCAAATACTATCATCAATATTATGGGAAATATGTTTCCTCATCTAAGAGATGTACCCGATTTCAAACATAAACTGTGGGATCATTTGGCTATTATGGCTAACTTCAAGTTGGATATTAAATATCCATACGAGATCATCCACGAGGAGAATTTAGGAACAAAACCGGAACCGATCCCTTATCCAAGTACTAAAATCCGCTATCGTCATTACGGACGTACGCTTGAGATACTTATCAATAAAGCATGTGAATTTCCGGAAGGAGATGAAAAGAAAAATCTGGTTGCTCTTATTTGTAACCATATGAAGAAAGATTATATGGCTTGGAATAAAGATACGGTAGACGATCGTAAGATTGCTGAGGATTTGGCAGAACTTTCCGGTGGAAAACTACAGATGGATGATGACATTGTTCGTTTGATGGCAGAACGTTTGGCACAGAACTATCGTCCGAAAATGAATTATACCAATAACCGGAATAATAATCAGAGAAGAAAATATTGATTAAGTAGTAAGTAGCTAGTAGTAAGTAGCTAGTAGTAAGTAGATAGAATCCATGTGGCGTGTTGTCTGAACTACCAACTACTAAATTGACTATTAGTTACTTACTACTGAATTCCAGCTACTAGCTACTAAATTCTAACTACTAATCATATGGCTTCATTTGTAATCGAAGGAGGGCACAAACTGTGTGGGGAGATTCATCCGCAGGGTGCTAAAAACGAAGTGTTGCAGATTATCTGCGCTACATTGCTTACTGCTGAGGAAGTAATAGTAAATAACATTCCCGATATTCTGGACGTCAATAATCTTATTCAGTTGATGAGAGATATGGGGGTGACAGTTGCAAAGCAAGGTGTTGATACTTATAGTTTCAAAGCAGAGAGTGTAGATCTGGCCTATTTGGAGAGTGATGAATTTCTGAAGAAATGTTCCAGTTTGCGGGGATCTGTGATGCTGATAGGCCCTATGGTAGCTCGTTTTGGCAAAGCAATGATTTCCAAACCTGGTGGTGATAAGATTGGCCGTCGTCGTTTGGATACCCACTTTATTGGTATTCAGAGTTTGGGAGCCGATTTTAGATACAACGACGAACGCGGTGTTTATGAGATTACTGCAGATAAATTGCATGGTACTTACATGTTGTTGGATGAAGCTTCCGTAACCGGAACTGCCAATATTGTAATGGCTGCTGTTCTGGCGAAAGGAACAACAACAATTTACAACGCTGCTTGTGAGCCTTATCTACAGCAGCTCTGCAAGATGCTCAATCGGATGGGAGCCAAGATCAGTGGTATTGCATCTAATCTTCTGACTATTGAAGGGGTGGAAGAGTTACATGGGACACAGCATACCGTATTGCCTGATATGATTGAGGTAGGTAGTTTTATCGGTATGGCGGCTATGACAAAGAGTGAAATCACTATAAAGAACGTTTCTTACGAAAACCTGGGTATTATTCCTGAAAGTTTTCGTCGTCTTGGTATTAAACTGGAACAGCGTGGAGATGATATTTATGTCCCTGCACAGGAAAACTTCCAGATAGAATCATTTATTGACGGTTCTATTATGACTATTGCCGATGCACCCTGGCCGGGACTTACTCCCGACTTGCTTAGTGTGCTGCTTGTAGTAGCCACACAAGCCAAAGGAAGTGTGCTGATACATCAGAAGATGTTTGAAAGCCGTCTGTTCTTTGTAGATAAACTGATAGATATGGGAGCACAGATAATACTTTGTGACCCGCACCGTGCTGTTGTAATCGGACACAATCATGGTTTCAAATTGCGTGGTGGTAATATGACTTCACCCGATATTCGTGCCGGTATTGCTTTGCTGATTGCTGCTATGAGTGCCGAAGGATCAGTCGTATTCATAATATAGAGCAGATAGATCGTGGTTACCAGAATATTGAAGGCCGGTTGAATGCTATTGGCGCGCGAATTACACGAATATGATAAGAAAAGAAGAAGTATATAAAATAGGAATTTTTAATAAACCTCATGGTATACATGGTGAGTTGTCGTTCACTTTTACAGATGACATCTTCGACCGTGTTGATTGTGACTACTTTATTTGTCTGCTCGACGGTATTTTTGTTCCTTTTTTTATAGAAGAGTACCGTTTCCGTTCTGACTCCACAGCTTTGGTGAAACTTGAAGGAGTAGATACTGCCGAGCGTGCCCGTATGTTTACCAATGTAGATGTATATTTCCCTATAGAGCATGTGAACGAAGCGGAACCGGGAGAACTCTCCTGGGATTTCTTTGTTGGTTTCCGTATGGAGGATGACACTCACGGCGATTTGGGAGAAGTGACAGATGTAGACACATCTACTGTTAACACGCTTTTTGTGGTAGAACGTCCGGATGGTGAAGAACTGTTGGTACCTGCACAGGAAGAGCTTATTAAAGGTATTGATCAGGAACGGAAACTCATTGTGGTTGATTTGCCCGAAGGGTTACTGAATCTTGATGAACTTGAAGAAGAATGAATCAGTGTTAATCTGTGTAATCAGTAGTAGAAAGAATTAGCGAAATGCTTACATTTGTACGCAATACGATAAAATAATGCCAAAGAAGAAACGCAGTAAAGCCTTTTGGAACAATATAAAGTTCAAGTATAAACTCACTATTATCAACGAGAATACACTCGAAGAGGTGGTGGGGATTCGTGTATCAAAATTGAATGGTCTTTCTGTTTTGCTCTCTGTGTTGACTATTCTTTTTTTGATTGCTGCCATTATTATTGCTTTCACTCCTTTGCGCAACTATCTTCCCGGATATATGAATAGTGAAGTTCGTAACCAGATAGTAGCTAACGCTTTACGTGTGGATTCTTTGCAACAACTGGTAGAACGGCAGAATCTGTATATTATGAATATTCAGGATATCTTTAGCGGAAAAGTCCGTGTTGACTCCGTACAAAGTATGGATACACTGACAACTTTGCGTAAGGACTCTCTAATGGAACGTACCAAACGTGAAGAGGAATTCCGTCGCCAGTATGAGGAGGCAGAGAAGTACAACCTTACCTCTATTACTTCGCAGCCTAATGTGAACGGACTGATTTTTTATCGTCCTACACGTGGTATGATTTCTGCTCACTTTGATGCAGAGAAGAAGCATTACGGAACAGATATAGCCGCCAATCCCAATGAAAGTGTACTTGCTACGTTGGATGGTACGGTTATTCTGAGTACCTATACAGCCGAAACCGGTTATTTGATAGAAGTGCAACACAATCAGGACTTCGTTTCTATTTATAAACATTGTGGTTCATTATTGAAACGTGAAGGTGATAAGGTACAGGCAGGAGAAGCTATTGCATTGGTAGGAAACAGTGGTACGCTTACTACTGGTCCTCATTTGCATTTTGAGTTGTGGAATAAAGGACGTCCGGTGAATCCCGAAAAGTACATTGTATTCTAAATCATGAATAAAGAGATAAAAAAGAAACAAATAGCTATATTAGGCTCTACAGGCTCTATTGGTACGCAAGCTCTACAGGTGATTGAAGAACATCCCGAATTGTATGAGGTATATGCTCTGACAGCCAATAACAAAGTAGATATGCTTATAGCCCAGGCACGAAAGTTTCAGCCCGAGGCCGTGGTTATAGCTAACGAAGAGAAATATGATCAGCTGAAAGAGGCGTTAAGAGATTTGCCGATTAAAGTATATGCCGGTACCGAAGCTTTGTGTCAGATTGTAGAGTCCGGACCGATAGATATCGTGTTGACTGCTATGGTGGGATATGCCGGACTGAAACCTACGATCAATGCCATCCGCGCCCGTAAAGCCATTGCTTTGGCAAACAAGGAAACGCTGGTTGTAGCCGGAGAATTAATTAATGTATTGGCGCAGCAGTACCGTACTCCTATTTTACCTGTAGACTCGGAACACTCAGCAGTATTTCAATGTCTTTCCGGTGAGGTGGGGAATCCTGTTGAAAAAGTAATACTGACTGCTTCTGGTGGTCCGTTTCGTACCTATACTCTGGAGCAGTTGCAAACTGTCACTAAAGTGCAGGCGTTGAAGCATCCTAACTGGGAGATGGGAGCTAAGATTACGATCGACTCTGCTTCTATGATGAATAAAGGTTTTGAGGTGATTGAAGCCAAATGGTTGTTTGGTGTGCAACCAAGTCAGATAGAAGTAGTGGTGCATCCTCAATCGGTTATTCACTCGATGGTGCAGTTTGAAGATGGTGCCGTGAAGGCACAATTAGGTATGCCTGATATGCGTTTGCCTATTCAGTATGCATTCTCTTACCCCGACCGCGTTGCTTCTTCGTTTGATCGTCTGGATTTTGCCAAGTGTACCAGTCTCACCTTTGAACAGCCTGATACCAAACGTTTCCGCAATCTGGCTTTGGCTTATGAAGCTATGTATCGCGGAGGCAATATGCCTTGTATTGTTAATGCCGCCAATGAAGTGGTGGTTGCTGCTTTTCTGCGTGATGAGATAGGCTTCCTTGCAATGAGTAATGTAATAGAACAAACGATGGAACGTGCTTCGTTCGTACAGGTTCCTACGTATGATGACTATGTGGCAACTGATGCCGAAGCCCGCCGCATAGCCACTGAACTAATAGTAAATTGTAAATAGTAAAATTGTAAATAAACCGATGGAAACATTCTTAATCCGTGCCCTCCAGTTGATAATGAGCCTTTCGTTGCTTGTTATTATACACGAAGGAGGACATTTTCTCTTTGCCCGTTTATTCAAAGTGCGGGTCGAAAAGTTTTGTTTATTCTTTGATCCCTGGTTCACTCTTTTCAAGTTCAAACCAAAGAAGAGTGATACAGAATATGCCGTAGGCTGGTTGCCTTTAGGTGGTTATGTCAAGATCTCTGGAATGATAGACGAGTCAATGGATACTGACCAGATGAAACAGCCTGAACAACCGTGGGAATTCCGTTCTAAACCGGCTTGGCAACGCTTGTTGATAATGGTAGGTGGCGTATTGTTCAATTTCCTGTTGGCATTGTTCATCTATTCTATGATTCTTTTCACCTGGGGTGATCAATATATTAAAATTCAGGAAGCACCGTTGGGTATGCAGTTCAATGAGACTGCAAAGGCTGTGGGCTTTCAGGACGGTGACGTACTGCTATCAGCTGATGGTGTGGAGTTTCTGCGTTATGATGCTGATGTGTTGAGCCAGGTTGCCGATGCACGTGAAGTGACTGTACTTCGTGGAGGACAGAAAGCTTCTGTTTATATTCCCGAAGATATGATGCAGCGTTTGATGGCTGACAGTGTACGTTTTGCTTCTTTCCGGGTGCCTTATGTGGTAGATAGTATAATAGCCAATTCGCATGCAGCTCAGGCTGGCCTTATGCCGGGTGATAGTATTATTGCACTTGATGGCAAACCTGTTTCTTATTTTGATTATCTTGAAGAGATGGCTGCACGTAAACAGAAGGCAGCAGCTTTGAGTAACGATACTGTAGATTTGCATCAGATCACGTTGACTTATGTTCGTGCCGGAGAGATGGATACCGTAACTTTAGGTACAGATTCTGCTTTCCGTATCGGTGTTTATGCACAGCCTATGAACCGGGTGATGCCGATGGTTACTAAGGAATATGGTTTCTTTGAATCTTTCCCTGCCGGTGTGCACTTAGGAGTGAAAACATTGAAAGGCTATGTTGGCAATATGAAATATCTCTTCTCAAAAGAGGGAGCTAAGCAGTTGGGTGGTTTCGGAACAATCGGAAGTATTTTCCCCGCTACCTGGGATTGGCATCAGTTCTGGTATATGACGGCATTTCTCTCTATTATTCTTGCCTTTATGAATATTTTGCCTATTCCTGCATTGGATGGCGGACACGTATTATTCCTTTTCTACGAAATCATTGCGCGTCGCAAACCGAGTGATAAGTTTATGGAGTATGCACAGATGGCAGGTATGTTCCTGCTTTTCGGATTGTTGATATGGGCTAACTTTAATGATATATTGAGATTTTTCTTTTAAGATAATTTCGGTACAGAATATACAGGAGGCACAGAGGTTTTATAATATTATCCTCTGTGCCTCCTGTGTTCATTCTTAATTTAAAAATTTCTATTCTTTTTGATGAAGATCAAGCACTTATACACTGTTTCATAGGAAGATAAGGCTTATCTTTGCCCTGAATATAACATCGGGTATTATGGTAAAGAGCATTGTATTTGACTTTGGGGGTGTCATTGCTGACATAGATCGTGATAAAGCGGTTCAGGCCTTTATTAAGTTAGGACTGAAAGATGCAGAAACACGTTTGGATAAGTATCATCAGACTGGTATTTTCCAGGAGTTGGAAGAAGGTAAACTGACAGCAGAAGGATTTCGGGATAAGCTGGGAGAATTGTGCAGACGTGAGCTGACAATGGAGGAGACCAGACAGGCATGGCTGGGATTCTTCACGGGGGTAGATATACGCAAGCTTGATTATATGCTGGAACTCAGAAGGTCTTATCATGTATATATTTTAAGTAATACGAATCCCTATGTAATGTCGTGGGCATGCAGTCCCGGATTTTCTTCTCAGGGGAAGCCTTTGACGGATTATTGTGATAAATTGTATCTGTCTTATCAGGTAGGTTGCACCAAGCCTGAACCGGAAATATTTAACTATATGTTGAAAGATAGTGGTATGCTTCCTTCCGAAATACTTTTTGTTGATGATGGAGCTTCGAATATACATATCGGCAAAGAGTTTGGGCTGCATACTTATCAACCGGAGAATGGTATGGACTGGCGGAAAGAATTGTCACAGTTGTTAGCAGGTCTGTAAAGTACCGGTATGTGAGAGTTACTTTGCCTGCATGCAGAGTACGCCTTGGCTGTATGTACGCCGGGCGTATCCTGCATGCAGGCAATATATATACTCTGTGTATCGCTTTTGTTGAGGTATATGGAGGAAATACATGATATTACTTTACCGTTGAAGGTTGAGAAATCCGTAATCCGCTGATAATAGCTGCTGCCACTGCAAATCCACTTCCTACGAGCAAGCAGACGGAGGTACTCTTTTCATGTGCTATGAAGCTGAATAGCAATGCAACAAGTGTTGTTCCGAATGTTTGTCCCAATAACCTTGCCATTCCCAACATTCCGCTGGCTCCTCCCGACCGTGTGGTAGGTGCGGAGGATATGATCGTACTGTTATTGGGTGTTTGAAACAGACCGAAGCCTGCACCACATAGTGCCAATCGCCAGATAATGCTGAGATCGGTTGATCCTGCGGTGAGTGTAGACAGTGAAAAGAGTCCGGTTGCGAAAAGTATCATACCGATACTTCCTAAGATTCCCGGATGGATGCGTTCAACAAGGTATCCGGCTGTAGGTGCGGTAATCAGAGTGGCAATAGGCCATGGAGTCAGTAGTAAACCAGTCATAACCTCACTGTGTCCCAACGTGTTTTGCAGAAAAAAAGGCAGGGAAACCATTGCCAGCATCTGTGCGGTAAACGAACAGATGGAAGTACTGATGGATAAAGTGAAAATGGGTATTTTTAGTAAATCCAGCGGCAAAAGCGGAGAGGATTGTCCCAATTGCCGACGAACGTAGTAGATGCCTACTATAACCAATATAACTATCTGAATGGCAATGTAGTCCATTCGCTCGTGATGAGCAAATCCGTCCATTGTATAAATAAGTAGTCCGAATGTAACTGCGTTGGCAATAGCACTTTTTATATCAAACTTACGTTTGGAACGTTCTTCTTTCCGGGGTAGATATTTGTGTCCGAGTATCAGGGCTGTTACTCCCAGAGGTATGTTGATGGCAAATAGCCAGTGCCATGAACTGACGGCAAGTATGGCGCTTGCTATGGAAGGTCCTGCTGCTGCGGATATGGCAACTACCATTGCATTGATTCCCATTCCGCGTCCAATCTGGTTGCGCGGATAGATGGTACGTAATTGGGCTGTGTTCACGCTGGTAATGGCAGAGGCACTGAATCCCTGAAAGATACGTGCAAGTGTCAGTGTCCAGAATGAAGTAGACAGTGCGCAGATTAATGAGGTGATGCAAAAGAGCGCTATTCCCGAGAGATAAACACGTCTGTATCCGTATATTTCTCCTAACGAAGAAAAGGATAATAATGAAATTACGATTGCCAGCTGGTATCCGTTCATAATCCATGTGATAACGGAAGGAGATACATCGAAGTCGTGTGAAAGAGTGGGCAATACGATATTTACAATATTAATATCAAGTACCGACATGCAAAGTGCAAAAGATATGGCTACTACCGCCATATCCGTCGCGGAAGGGGAAGGCCGTCTGTTTCTTCTGTGTCAGAAGCTTTTGGGGGAAGTGTTTGGTCCATAAACGAAAAATGCTTTAGTCTTGCAAATTAAACAAAACAAAAACATTTTCAGTTGTTAGGATCAGTTGAATATAAGTTTTTTTAGCGGTGCAGGCGAATCACCCGTTGGTTGCTGCTTCCTCTGAACTCCAGATGAGGAGAGTAGAGTGCCTGGATGAAACGCCCTTCTACAAGTACATCAATATAAGGCAGGGCGGCTGCCAAGCGGGGCTGTGCCTGTATCTCTTCATAGGTATATCCGGTGTAACACCAGATGTTTTGCCGGGTTTCTTCCTTTATCCGTTTCACTAATAAAAGAAAAGCTTCGGGATTAAAAAACGGATCGCCTCCCGAGAAGGTTACTCCATCCAAGAGTGGATTCGTTTTTATTTCACGGATCATATCCATGATTCGTTCTTCTGTCAGCTCTTCACCGGCACATGGGTTCCAGCTCTCCGGATTGTGACATCCCGGACAACAATGGCGGCATCCTGCCAGATAAATGGAATACCGGATGCCTTCACCATCTACTATCGTTTCCGGATAAGTGTATAGTAAGTTGAGAGTCTTCATTTGATTTAGTTGAAAATGGAAAATTGAAAGTTGAAAATGGAAAATTAGCTGCGTGCATTGTCATACTGAATAGTAATTTTCCATTTTCAACTTTCAATTTTCAACTCTACAAGTGTTTTACTCTATCTTTTTCTTCTGCCCGTTTAGCCGAATTCCACGAACTTAAATCACCTGTCAGGTAGCCGGTGATGCGGCGCATACGCAAAATATTCTCGCTTTGGCATACCGGGCATTTGTCATAAATGACTCCCTTGTATCCACAGTTGTGACAGGTGTCTACCGGGTGATTAATAGAGCCATAGCCGATACCTTCGTCATACATGACTTTTACAATTTTAGCGATGGCACGTATATTTTTCTGTGCTTCACCATCCAACTCTACATAAGTGATGTGCCCTCCGCGTGTAATGGCATGGAAGGGGGCCTCACGTTTAATTTTTTCTACGATGCTGATGGGCTCTTTTACATCCACATGGAAAGAGTTTACGTAGTAATCATTATCAGTTACCCCTTCAATTTTGCCATATTTACGGCGGTCCATCCGGGTGAAACGTCCGGAAAGACCTTCGGCTGGAGTTGCCAGCACAGAATAGTTAAGGTTATATTTAGCTTTATATTCGTCTGCTACTTTATTCATTTCCATCACAGTCTCGTACAAAGTATTCCACGCTTTATCGCTGTGACCATGTCCTTTGCCATAGAGTGCTACCATGGCATTGTGTCCGCCAATGAAGCCAATACCTAATGTACCGCTGCGCAATACATCGCCTACCTCTTCGTTTGGATTCAGGTTGCCGCCTCCTTTCCATACGTCATTGCCCATCATAAACGGGAACTGGCGTGCCAGAGCAGTGCGCTGATATTGATAACGGGCATAGAGCTGATCGGCTACTAAAGTGGCCATCTCATGTACTGATTCCAGGAAAATCTCTTTGGCTTTCATCTCAATGGCATCCGTATTACGCTTGTCTTCAATGATATTTTCTGCCTTAATGCGTGCCTCAATAGCTAAGCGGGGCATATTCAGAGTGGTGAATGAGAGATTTCCGCGTCCTAATGAAGATTTTTCTCCGACAACATTCTCAAATACGCGTGTACGACAACCCATTGTTGCCAATTCATAGCGATAACGTTTCGGATCGTTGGCATCCCATTTCTCGTTTTGGTTGAACGGTGCATCCAGGAACATAAAATTGGGGAATAGTGCCTTGGCTGTTGTACGGCAGGCTTTCAGAAAAAGGTCGAAGTTGGGAGCACTGAAAGTCATGCGCCCTTCCTCTGCTGCTTCAAAATCACTCATTGCCTTTTGATAATCTTCTTCTGAGTAAGATACTCCGTTTTTTACCTTAAATATCTGAATGGGGAATACCGGTACTTCTCCGCGGGTACCGAGCCCTTCGATAGTGGCTGTCAGTAGTTCTTCAATCACCATGCGCCCTTCGGCAGAAGTATCTGTTCCGTAATTTATAGAACTGAACACCACCTGGTTGCCTCCACGTGAATGCATTGTGTTGAGGTTGTGAATAAAGCCTTCCATAGCCTGGTGCGTATCTTTGCGAGTCTGAAAGTAAGCTTTTTCTATGACTCGTGCCAGATGTTCTTTGTCTATATTGATCTGCAGAGCGGTTAGCGCCATACGCAGTGTTTCGCGTTCTAGTTCACTGGTTTTGATAGAAGGAAGGTGTTCTTCTATTAATGCGCGGATCGCTTTTTCTTCTACAGCTGTGTTGCTTTCCATTGCAACGTAGAAACTGATGAATGAACTCAGATGCTTGCGGAATGATTTGCTTACTCCCTTCGCCATGAAGAAGTCGAATGCAGGGATTGCTTGTCCGCCATGCTGCTCATTCTGGTTGGTCTGAAAGATGATAGTGGCGAGTGTTGCATAGCTTTGTATGCTTTGTGGAGTACGGATACTTCCGTTTTTGGTACGGAACCCGCGCTCGAAGAGGTCGTCCATATCATACTGAATACAGGTCGTCGTCTTTGTCGGATAATAATCCAGATCGTGGATGTGAATGTCGCCCAACTGGTGTGCTTCTGCAAATCGTTTGGGTAACAGGTATTTATATGTATAGTCTTTGGTCACTTCCGATGCAAAGGTCATCATCTGACCTGCCGGAGTGTGACTGCTCATATTTGCATTGCTCAGATTTACATCGTTTTTGTCAATGGCTACAATACCATCCATTACGTGTTTCATTTGAGTTTTTTTATCACGTTCTGTATTACGCCATTCGCGGTAGATAATGTACTTTTTGGCTACTTCGGGCCGTACTTTCATTAATTCTTTTTCTACCAGATCCTGAATCTCTTCTACAGTAATAGTGGGATTGGAAAAACGGCTGATGACATTCATGGTAATGTCAGCCACGAGCTGCTGCTCTTCGGTGATGCCGGAGGCACTGAACGCTTTGGTTATAGCGTTCTTAATTTTACTAATAGAGAAATCTTCTCTTTTACCATCACGTTTGATGATACAAATTTCAGCGTAGTTCATAACTTTAACTCCCGAAAGCTTTGTTCAGTTGACAGTGGACAATTGACAATTGACAGTTTTTGGCTGACCAAAAGGCAGTTGACGTTTGACAACTGAGTGGTTAATAAAAATATAGGCGGCAATTAAAATCGGATAAACAGTAATCGCTCACTGCCAACTGTCAATTGTCAACTGTCAATTGTCCATTGTTAATTGTCCATTGGTTCCGGCCGGTCTTCTGACTTATCCCTCCTTCGCACGCCTTCCCACGCATAAAACGCAGTGACATAATGTGCGGATTCTCAGAGAATTACAGCAGCGGGTACTGTCGCCGATTTGCACAGCGTTCCCTTGTGACTAAACCTCTTTTTAGTTCCGGAACCGGGACAAAGATAAGAGATTTACTTATAGGTATAAAGGCTTTTAACATTAAATTTCGGGAAACTTTTCTTTCTTCCTGATACAGAAAGTTTTCCAAAACGGAAAACTTTTAAGATTTATAAGACCATCCAGATTGCTATAATATGCCCTACGCTACCTCCCAGGCAGAAGAGATGGAATACTGAATGCATATAAGGTTTACGAAGAGAATAGAATACTGCACCGATGATGTAAGATGCACCTCCACCTATCAACCACCAGAAAGCAGGTGAAGCTCCCATCTCCGAAAGACAGTTCATTAGTGGTTTCAGGGCTATTAGGATAGCAGCACCCATTCCAATGTAACAACATGTTTCGAGGTTACTGTGTTCTTTCAGTTTCTTGAAACTCAGAATAAAACCTGCAAGTGCGGAGAGCCATACGAAGGTGAAAATTCCCCATCCCCATCCGCCGGCATGCCGCATCACCAATAGTGTAAATGGGGTATAAGTGCCTGCGATATGCAGGTAGATAGCTCCGTGGTCAAATTTACGCAACAATTCTTTTCTCGGTCCCGGTCTGGAAGCATGATACCAGGTTGAACTGATATAGGACGATAACATACCTGCCAGATAGACTGCAATGCAGGTAACTGCCCAGTTCGGCTCACTACCGGTAGCCGCTTTTACCAGCAGGAAGTATCCGGCTATAACTCCCAGCAAAATTCCGGCAGCGTGACTGAGTGTATTAGCGAGTTCTTCGCCATGAGTATATCGATGATTATCCAATGTTGCACATTTTAGCTTTCGGCCGTAAAGGTACTCTATTTTTCTAAAACATTTTCCTGGTGGCAGTTTAAAAATGGATAATAAGGGTACTTGCTCAGATATGAATCTATTTACGATTAGACGATTTACGATGTACGATTGAAGTTACTCTTTTAAAAGCTTGTTTCAGCGCTGTCAGAAACGGAGTAATCCCAATCGTAAATCGTCTAATCGTAAATAGATTCATATCTGAATAGTAACGAAGATTATGGGTATATCTTTTCGGTAGCGGAAGTGCCCCTAAACGACATCGTCACCGTTGCCCGGTGTCGTACTTTGTTTTTCTCAGAAAGGAACGTTCCTTTTCCCGGTGAGCAGCCTTGTTTTACATGTACATGTTTCACTGCTCCACATGTACATGTCGTACTGTCCCACATGTACATGTCGTACTGCTTTACATGTACATCTAAAACAACGCTACACACCGAGGCATCATACGTTCCTCTATGAGGCAGAGCTTTATTGATACCGGAGAAAGAGACTGATGGTAATGACAAACACCATTTAGCACAAAATTGATTCTAATGAACTAAACTCACCATAGAATTACAGAATTTCACAGAGTTTCAATTAACCATCGCTTGGCGTACTTCCCCGTGCGGGAAGCACTTCTTTTTTTAAGATAATCTTGCTATTGTATTGTCCTGCTATCTGCTTGCGAAATTCAAGAAAATCTTTATAAGATTCTTTAGGGTAAACGCCTTTGTGCATTAGTAAACGGTGTACAATATATATTTCCTTGCCCTTCACTTGTAAAGAAGAGCTAAAGGTACCGAAATTGTTTTCCGCTTTATAGCTTTTGGGAAGAGATTCTATGGCATATCCTTCCGGTATTTGCAAAAGAATGCTGTCTGTATCCAGATAGCCGTAGTTGATATGGACATCCTGAATACGTTGTTTGAGTTCGGGCGTAATAAAACCCTTTCGAAAGATATTGGCAGGAATAAATAGTCGGTTACCTGTCTTGTTTCCATATTGCTCGGTATCCACCGCGTATTGCAGAGCAATCTGGGGGATTGCATCTTTTTTCTCGGTTATCTGTACATCACTTATGTTGGCTTGTACCAGGTTGATATTAGAACGCAAATGATCTTTTTGTCGGGCGGGTTCAAGGTGGGTAATGCCTATCATGTTTTCATATTGGAAAAGACGGGAAGTTTCACAAGCCTTTACTTTTGCTCCTCCGGTAGGGGTAAGTGTGATTTGGGCAATTGTTGTTTGTGTGTTGAGTGAATCGGGGTAGGAGGGTAATCGGTGAAGTTTACCTCCGTCCGGTGTAACGAGGAGAGCATCGTGTCCGGCAATGTCACTGTGTATATATCCAAAAGGTAATTGCGGATTGGTACACTCCAGCCAAAGCGTATCTCCGGGGAGTGGAACTTGCAGGATGACATGGTTCATCTGATTGGCACTGGAAAAGTCGGGCAGTAGCCGTTCATTGTCTGTGCTGATGGCAGTATATACAGAAGAGATGCCCAGTTCATTCAACATAGCACGGGTGTAGTTGGATAATCCTTTGCAATCGCCGAAACCCGCGCGGCAGACGTCGGCTGCTGCAATGGGTTGCAATCCTCCGATACCTAACTGGATACTCACATAGCGCGTTGTAGTAGCCAGGTAGTTGTAGATGGCTTGTACCTTTTCACGGGGAGTTGTACAATGGGCAGTTAATTCACGTAGTTTTGTTTTTATAGGTTCAGCCAGTTGGTCACGTCCCGTGAGTAAGCTGTTTTGCCATGCGCCATATGATTGCCAGGTACTCATATCTCCTTGTGTACCATCAAAGATAAATTGCCCCGGCGAAAAATAAATCCGGGGAATACGCTCGGGTAGTGATGCACCGAATGGTTCATATTCGAGGGCGGCTATTGGTCCTATAGATGCCTCTGTGAGGGTACTACCGTCCGGGGTTGTTTTTTGTGTAATATCTGTCTGGATATTGATTGCCCGGTAGCGGTAGGTATGTTTGGGGGAGTCCGGAGACTGTATACAGCCTTGACCACCGATTGATTGTACATTTTTTGAGGAACAAAATTCGGATAGGCTATCAGCCGTCTTTGCATTTCACTTCCCATTCATATTTTATCGTAAGCGGATAGCGTGGGAGGTTGCACTCGTAATAATAAGTATAGTCATCACTGGTTAGTCCCGAAGAGTATTCAGTCATTTGTAAATCCGATTTCTTAATTTTGCGGATGACCTTGCCGGTCGGGTCTGTAATCTCTCCGGAGAATTTCCGCAGAGAACGAAACTTGTCACACATACAAAAGAAGTGTGCAGCGTTTCGTCCTTTTTCATTAAGAATGGTGATAGTATAACTTTCTTTTTGCAGAGCACTTGTTGCCGATTCACAGATAATCTCTGTGGTGGCATTTTGTACGACGGAGTAGGCGTCGCGAGTAATGTCTACTTGTGCTCGTATAGCAAAAGGTACAAGCAAGAGTAACAGAATACTACTGTATAATTTGTTTCTTGTCATGATCACTTTACAATTTTTTTAGTACTACTGTTTCATTATTCTTTTCTGCTATTACTTTCCAGAAGTGATGCAGTCCGGCATACTCTGTTGGTAGATAAAGCAATTTGCTGGAGTTGAATATATAATTGATTGTTAGTTTATTGCCTTGTACGGCAATATTGTAACGACACATGCCTTGACCATCTTCAGTTTTTATCTGTAGTGCCTCAGGCAGTTCATCTACTGCATATCCTTCAGGGATGGTCAGATTAACGGACAATGTGATTTGTTCTGCATAGGGATATTCTACAGGAAGCTTTCGTTCGGTTTGAGTGAAGGGATTCTTTTCTGTGTGCAGAAACACGAGCGGGTTTAAGTAAATGAAGTTGTCGTTGACGGTAGCTTGCTTTTCAAATATGATAGTTTCTTTGACTTGCGGAGAGAACTTGTTGATACCTTGTGTATTGAATACACTTATTTTTACGTCTTCTTTCGATGCCAGTTCGTTAACAAATTCTGTACTGTCTTTGGCTGTCTGATATTTTTTTCTGAAGGTAGAGGCATATTGTCCCATATAGCTTGTGTTACGGCTACCGTATATTTTACCATCCGGGCTGATAACTGCATTTACCATAGAGCGTAATTGATTTTTACAGGTTTGACTCAAATCGACCCATCTGCTTTGGCGACCTCCTATTATTGCCCGTGCCCGGTTTACCATTAGCACGGGAGGAAGTACATTCAGGTAGCCATGGGTTACTGAACCGTCCAGATAGACAAGTGTACTGTCTGTATTGGCTATACCTACAATGAAGGTATTCAGTTTCTGTATGCTAGGGTGTGCGTAAGGAAGTATTCCCATACTGCGGCGGCTCATAACTATCGGGAAAGAGGGAATGCCTGCATCCTTGAGCATGCTCATCAGGATGAAGTTGATTTCGGCATTGTTACCTATACCTTCTTTTACTGTTTTTTTACTTTTACCTCCATAAAGTGCATATTCTTCATTCCAGGATATTTTCTTTTTTAATAAAGTGTAAATAGCAGCTATTTTTTCTTCATTACTTTTTAAGTTATCTAAGTTTAAGGCAGCCATTTCTTCCCGGTATGGATTCTGTATTTTAAGTTGTCCGCCAAATTCACTGTCATCCAGTAATGCTTCATCTATATTCTCCCAGGTTTGGGTAAATGATTTATAGAGTGCTCCCGGAAAATCAAGTCCACCCAATTCAAGATTGACCTGTGTACCGTAATCTTCTACGCACCAGATGTAATTATCATCATGCAGGCCCGGTAGCTTGTTACCTTTGAAACACAAATGCCGACCGTTACATTGAAATACTTGCCCTCCGATAACGAGATTGACGCCAACTGTTTCATCCTCGGTTTGCAGTTGCTCTGTTCCGTGCATATCCAGGTTGAATTTGAAATATTCGGGCACGGTGATATCATATTCTGTATAATGAACAGGAATAGACTGTTGGGCACTCCAGTTATTTATATGGAAATAGAAGTCGGACAATATCTTATATCTGTATTCAATGACGGTTCCCGGTTTTACGTTAGGAACAGAGAATTTAACTTGCATGTATTTATCATTGAGGCGTTCTTTAAAGATGAATTCGCGTTTCATTTTCGTACGTACCGTTTTGCCCTCCTCTATATTATAGGCGAAAGCATCTATCTGACTTACTATTTCTTTCATGGAACTCCCTTTCTTGTCCTCATAATACGGTATGACAACATTGGCAAAAGAGGTTCCCTCTGGTTTGAGTACTTTGATTTTAGTTTCATAAATGTAGTTGATCCGGAAGTCATTATTGACAACATCATAGAAAACATTCGTCTTCTTGCAGAGTACTACGGCTGCGGCCGTGGTGTCCGGTTCGTAAACTGTCATTTTGAGTTCTTCGTCCGAGGGCTTTCCGAATTTCGTATTAACCTCCGGGGTCGTTGTTTCTTGTCCCAAAACACCGCTTGCTATGAAACAGGTGATAACAATGAATAGTGTGCGTTTCATTTCTTATATGTTTAAAGTTTTTTGAGTACAATGAGTGCATTGTTTTTTTCGGCAGTGGCGGCCCACAATGCTTGTAAATTAGGATATTCCGCCGGTTCAAAATGAAGCTGTTTCACTATAAACATATATTTCAACCGAATGATTCTTTCCTCTTTTTCGATGTAGTAATGACAACTGACCCCCTTCTTTTCGGTAATATATACCTGGCTTTTGGGAATTTCTTCTATTTGATATCCTTCAGGCAATATGAGGGTGTTTGTTACGGTGTACATATAGGCTTGAGGCAAGTCTATGGGCATTACTCTATCTGCCTGTATAAAGGGATTTTTGCTGATATGGGTAAATAACATCGGATTGATATACAGGTATTCTTCGTTGGCATTGTCTGCTTTCCGGGTGAATTGTATAGCTTCATAAACAGAATTATTGGCTGCATCAATCTTTTTTTTGTGTGTAATTTGTAATGTGACAATCATTTTGGGCTTCGTGTTTTCTTATGAAATCTATACTGTCTTTGGCCTGCTTATACTGATTGATACGGTCGAATGCAAAATGGCCTGTACGTTTAATTTCTTGTGTTCCTGTGAGCAACTGTTCGGGTGTCAATGTTGCACGGATTGTCATGCTAATTGTATTATTGGGGATTCGGGTAAGGTCTACCCACTTTTCCTGGTCACTTAACTTGTTGACAATCCGGGCTTTTTCTACAGTTAATTTTTCGGGCAATACATTTGGGAAAACTTCCGGCATAGAACAGTCAAGATAGATAATCTTTTGTTTGTCAGTATGTATAGCCACTACAAAAGTGTTTAGTTTTTGTAGGGATGGATAATGAATGGGAAGTCTTCCCGTATTACGCATACGTAATACTACGGGCCATGCTTCAATGCCACAATCACGCAACATATTTATAAAGATAAAATTAAGGTCGGCATTACTTCCTGTTCCTTTTTTTATCGTTTTTTTAAGATCGGGGCTATAGAGTTTGTACTCTCCGTTCCATGTCATTTTTTGTTTTAGTAGTTTAAAGGTAGCTTCCACTCTCTTTTCAAATGGCATATCTGTTAGTTGTAACGCTGCCATTTCCTCATGGTAAGGATTAAACAGGAAAAGCTGTTGGCCGAAATCTTCAAAATCTTCTTTCAGTAAGAAGTTATCAATATCTTCCCAGGTTTGAGTATACGACTTATAATTTTCGTCTTGTTTCACTCCTTGCAGATCAAAAGAAACACTTACCTTGTGGTCATTGCTACACCATATATATTCTTCGTCATTGGGTAATGCCGGAAGATGGTGTGCAGTAAAGGTGAGTTCGCGTGCGTGTACCGAGAGAGTTTTTTTGACTTGTCCCAATCCTCCTAAAGTAGTATGTTCTATTGTGTATCCACCATCTTTCTCTTTTACTTTTATTCGGTCTCTGCCTTGCATTTCGATGTTGAAGATAAAGATATTGGGTATCAGGATACTGTATTCACTGTATATTGTAGGAATTTCTGTTTGCATCACCCAGTCTTCCAGTTGAAGATAATAATCGGATGCCTGTTTATAACGGTATTCAATTACAGTTCCTTCTTTTACGGCAGGTATGGAAAACTTGAGTTGCATATACCGTTCATTGATGCGCTCTCGTACGATAAAGTTGTTTTTAGTGGTTGTCTTTACTCGTTTACCATTTTCCAGATTGTAGGCATAAGCTTCCAGATCATAGATATTATCTCTATTCTCTGAGGTCTGTTCCGGTGCATAATAGGGGATATTGATGTCGGCATATTGTTTGCTTCTGACTTTAGTATCTTTATTTTCACACTACGTTGTGTGATAAGTACGAATTCATTATTAGTATATCTGTAATTGCTTTTCCCTATATCATATAATACAATGGCTGTTGCTGTGGTATCGGGTTCGTAAACAGTCATTTTTAGTTCATTATCCGATGGTTTTCCAAATTTCAAGGTCGGCTCTATCGTATGTCCGGAAATGTGCAAATTGAAGAAGAATACCAGAAATTGTATAGTTAGTGTGTATTTCATAATTATTTGTGTTTTTGTTAATATTACAAATATATGTAAAAAGACATAATAACGGTTCTTTTCAGTATTTTTTTTGTAAAAAAGGAGTAAAAAGCAAAGGGATTGCTCAAAAAATGAGCAATCCCTTTGCATGAATGTAGAGTTCGGCTATTATTATTTACACCAGGTGGCCGATCCATTCTTCGCGATCACCCGGGAGAAGATCAATTACGGGAATTTCAATCATCGTGTAGCATCCCGGTTGTTGACGCATAGAAGCGCGGGCAACACAAACCAGAACCTGTGCTGTCAGGGCAGGGTTATTGATGCGCATATTGAATTCAAATAACTGATTTTGTGTTTTACCGGATACACCTTTACGGGTCAGGTTTACGCCATGCCCCATGTCAAGAAGTGCGTCGACGTTAGGTACTTGTTGTACGTGAGTTTCGTCGTTTACAAAATAAGCGTCAGATTTGATTGCAGCAGCCACTTCATCAAATTTGTAGCCATCTTTCAGCTCGATGTATACCATACGGCGATGGATTCCGGTTCCGGTAGGAATAGTCATTGAAAGGGCGGCTTTTACTCCGTCAATAGCTTTTACTGCTACGGTATGTCCCATGCTCATGCCCGGACCAAAGTTTGTATAAGTGATACCTTTGGGAGCAATGGCTTCCAGCATAGTGCGTACAATGGAGTCACTACCCGGATCCCAACCTGCTGAGATGATAGATACAGCTCCGTGTTCTTTTGCAGAAATACTGAGTTCACGGCGAAGTGCGGTAATACCTGTGTGAATATCGAAACTATCTACTGTATTGATTCCTAATGCTAAAATTTCTTTGGCGTATGTTTCTACGCTACGGGTAGGGGTACAAAGGATTGCTACATCTACTCCCTGCAGTTCTTTTATATCTTTTACTACGGCGTAATCATTTAGTTCGGTTGGTTTGTTTTCAGCTCCTGCGCGGCGAACTACACCTGCTATTTCAAAGTCCGGGGCTGCCTGAAGGGCTTCCAGTACATAACGGCCAATATTACCATAACCAACAATGGCTGCTCTTACTTTTTTCATTCTTTTATGGGTTTCGTTTAACATATTTCTTTTTTTATGCTGCAAAAATAATCATTTTTTCTGTTTCTGTCGGTGAAATGGTTGTTAAAGTTAGTTTTTGTTACTCAAGGTTAGTGAAGCACAATATTTGTCGTGCGCGTGCGTTAATAAAGTATTATGATAGAATACGTCAAAGGCGAGATTGCCGAACTTAGTCCGGCAACAGCAATAATCGATTGTAACGGTTTGGGGTATGCCGTGAATATTTCATTAAATACATACTCTGCAATTCAAGGGAAAAACACTTGTAAACTATATATTCATGAAGCCATTCGCGAAGATGCGTATGTGCTGTATGGCTTTGCTGATAAACAGGAACGTGAACTCTTTTTGTTGTTGATCTCTGTATCGGGTATTGGTGGCAATACGGCACGAATGATTCTTTCGGCACTTTCGCCGTCGGAGTTAGTTAACGTTATCAGTACGGAAAATGCTAATTTGTTGAAGACTGTGAAGGGGATCGGATTGAAAACTGCACAGCGTGTGATTGTAGATTTAAAAGATAAAATAAAGACTGCTGCGCCAGTAGCAGGGGGAGGGCAGAGTACTTTGCTGTCTGCCATGAATACGGAAATACAGGAAGAAGCTGTTGCTGCACTGACGATGCTTGGGTTTGCTGCGGCTCCCTCACAAAAGGTAGTACTTGCCATTTTGAAGGAAGAACCTGATGCTGCTGTAGAACAAGTGATAAAACTGGCCTTGAAGAGATTATGAGAATGATGTGCCAATATGCTAATGTATCGATGTGCCAATGTGCTGTGCTGTTATATCGCAGGTTCGTTGGCACATTGGCACATTGGCACATTGGCACATTGGCACATTACTCCATTGTCATATTATTCTTATTTTTAGGAAGTTTGCCTGTTGCAGCGCAGATACTGCAACCTATGCCCATTGTTGAGGAAAAGGTAGAGTATGATGCATTGACCAATCGCTATTTGATCCGTACTATTATCGGCGGGCAGGAAATGGACGTTCCTATCATAATGACTCCCGCTGAGTACTTAGATTGGAGTATGAAACGCTCCATGCAGAATTACTACCGTCAGCGTAATGACTCCGTATTTTCTAAGGGAAAAGAGGAGTTTGACTTTACGAATATGAAATTTAATCTTGGTCCGGCTGAAAAAATATTTGGTCCGGGGGGTGTTCAGATTCGTACTCAGGGAAGTGCAGAACTCAGTTTGGGAGTAAAGTACAATAATGTTCAGAACCCTACTTTGCCTGAAAGTATGCGTAAAACCTGGGGATTTGATTTTGATGAGAAAATTAATATTAATGTCAACGGTAAGGTCGGGGATAAGGTAAACCTTGACATGAATTATAATACGGACGCTACTTTTGACTTCGACAGTAAAAAACTGAAACTGAAATATGAGGGCAAAGAGGATGAGATAATAAAACTGCTTGAAGCGGGTAACGTGAGTATGACTACCGGCAACTCGTTGATACGCGGTGCTACTTCTTTGTTTGGTGTGCGTGCCGATTTACAGTTTGGAAAGTTAAAGTTGCAAACAGTGATCAGCCAGCAGGAGAGTGAATCAAAAACCGTTAATAGTAAAGGAGGGGCACAGACCATTCCTTTTGATTTCTCAGCAGATGAATATGATGAGAACCGGCACTTCTTTCTGGCACACTATTTTCGCGATACGTATGACCATAATATGGCACAATTACCTAATATTCTTTCCGGAGTGAAAATTAACCGGGTTGAGGTTTGGGTAACGAATAAGCGAGGTAATTATGAGAACCCGCGTAATATTGTAGCTTTTACGGATTTAGGAGAGTCTCAAGCCTATATTAGTAAGGGAGCTCCGTGGATCGCAATCTCTAAGGACACCCTTCCACCTGCTAATGGTGATAATAATCTTTATCAGCAGATGACAAGCACCTATAGTGCTGCACGTAATATAAGTGCAGTAAATTCTGTGATAGGATCCATTCCTGGGATGGAAAGCGGCATGAATTATGAAAAGATAGAGACGGCCCGGTTGTTGACTTCCTCGGAGTATACAGTGAATACTACTTTAGGTTACATCTCTTTAAAACAGACTTTACAATCAGATGAAGTACTCGCTGTAGCTTTTGATTATACCATTAATGGAAAGACCTATCAGGTCGGTGAGTTTTCATCCGATATCAAGGAGACGTCCGACTGTCTTTTCGTGAAACTGCTAAAAAATACTTCCAACTCTCCGGATGCTGCTTGCTGGGACCTGATGATGAAGAACGTTTACTCACTGAATGCCTATCAGGTACAGAAAGAAAAATTTACATTAAATATCACTTATCTGAGTGACACCACCGGAGTTTATTTACGTTATATTCCGGAGGGTAAGATCAATAAGATACCTTTACTTAAAGTAATGAATCTGGATCGCTTGAATAGTAAGAATCAGCTAGGAGGTGACGGCTTTTTCGATTTTGTGGAGGGATATACGGTCAATGCACAGAATGGCCGTATCTTTTTTCCGGTAGTAGAGCCTTTTGGATCGTATCTGGAGACAAAATTTGATAACCCGAACATTGCTAAGAAATATGTTTTCAAGGAATTATATGACTCTACTCTTACCGTAGCGCGTCAGTTGGCTGAGAAGAATAAATTCCGTTTACAAGGTGAATATCGTGCTTCGTCTGCCAATGAAATACGTCTTGGTTCGATGAATGTGCCACGGGGATCAGTACGTGTTACGGCCGGTGGACGGACACTGACTGAAAATTCCGACTATTCGGTCGATTATACAATGGGAGTAGTTACGATCCTCAATCAGAGCATTATTGATGCCGGAACTCCTATCAGTGTAAATCTTGAAAGCAATACGTCTTATAATATGCAGCGTAAGACAATGTTGGGATTGAACTTTACGTATGATTTTTCGCCTGATTTCCAGTTCGGAGGTACTGTGATGTATCTGAAAGAGAAGCCGCTGACTACCAAAGTGGCTATGGGAGACGAACCTATATCGAACACCTTGTGGGGGTTGAATGCCTCCTGGAAACGTGAAAGCCAATGGTTAACTAATATGGTAGATAAGTTGCCGTTTGTGGAGGCTACTGCTCCTTCCAATATTAATCTCGGATTGGAATTTGCTCAGCTTCTTCCGGGACATGGGGGAGGATTGCAGGACAACTCTTCTTATATAGATGATTTTGAGAGTGCACAAAGTGGTATCGATCTGCATCAGCCTTTGTATTGGCAACTCTCTTCTACACCCTTTAAGGCAACGGGACCTGATAATCTCGAATTGTTTCCCGAATCGAGATTGTCTGATAGTATTCCCTATGGAAAGAATCGTGCTTTATTGGCATGGTATCATATCGATGGATTATTTACGCGCCGTAACTCTTCACTTACTCCGACACACATAAAGAATGACCTCGATCAACTCTCGAATCATTATGTTCGTGAGGTGTACGAATCTGAGTTGTATCCCAAAAAGGAGCTGAATAATATGGAAGCATCTACTATGTCTATATTGAATGTGGCTTACTACCCTCAGGAACGTGGTCCTTACAATCTGGATAGAGACCTTGACGAAAATGGTAACTTGCTGCAACCGGAAAAGCGGTGGGGAGGTATGATGCGTAAGATTGAAACAACCGATTTTGAGAAGGCCAATATTGAATATGTTGAATTTTGGTTGCTCGATCCTTTTATTTATGCAGATGGAGATGAACCGGGAGCGGATAATACACGTAGAAAAAATGCTCGGAGTACAACAGAGGGCGGATATCTGTATCTTAATTTAGGAGATGTATCTGAGGATATCCTGAAAGATGGTAAGAAGTTTTTTGAAAACGGTTTGCCTATTGATGGTGATGAATCAAAAGTAGACTATACAAACTGGGGGCGTGTTCCTAAAGATCGTAGCCTTGTATATGCTTTTGATAATACGGCAGGAGCACGCAAAAAGCAGGATGTCGGATTGAATGGACTTTCGGTAGAAGATGAACGTGCTTATCCTACTTATGTTAAGTATTTGGAAGAAATCCGGCCAAAATTGAATGCTTCTGTTTTTGAAAAGTTCTACGAGTCGCCTGCAGGTGATAAATATCATTATTTCCGGGGTTCCGATTACGATGCAGAGGAAAAGAGTATTCTCGAACGTTACAAATATATCAATAATACCGAAGGGAACTCGGCCGCTAATGAAGATTCTCCTGAGGGGTATCCGACGGCTGCTAAGACTTCTCCTGATATAGAAGATATTAATCAGGATAATACACTTTCGGAAACAGAAAAATATTTCCAGTATCGTATTCATCTGACTCCATCTGAATTGAAAGTGGGTACGAACAATATTACCGATAAGCGTGTCACTAAAGTGAAATTGCGTAACGGCCAAACGGAAGAGGTGACCTGGTATCAGTTTAAAGTGCCAGTACGCAGTGGTACACCTGTTGGAAGTATCAGAGATTTCAAGTCGATACGGTTTATGCGTATGTTCCTTACCGGGTTTTCTAAACCTGTGATTTTGCGTTTTGCCACTCTCGAACTGGTACGTGGTGATTGGCGTACGTATACAGATCCGTTGTACAACCTTCAGAATCCTGCACCTACAGTGACAGGTACCTTGGATGTTTCAACCGTTAATATTGAAGAGAATGGGGATAAGACACCTATTAACTATGTGATGCCTCCGGGTATTAGTCGTGTTATTGATCCGGGACAACCACAGTTGCGTCAGCAAAATGAACAGGCTATGAGCTTGAAAGTTGAAAACCTTGCGCCGGGTGATGCACGTGCTGTTTACAAAAATTCTACGATGGATATGCGCCAGTACCGCCGGTTGAAGATGTTCACTCATGCCGGGGCTTTAACAGGCGATGTAACTGACCCTAAAGACGGAGAATTATCTGTTTTCATTCGTCTGGGTTCCGATTATAGTTCTAACTTTTATGAGTACGAAATCCCGTTGAAGCTAACTCCGGCAGGCAATTATAATGGAGACTCAGATGTTGATAAACTGATAGTATGGCCTAAAGATAATATGCTGGATATTGCACTTTCTGTGTTTACTGACATAAAGAAGAAGCGCAACCAAACAAAGAATAATTCGCTTTCGGGGGTAAGTTATGGAAAGCTTTATTCTGAATATGACCCTGACAAACCAGCCAATAAGGTAAGTATCATAGGTAATCCGTCACTTGCAGAGGTGAAGACGATGATGATTGGTGTGCGCAATAATTCACGTGCCAAGAAGTCGGCAGAAATCTGGGTAAACGAATTGCGTCTGTCCGATTTTGACGAAGAGGGTGGCTGGGCAGCACAGGGAAATATGAATGTGCAGTTGTCGGATCTTGGAAGTATCAGTATGGCGGGACATGTAGAGACTGCCGGTTTTGGTGGACTGGAACAGAGTGTAAGCGAACGTCGCCTGGATGATTATTATCAATACCAGTTTACTACTACGTTTGAGTTGGGACGTTTTTTCCCGAAGGCTGTGAAACTTAGCGCACCGGTCTATTTTTCATATTCCCGTGAAAAGACTTCTCCCAAATATAATCCGTTGGATCAGGATATGCTGTTGAAAGATGCGCTGGATGCTTTGTCTACAAATGCCGAACGAGATTCATTACGTAATATCGCTAATACGATAACGACCTATAAGAATTTTAGTTTGAGTAATATGCGTGTGGGAGTTACCAGTAAGAATCCGATGCCTTATGATCCGGGGAACTTCACAATGAGCTATAGTCGCACGAACAGACATAATCAGGGTAGTACCACTGTCTATGAGAACGAAACGGACTGGCGGGGGGCACTTTCTTACAATTATGCTCCTGTATATAAAGCCTGGGAACCGTTCAAAGGATTGAAGAGTAAATCAAAATGGATGAAGTTCGTTAAAGAACTCAATTTGAGCTATCTGCCGCAGAATATCTCTTTCAATACGGACATGAACCGGCATTACTATGAACTTCAGTTGCGTGATATGGAGAACCTGAGTGATCCGGCAGAAATACCAGTTAGTGTGGCAAAGGATTTTCTTTGGAATCGTGACTTCTCTTTGCGTTGGGATCTGACTAAAAATCTTCGTATGAACTTTACGTCAGCTACTCATGCTGAAATAGAAGAACCCTACGGAGTGGTGAACAGAACGCTTGATCCGGATGAATATGAAGCAAAGAAAGATACAATACGGCGTAGTCTGCTTAGTTTCGGACGTCCGATTGATTATCAACAGACATTTAATGCTACGTATAAATTGCCGTTTGATAAGTTCCCTGTTACAGACTGGATGACAGCAGATACGCGTTTCAATTCTTCTTATAGCTGGGATCGTGGTGTCTCTCTATCTGATGGAAAAGAAATGGGTAATACAATTGCAAACCAACGGACTTTTGATGTGAATGGGCGTCTCAATTTGGAGACTTTATATAATAAGGTGCCTTTTCTTAAAGAGACAAATCGCCGTTTTGCTACTACCTCTTCGACGCGTCGTCCTAATAATCGGCAGAAAGCAAAACCTAAACGGTATGAAAAAGAGATACAGTTGAAGAAAGATACTACTATAACCGTTCGTCACAGTTTAGGTTCGAAAAAGCCTAAGGTTTCAGCACTGACGGTTGATGGTGATCGCTATCCTATTCGCTATAAGGTGATAGATGCTAATACGATCCGTATTGAAACCAGAGATAGTGTCCGGGTGAAACTGACGGCTATCCAAGGGCCGAAGCCGGAGGATAATCCCTGGTATAAAATAGCGCAATCGGCAGCACGCGTCGCTATGATGGTGCGTAATGTAAGTATTACATATAAGAATACATATGCTATGACTTTGCCGGGTTTCCAGCCTGAAATAGGGGATATGCTTGGACAAACGAGAGGGAGTTCCGGTTTCGCTCCCGGTCTTGATTTTGCTTTTGGTATGACAGGTGGAGATTATATTGATAAGGCAATCCGGAATAACTGGCTTATTCAGAATAATTCTAATATAGAGCCTGCCACTACTAATGCTCAGGAAGATCTACAGATACGTATGACCCTGGAGCCTTTGCGTGATTTGAAGATATACCTTAATGCAGGGCGCACACGCAATGACTCCCGCTCTATACAATTTATGTACGATGGAATGCCCGAGGTACGAAGTGGTAACTTTAATATGACTGTTATAACGATTGGTAGCTCTTTTGAACGACATAATCCATCCAATGGATATTCCTCGTCTTCTTTCAATCGTTTCTTAGGAAATCTGGATGTGATTCAAAAGAGAGTAGAACAATTGTATCAAGGCGTTTCCCTTCCGGGAATGGAGCATTATCCGCAGACTTTTAATAGTATTAGTAAATACAATTCGAGTGTGATGATACCTGCCTTCCTGGCGGCTTATACGGGTAGGGATGCGGGTAAAAGCTCGCTGGATATTTTCCCGGGAATACTCTCGATGATGCCTAACTGGCGTGTAACTTATAGCGGACTGAGTAAACTTGAGTTTTTCAAGAAGTACTTTAAGAGTGTGACCCTGACCCATGGTTATCGTAGTACTTATAGTGTGGGTAGTTATAGTACTTTTCAGAGTTTCCATAGCTATATGGGAGATCTGGGATTTGTAGACGATGTACAGACAGGTATCCCTGTTCCTTCATCTATATACGACGTTTCGGCTGTTTCTATCAATGAGCAATTCTCTCCTTTATTTGGAGTGGATGTGACTTTTAAAAATGGTATCACTACCAAAGTGGAGTACAAGACTACGCGTATTCTGAATCTTAGCCTTGCAGCCAATCAGGTAGTAGAGAGTGGAACGAAGGATTTTGTGGTAGGTATGGGGTATAAGATTATGGGACTGGAACTCTTCCCCGGGCGTAATACGAAGAACTCTAAGAATAAAATAAGTAATGACCTTGCTTTGCGTGCGGATGTATCCTTCCGCAATCAGTTTGCACTTTGCCGGGATATTCAGCAAGTCACTACGCAGGCTACCAGTGGTAACAAAGCACTCAAGATATCTTTCTCTGCGGATTATACGCTCAGCCGCTTACTTAGTGTGAGTCTCTATTATGACCGTCAGAAGAACACCCCGCTTGTGTCTGCTTCCTCCTATCCGGTGACCAGTGCTGATTTCGGTATGCGTCTGAAGTTCTCACTCACGCGATAGTATGTTTTGAAAATCATTACCTTTGTCTACGTAAAAAATAAACGTATAGTTATGATAAAAAATAAAAAGATACCAATGGCCTTATGGCTACGGAGCCATTCCCGTACAAGGGTTACTTCTACTGACGGATGGTATCTGCGATTTGCTGATGAACTTTTTTCACTGATCGCCTCTTCCCGGTTGTATACAGATAAAACACCGGAAGATATACAAAATGTTGCTGTCTTGCTTACTATATATCTGGAAGACAGTATTGCAAATGATGGTGGCTGGAGACGTTTTAGTGATTTATGTTATAAGTTATATGGTCGTAATCTCCCTTTTTATGAAATTCCGGCAGATTATGTCTCTGATGAGATAAATGAAGTGGATATTGCCTTTGTACTGTGGAAACTTAATTCAAATGATGATGATGAAGCAGTCATTGCCAATCCTTTTGATGAAAAGATATTAGAATTGGCAAATAATGTATATGAGGCAATGGATGTTGTTTTTGAAGAAGCGCCAATTTGTGAAATTCCTTCCGATGATTGGGTATTGCCTTCTGAGCAATTGTTGAAGGAAAGAACAGAAATACCTTCTATACAGACGGATACGGTCTTACCGGAAAGCGTGAGATTATTTTTGGCTGCTACAGGAGGAGAGCAACTTATGTATTTCCCGCATTATGAACAGATGGAGGCTTTTTTTGTGAAACATTTGCACTGGAGTCGGACAGATATACCGGATAAGCTGGATGCGGAGTTTGGTAATACGGTTGTTTTTGCTAACCCCAAAGGAATTCTCGTAGCACCTGGTGTGGCATGGTTCTTTTGTGATAAGCGTAATGAAGTGGCATATGATAAGGAAATGGCTATGAAAGAGGGTTACAAGTTGTTTACGGATAAGGGGTATTGTCCGTTTGATTTGTTGAAATATGGTGTGGAACGGAATTTGTTCCCTGATGTCCGGTTGCCTTTTGAGAATGGAAAAGAAATATTAGGAAAGAACTGGGATTTTATTGCCCGTTACTTTCTGGGTGAATATTATGAAGGAACCTAATTATGACGATAAAAAATAATAATACCCGTTCAGGTGCTTCCCGCTCTAAAAGTAGCGAAAAGGCAAAGCTACTGGGAAACGAATTGGAAAGTCAAAACCCGCTAAGGCGAACAATCAACTGAATAGACGGGTGAAATAATGTACTAAACCGGGAATTGTGTTAAAAGTTATATGAAACAAGGAATGGCGGACTCTATGTCCGGCACTCCTTGTTGAAACAATTAAGAGAGAGAGTATTTGTTTATTAATCAGCTTTTAGAGTAACAATAAGTGGAGTAGTGTTCTCTACTTTTACTTTCGCTGTTTTCATATCAATATAACTGATAGAAAGAGTTGAATTTTTAGGGGCATCCAATACGAAAGTTCCATCACGGTCTGCCACAGTACCGGTGGTGGTTCCTTCAATAAGTACACAGGCACCTACTACAGGGTTGCCGCTTGTGTCTTGTACTTTACCTGCTATTCTGATCTTTCCGTCCGATGGCATATTTACGCTTTGAACTTCTCCACGAACCCCACGGATGCGTATTCCTGTATCATTTGATCGGGTTATTATTCTTACTTCCGTTTTTCCGGATACATTCATAACTTTTATTCCATACGTGTTACCTTTTTCTGGGCGCAGTGCCTGGATTTCTGTAGCAGAAACAGGTTTGTCATTCAGAAAATAGGAAACGTCTTTAGCTTTCACATTATTTTCTTGATAGAGGGCGTCTAATCTTTCACCCAGAGTTTTCGTTGGTTTCTCTTTTTGGGCCGCATATTCTTCTTTGGTTTTCAAGGTTATCAGAATAACACCATTCGCTCCGCGTGCACCATAAATAGCAGTTGCCGAAGCATCTTTCAGTACAGAAATAGATTCTATCCAGTCCGGATTTATCGCATTCATCATATTATTACTAATTTCTTTACCATCTACGATAATGAGCGGATAGTCTGTTTTTTCAATTGGAAAACTTTCTTTAATCGAAAATGAAGTACTCTTTTCCATACGAAATGCTATAGGGAGGGTGTACTGGGTAGCTACTGCTTTGCTTTTTCCTTTCTCGTCTGTTTTCTTGCCGGGGGTCCATTGCGGCATATTCTCTATTAACCGGAGGGCTTCTGCATCTAAGGAAGGATCTACGCTACGTGCGATTTTAGGAGAAGTCACTTTTCCTTTTTCATCTACTACAAATTGTACGATAACACGCCCTTGTGTGCCTTTCTCTTTGGCTTCGGCCGGGTATTTCATATTCTTATCCAGATACTCCTTAAGGGCTTCTGTACCACCGGGAAACTCTGGCATTTCCTCCATATCTGACAGAGCGTCTTCTTTGGAAGAGATAGTAACGATAACGGCCTCTTTTTGTTTTGTTTTCACGGTATCCTTCACGGTAAGAGGTGCTGGAATAACTGTTGGATTTACTACGGTACTCTCAGCAGAAGGAATATTTTCTGCCACTTTCGTTTCTACAATTGCTGTCAAATCATTAACTTTGACGGCTGAAATCTCTGCAGCTTTTTCAGAGATCTCGGGACGGGCAAAGGCTGTTACTGTAACGGCTGCTAACGGGAGTACATACAGATACTTTAAGCGTGCCCATGGATTGGATTTTTCTTTTAACATCATAGTGATACGTTTTTTAAGTGTACTGTGATTAAAGCTGTTGGCCATAGAGTAGAGCCTTGTGCCGACAGCTTTTTTAATTAATAATAGTTGATATTGTTTTGCATCGACGCCTTCTTTAATAACCGTTTCATCTGCTTCATATTCATGAATGTTTTGCAATTCCTGTTTCAGTAACCAGGCTGCGGGATTAAACCATTGGAAGAATATGCAGACGTCTGCTATCAGTAAATCGATAGAATGACGGTTGCGGATGTGTGCTGTTTCGTGGATGAGTATTTCACGTCCGTTTTCCTCGATATCAGCACGGGAAATAACGATATATTTCATCCAGCTAAAAGGGGCTATCTCCTTATTATGTGTGATAACCTGTATACCGGAGTAATATTTTTCTTTTTTACCCGAACGGAGCAGTAGTAATAACCGGGTGAGTGAATAGAAATTTCGACAGGCAAAAAACAGAATACCTGCAAGGTAAGTAATCAGCCCTATCTGTATGCCCGACAATGTATTGCTATTAGCCTCTACAGGAGTAGTAACACTAACTGTGTCCTGATAGAAATTTGCCATTATCAGAAGTTGTTCAAGGGTGAGCATCGTTTTTGCCATTTCGGTGTGCTGGGTAGTAGTGACCTCAATCAGAGGAATGAGCAATGACAGGAGTAGAATCCCGAGCAGGGCAACCCTGTTGAAGCGGTGAAAGGTTTCTTTGCTTAGCAACAGTCTGTAGAATAGGTAGAACAATGCCAGGCAAATAGCTGATTTGAGTATGTAGGCAAAAAAGAGTCCCATAGTATTCGTTTTTTATTTGTTTGCTCGTTCTACTTCGTCAATGAGCTGCCTGAGATCATCAAGAGAGATATCTTCTTCCTTGACCAGTGAAGATACGGCACTAAGATAAGAGTTATTGAAATATTTGCTAATGACATTTTTTAAAGTACCCTTACGGAAAGCTTCTTCACTGACGATAGCGTAATATTGATAGGTATTGCCATAAGTATTGTGTGCAAGAAAACCTTTATCCTCCAGTCCGCGGACAATGGTGGACAGTGTATTGAAATGTGGCTTCGGTTCATTATAGAAAGCCAGCATCTCTTTTACAAACAAAGGGCCTTTTTCCCAGAAAAAACCCATGATCTCTTCTTCTTTCGCTGTTAGTCCTTTCATAACTTTATCTATGTTTAAGACAAAGAACGAAAAGTTTTAGTTCATAAACTAATTTTTGTAGTTAATAAAAACTAAAGAGATGATTTATACAGGGAGTCTGTTTAAACAACTCGTATTTTATGTATTTTCCTCTTCTTCTTGTTCCGGTTTTGGATTCTTAGATTTTTTGATTCGTCCACTTTTCTTCAACGCTTCGGCAATGATCCACTGAAGCTGGCCGTTCGTACTACGAAACTCATCGGCTGCCCATTTTTCAATGGCATCCATTGTTTCGGCATCTACGCGCAGAACGAAACTTTTAGTTGAAGATTCTTTTTTAGCCACGGTACTTATTCCTGTTTTTATGTCCTACGCCCCATCATCAATGTCTGATAATGAGGCGCAGAGAGATTTATTATTTTATTATTCAAACACTCTGTTTGCAGCATTAGTGGTATTTGCCACGAAATTCATTCTGATTAATGATTCAATGTTCCGGTATTTACTACTGGTTGGGCAGCCTCATCAGCGCAGAGTACAACAAGCAGGTTACTCACCATTGCTGCTTTCTTGTCTTCATCCAGTTCAACAATTTCCTCCTCCGAAAGTTTATGAAGTGCCATTTTTACCATAGAAACGGCTCCTTCTACTATTTTTTCTCTTGCACTGATAATGGCTGACGCTTGTTGACGGCGTAACATGACTGCAGCAATTTCGGGAGCATAGGCAAGGTAGTTGATACGAGCTTCAACAACCTCCATTCCTGCCATGGCGAGACGTTCGTTGAGTTTTTGTTCCAGTTGTTCGTTGATTTCTTCACCCCCAGAGCGTAGAGTAAGTTCTTCGACGTCGGATTCACTATCGTCATAGGCGTATTGTCCGGCTACCTGTCGGAGAGCGGCATCACTCTGTATCATCACGAAATTCTCAAAAGCATTCATACGACTGGCTACAGCATTACTACCGGTTGCCACGTTGGCCATGGTTTGAGAGTCTATTTCAAACATGGCTTTATAGGTATCTTTTAATTTCCATACAAGTACCAGTCCGATAAGAATCGGATTGCCGATTTTATCATTTACTTTGATAGGTTCTATGTCAAGGTTACGAGCGCGGAGAGAAAGCTTTTTTGCATCCAGGAAGGGATTCATCCAAAAGAAACCGGTTTCTTTGAATGTACCTTTGTATTTGCCGAAGAAAACCATAGTACGGGCTTCGTTTGGTTCCAGGCGATTGAATCCAGGTATAAAAAGCATGGAAATAAGGATTCCCAAAAGTCCTGCAGTGACAGTGAAACCATTGGGACGAGCAATGAGAAAGAACGAAGCAATACTTACTCCCAATAATAAAGCAATAATAAACAGCATGGCAAAACCATTCATCTTAAAGCCAGTGAAAAGAGTTTCTTTTGTTTCCATAAGTTATGATTTTAGTGATATCATTTTGATATCACAAATATATCATTATTATTTTAGTATAAACAATGGAAAAGGAATATATTCTTATATGTATTAATGTTTTTTATGAAGAAAGATTATAATAACGTAGTTAACTCGTTTTTGTACGGTTTTGAATGTATTTCACCACAGAGGTCGCAGAGGGCACAGAGTTTAAATTTTTAATGAAACGCAGATGAACGCAAATTCTCGCAAAGGGAAATAACGATAAAATAAAGAACTACAGTTTTTTAATCTGCGTTCTGCGATCATCCGCGTTTCATCAGAGAAAATAATATCTCTGTGCCCTCCGTGTCCTCTGTGGTGAACTGATTCATTTCGGATCAGCTTTGAATAAAACTTGAAACAGACTTCTATATTTAGTATATAAAAATTCCACAGACTAATATTTTCTCACAATAAGTGAAATAAAATATTAGTTTGTGGAAAACGATATAATCCGTAGAATTTCTCAGGCAGGGTTATACTAATGCCTGGCTGATATCGGTTAGTAAGTCTTCTGCACTTTCAAGCCCAACCGAGAGGCGGATTGTTTTTGGACTGACATCCATGCTTTGCCGTTGTTCTTCGGTGAAAGAACCGTAGATAGTGCTGGCCGGATGAATGGCAAGTGTTTTATTATCAAATAAATTGGTTGCCCGCCGAATGAGCTGCAAGCGATTCATAAAACGGAAGCAGGCTTCGCGTGATGCAAGGTCAAATGTAAGCATAGCACCGGGATAAGCACCAAACTGTTTCGTACTTAATTGATAAAACGGATTGGATTCGAGGCCGGTATAGTTAACCGCTTCCACTTGAGGCAGGGTTTGCAGGCGTTGTGCTAACTGTAGGCAAGTGGCAGCCTGCCGTGCATAGCGTACTTCCATAGTTTCGATACCTAACGTCTGCATATAAGCAACCTGGGGAGTCATGTATGCACCTAAATTACGGTGGATTTCCTTACGTAACTTCGCAGTAAAGGTAGAAGCACCAAACTGATCTGCCATGGAACGAAGTTTTTTCGAGTTCCTCCAGTCGAAGGTGCCATAATCGAGAATAAGACCACCCAGACTGGTGGCTCCGCCAGAAATGTATTTGGTACTGGAAACAATCTCGATATCTACCCCGAATTCATTGGCATGAAAGATGTGAAACGGCACAACAGTAGTATCTGCTATCAAAGGAGCACCTATCTGGTGTGCTATGCCGGAGAGTACTTTTAAATCGGCTACTTCAAGCTGGGGATTGGTGATAACTTCAAGAAAGACGGCGCAGGTGTTTTCATCAACCTGAGCACGAACAGCTTCGGGGTTTGTAAGGTCGTAAAAGCGAACTTCAACTCCGAATGCAGCGAGCGTACTTTTAAAAAATGAATAAGTATTACCGAAAAGGTGGGCGGAAGTAACAATGTTGGCTCCTGCTTGTGCCAATGTGAAAAAGATATTGCTGATAGCCGCCATACCGGAATTCAATGCTGTGACGCTTAGCGCACCTGTGATTGTTTGAATACGTTTCTCAAAATACTGAACGGTGGGATTGGTTATTCGCGAATATGCATGATCTGCCGTATGTCCGCAAAAAGCTTCCTCCATAGCTTCCGCCGTATCAAATTCATAAGCAGCAGTATTATATACCGGCATGGAGAGTGAATGATAAGCATCTTCTTTATCAAAAGGAGTATGCAGAAGTTCCGCTTCAAAGCTGTTCTTATTCATTTTATCTTTAGTTATTAATTCTCTGTTTATTATTGTTTATCGGTTGTCACATGCTTTTTTCAATTGTTTTAATGCTTTTTCGAGCACACTGCGTGGGCAGGCTACATTGAGTCGCATGAAACCTTCACCTTCTTTACCAAACATAGTTCCGTCGTTTAGTGCAAGATGTGCACCGTCCACAAAAAGGTCTACCAATCTTTTTGATTCAGTCCCAATGTTCTGCAATCAAGAAAAACGAGGTAAGAAGCCTGTGGACGAATCATTTTAATATTCGGAATATATTCGCTAAGAAAGGCATCTGTGAAATCGATATTCGACTGAATATAGGCAAGAACCTGATCGAGCCATTCGGTGCCGTTACTATAGGCGGCAGCTACACTAAGGTAAGCGAACAAGTGTCCTTCGCTAAGCTCGCTTGCCTCCATGTATTCCTGAAAACAGCGACATATCTCTTTGTTCTCGATGATGCAGTACGAGCTTGCCAGTCCCGGCATATTAAATGCTTTGCTGGGAGACATGAACACGAGTGAATTTTGACGTGCTTTCTCTGACACAAGTGCAAAAGTGATATGCTGATACGGTGGTAAGGTCAGATCGGCATGAATTTCGTCAGAGATGACGAGTGTCTTGCTTTCATAGCATATTTCAGCTATTTGTTCCAGTTCTTCCCGTGTCCATACACGACCTCCGGGGTTGTGCGGATTGCTAAGAATCAATATCTTACATCCCTGTATGTCTTTACGGAAACGGTCAAAGTCAATATAATACTGTCCGTCGCGAAGTACCAACGGACTATACACCACTTCACGTTTATTTTTCTCTGTTACCAGAAAAAAAGGATGGTATACAGGTGGCATCACCATTACTTTATCGCCCTTTTCTGTGAAACATTGTATGGCAAATGCCAACCCACGGACAATACCCGGCATAAAAGTCAGTTCTTCACGCCCTACTTTCCAGCCATGACGACTCTGCAACCAATTGATAATGGAAGTATACCACTCTTCGCAGGCAAAAGTATAACCCAGCACTTCGTGTTCCAACCGTTTCCTCAAAGCTTCCATTACGAATGGCGGAGTACGAAAATCCATATCCGCTACCCACATAGGGAGCAGATCATTACGTCCCCAACGTTCGCTCACGGCATCCCACTTTACGGATTCCGTTCCACGACGGTCTATTATTTCATCAAAATTATATTTCATCTTAATATTCTGTTTTAGTACTAATATGCTTGCAAATGTACAATTCATCTGTTGCATAATGAAAACAGAAGTAAGAAAATTAATCCGGAAAGAAAAAAATACCACAAATGTGGTAGGGGATATGCAGTATTTACTATAATTATGCATTTTCTAATAAAGAATGCTAACTAAAAACATCTCATCCTATGAAAAAAATATCTGTTATTCTCCTTTTATTGGGACTTGTTGTTATTGCAGGATGCCATAATGATAAAGAAGAAGAGAGTGTTGTTTGTACGTGTGAGCTCCGCCAAATCAATATTCGTGCTGTTTATACCGATGGAACTCCGGTTGTTTTGGATAAGTTTGAAACGATTAATTTAGAGACCGGACAAAAAATGGAATTTGGCGGCGATACGCATTATATTATGGATGCGTATTATAAAGATAGCGGGCAATATCCGGTTATGAACGATGATTACCGGAAGGAATTGGAAAATAAGCCCTTAAAAATCAAGTTTCTTGGTTATAAGAACGAACAAGTTGTTATAAAAGAAGCCTTTATTGTTTCTGCTGATGAATGCCATGTATATATGGTTGATGGAAATGATAGCGTCATTTTGCCGTTACCCGATAAGCATTAACGTTCGCAAAGATTAAATAAAACCACAGCCGTTCTACTTCTTTTTTGTACTTTTGTAGCATAAAAAGGAACACTATGACGAAAGCCCTGTTTTTTGATATCGACGGTACATTAGTGAGTTTTGATACGCATGCTATCCCGGCCTCTACTATCGAGCGTTGATTGCCGCTCACAAGAAAGGAATTAAGATTTTTATCGCCACAGGACGTCCGAAAGCGATTATCAACAATTTGTCTGCCATTCAGGATCTTGGATTGATAGACGGTTACATCACTATGAACGGAGCTTATTGCTTTGTGGGTGATGAAGTTATTTATAAGAGTGCTATTCTTCCCGGTGAAGTACAGACATTGGCACAAATCTGTGAGAAGAAAGGATATCCTTGCATTTTTGTCAGCGAACACAACTTGTCTGTTTGTCAACCCAATGAACTGGTTCATCAGATATTTTACGACTTCCTGCATGTGAACAAGATGCCGGTGAAGACTTTTGAAGAAGCCATACAAGAGGAAATTTTTCAGATGACTCCGTTTATTACCGCAGAAGAAGAGAAGGAGATACAATCGTTGATTCCAAATAGCGAATCCGGACGTTGGTTTCCGGCTTTTGCAGATATCACGGCAAAAGGAAATACAAAGCAAAAAGGCATTGACGAGATGATTGCACATTTTGGTCTTAAACTGGAAGAGACTATGTCATTCGGTGATGGAGGTAATGATATCAGCATGTTGCGTCATGCTGCCATTGGTGTCGCTATGGGAAATGCCAAAGATGATGTAAAGCAGACGGCAGATTATATAACTGCTTCTGTAGATGAAGATGGAATCGCAAAGGCTTTGAAACACTTCGGAGTGATTTAGAGTGGGTGCAACAACAGTAGATACTAACAATAAAGAGTTTCAGGATGCCCTGAATCTTATCCAATATACCCGCCAGTCTGTCTTTCTGACAGGAAAGGCCGGTACGGGTAAGTCCACGTTTCTGCGCTATATCTGTGCCAATACAAAAAAGAAGTATGTAGTGCTTGCTCCTACCGGTATTGCTGCCATTAATGCAGGTGGAAGTACTATGCATAGTTTTTTCAAACTTCCTTTTTATCCTATTCTGCCGGACGATCCGAATCTGAGCCTTCAACGGGGGCGTATCCATGAATTCTTTAAATATACAAAGCCACACCGGAAATTGCTTGAGCAGATAGAATTGGTGATTATTGATGAGATCTCGATGGTGAGGGCGGATATTATTGATGCTGTAGATCGTATTCTGCGGGTATATTCCCGTAATTTACGGGAACCTTTCGGGGGGAAACAAATACTGCTTGTAGGAGATGTATTCCAGTTGGAACCTGTGGTGAAAAACGATGAGCGGGAGATATTGAATCGTTTTTATCCTACGCCTTATTTTTTCTCTGCACGTGTGTTTGGTGAGATTGACCTCGTGTCAATTGAGTTGCAGAAGGTGTATCGGCAGAGTGATCCGGTCTTTGTCAGTGTACTTGACCATATACGCAATAATACTGCCGGAGCAGCCGATTTACAACTACTTAATACACGATATGGTACACAGATAGAAGAGAGTGAAGAAGATATGTACATCACTCTCGCTACACGACGGGATAATGTGGACTATATCAATGATAAAAAACTGGCCGAACTTCCCGGTGATCCGGTAACTTTTGAAGGTGAAATAGAGGGGGACTTTCCGGAAAGTAGTCTGCCCACTTCCAAAGACCTGGTGCTGAAGCCGGGTGCACAGATTATATTTATCAAGAATGACTATGACCGCCGTTGGGTAAATGGTACTATCGGTACCATAGCAGGTATTGACGATGACGACGGAACGATTTATGTTATAACAGATGATGGGAAGGAATGTGATGTAAAGCTGGATTCCTGGAGAAATATCCGTTATCGCTATAATGAAGAAAAAAAGGAGATTGAAGAGGAGGTTTTAGGAACTTTCACCCAATATCCCATTCGCCTGGCATGGGCTATCACTGTACACAAAAGTCAGGGATTGACATTCAGCCGTGTGGTTATCGATTTCACCGGAGGAGTCTTTGCCGGAGGACAGGCGTATGTGGCATTGAGCCGTTGTACATCGCTGGAGGGCATTCAACTAAAGAAGCCGATTAACCGGGCGGATGTTTTTGTACGACAGGAGATTGTGAATTTTGCCCAGCGTTTCAATAACCGGCAGGCTATAGACAAAGCGTTGAAACAAGCGCAGGCAGATGTGCAATATGTAGCTGCTGCCCGTGCTTTCGATCGTGGGGATATGAGGAGTGTCTGGAACAATTCTTCCGCGCCATTCATTCACGTTATGACATTGAGAAGCCGGCTCCCCGCCGACTGATCCGTCGGAAGCTGGAAGTAATAAACACATTACGTGAACAGAACCGGCAACTGAAAGAGCAGATGCGGGCACAGCAGGAATATCTCAAGAAGTATGCCCGTGAATATTTACTTATGGGCAATGAATGTATCACGCAGGCACATGATGCCCGTGCTGCCCTTGCAAATTATGATAAAGCATTAGAGCTCTATCCTGACTACATAGATGCCTGGATTCGTAAAGGGATCACCTTATTTAATAATAAGGAATATTTTGATGCCGAAACTTGCTTTAGTACGGCTATACGCATTAGCCCTGCCAGCTTCAAGGCTTTTTATAACCGTGGGAAGCTTCGTCTGAAATCCGAGAATACGGAAGGAGCCATTGCCGATCTTGATAAGGCAACTTCATTGAAACCTGAACACCCTAAAGCGCATGAATTCTTTGGGGATGCTCTGTTGAAAGCAGGCAAAGAAGCGGAAGCAGCCCTTCAATGGCGTATCGCCGAGGAATTAAAGAAAGCGCTTTCCGCACGGGGAAGTACGCCAGGCGATGATAACAAAAGGGTACTTAATTCGTTATTTATAGATAAACTTGTTTCAGTGTTATTTAAATTTGAACGGAAAGAAATCAAACTCATCACAGAGTGACACAGAGTAGTATTCCTCTGATTAAAATGCGGATGATCGCAAATGAACGCAGATTAAAAGACTGTAGTTCTTTATTATATATTTGTTTCCCTTTGCGAAAATCTGCGTTAATCCGCGTTTCATCAAAGATTTAAACTCTGTGGAACTCTGTGTTACTCTGTGGTGAAACACACTCAAAACTGGAAGTATAATAAACAAAATACATGATTATGGAATGGAGGAATAACTTGATTACCGGCTTGCAGTGGTCCGATGATATAATTAACAGGGAAGGCAAGGAACAGGTGGCACACCAATTGGCTGCACGGGTGAAAGACGGTGAAGTAATTGGTGCAGGTTCCGGTTCCACTGTCTATCTCACTCTTTTTGCCATAGCCGAAAGAATCCGGAAAGAACAGCTTCATGTTGAGGTGATTCCTGCTTCGATAGAGATTTCAATGACTTGTACGCAGTTGGGCATTCCACAGACAACTCTTTGGGAGAAGCATCCGGATTGGACTTTTGATGGTGCCGACGAGGTAGATCCCTTCCGCAATCTTATTAAAGGAAGAGGAGGAGCGTTGTTTAAAGAAAAACTATTGATAAAAAGCAGTGACCGGATTTTTATTGTTGTGGACGATAGTAAGTTTGTTTCCCGGCTGGGTAGTAAGTTTCCTGTTCCCGTTGAGGTCTTTCCTACTGCGATGGTGTATGTAGAAAATCAGTTGAAAGAACTTGGAGCCTCAAAGATTATCTTGCGCATGGCTAAAGGAAAAGACGGACCAATACTCACCGAGAATGGAAATTTTATTCTTGATACCTGGTTTGGGGAAATTGGTGAGTCCTTAGAAAAAGAGATAAAAAATATCACAGGGGTAATTGAAAGCGGACTTTTTATAGGATATGATATAGAAGTATTAGTCGCCAAACAAAAATAAGAATTGGGGTGCTTCCCGCACGGGGAGGTACGACAAGCGATGGTTTATCTTGAGTTCCGGATTATTCCGGAACTTTGATAAGGTTATTTATTTGTGTACTGATTGTTTCTGCAACAACATTGGAAGAGTCATCGGAAGTGAAAACAATAATCCCCTGGGGAGAGGCAATATAAATGCGAGGTATATTCTGTGAAGCGAACTTCTTGAAAACAGCATCATTCTCCTGGGCGGAATAGGGGATTGTAAGCTGGTTATTAGTCCAGTATTCTGTCAGACTTTCGTATCCCTGAGATCTGCTTATAATTATGAAACGGACAATCTCATTATCTTTGAACTGCTGATAAGCACTTTCTATTTCCGGCAGTTCTTTCCGGCAATCGGGGCATCCGGTATTGACGAATGCAATCAGGCATACCTTACCACGGAGTGTAGCTGTTGATACAATATTTCCACCATTATCCTCTACCGAGAACTCCGGTAAGGTATCTCCCGGTTTTAATGAAAATACATCCGGATCTTCCTGAATACACCTTCCGAAGATGAACAGGAGTGAAATTAACAATGTCAATCTCATGAAAGCTGACGCAATTGTACTTTTAGTATAGGGTATTGAAATTAACATTGCTGACGGTAAATTGAGTGATCTTGTTTTTACTTTGCAAAAGTACGTACTTCATACATACCAAAGTACGTACTTTTATCTATATAAAGTACGTATTTAACACAGTATTAAATACGTACTTTCTTTCTTACTTATTTGGTTTCTTTTTCAGTCGCTTCTTTCTGTTGTTTCTGTTCTATTTTCTTTGTTACAAATTGTATTTTCAGGTTAGCTTCTTCCTGTTCCTTCTTTATTTGCTCGATGGACGACAGTAGTTGTGATAATTCATAAATACCGGCAAGTGCTTGTCTGTCGGCAGAGGTCATGGTAGTAGTATACTTGCGGTCTCCAATGTATTCTACTTTGATATTTTTGTCCCGGTTCAGGTAGAGGAATCCCATTACATTGCCATCTGCCCCCATTTTATAATCTGCTTTTTCTATTTTTTCTCCCAGATCAGTTGTTTCATAACTGTCTTTAGATGCAGGAGTTTCGGCAAAACTACCATCAGGAGCTATTACTTTCACTGCAAAGTGATGAAGGTTACTTCCGCCGCAATAAATAGAAGTCATACTCATCACTCCCTGTTCATTCACTTGAAACCGCAGGAAGGAGCGGTGTAGATTCTTCTCTACCGTTTGGGTAGGCCAGAAGTAGTTACCCGTTTGTTGGTATTCAGCATCTTTTTCCAGTACGTATTTGTTTTTAATCGATTCAAATTCTTTCTGCTTTGTTTGCAAAATACTGTCCAGATAAACCAGGCTCTGCTGTTGTTCTTTTAATTCTATCTGCTGCATCAGGCTTATACCTTCTCTCCGTGCATCGAAAGCTTTGGGATAGAGTATTTTGATACTGTCTATCTGCAATTTGGCTTCGTTGTAATCTCCTTGCTCAAAGGCTGTACGGGCTGTAGTCAGTCTTTCATTGGCTTTTTTTTCTGCGTCGTTACCGCAAGAGGCTAATACAAGCGTGGCACATAGTCCTACAATCAGTTTCTTCATTTTGTTGTTCTTTAGTTATGAATGACAAAAAATACAAATTTAGTGTGAAGAGCGTAGCGTGAAGGATGAAAAGTTGTACCTTTGCACTCCAAAAGTAGTAGTTGGCAGTTGGAATTCAATTCCGGCTACTAAATTCTAACTTCTAAATACCAATTATGATAGAGTTGACTCAGGAAGAACTGAAACAGCGATTTAACGATAAGATATTCGGTCAGATTTCAGAAACAGCCGATGCGCTCGGATTAGAGTGTTATGTGGTGGGCGGATACGTCCGCGATATTTTTCTGGAACGCCCTTCTAAAGATGTAGATGTAGTAGTGGTGGGAAGCGGCATTGAGATGGCGCAAGCATTGGGCAAACATTTGGGCAAAGGTGCTCATGTGGCACTTTTCAAGAATTTTGGTACTGCGCAGGTGAAGTATCACGGCACTGAAGTGGAGTTTGTGGGTGCCCGCAAAGAATCTTACCAGCGTGATTCACGAAAGCCCATTGTGGAAGACGGTACATTGGAAGATGATCAGAATCGTCGTGATTTTACGATCAATGCGCTTGCCGTTTGTTTGAATAAAGCACGGTTTGGTGAATTAGTCGATCCGTTTGGAGGGATAAATGATCTGAAAGAAAAGGTTATACGTACTCCGCTTGATCCGGATATAACATTTAGTGACGACCCTTTGCGATGATGCGTTGCATTCGTTTTGCTACCCAACTTGGCTTCTACATTGATGATAATACTTTTGAATCGTTGTGTCGCAATTGTGAACGGATTAAAATTATTTCGCGTGAACGGATTGCAGATGAACTGAACAAGATCATTCTTTCTCCTGTACCTTCTAAAGGTTTTATCGATCTGGAACGGAGTGGGTTATTGCCACTTATTTTTCCCGAACTGGCAGCGTTGCAAGGAGTAGAAACACGGAATGGGCGGGCACATAAAGATAATTTTTATCATACGCTCGAAGTACTTGATAATATCAGTAAGAAAACGGATAACCTTTGGCTTCGTTGGGCAGCTCTGTTACACGATATTGCCAAACCTGCTACCAAACGGTGGGAACCTAAAATCGGATGGACTTTCCATAACCATAATTTCATTGGTGAAAAGATGATTCCTACCATCTTCCGGAATATGAAATTGCCCATGAACGAGAAGATGAAATATGTGCAGAAAATGGTAAGTCTGCATATGCGTCCTATCGTGATTGCCGATGACGTTGTGACGGATTCTGCCGTGCGTCGTCTGCTTTTTGAGGCAGGAGATGACATTGATGATCTGATGACTTTGTGTGAAGCTGATATCACTTCTAAAAATATGGAGCGTAAACAACGTTTCCTGAATAATTTTAGTTTGGTACGTCAGAAGCTTAAAGATCTGGAAGAGAAAGATCGTATTCGTAATTTTCAGCCTCCGGTAAGCGGTGAGGAGATTATGGAAATATTCGGACTTTCTCCCTGTAAGGAGATTGGTTCGTTAAAAAGTGCTATAAAAGATGCGATTTTAGATGGTATTATTCCTAACGAATATGAGGCTGCCCGTGAACTAATGCTCAAGAAAGCAGAAAGAATGGGACTTAAACCAATAAAGTGAAATAGGGATTCAGAGAAAAGTGCCGGTTGTATTTAAGTGAAATACAACCGGCACTTTTTATATATATAACTATTTTATAAAATGCTGTGTTGTAACGGAAAACCGTGATGGTTCTTGTCTTTTTGTTTGTTTCTGATGTTATTCTTTTTTTCTTTTCTGTTTTATTTTCAAATAAAACTGTCTTTGCAATAAAAAAATACCGTTCATGTTATGGCTTGTTCGATAATTAATGTTTATTTTGCAAAACACATTTAAACATAAACTAAATCATTTTAAAGGTATGAATGGGATGGTACGTGAATTTAGCTCTTGTAGGAGCGTGGCTTTATTGTTTGTAGCTACTCTTTTTTGTGGACAAGCGATGGGGCAATTGGTCGAGAAAAGAACCTTTGTTTCACAAAAAAAAATCAATGCATTTGATAATACTACTTTTTGTACGGCCTATTTGTCGGACGGGACAATGTATACGATGCGTGACATTACGATTAGTGATTTAAGGAACATCGATCGTATTGTTTTTAATCCGACAGGAAGTTCACTGGCTGTGTTGCGCCAGAAGAAGCCGGTAGCTATTTTTTCTTTTCGCGACAGGAATAAAAAACTATTTGAACTGAAAGAAAAAAGAAAGGGACTGAAAGAAAAGCCGTTGGCACTGGCAATGTGCTACGGAAGTGATGCACGCAATTTTATTGTATCCAATTCGCTCGGGGAAATTGTGGTGTATGACACGAAAGAATATTTGCCTCAGGCTTATATTCAGGGAGATGCTCCTGCTACTTCGCTGGCGTTGAGTTCTAATAACTATTTTATAGCTTCGGCTGTAGGAAAAGAGGTTGTTATCTGGAATTTTCAGACCCGGGAAAAGCGAAAGTCTATTCCGATGCCGGCGGTAGTGAAAGAAGTTGCTTTTTCTCCGGATGCTTCGCTGTTGGCAGTGACGACGGATGATAAACGGCTCACGATTATTGATACCAAGAATTGGGATAAGGTGGATATCTTTGATAAACTGGGAGGAATACTGACCTCACCTTCTTTTCATCCGGAAGGAAAATATGTAAGTGTGGTACGCGATAATAAAGATATTATAATAGTCAATCTGAAAAATAGTGTTGTTGAGCAGGAACTACCCGAAGCACAAATAGGTGTTATGGGGACTCGTTTCTTTAAAAATAACCAGAACAGTGAAGTCTTTCTGTTGTCGAACCGCCCTTATCAGATTGTATTCTGGGATGCCAATGGTCTGAATCCTTTCTATGGTAAGATTATGGGTAAAGAGGTGGATGCCAAAATGAACGAATGGGTGAAGATGATGCAGGGTGAATCGATGGAAGATTATGCGATTCGTGTGAATGACGAAAGCCGTTTGAAGCAACAGCAGTTGTTTGCCCAGGAAGTGGCAACCGAACTGGCAGGCGATCGTATCTCTATTGACAATCCGTTCGTGGGCGATTATGATACTTCGAGCAACCTGCTCAATATCGGTTTTAAGGAGTTACCCTCTATCGCATTGGAAGTTCCGGCAGGCGAAGCAGGAGATTTCAATGATGCGAAGAATCTGAAATTTGAGAATGCTGTCTATGTACTGAATGACAAAGATGAATTTGAGCTTGCTTATGTGGAAGTGAAAAATGAAACGACCAATAAGGTGTATATTTATGATAATATCGGGCGTACAAAGCTGACTGCTTTGGAGGCAGATGCCAACTTTGTTCCGCTTGAAATTATGCAGCAGGCTACTCGCGAAGAAGTGCAGTTGAAGGAGATAAAGGAACAGGTGGTGGAAGAGAAAAAACAAGATAAACTGATTACAGATAATACACAGATTAATGTAAAAACAGAAGTAGTGCCGGGTGTGAATGCCGATGGTAAAAAGATTCTGAACTATAAAGTGGGGTATCAGTACGAAGTTATTAATAAGGAGTTTTCTGCAAAAGAAGATTTCCCCTCGGGAGGCTATAACATTGAAAAATCCAATGCTGCTATGTCTTTGATGAAGATTATCAAGAATGCCTTCGAAGGTGATTTCTCTAAATATCTTGCCGAAGGAAAACAGGTAAAAGTGATCATTACCGGTTCTGCCGATGCCAGTCCGATTCGTGGACGTATTGCTTATGATGGCCGTTACGGTGAATTTATGGATGAACCTTATTATAAAGACGGTAATCTGGATAATATAACGGTGACCAAAACATCGGGAATAACCCAGAATGAGCAACTTGCTTTGCTGCGTGCTGCCGGTGTACAAAACTATATTGATAAAAATGTAACAACATTGAATAATACGAAGAACGAATACGAGTATCATGTGGAAGTGGCCAAAGAACGTGGTGGTGAATTCCGAAAGATCAATGTAGAGTTCGTAATTATGGATGCATTCCAACAATAAACAAACAATGAAAAGATTTTTTTTACTGACAATCATTCTCACTGCGGGAGCAGTTGCAGGCAGAGTAGTAGCACAGGATGCTGCCTCTGCTTCCAAACGTGCCAATCAGCAGTATGTGCTTTTTGAAAGTGAGCGCGATAAAGGAACAAACGTAACTGCCATGTATGATTACCTGCTGGATAGTTATGCCAATTTCATTAAAGTGGTGGAGGCACCGGATAACGGTCAGTATCTGGAGGGGGCAAAGAACCGTTTGCGTTCTCTGTATCCCTACCTACTGAACGGAGCGGTGTATTACTCCGAGCAAAAGCAGCCGGCAAAAGCGCTGGATCTTGCTGCTGCTTATATTGATATGCCGCAGTTGCCGGCGTTTAGTAGTGAATTGCTGCCTAAAGACAGCCGTTATGCCTCGGTAGTGTATTACGCAGCTGTTTCGGCCTATAATTTGCAAAAGAATGAACAGGCTCTGAAATATTTCCGGGAGTATTTGAATACAGGTACGGAAGCACAGGAAAAAGACTGCTATGTATATATGAACATGATTTATCAGTCGCAGAAGAAGTATGCCGATCAGGAACGTATCTTGTTGAAAGCAAATGAGAAGTATCCGGTATCGCTCGATTTTTTGTATAATTTGGTTAATGTGTATATTGCTACCAATAATATGGAGAAACTACTGGGAGCAATTGACAAGATTTTGGCTGTTGATCCAAATAATGATAAGGTGTTGCCTATTAAAGCACGCATTCTCGAACGTCAGGGTAAAAATATAGAAGCGCTTGATATCTACAAACGTCTCTATGCACTTTATCCCAATAACTTTGAGTTGATGACCGGTGTGGCCCGTGCCAACTTTAATTGTGCAACGGAAATAGTAAATAACGGTGCTACGATTGCCAATGATACTGAGTATGCATTGGTTCGGCAGCGTGCCTCCAGTTATTTGTTGGATGCAAAAGATCTCTTTTTGAAGATTCTGGAGAAGGACCCCTCTTCCAAACTGTATATGCAGGGGCTTGCTGGAGTTTACCAGTATATGGACATGAAGGCCGAATATGAAGTGCTGAACAAAATAATTGAGGATGGTGCCTCCTATACTTCATTTCCCGGTCGTTTACTGGCTTATAATGAAAGCTTGAAAAATACTGAAAATGTAGTTCGGGAGCAACCATCCGTTCCGGTTCCGGTAGATCCGGCTATGTTAGTGATCCGGGTGGATAGTTTTATCGATGCCAATAATAATAAAGTGATTGATGCCGGTGAAAGCTTTGCTGTTCAGTTTACTGTTGAGAATAAAGGAAAGGGAGATGCTTATAATATTCGTCTCCGCTTGTCCGAACAGCAAGGGTATGATCAGTATTTTGAGGGGCCGCGTGAACTGGATGGAGGAAACATCCCTGCCGGTACTTCCAAAGAGTATACCTTCCGTTATATCGCTAAGAAAGAGATGCCTACTGCATTGGCTAAAATCAATATTTATGCTTTTGAAGCGAATGGATTTGATGCCGATCCTTCTGAATTGATAGTGAATGCACAGGAATATTCGATGCCGCGTTTGCGTATAGCCGACCATCAGTTCTTTGCATCTGAGGGATCTTCGATCACTTTGGGTAAGAATGGTAAACTGACAATTGCCGTACAGAACTTCGGAACAAAAACAGCGCATAACGTAAAACTGAATTTTACACTGCCGAAGAATGTCTATACTACGGATAGTCCGGAAATGACCATTGATAGTATTGCTCCGGGTGATGTGGCGACACTGGACTATGGTTTTCTCGTGAATAAACGTTTCGATGAGGATTCTGTGGCAGTGATGCTGGCAGTGACTGAATCTACGCGTTCGGCTTTTCTGAATGAAGCATATAAAGTGAAAGTGGGTGATTACCTTACTGCGGCAAGTACCATGAATTTAAGCGGAAATGTTATTGCGCGTAAGGCTGTTGCCAAAGACTTCTCGCTTACTTTTAAGAGTGAATTGATGGAAGATATTCCGGTAGGTGCTGTAAACCGTCATCGTTATGCATTGATTATTGGTAATGAAGATTATAGCATGACCGGTGCCAATGCAGAAATCAATGTACCTTATGCCGTGAATGATGCCATGGTATTTCGTGAGTATTGTATTCGTACATTCGGTGTGCCCGATAATCAGATAAAGGTGGTGCCTAATGCTACAGCCGGTATGATGCATGAGCAACTGGATTGGCTGGTAAATATGGCAAGTACTGATCCGGAAGCGGAGCTGATATTCTATTATTCGGGACATGGCAATAATGACGAAGCAACCAAAGAACCCTATTTGTTGCCTGTAGATATTACCGGTAAAAATATCCGCTTGGGTATCTCGTTGGCTGAGTTATATAAAGAATTGGCTACTTATCCGGTGAAGGGTGCGTACGTATTTCTCGATGCTTGTTTCAGTGGTGGCTATAAGAGTGCTGCTCCGCTGCTTGCACAGAAAGGAGTACGCGTAGTGCCGAAAGTAGGATTGCCTCAGGGTAACACTTTGAGTTTCTCTTCGAGTAGTGGTGATCAGACCTCAAGTGTTTATCACGATAAAAAGCAGGGCTATTATACTTATTTTCTGATTAAAACGATTAAGGATGCAAAAGGAAACCTTTCAATGAAAGAACTCTTTGAGAAAACCAGTGCTGCCGTGAAAAAAGCAACTGCCATGATTGGTAAAATACAGGAGCCGCAGTGCATGGTTTCTCCTACATGGACGGAGTGGGAGAATTTAAGGTTGGAAACTCAGATGGAGGAGTAGTGAGGAATGATTAGTGAGTAGTGATAAGTGATTAGTACCGTGCGACATGATGCGCAGCCTACTAATCACTTATCACTACTCACTAATCACTATTTCAGAGTTCAATAATTTCTTCATTACAGATCGTCAGTTTTTCAACTCCTTCGCTGGTGACAGCCCATGAGTTTTCAATACCAACAGGACCGACACCTGGTAGAACGATTTTGGGCTCTAAAGCAAATACCATACCTGGTTCCAGCTCTTGTTTCATACGTGGTGCAATTACAGGCATTTCGTTAATTTCCAATCCAATGCCATGACCGATGAAACGTGCCTGTTGGCTGATGCCCATGAAGTTTTCTGCAAATCCGGCTTTGGTAACCATCTCAATGGCAGTGTTATACAAATCTTCACATACAGCTCCCGGCTTAGCCAGTGAAGCAACCTCGTTTTGTATATCCAGACAAACCTGATGTGCGGCATAGGCTTTTTCACTTAGTTTACCAATAGAGAACACGCGGCTCATATCGCCCATATATCCGTTGAAGTTACCACCTAAATCTACCATTACGCTTTGGCCTTCTTTCAGCGGAGAGCCATTCACTCCTCCCGGCAGTGCCGGATCGAGCCCTTCACCTCCCAAAGCAAAGTCGTAGGGAGAAGGTGCAGCAGCGTTATCACCAGTCAGTACGCTTCCCATGAAGATTTCCATACTTTGACCGAATACGCGGAAAATACCTAATGATCCTTCCAGGCGCATCAAGCGTTCAATTTCGATGGAAAATTCGCGATCAGTCATTCCCGGACGATAGACAGAAGGAATCCGATCGTATGCTTTGGCATGTGCAATTCCCGAACGACGGAACAATTCTATTTCGATGGCTGTCTTTATACTCCGTGCCTGGCGGATAAGCGGGGTACCATTAACAACTTCTATATCGGGAAACATGGCAGCCAGGCGTACATATTCTGTATAGGGCAGTTCGTCACCTTCGAGCATCAGTTTGGTTGGCATAGGCAATTTTTCCTCTTTCAGGATATCTATGATCTGTTCCGGCTTGCGGACAGAGAAGATATGTTCTCCCGATATATTGTTGGGACGTTTTACAAATAAGCGGGCGGGAGCGTTAAGAGGTAAGTATAAATATCCGCTGACAACGCGGCCATACGTATAGAGCAAGTTTACATTACAAGTGATTAGTGCGGCATCAATGCCTTGTTGAGCCATTAGCCAGCGTATTTTATCGCGGCGCAGTTTTAATTCCGGTTGTAACATCTCATTATTATGTTTTGATTTTGAGATGCAAAGTTAGGCTATTTTAGTTGAAAATGAAACCTTCCGGTAAAAAAGTGCGCTACCCACGTCCTGTCCCAGGAGGAGAGTAGCGCAAACCACAAATACAAATACAACTAAACAAAGTTTTTCTATTTACGATTAAACAATCCGGAGATTTACGATTAGACGATTTACCATTTACGATTGAAGTTACTTGTGAATAAATAGATGTAATCCCAATCGTAAATAGTAAATCGTCCAATCGTAAATCTTAAATAATTCCTTGTCCAAGCATCGCATGAGCCACTTTCATGAATCCTGCAATGTTGGCACCTTTCATATAATTGATATAACCGTCACTTTCAGTACCATATTTTACGCATTGGGCGTGAATATCGTTCATAATCTGATGCAGATTCTTATCTACTTCTTCTGAAGTCCAGGAGATATGCATTGCATTTTGAGTCATTTCAAGGCCGGAAGTTGCTACACCTCCAGCATTGACTGCCTTACCCGGACCATACATGATACGTGCAGCAAGGAATGTATCAATAGCTTCCGGACGGCATCCCATATTAGACACTTCACCTACACACATCACTCCGTTAGCAACCAATTGTTTGGCGTCTTCTTCGTTCACTTCATTCTGAGTGGCGCAAGGCATAGCGATATCTACTTTCTGTTCCCAAGGTTTTTTACCCGGGTAGAAAGTTGCATTCGGATATTCTTCGGCATAAGGAGCTACAATGTCATTACCGCTGGCACGCAGTTCGAGCATATAGTCTATTTTCTCACCGGAAATACCATCCGGGTCATAGATGTAGCCGTCAGGACCAGAAATGGTAACCACTTTGGCACCTAATTCTGTAGCTTTAATAGCAGCACCCCATGCTACATTACCGAAACCGGAGATGGCTACTGTTTTACCTTCAAAACTGGTTCCTTTATCTTTCAGCATTTGCTGAACGAAATAGCAGGCACCAAAGCCGGTAGCTTCGGGACGGATACGGGAACCGCCGAACTCCATACCTTTACCGGTGAAAGTGCCAGTATGTTCGCGTGTCAGCTTTTTATACATACCAAACATATAACCAACTTCGCGGCCTCCTACACCTATATCACCGGCAGGTACATCCATATCCGGACCTATATGGCGCCATAATTCGAGCATAAAAGCCTGACAGAAACGCATGATTTCGGCATCGCTCTTTCCACGGGGAGAGAAGTCTGAACCACCTTTACCACCACCCATCGGCAGGGTAGTCAATGCGTTTTTGAATGTTTGTTCGAAGCCCAGGAACTTCAAAATAGAAAGGGTTACAGATGCATGGAAACGGATACCGCCTTTATACGGGCCGATAGCATTATTGAACTGTACACGATAGCCTAAATTGGTTTGTACTTCACCTTTATCATCTACCCATGTTACACGAAACGTAAAGATACGATCCGGTTCGACAAGTCTTTCTATTATTTTGGCTTTTTCGAACTCCGGATGCAGATTGTATATATCTTCAATAGAGAGAAGTACTTCTTTGACTGCCTGAAGGTACTCAGATTCACCGGGATGTTTCGCCTCAAGAGAGGACATAATTTTCTGAATGTTCATAATACTATGTTTTAAAAGGTTTATTCTGATAAAATGTCAGCTACTGACACTGCAAATATAGGAAAACTTTTCTATAAACCTCTTTTTTATGGTGATATTTTGATTAAATAATGATAAAATGACAAAAGTAGGAAGGGATTTACGATTAGACGATCCGGAAATTTACAATTAGACGATTTACGATTTACGATTGAAATTACTTGCAAATAAATGTAATCCCAATCGTAAATTGTAAATCGTCTAATCGTAAATTATTTAAAGTGTTGTTGGATTCATTTCCAAATTATACATAATAAATCCGTATATATCGGCTTGCTCTTCCAGTACTTTTGTCATTGGTTTCCCCGCTCCGTGTCCGGCTTTGCTATCGATGCGGATAAGGGTTGGATTAGTACCGTCATTGCACTCCTGCAAAGTAGCTGCAAATTTGAATGAATGGGCCGGAACTACTCGGTCGTCATGATCGGCAGTAGTAACCATGGTTGCCGGATACTTCGTACCAGGTTTCAGATTATGTAGTGGAGAGTATCCTTTAAGGTATTCGAACATCTCTTTGCTGTCTTCACTTGTTCCATAATCACTGGCCCAGTTCCAGCCGATAGTAAACTTATGATATCGGAGCATATCCATAACTCCCACCTGCGGAATGGCTACTTTGAACAGTTCGGGGCGTTGCGTCATACAGGCACCTACCAGCAAACCACCGTTTGAACCACCTACGATGGCTATTTTATCCGGATTGGTATACTCATTGTTGACAAGGAATTCGGCGGCAGATATAAAATCATTGAACACATTTTGCTTTTCCATCTTAGTACCGGCAACGTGCCACTCTTCACCGTATTCATTACCACCCCGCAGGTTTACCTGTGCATAAATACCTCCATTTTCAAGGAATGGAATGCGGTTGATGCTGAATCCCGGGTTGAGGCTGATGCCAAACCCTCCGTATCCATAAAGGAATACCGGGTTTTGCCCATCTCTCTTCAAGTCTTTTTTATATGTAAGGAACATCGGAATCATAACACCGTCTTTACTGGGGAAGAAGATCTGTTCGGTTATGAATTCGTCCGGGTTGAACTTTACTTTCGGAGCACGATACAGTTCATAAGTATTTGTATCCATATCATATTTATAGGTGGCTCCGGGAGTAGTAAATGAAGTAAAACCAAAAAAGCATTCTTTATCATCTTTGGTGCCGCTGAAACTTATGGAACCTAATGAGGGGAGTTTGATTTCATGTAATCTTTTCCCATTAAGATCATGGACATAAGCGTGGTTGGATGCGTCTTTGTCGTAAGTCAGAAAGAGTTTACCACCAATTATTTCTGCATCGGAAAGAACGTTGCTGCATTCGGGTACAAGTTCTGTCCAGTTTTCCAATATTGGATTGTTGATATCAGCCACCATAATCCGGTTTTTCGGAGCACCGTAATTGGTAAATATATACATTTTGTCACCGATAACCTCTATCGGAGAATATTGGTAATCAAAGTCAGTAGTCAACTGTATAAGTGGTGCATTTGATTTTTCTAAATCCTTTATAAATAAGTTGTTTCCTCTTCCGGCTCCCGATTCATATATAAAGAGAATGCGTTCATCTTTACTTGTGCCGGCCGAATAGAAACGTTTCGGATATGCGGGATTCTCGTATATTAGCTTATCCTCAGCTTGCGGAGTACCGATTTTATGGTAATATATCTTATGGTTTTCATTGACATTAGAGAATTCTTTACCTTTTGCCGGAGCATCGTATGCGCTATAATAAAATCCATCCTTTTGCCAGGCTGCTCCTGTGAACTTGGCCCAGTTAATATGATCTTCGAGCAATTTGCCTGTGGCGGTATCCATTACAAAGATCTCGGACCAGTCCGAACCACTACGCGAAATGGTATAAGCTGTATATTTACCATCGTTGGAAAAAGAGAGGCTGGTGAGTGCTACCGTACCATCATCTGATAATTGGTTCGGATCCAGAAAAACACGGGCTTCTCCGTCTAATGAGTCTTGTACATATAATACACTCTGGTTTTGCAATCCATCATTTTTATAAAAATAGTATTTTCCATGTTTCTTGAATGGAGTACCTATTTTCTCATAATTAGCCAGATCGGTTAAGCGTTTCAGCAATTGCTCACGGAAAGGTATTTGAGCCAGGTATGCGTTTGTCACTTTGTTTTCTGCTTCTACCCAGGCGGCGGTAGCAGCACTGGTATCATTCTCCAGCCAGCGATAAGGGTCGGGTACTTCTGTACCGAAGTACACATCTATTGTGTCTACTTTTGTCGTTTCCGGGTAGACCAATTTTTTTTTGGGGGATGTACATGACATGACCATAATTCCACTTAATAATAAGACTGTTCTTTTCATTATAAATAGTTGTTTGTAGTGAGAAAAATACAAATATATACAGAAGCGGTGAAATAACCACCTTTAATTCTATAAAATTCATTTGCATTTCCGGATAAAAAAGGCGAATTTTGTCTTTCAATTTTTAACTACAGGAAATCCATGCTCAGTAAATACAAATTAAATCAGCTTTATTTCAAAGATACGCAGTTTGCCAATCTGATGACGCGGCGTATTTTCAATGTCCTGTTGATAGCCAATCCGTATGACGCTTTTATGCTTGAAGATGACGGGCGTATTGATGAAAAAATTTTTAACGAATATACTTCCTTGTCGCTTCGCTATCCTCCCCGTTTTTCGCAGGTTTCTACAGAAGAGGAGGCTTTGGCACTGCTTGCAAGTATGACATTTGATCTTGTTATTTGTATGCCGGGTACGGGAGATAATGACAGTTTTGATATCGGGCGTCATATCAAGAGTTTGTATGAGCACATTCCTATTGTCATTCTTACTCCTTTCAGTCATGGTATTACAGCACGTATTGCCGATGAAGATCTGAGCGCATTTGATTATGTGTTCTGCTGGCTGGGCAATACCGATCTGCTGGTATCTATCATTAAGTTGATAGAGGATAAGATGAATTTGGAGCACGATGTGGCAGAAGTAGGAGTACAGCTTATTTTACTGGTGGAAGACGGCATCCGTTTCTACTCTTCGGTGTTGCCCAACCTGTATAAGTTCGTCCTGAAGCAGAGCCAGGAGTTTTCTACTGAGGCCCTGAATGCTCATCAGCGTACTTTGCGTATGCGTGGACGTCCTAAAATAGTACTGGCACGTACGTATGAAGAGGCTATTACTCTGTATGAAAAATATAAAAACAATATACTTGGGGTGATTACCGATGTGCGGTTTCCTCGTGTAGAGCGTGGGGAGAAGGATGGGTTGGCAGGTATTAAACTTTGTGCTGCCATACGAAAAGAAGATCCGTTCGTGCCCCTTATTATCCAGTCGTCCGAATCGGAGAATTCTTCCTATGCAGCCAAATATGGTGCCAGTTTTATTGATAAGAATTCCAAGAAAATGGATGTGGATCTGCGCCGTATTGTTTCTGACAATTTTGGTTTCGGAGATTTTGTCTTTCGTAACCCCGAAACGGGAGAGGAGATTGCCCGCGTGCGGAACCTGAAAGAGCTGCAAAATATTCTTTTTGCTGTTCCGGCCGAATCATTTTTGTATCACATTTCACGCAATCATGTATCGCGCTGGCTGTATTCGCGGGCTATGTTTCCCGTGGCGGAATTCCTTAAACCTATCACCTGGAATAGCTTGCAGGATGTAGATGCTCACCGGCGGATTATCTTCGAAGCCATTGTGAAGTATCGTAAGATGAAAAATCAGGGAGTGGTGGCTGTTTTTAAGCGCGACCGTTTCGACCGTTATTCCAATTTTGCCCGTATCGGTGATGGGTCTTTGGGAGGCAAGGGACGTGGACTGGCTTTCATTGATAATATGGTGAAGCGTCATCCTGAATTTGAAGAATTTGAGAATGCCCGTGTTGCCATCCCGAAGACGGTAGTACTCTGTACGGATGTCTTTGATGAATTTATGGACATCAATAATCTATATCAGATAGCTCTTTCTGACGCCGATGATGATGTGATTCTGAAATACTTTCTGAAAGCAAAGTTGCCGGACAGACTGGTAGAAGACTTTTTCACTTTTTTTGATGTGGTGAAGTCGCCTATTGCCATTCGTTCCTCTTCATTGTTGGAAGATTCCCATTATCAGCCATTTGCCGGGATTTACAATACTTATATGATTCCTTATCTGGATGATAAGTACGAGATGCTCCGTATGCTTTCCGATGCTATCAAAGGGGTGTATGCATCTGTCTATTTCAAAGACAGTAAAGCATATATGCAGGCTACCTCCAATGTGATCGATCAGGAGAAGATGGCTGTTATCCTGCAAGAAGTGGTGGGTAACCAGTATGGCGACCGCTATTATCCGTCTATGTCCGGTGTGGCCCGTTCGCTCAATTACTATCCGATAGGAGATGAGAAAGCGGAAGAGGGTACGGTCAATCTCGCTCTTGGGCTTGGTAAATACATTGTGGATGGCGGAATGACGCTTCGTTTCTCTCCCTATCACCCCAATCAGGTATTACAGACCAGTGAAATGGAAATAGCTTTAAAGGAGACGCAAACCCGCTTTTATGCGCTCGATCTTAAAAATGCAGGAGAAGACTTTTCTATTGATGACGGATTCAATCTGCTGAAACTTCATGTGAAAGAGGCGGAAAAAGATGGTGCGTTGCGTTACATTGCTTCTACTTATGATCCTTATGATCAGGTGATCCGCGATGGATTGTATCCGGGCGGACGCAAAGTGATCACGTTTGCCAATATTCTGCAACATGATGTATTCCCTTTGGCTCGTATCCTGCAATTGGTTTTGAAACATAGCGAACAGGAGATGCGTCGCCCTGTAGAGATAGAGTTTGCTGCTACTTTGAGTCGTGAACAAGATAAGACGGGTACATTCTACTTGTTGCAGATTCGTCCCATTGTCGATACAAAAGAGATGCTTGACGAAGATCTCACCGCTATTCCGGATGAAGATGTCATTCTGCGTTCTAACAACTCATTAGGACACGGAATCATGAATGAAGTGTGTGATATCATTTATGTTAAGACCGACGGATACAGTGCCTCCAATAATCAGGCTATTGCCTGGGAGATAGAAAAGATGAATCAGCAGTTCTTAAACGAAGGGAAGAATTATGTACTGGTTGGACCCGGACGATGGGGAAGTAGTGATACTTGGCTCGGCATTCCGGTGAAGTGGCCGCATATTTCTGCTGCCCGTGTCATTGTGGAAGCCGGGCTGACGAACTATCGGGTAGATCCCAGTCAGGGAACACACTTCTTCCAGAACCTTACTTCGTTTGGAGTGGGCTATTTCACTATTAATGCTTTTATGAATGACGGTGTTTATAATCAGGACTTCCTGAACGCACAGCCTGCTGTTGAAGAAACGAAATTCTTGCGGCATGTGCGGTTTGAAAAACCAATAGTAGTGAAGATGGATGGTAAGAAAAAGTTGGGAGTGGTGTTGATGCCACAAGATTGATTCTTTTGGTGGCGTTTTACTTTCACTATAGAACGCTAAGAGACAGTTTTGATTTAGCTCTGTTATGTAGTCTGTTTGTTATTGAGTGTGTAATGGAGCTGAATCAAAAGTAACAATATTTTAAACGCAAATATCCCCACATATCCGCTTTATTAAATTTTTAGTAGTGTAGATCATAAAGCAGATTTCCACTTTAAATGTAATTTAGTTTCCACTTTAGCCAAAAGAAAATTCAACATTCTCAATGCTTGCAAAAAGCATTCCCTCTTTTTTTCTTAATAAGATTTTGCTTTCTCTGGCCAGCCAACCAATAGCAAGAGCTACATCCTCAAACGTCAAACCCAGTTCATGGCACAAATCGAACATGGAGAGCTCACCTTTTTCATTTAAGATACGCCACACTTTTCCTGCATTTAAGCCAATTTTATTCTTTTCCATAATGCAAACTTTAAAAGATTAAACAATTTATTTATCTATAATTTAATCATTGTGAGCATATGAAAATAATGTTATACACATTATCTATCTACAAAGATAACATTTTTGCAGAAAAAAGCAAACTTAATCTGTATTAATTGGAAATGATATCATTCTGAGTTGCTCTCATATTGAAATAATTATATTTATCTTTTTGTAATGATTTAGAGATATAGAAACGGTGTGAAAATGGAAAGATAGGATAGCTTGCAAGGTGGAAAAATATTACAAAGAATGAGGATTGTAAATGCTTGACTATTAGTGTCGTATGTAAGTGGCTTTTTTCCTCTACGAGGAATGGGTCGAAACTCTACGAGGAATGGGGTGAAACTCTACGAGAAACGAGGCGATCCTCGTAGAGTAATGAATCAGATGTTTGTAATATCTTACAAGCAATATTTATAAAGGGAAATTATCTTGTTCTTGTTGTAATAAAAAATGCTTCAATTTATGGGTAGAATATTAGAACCTGTTTTCTGTTGAATAAGAATGTACACTTTGGTATCCTAAGAATGTACAGTTTTGTTATACAAGAATGTACATTCTTATTATACAAAAGTGTACATTCTTGTAAGCGTTGATTATCAGATTGTTATAGGTGTGGTTCTAACTTGCTGAATTACGAATTCTATAGTAGCTGGATTCGTTATTATTCAGTATAAAATTAATCCGGCTAACGGGTAATGCATCTATAAGAATGCAGGCAATTTCTATTGGTTGTTATTGGTGTATAGGCTATATATGACTTTAGATACCTTTGGAAATGAAATCTTTAATCTCTTCTTCACTGGGTAGCTGGACTTTGTATTTTTGCACAAAAATATTGGGGTCTAAACCTGCTGTTGCATAACGGACTAAAGTGTCTCCTTTTTCCGTACACAATAAGATGCCAATTGGAGGGTTATCATCAGGTTGCATTATTTCTGCTTTGAAGTAGTTGAGATACATATTCAGCTGGGATGCATATTCATGGTGGAATTTGTCAATTTTCAATTCCACTATAACATGGCATTTCAATATACGGTGATAGAATACAAGATCGGCAAAGAAATAATCTTCATCTATTAATATACGTTTCTGGCGAGCTTCAAAACAGAAACCATGTCCCATTTCCAACAGAAACTTTTGTAAATTATCAAGGATGGCTCGTTCTAAATCATTCTCTGTAACCAGTACTTGCTCATTTAATCCTAAGAATTCTAAGGTTATTGGAGTATTAATTACATCTGTAGGTTGAAGTTGTGTGGTTTGTTGTTGTACTAATGCGGAAAGTGCTTTTTTATTCTTGGATAAGCCACTACGTTCGTAATATAATGAGTTGATTTGTCGACCTAATTCTTTATATGACCAACATCCACGAATTGTTTCCATTTCATAAAAAGCACGTTTGACGGGATTGTCAATAGCTGATATTAAAGACAGGTTAGAGTAAGTAAGTTTATTGAATAGCTTATCAGCTGGAATCATCCATTTATGCATATCCATCAATTCGGCGGATGTCGTCCGCCGAATTTCATTTTCATATTTGGCGGATGCCATCTGCCGAATTGGGGTAGCGAATTCTGTAGTCAACGACCAACGGATTTCCGGGTTTGACATAACATATCCTAAGACTTCTTCTTTTAATTGCGGATAAATTAGATACAAACGTCTGAATTCCCGGAATCTACGTTCATTTAACCCTTTGGTGTTTAATCGCTTTTCTAAATTCTTTAAAAGTTGCTCACCGTAGGTTGCACGGTCTTCGCCATGCTGTTCAAACTCAACAATGTAGCATCCCATTAACCAATTGCGGGAAGTTAGTGCAAGATTTACAGAATGTGCAGCTTGTGCTTGCAAGGTATTCTGAATGGCACTGATATGATTAACTAAAGATTCAAAGTTCATATTTTTACTCTTTAGAAGACCTAAGCACATCTTACAGATAATATATAGACTGCACCATCATCTTTATGTGAGTTGGATTTGTTATTATTCAGTATAAAATTAATAGGGCTAACGGGTAATGCATCTATAACTTACTTCTGCTTTTCCAGATTTTGAATACGTTGCTCAAGCGCGGCGTACTTTTCATCTTTCTCTTTTAATAAGCGTTCATAAAGCTCGGTGATCTTGTCGATAGGACTAAAAGCATTGGTTTGATTGTTTGAATAGCCAGGAACAGTTACTCCCTCTTTATTATCATGTACATCATTTGTTATGCTTTCAAAAACTACTGATGGAGCATCTTCTTCCAGTGTTTTCAGATATTCTATCGGTACATTCAATGCTCTGGCAAATCTTTGCAGTATTTCATCATCAATCGTTTTGGTTCTTTCGTATCTCGAAATAGCCGGTTGTGACAGATGTACAAGCTCAGACATGGCATCCTGTTTGATCCCTTTTTCAATGCGGGTGCGTCTTATATTATGTCCATGATGGACATTCAGGTTCTGTAATTCTTCTGTTTCCATGTTTTTTTAGTTTTTCAACAATTACTATCAGCAAAAAGTTTCATCCGAAGCAAATATACGAAAAAAACGAATAGAATGAATAAAATGAATGTCACTTTGCTCAAAATGAAATAAATTGAATGTATTTATATTTGCTGGTGTAGTTTTTTTACACTTAATTTGTAAATTCAAGAATGATTAAAATAGGAGGTGAAATGATTAAGTTATTGACAACTAAAGAGTCTACGTTATTAAGAAAACTGGCTAACTTATTGAAAGAGTATGATGCTATCATCTCCTGTGATACTTCGGATGAAGTTAAAATTATTGTTTTTGAAGGAGATAAAGATGTCAAAAGGGTGCCTATAATACTCCCGAAGAGTTTTGATGAAGAGGATATTGCGGATCTGTTAAATGAAACAAGCAGGCGGATAGAGTGGATAGCCAAAAATAAAGAAGTTAATTTCCTCCTTCCGGATGAAGAGGAAGGCTGAGGCTTCTGCATCTAATGATGAATAACAATAGTTGTGACGTTGTATAGCAATATATGTAATGCTGTATAACAATATATGTAGTGGTACATAACAATAGATGTAATTTATAACATGAAAAAGCCGCTCCCTCGTAAAGAAGCGGCTTTTCATATTAACTATAGCTTTTTAAAAAAGGGTTGCTGATTATAATATACCCTGAGCCATCATTGCTTTGGCAACCTTCATGAATCCGGCTACGTTAGCACCTTTCACATAGTTTACATAACCATCGGCTTCAGTACCGTATTGTACACAAGCTTCGTGGATATTCTTCATGATGCTCTTCAGTTTTTCATCTACTTCTTCAGAGCTCCAGCTCAGTTTGATAGAGTTCTGGGTCATTTCCAGACCGGATACGGATACACCACCGGCATTGGCAGCTTTACCCGGAGCATACAGGATTTTTGCATCCTGGAATACTTTGATAGCTTCCGGAGTAGAAGGCATGTTTGCACCTTCGCTGACTGCGATACATCCGTTTGCAACCAACTGACGGGCATGGTCACCATTCAACTCATTCTGTGTTGCAGAAGGCAGAGCGATATCACATTTTTCACCCCAAGGTTTAGCTCCTTCTACATATTTGCAACCGTAAGTTTCGGCATATTCGCGGATACGGCCACGGTAGAGGTTCTTCAGTTCCATGATGTAATCCAATTTTGCGCGGTCGATACCGTCCGGATCATAGATGTAGCCGTCAGAGTCGGACATCGTAACTACTTTACCACCCAGTTCCAATACTTTTTCTGCTGTATATTGAGCTACGTTACCAGAACCTGAGATAAGACAAACTTTGCCTTTCAGATCGGTACCCTGCCTTTTCAGCATTTCCATCAGGAAGTAGATGTTACCATAACCGGTAGCTTCCGGACGAATCAGTGAACCACCAAATTCGCGGCCTTTACCTGTGAATGTTCCTGTGAATTCGTGAGTCAGTTTCTTGTACATACCGAACATGAAACCTACTTCGCGGCCACCTACACCGATGTCACCTGCCGGTACGTCGGTTTCAGGACCAATGTGGCGCCACAGTTCCAGCATGAAAGCCTGTACGAAACGCATTACTTCGGCGTTTGACTTTCCACGTGGAGAGAAATCGGAACCACCTTTACCACCACCCATCGGCAATGTAGTCAGTGAGTTTTTGAATGTTTGCTCGAAGGCAAGGAATTTAAGAATACTAAGGTTTACTGAAGCGTGGAAACGGATACCGCCTTTGTACGGGCCGATAGCGTTGTTGTGCTGAACACGGTAGCCCATGTTTGTCTGCACATTGCCTTTATCGTCTACCCAGGTCACACGGAATTGATATACTCTGTCGGGAATGCAAAGACGCTCAATCAGATTGGCTTTGTCGAATTCAGGATGTTTGTTGTATTCCTCTTCAATAGTAGCGAGTACTTCTTCTACTGCCTGATGATACTCCGGTTCATTGGGAAACCTTCTCTTCAAATCTTCTAATACCTTAGCTGCATTCATAATTCTTTTTTCTTTTTATTAGTTGAGTTTATAAGTTGACAAATGAATGATGAGAACAAGTTGACAAGGAAATCACTTACCTTACTATCTTTTGTCTTGTTTCTCTCTTTTTGATGTTGCAAAAGTAAACATAAAAATTGAACTTGCAAACATTTTATAAAGAAAAACGGCATAAAATATCAATTTTGATATTTTATGCCGCAAATATGGAATAAAAAGATATTATTTATTCTTTTTGAGCGATTTGTAGACAGGAATGAATACCAATGCTGCCGAAATGATAAGCATAAGTATCGTTGGGCCGTCAATACGCTCGGTGTATACTAATACTATGTAACAAAGCGCTACCCAAAGCAGAATGATGCAAACTATTTGTGATTTGGATAACGGGCGTTTCATATCCCTGCTTTTTTCTTGTCAACAATCGCATCGATAACCGCTACGGCTGTGATATTTACAATGTCGCGCACGGAGCTTTCGATATCGGTAAAGTGGATAGGCTTGTTCAATCCCATCTGGATAGGGCCAATCAGTTCTGTATCCGGAGTCATTGCCTGAATCAGTTTGTAACCGGAGTTGGCAGAACTGAGGTTGGGGAATACCAGTGTATTGACATCCTTACCCTTGAGACGGGTGAACGGATATTTAGCATCACGAAGTTCACGGTTCATGGCAAAGTTTACCTGCATTTCACCGTCAATAGCCAGTTCCGGATACTCTTTCTGCATATATGCCACAGCCTCGTGCACTTTGAGCGGACTACCTGCTTGGTCGGAACCGAAGTTAGAGTAGCTCAGCATGGCAATAACCGGAGTGTGATTAAAGAACCTCACAGTCTGGTCTGCCAATTTTGCAATATCTATCAGGGTAGAGGCATCCGGGTGACGGTTGATCAAGGTATCAGCCAGGAAGTAGGTTCCCTTTTTAGAATTCAGGATGTGCATTGTTCCGAAGTGGTTGTATTCCGGACGGATTCCGATTACTTCTTTGGCCACTTTGATTGTATTACTGTATTTAGTATACAATCCGGTGATGAAAGCGTCTGCATCTCCGGTTTCCACCATCATCATACCGAAGTAATTACGCTCAAACATTTTATCCGTTGCTTCGTCATACGTAGCACCTTCACGGGCACGTTTTTCGGCCAGTATCTTTGCATAACGTTCGCGGCGTTCTGTTTCGCGGTCGTGGCGCAGATTGACAATTTCGATACCCTCCAGGCTTAGGTCAAGTTCATGTGCCAGTTTTTCGATACGTTCTTCGTTACCTAATATAATAGGATGGCAAATACCTTCTGCTTTTGCTTCAACAGCAGCTTTCAACATATTGGGGTGACCACCTTCGGCAAATACGACACGTTGCGGATTACGGCGGGCCGTATCGTAAAGCTGGCGGGTGAGCTGTGACTCTTGTCCCATGAGTTCGCGAAGATGCGTTCTGTAAGCATCCCAGTCCTCGATATTTTTACGGGCTACACCACTTTTCATGGCAGCATGGGCCACGGCGATAGATACTTCTGTTATCAGACGTGGGTCTACCGGTTTCGGAATGAAGTATTCCGGTCCGAAAGTGAAGTTGTTTACATGATAAGCTTCGTTCACTACATCGGGTACGGGCTGTTTGGCCAGATTGGCAATAGCGTGCACGGCAGCAATTTTCATTTCTTCGTTAATGGCTTTGGCCTGTGTATCCAATGCACCACGGAAGATATAAGGGAAACCAATCACATTGTTGATCTGGTTCGGATAGTCCGAACGTCCGGTTGCCATCAATACATCGGGACGGGCAGCCATGGCGTCTTCATAAGAAATCTCCGGTGTCGGGTTGGCAAGTGCAAACACGATAGGAGAGGCAGCCATGCTGCGTACCATATCTTGTGAAAGTACATTTCCTTTTGACAGGCCGAGGAATACGTCTGCTCCTTTGATGGCTTCTGCCAGTGTATGAATGTCGGTACGGTCTGTGGCAAAATATCTTTTCTGTTCGTTCAGATCGGTACGGGCTTTGCTGATAACGCCTTTGCTATCCACCATTACGATGTTTTCGAGGCGTGCACCGAGTGATACGTATAGTTTTGTACACGATACGGCAGAAGCACCTGCACCGTTTACAACGATTTTCACATTTTCAATTTTCTTTCCGGCCACTTGCAGGGCATTGATCAGTCCGGCACTGGAGATAATAGCTGTTCCGTGCTGGTCGTCGTGCATAACAGGAATGTCGAGTTCTTCTTTCAACCGGCGTTCTATTTCAAAACATTCCGGTGCTTTAATATCCTCCAGATTGATACCGCCAAAAGTTGGTGCAATGGCTTTTACAGCTTCGATGAACTTGTCCGGGTCTTTTTCGTCTACTTCAATATCAAACACATCGATACCTGCATAGATTTTAAATAATAGTCCCTTACCTTCCATTACCGGTTTGCCACTTAGTGCACCTATATCGCCCAGACCGAGTACGGCTGTACCGTTGGAGATTACAGCTACCAGGTTTCCTTTGGCTGTATATTTATATGCATCCTGCGGGTTCTTTTCGATTTCGAGGCATGGTTCTGCCACACCGGGAGAGTAAGCAAGCGATAAGTCGGTTTGTGTACTATAGGGTTTGGTAGGAACTACCTCAATTTTACCGGGTTTGCCCTGTGAATGATAGAGCAAAGCGGCCTCTTTCGTTATTTTAGCCATGATACTGCGTTTTTATAAAGGTTATCATTTGTCTGCAAATGTAGGAATAAAAGTTCGAAACTGTAGTCTATCTGTTATAAATTCTATTAAATTAATAACAAAAAGGCACAAAAAGAGAGAAATAGTACCTCTTTTTGTGCCTTTTACGTATATATATTCTAAATTCATTTTCCGGTCTTCATACTCTGTCTTTTATTTTTTATTCTTCGTTTTTCGTTCTCTTATTTACAGGAAAGTTCCCGGTCCCAATATATCGTACATATTACTCACATTCCGGGTACGTAACAGTTGTCCGTTGGGGGTATAAAACAGCTGGTATTTCATATCTATATTGGCTTTTCCCACTTTAATAACGATAATGGGTTCCCATTTGGGAAATTCAACGTAGGTGACATCCTCAACAATTCCGTCCGCATAGTCGCTGGCGGCAAAAGCATTGTATACGGCAGGAGAGAGGCGGTCTACACTTACCAGCTCTGTCTGCGTCATGGCCCATTGTGCCTGGGCATTGAACCATACGTTCTTTTCAAGGCCGTTCATCATGAAGTCGGCACAATAATAACCGTCATCCTGTGACCAGGCAATGTCTTTGGCAGTGGGGTACATCTTTTTTAAAGCTGCCTGTACCTGGGCAGGGGCATAGCCGGCAAAGGCGGTGGTAGAAGCTATCAGCATAGCAAGCAATATACCAAGTTTTAATTTAATCATAGTCAAAGTGTTTAGTTAGGTGGATATTTTTGCTTACTAACACTCAGTGCTGCTTTTTGTTTGGTATTTCACCACAGAGGTCGCAGAGGGCACAGAGTTTAAATCTTTATTGAAACGCAGATGAACGCAAATTCTCGCAAAGGGAAATAACGATAAAATAAAGAACTACAGTTTTTTAATCTGCGTTCATCTGCGATCATCCGCGTTTCATCAGAGAAAATAATATCTCTGTGCCCTCCGTGTCCTCTGTGGTAAACTGATTCATTTCGGATCACTTATGAACTAAACAGTGTTTTAGCTTAGCGCAGCAATTGGCATATTGGCACATTGAATAATTGGCACATTATTTTTCTTTCCCATTCCGGTATTCCACCGGAGACATTCCCTCATGCCGTTTGAAGTACCTGCCCAGATAGGACTGATCCGGAAATCCCAATTTATCGGCTATTTCCTGGATGTTCAATTTAGAAGACTGGAGTAATACTTTTATTTCCAGTATGGCGAAGTCATCAATAATTTTCTTGGCAGAGTTTCCGGTTACGTTTCGGCAGATTCCTGTCAGGTATTTGGTGGAGATACAAAGTTTGTTGGCATAGAAAGTTACATCGCGTTGTGAACAGCAGTGTTCGTGTACCATAGCAATGAATTTACCAAAGATCTCATCCTGCGATTGCTGCCTTCAATTTCACTTTTAGTAAAGTAGCGGTATGTTTTATCGTAAATATCAAGTAGAAAACTTTGCAGATGATTACGGGCTATCTGATTACGAAAGCGGTTTTCGTAGTCGATGTAGATCGCAGAAGTAGCATCCATAAGTCCGTTTATACCTTTGGTTGCATCTTCGGGGAGCGTATAGCAAGGATTCTCTTTCAGGTAATGAAAGAAGGGTGGGTCGAGCCGCAGACAGGCTTCCCGAAACATTTCGCCATAGGAAGCGAAAAAAGAAAGGTTGAAGTCGTTGCTTTTTCCGTCCAGACTGATTACGGTTCCGGGTAATAAAACAACTTGGGTGTTTTTTACTATCTCATATTTCCGGAGGTCGATAGTAATTTGTGCCCAACCGCTGCGACAGAATAAAATGACAGCGCAATCGAGCTTGTTTAAACGGTTGTGAAAAGCAGCAAGATCGCCTGTTCCGGCTATGAAAGATCTTTCCAGAGAGACGGTGAGCGGGTTTTTATATTCCATACTTTGTTCTTTATTTCACTGGCAAATATAGGAGTTTTAACTGAAAACAGAGATGTGTTGTTCCGAAAATGAACAAAACTGCGAACGGAATGAAAAGTTTTCTACGAAGAAATCCTTCTACCTTTGCCGCGACCAAATAGATAAGTCAACCAGTTGAAGGATCGACTGTATAGTAGAGAACATTAATTAAATGGGTATTATGAACAAAAAGGTATGTAGAATGAAGCACATGGTGATGCTATCATGTTGTTTGGCCGTTGCAGGATGCAAGCAGGCACCACAAGTACAAATGGAAAGCGGATATGAGGTGATGACGGCATCACCGTCCGACCGGGTATTGTTCAGTACATATTCGGCGACAATTCGCGGTCGGCAGGATATTGAGATTTATCCGCAAGTGAGTGGTACGTTGACTAAAGTATGTGTCACAGAAGGTCAGCGGGTAAAGAATGGGCAGGCATTGTTTATCATAGACCAGGTGCCTTATGAAGCGGCTTTACAGACGGCTTTGGCCAATGTGGAAGCAGCAAAGGCTACACTGGCAACGGCACAATTGACGTATGACAGCAAGCAGGAACTCTACAGACAGAATGTAGTTTCCGAATTCGATCTTAGCACGGCAAAGAACTCATTGCTGGCAGCCAAAGCACAGTTGGCACAGGTGAAGGCCCAGGAGGTGAATGCCCGCAATAACCTTTCTTATACGGTAGTGAAAAGTCCTGCCGATGGAGTTGTGGGAACTTTGCCTTATCGTGTAGGAGCGTTGGTCAGTGCCAGTCTGCCTGAAGCGTTGACTACCGTTTCTGACAATTCGGATATGTATGTTTACTTCTCTATGACTGAGAATCAGTTGTTAGGATTGATCAGGCAGTATGGCTCAAAAGAGGAGGCATTGAAGCAGATGCCGGCTATTGATTTGTTGCTGAACGACAAATCCGCTTATTCGGAAAAGGGAAGAATTGAGACGATTAGCGGGGTGATTGATCGTAGTACGGGAACTGTCAGTTTGCGTGCCGTATTCCCGAATGAGGAGGGTTGCTTCATAGCGGTGGTGCCGGTAATGTGATTGTACCTGTGCAGAAAGCAGGTGCCATTGTTATTCCTCAGGCAGCTACATATGAAATCCAGGATAAGGTATTTGTATATAAGGTAGTAGACGGCAAGGCGCAATCGGCTCCTGTGCAGGTGACCCGTGTGAACGGTGGGAAAGAATATATCGTAGATAGCGGGTTGGAATCCGGTGAGGTGATTGTGGCAGAAGGAGTGGGATTGCTTCGTGAGGGTACACCAATTCAACCGAAAGACGCATTGCATGGTACATCAAAGTAATTAATGAAATAAAGACAAAATAATGAACTTAAGAACTTTCATTGAACGGCCGGTTCTATCGGCTGTCATCTCTATAACGATTGTCGTTGTCGGGATCATCGGACTGTTCACGTTGCCCGTCGAACAATATCCCGATATTGCTCCTCCCACCATTATGGTGAGTACCAGTTATTTTGGTGCCAGCGCAGAGACTTTGCAAAAGAGTGTGATTTCTCCGCTGGAAGAAGCAATTAATGGTGTGGAAGATATGACTTACATGACCTCTTCGGCCACCAATGCCGGTACGGTTTCCATTACTGTTTATTTCAAACAGGGTACCGACCCTGACATGGCGGCAGTAAACGTACAGAATCGTGTTTCCAAGGCTACAGGCCAGCTTCCGGCGGAAGTGACCCAGGTGGGAGTTACTACTTCCAAGCGGCAGACCAGTATCCTGCAGATGTTCTCTTTGTTCAGTCCGGACGATTCTTACGATGAAACTTTTCTTTCCAACTATATCAGTATCAACCTGAAACCTGAAATTCTCCGTATCTCCGGAGTAGGTGATATGATGATTATGGGTGGCGAATATAGCTTGCGTGTATGGATGAAACCCGATGTGATGGCGCAGTACAAACTTATTCCGAGCGATGTGACCTCCGTACTTGCCGAACAGAACATTGAATCGGCTACCGGATCGTTCGGTGAGAACTCCGATGAAACTTACCAATATACCATGAAGTATAAAGGGCGTTTGATTACTCCCGAAGAGTTTGGCGAAATTGTAATCCGCTCTACGGACAATGGCGAAGTACTGAAGCTGAAAGATATTGCCGATCTGGAACTAGGACAGGAAAGCTATGCCTATAAAGGTACTACCGATGGGCATAATGGCATTTCCTGTATGATTTTCCAGACAGCCGGTTCTAATGCTACCGAAGTAAACAATAACATTGATAAATTTCTGGAGGAAGCCCGGAAAGATTTACCGAAAGGGGTAGAGCTTACACAGCTGATGAGTTCCAATGACTTCTTGTATGCTTCTATTTATGAGGTAGTCAAGACGTTGATTGAAGCGATTATTCTGGTAATCCTGGTGGTGTATGTCTTCTTGCAGGACATTCGTTCCACGCTGATTCCGTTGGTCGGTATTATTGTTTCTTTGATCGGTACGTTTGCCTTTATGGCACTGGCGGGTTTCAGTATCAACCTGATCACGCTGTTTGCTTTGGTATTGGTGATCGGTACGGTGGTAGACGATGCCATTGTGGTGGTCGAGGCGGTACAGGCCCGGTTTGATGTGGGGTATAAATCCTCTTATATGGCGAGTATCGATGCGATGAAAGGCATCAGTAATGCGGTTATTACCTCTTCACTGGTATTTATGGCGGTATTTATTCCGGTATCTTTTATGGGAGGTACCTCCGGAACCTTCTATACGCAATTCGGATTGACAATGGCAGTTGCCGTGGGTATCTCCGCTGTCAACGCCCTTACGCTGAGTCCGGCGCTTTGTGCCCTGTTGCTGAAACCTTATATTAATGAAGACGGAACACAGAAGAATAATTTTGCTTCCCGTTTCCGCCGTGCATTTAATGCAGCTTTTGATGTGGTGGTAGATAAGTACAAAGGCATCGTATTGTTTTTCATCAAACGCAGATGGCTTACATGGTCTTTACTGGCTTGTTCGATAGCTTTGCTTCTGTTCTTTATGAATACCACGAAGACAGGGTTGGTACCGGATGAAGACCAGGGAGTGGTGTTTGTAAATGTCAGTACTGCTGCCGGTAGCTCACTCAAGACTACGAATACGATCATAGAACGTATCGAGAAGCGTCTGGAAGATATCCCGCAGGTGGCACATGTGCAGAAAGTGGCAGGTTACGGATTGTTGTCCGGACAGGGAAGTTCGTTCGGTATGCTGATTCTGAAGTTGAAACCCTGGGACGAACGTCCCGGCAAGGAAGACAATGTACAGGCGGTTATCGGCCGGGTATATGGCTCTACGGCAGATATTAAGGATGCTACTGTATTTGCTATTTCTCCGGGTATGATTCCGGGATACGGTATGGGTAATGCACTCGAGCTGCATATGCAAGACAAACAGGGAGGCGATGTAAACACTTTCTTCCAGACCACACAGCAATATCTGGGTGCTTTGAACCAGCGTCCTGAGATAGCAATGGCGTATTCTACATTTGATGTACGTTATCCGCAATGGTCGGTAGAAGTAGATGCTTCCAGATGTAAGCGTGCAGGTATTACGCCGGACCAGGTGCTCAGTACTTTGTCCGGATATTATGGCGGGCAGTATGTGTCCAACTTCAACCGGTTCTCAAAAGTATATAAGGTAATGATACAGGCCGATCCTGAATATCGTCTGGATGAGACTTCACTGAACAATACTTTTGTGCGTATGGCGAATGGAGAAATGGCTCCGCTGAGCCAGTTTGTAACATTGACACGTGTGTATGGTGCCGAATCGCTGAGCCGCTTCAATATGTACAACTCCATTGCGGTAAATGCGATGCCTGCCGAAGGTTACAGTACCGGTGACGCGATTCGTGCCGTGCAGGAGACTGCCGCTACTTCATTGCCCAAAGGCTATGGGTATGATTATGGAGGCATCACCCGTGAAGAGAACCAGCAGAGTGGTACTACGATTATCATATTTGCTATCTGTTTCCTCATGATTTACCTCATCCTGAGTGCACTTTATGAGAGCTTCATTGTACCTTTTGCCGTACTTCTGAGTGTACCCTGCGGACTCATGGGAAGTTTCCTTTTTGCTCGTATGTTCGGACTCGAGAACAATATCTATTTGCAAACGGGGCTTATCATGCTGATTGGTCTGTTGGCAAAGACAGCGATCTTGCTGACGGAATATGCAAGCGAGCGCCGTAAGGCAGGTATGGGGCTGATTGCTTCGGCACTGAGTGCAGCCAAAGCCCGTTTCCGTCCTATCCTGATGACAGTCCTTACGATGGTTTTCGGTCTGTTGCCTTTGATGGTAGCTTCCGGAGTAGGAGCCAATGGTAACCGTTCACTCGGAACCGGTACGGTAGGTGGTATGGTGGTTGGTACACTGGCACTGCTATTCATTGTTCCTTCGCTCTTTATAGCATTCCAGTGGTTACAGGAACGTTTGCGTCCGGTGCAGCCACAGGTTACCCACGATTGGCAGATTGAGGAAGAGATTGTGAAGAGCGACCGGGAAAAACAAGAAGCCGGTAAGGAATGACCTTAACCAAATTATTAAAAAGAAAAGAAATATGAAGAAGATAATTCTATTATCTGTGGCAACGACTTTTATACTGAGTAGTTGCGGCATTTATTCCAAATACAAACCTGCTACGGAGGTTCCCGAAGCTTTATGGGGCTACTGATACGCTTGTGTCTGCTACCGATACCGCTAATCTGGGAAATCTCTCCTGGCGTGAGGTCTTTACAGATCCGCACTTGCAGATGCTCATTGACTCTGCCCTGGTGCGTAATACTGATTTGCAAACCGCCCATTTGCGTGTGAAAGAGGCTGAGGCTACATTGCTTTCTGCCCGTTTATCCTATCTGCCTTCTTTCTCTCTTTCTCCGCAAGGCACGGTGAGTAGTTTTGATGGTGCGAAAGCTACGCAGACGTACACATTGCCCGTTTCTGCAAGCTGGGAGATTGATCTCTTCGGACGTATCACCAACGCCAAGCGCCGTGCAAAGGCGGTTCTTGCGCAGAGTCGGGAGTATGAACAGGCGGTGCAGACCCAACTGGTGTCGGCCGTTGCCAACAATTATTATACTCTGCTGATGCTCGACGCCCAGCTTGAAATATCTACAGCCACCGAGGCTGCCTGGGCGGAGAGTGTGACTGCCACCCGTGCTATGAAAGCAGCCGGTATGGTGACCGAAGCAGGGTTGGCGCAGACCGAAGCTACCTATTATAATATCCGTACATCGCTGCTCGATTTGAAAGAGCAGATCAATCAAGTGGAGAATGCCCTTTCCTTGTTGCTGTTTGATGTGCCTCAGAACATTCGGCGCGGCAAGCTCGAAGGGCAGCAATTGCCCGAAGAGCTCTTCGTTGGTGTACCTCTTCAGATGCTTGCCAACCGTCCCGATGTGCGCAGTGCAGAGCAGGCTTTGGCACAGGCTTTTTATACAACCAATAGTGCGCGTTCGGCTTTCTATCCTTCTATCACGTTGAGTGGTAGTGCCGGATGGACCAACTCGGCAGGTGCTCTGATTGTCAATCCGGGTAAGTTCATTGCTACGGCAGTTGCGTCGTTGACGCAGCCGTTGTTCAACCGGGGACAGAATATCGCCCAGCTCAAAATAGCGAAGGCACAGCAGGAGGAGGCACGTCTCAGCTTTGAACAGACGTTGCTCAATGCAGGTAGCGAGGTTAACAATGCACTGGTACAATATCAGACAGCCCGTGATAAATCGGAGTATTTCACTAAACAGGTTGCCTCACTGGAAAATGCCGCCCGAAGCACCCGTTTGTTGATGAAGCATGGCAATACCACGTATCTGGAAGTATTGACTGCCCAACAGACGTTGCTCAATGCACAACTTTCTCAGGTAGCTAACCGTTTCACCGAAATCCAGGGAGTTATTACATTGTATCAGGCTCTTGGTGGCGGAAGAATGTAAAAAGAGGAGGAATGAAATGAAGCCCGAAACTGCTCGTCGCCAAATTATTGATTATACCAAGCAGGAGATGATTCTGCACGGTGTCAGTCGTTTGACAATGGACCTTATTGCTCAGGGCATGGGCATGTCTAAACGGACGCTTTATCAGCTTTTTCCCAGCAAAGTCTGCCTGGTGCGTATCTGCCTGGCAGAGTTTGCTGCCGAGAAGCATAACCGGCTGCTTGCCTGGCAGAAAAGAGAAGAGTATTCCTGTACGGAGATTCTTTTCCGTACGATGGATGTTTACACATCGCTGATACATTATCAGGGCAGCACATTGTTGTTTGATCTGGCGGGGGATCCCGATTATCAACCTATGATGGAACGTGAAAAGACTTTCTGGTTGCAGCAACTGGCCGATGCGCTGAACCTTTGCAAGGCTTGCGGGGTGTTGGTGGCTGATGTCAATCCCGACCGTTTGGCGATGGAAATACTCACTATCCTTTATGAGACTGTTTGCGTGGCGCTTCCTATGCCACGCAACGGTTGCTTGCTTATTCGTTGCTGCGTGGATTCTTTAAAGTGGATGATATCCGCTATATTGATAAGTGCTTGCCGATAACGCAGAAAGGATGAGGAGTTTATTTCACCACAGAGGACGCAGAGGACACGGAGTTTTAAATCTTTATTGAAACGCGGATTAACACAGATTCTCGCAAAGGGAAACAAATCTAAGATAAAGAACTACAGTCTTTTAATCTGTGTTTATCTGTGTTAATCCGCGTTTTATCAGATAAATAATACTCTGTGGAACTCTGTGCTACTCTGTGGTGAGTTCTGCTCATTTTTGTACAGCTTTGAACTCAATAACCAACTACTTGGAATGGAGAGTTATATTATTTTACATGGCCTTCCATCCCCAAGCCGTGCGTATTGCCCGGCTCCGAGGAGAAGGTCTCTCGGCTCCGGGGAGGACGTTGCTCGGCTCCGAGGAGGAGGCTGTTCGGCTCCGGGGAGAAAATATGGTTGTAAAGCTATTGATTATTAACTTGTTATAGAATAGAGTTTTTGTCTTCTCTATTCTATTACTGTGGTAATATTACTTTACTCCTCACAAAGATACTACTTTGGTGAATGATTACTATTATAAAAAGGAAGAGACATGAAGTCAATCTGCTTCGTGTCTCTTCCTTTTATATAATATAATGTATAGGCTTATGCGTTCAGCGCCTGCTCAATATCCGCAATAATGTCTTCGGCACTTTCTATACCCACCGAGAAGCGGATCAAGTCCGGGCGTACACCTGCTTCCATGAGTTGCTCATCAGTCAGCTGACGGTGTGTGTGGCTCGCAGGATGCAGTACACATGTACGGGCGTCTGCCACATGAGTCACGATAGCAGCCAGTTGCAGTGAATCCATAAATTTGATAGATACTTCGCGTCCGCCTTTCAGTCCGAAAGAGATAACACCGCAGGAACCGTTCGGCATATATTTCTGAGCCAGTTCGTAGTATTTGTTTCCCGGAAGACCACAATAGTTCACCCAGGCTACTTTGTCGTTTTTAGAAAGATATTCAGCTACTTTCTGTGCGTTGCCACAATGCTGAGGCATGCGGAGATGCAACGTTTCCAGTCCTAAATTCAACAGGAAAGCATTCTGCGGGCTTTGGATACTGCCTAAGTCGCGCATCAGTTGGGCAGTAGCTTTGGTTATATATGCCATTTTACCAAAAGAGGTAGTGTAGGTCAATCCATGGTAAGACTCATCCGGTGTGCAAAGTCCGGGGAATTTATCGGCATGGGCATCCCAGTCGAAGTTGCCACTGTCTACGATACAGCCGCCTACGCTGGTGGCATGTCCATCCATGTATTTGGTAGTAGAGTGTACCACGATGTCTGCTCCCCACTCAAACGGGCGGCAGTTGATAGGAGTAGGGAATGTATTGTCTACAATCAACGGAACGCCATTGCTATGGGCGATGCGGGCAAACTTTTCGATATCCAGTACTTCGAGAGACGGATTGGAGATTGTTTCGCCAAACAGTGCCTTGGTGTTAGGGCGGAAAGCCGCGGAGATTTCTTCCTCACTGGCATCGGGATTGACAAAAGTAACATCAATACCCAGCTTCTTCATCGTCACTCCGAACAGGTTGAATGTACCGCCGTAGATGGCCGATGAACAAACAAAATGATCGCCTGCCTGGCAAATGTTGAATATGGCATAAAAATTGGCTGCCTGCCCGCTGGAAGTCAGCATAGCAGCTACACCTCCTTCGAGTGCAGCAATCTTGGCAGCTACGGCATCGTTGGTCGGGTTTTGCAGGCGGGTGTAGAAATAACCACTATCCTCAAGATCAAACAAACGGGCCATCTGCTCACTGGTTTCATATTTGAAAGTAGTACTCTGATAGATGGGCAGCACACGTGGCTCCCCTTTTTTAGGAGTCCATCCTGCTTGTACACACAGGGTTTCGGGTTTGAATTGTTTTGCCATAATTGTTATTGGGTTTTCAGATTTATTGCCTTAAAAAAGTTATATCGATGCAAAAGTAGAGAAAATAATTGGTTTAAAAGGTTATCTTTGCGGAGTTATTCAATTGACAGTTGACAATTATTTAATTGACAGTTGACAGTTGACAGTTGACAATTGACAGTTATCCAGTTGGCAATTGTTCAACGAACGGTTACCTATTGACATTGAACACATAACTCGTATCCGCGCAGCCCACTGTCAACTGTCAATTGTCAACTGTCAATTGAATAACTGTCAATTGAATAACTGTCAACTGAATAACTGTCAATTAAATAATTTTCAACTTTCAACTTTCAATTTTCAATTAAATATGAATCGTCTCCTCTGTCTTTTTCTGTTTATCTCTTTTCTGTTTGTTGCCCCGGATATGTGGGCGCAGCAGAAAGCTACTCCGAAAGCCGGTGAAGGAATTTCGTCTTTCCTACTGCGCCACAATCGTGCTCCCAAGAAGTACTATGATGATTTTGTTGAGTTGAACAAAGCTAAATTAGGAAAAGATAAAACACTTAAAATGGGAGTTACCTATCTGATTCCTCCTGCAAAAAGTTCTGTATCTGCTGCTACGGCTAAGTCTGCTCCTGCCGGAAAAAACGTTGAGAAGCAGGATAAACCCAAACCTGCACGGCGGACAGAAATCAATGAACCTCTCTTCGGAAAATTGCTGGCAAACACAAAAGTAACCTCCAGTCGCCTGGCTGGTGCCTGTTTTTATGTAGTCAGCGGGCATGGCGGACCTGATCCCGGAGCTATTGGCAGGGTGGGGAAGCACGAGCTTCACGAGGATGAATATGCCTATGATATTGCTCTGCGTCTGGCACGTAACCTGATGCAGGAAGGAGCAGAAGTACATATCATTATTCAGGATGCCAAAGACGGAATCCGTGACGATGCTTACCTTTCTAACAGTAAACGGGAGACTTGTATGGGAGACCCCATTCCCTTGAATCAGGTGCAACGTCTGCAACAGCGATGTGACAAAATAAATGCCCTGTATCGCAATGACCGTAAAAACTATAAGTATTGCCGTGCCATCTTTATTCATGTAGATAGCCGTAGTAAAGGAACGCAGACGGATGTATTTTTCTACCACTCCAACCGCAAAGCTGATAGTAAACGATTGGCGAATAATATGAAAGACACTTTTGAGTCGAAGTATGGAAAACATCAACCAAACCGCGGTTTCTCCGGAACAGTGAGTGGGCGGAATCTATATGTATTGGCTCATACAACTCCCGTATCTGTATTTGTAGAACTGGGTAATATCCAGAACACACTTGACCAAAGACGACTGGTTATTCCTTCCAACCGGCAGGCATTGGCGAAATGGTTAATGGAAGGTTTTCTGAAAGATTATAAAGGGATGTGAATTTAGCAAGAACGGACAACCGGACTGTGAGAATAAACCCTATATTTGTCGGCGAATACGAAATAAAAACCTAAAAACTTACTTTGCATGAATCAGTTATCTTTTGTTGGTACTTACCGGACTTCTCCTTGTATTCTTACCGAAGGAGCCGTTGTAGAGCGTTTGCGTCGTGAGTTTCATATCCCCTTGGATGAAGATCTTATCCATGCTGCTTTAATCTATAATGATTCTTACCGTGAAGTCCTGGCAGGCATTTATAAACAATACATTGACATTGCCACCCGGCATCAGTTGCCTTTGATGCTGATGACACCTACCCGCAGAGCTAATACAGAAAGAATATCCGGTTCGGTTTACCGCAACCGGGATATATTGCGGGACAACGTTGCCTTTCTTTCGGAACTTCGCGGTACAGCTTCTACTCCCGTCTATATTGGTGGTTTGGCCGGTTGCCGGGGCGATGCTTATGATGGACGCTATCATCTCTCGGTGGAAGAAGCAACACAATTTCATTATCCTACTGTTCGTGCCCTGGCTGAGGCAGGCGCCGACTATTTGTTTGCAGGCATTATGCCTCAACTCACCGAGACCATTGGTATGGCCAATGCAATGGCAGCAACCGGATTACCCTATATCATCAGCTTTATGATTCGTCGTGACGGACGGTTGTTGGATGGAAGTTTTATCCATGATGCTATTGATACAATAGATAAAGAGGCAACCACCCGTCCACTTTGCTATATGGCAAACTGTGTACATCCCGATGTGCTGCACCAGGCTTTATCACATTCGCATAATGATACTCCTCTGGTGCGCGAACGCTTTCAGGGGCTTCAGGCTAATGCTTCCGTATTAACTCCCGAAGAATTGGAAGGGTGTACCCATCTGGAATCTTCTTCTCCCGAAGAGCTGGCAGACAGATTGATGACGTTACTCTGGGATTTCCCATTAAAAATTTGTGGAGGCTGTTGTGGTACGGACGAACGTCATCTCAATAGCTTTGCAGAGATTCTGACTCAACGTTGACCATTTTATAACGATAGACACTCCTTTTTGTTTTTGATCTCATGGTGCAAAGATAGAGTGTTACGATATTTGAGGAAATGGCTATATTACCTGTTTAGCTGGCTATTATTCTCGTATTTAGTTGAAAGTTGAGCGTAGCTAATTTTCAACTCTCAACTTTCAACTAAATAAGCTCTACAACGGCATATTTCCGTGCTTCTTAGGCGGATTGGTCTGCATCTTATTTTCTGTCATTTCCAGAGCCTGGATCAAACGCTTACGGGTTTGCTTCGGCAGGATTATTTCATCAATGAAGCCCAATTCGGCAGCCTGATAAGGGTTGGCAAACTTTTCTTTATAGGCTTCCAGCTCTTTTGCTTTTGTTTCTGCATCTGCTTTACGGAACAGAATATTTACCGCTCCATCAGCACCCATTACCGCAATTTCAGCACTTGGATAAGCAAAGTTTACGTCTGCTCCGGTCTGCTTGGAGTTCATTACGATGTAGGCACCACCGTATGCTTTACGGGTGATAACTGTGATCTTAGGTACGGTTGCTTCTGCAAATGCATATACAATCTTTGCTCCATGGCGTATGATACCGTTATTCTCTTGCGTATATCCCGGCAGGAATCCCGGAACATCTTCAAAGGTGATCAATGGAATATTGAAACAGTCGCAGAAACGAATGAAACGGCTTGCCTTGTCACTGGCATCAATATCAAGCACACCTGCCAGATAAGCCGGCTGATTGGCTACGATACCTACCGAGCGTCCGCCCAAACGTGCAAAACCAATGAGGATATTCTTGGCAAAGTTGGGCATTACTTCAAAGAAATAGCCGTTGTCTACCACACGCTCAATGATATCTTTCATATCATACGGTACGTTCGGGTCAGCCGGGACAATTGTATCCAGTGATGTATCTTCACGGTTGATATCATCGGTACTGTTTTGCTTCTTAGCCTCGTCCATATTGTTTTGTGGCAGGAAAGAAAGCAATTCGCGGATACTCATCAGCAACTCTTCTTCGCTGTTGGCCATGAAATGAGCCACTCCGCTTTTGCTGCTATGTGTCATTGCACCACCCAATTCCTCTTTACTCACTTCTTCGTGGATCACCGTTTTTACTACATCCGGGCCTGTCACAAACATGTGGCTCTTTTCTTTTACCATAAAGATAAAGTCCGTCAGTGCGGGAGAGTAACAGGCACCACCGGCACATGGACCCAAAATGGCAGAAATCTGCGGAATTACTCCACTTGCCATTGTGTTCTGATAGAAGATATCAGCATAGCCCGAAAGGCTTTCGATACCTTCCTGGATGCGGGCACCGCCCGAATCGTTTAAAGCGATGATGGGAGCTCCGTTTTTTAATGCTAATTGCTGCACTTTTACGATCTTTTTTGCATTGGATGCCGAGAGTGAACCACCATACACCGTGAAGTCATAGGCATAAACAAAGACCTGGCGGCCGTCTATTTTTCCATAACCGGACACAATGCCATCTCCGGGAATCTTGTTTTTGTCCATGCCGTAGTTGGTACACCGGTGCACCATTAACTTATCCAGTTCAACGAAAGTACCTTTGTCCAGCAGCATGTCAATACGTTCGCGGGCAGTCATTTTTCCACTTTCGTGTTGCTTTTCTATCTTATCGACACCTCCACCAAGGGATGCGATGCGGTCACGTTCTTTAAACGCGGCATATGCTTTATTTATTTCTTCCATTTTACTCTATGGTTTCAAGGGTTATTAATGTCTGGTCACCGGTGATGCTATCACCTTCCTGCACCAGTATTTCTTTAATGCGACAGTCCGAAGTTACTTTGTAGTTACTTTGCATTTTCATTGCTTCAATGACAATGGCGGTGTCTCCGGCTTTTACTTCCTGGCCCACACTAACGGGAATTTTCACAACCTTGCCCGGCATTGGAGAGGTGATGCGGTCGTTCTGTTCTTCATCTCCCTTTTTGCGCATACGGAGGTATTTTGCCTGACTATCTACAATTTCTACATTGTAACTGTTATAGTGTGTATTTACCTTATAACTCTTTCCGTTCTCACCGCGAATCAGCTGTGCGTTGGAGCTGTGTCCATCCATCAGGATGTTACAGGTTCCGTTTTCTGCCATTACTACATCTGCTTCAAACGTCTGTCCGTCTATGGTAAGTACCACTTTATTATCTTCCTTGCTGACCAATTCTATCTCGGCCACACGGTTTCCTATATGAATTTCCATAATTAATCATTTAAATAATGTGCCAATAAATATGTCAATGTGCCAATATGCTAATATGCCAATGTAGCAATGTTTTTCGGCAATACAGCGCAGCCAATTGGCACATTATTATATTCTTAATACCCCTTTATGTAGTCCGAATTCTTTCCACTTACTGATCGGACGGTTATCGGTAGCCGATCCGCTATTTTCTTCAAGATTCATCAGATAATCCATATAGGCGGCAATCATGGCAATCTTTTCAGAACGTTCGCTGGTGTGGGTGATACACTTTTGCAGTGCTTCGCCATTCTTTGCAATAAAACCGGTGTCATAATGCCCTTCTACAAAGTCGGCAGTATCCATGATACAACGCAGGTAACTGATGTTGTTTTTCACTCCTGTCAGTTTGTATTCGTGGAGTACCCGGCGCATGCGCTCAATGGCGTATTCGCGGGTGGTAGCCCATACAATCAGTTTACCAATCATCGGATCATAGTAGATAGGGATCTCATATCCTTCGTATACGTAGCTATCAATGCGTACACCGATGCCGTTTGGTTCAGTAATCTGTTTGATCACTCCCGGACTGGGCATGAAGTTCATTTCGGTGTCTTCTGCGCAGATACGACATTCAATGGCGTGTCCGCGTTGTTTGATATCCTCTTGTTTTAACTTCAACACCTGATTATCTGCTACTTTGATTTGCTCTTTTACCAGGTCTACTCCCACAACTTCCTCTGTAATCGGATGTTCTACTTGCAAGCGGGTATTCATTTCTAAGAAGTAGTAGTTGCGGTGTTTGTCTACCAGAAACTCAATTGTTCCTGCACCGATATAGTTGACGGCTTTGGCGGCAGCTACTGCCTTTTCGCCCATATCTTTGCGTAATTCGGGGGTTATAAATACCGAAGGACTTTCTTCTACGATTTTCTGGTTACGGCGTTGTACGGAACATTCACGTTCACATAGATGAATTACATTTCCGTGTTTATCACCCAGAATCTGAAATTCAATGTGATGTGGTTCCTCAACGAATTTCTCCAGATATACGGTATCGTCTCCAAATGAGGAGAGCGATTCGCTTTTGGCTGTAGTGTAGGCTTCTTCTACTTCATTAGCATTGTGGATCAGTCGCATCCCTTTTCCGCCACCGCCCATAGAAGCTTTCAGCATTACCGGATAGCCTATTTGGTTGCACAGTTCTACGGCTTCTTCCACGCTTTTCAGGTTTTCCTGCGTACCTGGAACTACCGGAACGCCCGCTTCAATCATTTTGATACGGGCAGCAATTTTATCTCCCATTGCCTCCATCGTTTCCGGATTCGGACCGATAAAGATGATCCCTTCTTCCTGGCAACGGCGGGCGAATGTGGCATTTTCCGATAAGAAGCCATATCCCGGATGTATGGCATCTGCATGGCACATCTTCGCCACTTCAAGGATCTTTTCTATATTCAGATAACTCTCTTTTGATGCGGCCGGACCGATGCAATAAGCTTCATCGGCATAGAGCACATGCTTTGCGGTGCGGTCTGCTTCTGAGAAAACAGCGATACTTGCTATTTCCATTTCCCGACAGGAGCGCATTACTCTCACGGCTATTTCTCCGCGATTGGCAACTAAGATTCTTTTTATCATATTCATTTCTCAATTAAATGCATATACGTATTAGTGCTTTTCCACCCTGTGGACACACTCCACCCGGTGAAAACACAGTATTTCTAAGATTTGGGGCTAAACGGCGATACTTTCTTTCCTAACCCACGAGGTGAGAAAGTATAAATTTTGACTGGCAGGTCTTCTGACTGACTCTCATCTTACAGGCCTTCCCGATGGATTTTTTACCTCCGTCAGTGGCGCGAATCTGGTTAATTTATAAGATGTTCTATAGAGCTTCACAGCAGCGGGACTGTCCGGGAGTTACACCCGATTCCCTTTTAATCTTCATCCGTTGACCACGGATTCCGAACCAAATCGTGCGCAAATATAGAGAATTATTGAATAGGACGAATCTTTTTTGCACGAAAGTTTACTTTTTGTGCAGTCTGAATAAAAAAGCAGGTGTAAAAGCCTGACAGTTGAAACACAATGCCCTCTTTTTTTGTTGTTTTAAATGAGGTACGTGACCTTATGCAAAATAAAAACCTATAAAAATACATTTCATGTCGCATTTACCAACTTTGATTGCCGACCTTGCACTGATATTGATATCCGCAAGTATTATAACTTTATTGTTTAAATGGTTAAAGCAACCTTTAGTTTTAGGCTATATTGTTGCCGGATTACTGGCTGGTCCTTATGTCCATATTTTCCCTACTGTAGGGGATATAGCAAATGTTAATATCTGGGCCGAAATAGGAGTTGTGTTTCTGCTTTTTGCTCTCGGTCTGGAGTTTAGTTTCAAGAAACTTATCAATGTGGGGTCAACAGCCTTTATCACGGCAACTACTGAAGTTATCAGTATGTTGCTGATAGGTTATATGGTGGGATATCTGCTGGGATGGGGTACCATGAATTCTATTTTTCTGGGTGGAATGCTGTCTATGTCATCCACTACCATTATTATCAAGGCTTTCGATGATTTAGGGTTGCGTAGCCAGCGGTTTACAGGTATTGTATTCGGTACACTGGTTGTGGAGGATCTGATTGCTATTCTGATGATGGTTCTTCTTTCTACGATGGCAGTAAGCAAAGATTTTGTGGGTGAAGAGTTGTTGGTAAGTGTGCTTAAGGTTGTTTTCTTCCTGATACTGTGGTTTCTTATCGGTATTTTTATCCTTCCGGCTTTCCTGAAAAAAGCAAAGAAGCTGATGAATAACGAAACACTTCTGATTGTTTCTCTCGGGCTTTGTTTGGGAATGGTAGTGCTGGCTACCTATACCGGATTCTCGGCAGCTTTAGGTGCGTTTATTATGGGTTCTATTTTAGCTGAAACGATTGAGGCGGAACATATTGAGCATATTATACAACCGGTGAAAGATCTCTTTGGAGCAATCTTCTTTGTGTCTGTCGGTATGTTGGTCAATCCGGCTGTATTGGTTGAATATGCCTGGCCGGTTATTATTATTACACTGGTCACCATTATCGGTAAAGCCATATTCTCTTCATTGGGTGTTCTTTTGTCGGGAGAGTCACTGAATATTTCCATCAAATCCGGGTTCAGTTTGGCACAAATCGGAGAATTCGCTTTTATCATTGCCGGCTTAGGTGTTTCTCTCAAAGTACTTGATCCGTTTATTTCTCCGATTATTGTGGCTGTATCTGTTATTACAACTTTCACTACTCCCTATTTTATTCGCCTGGCAAATCCTTTTGCCGAATGGCTTTATAAAGTATTACCACCCAAAGTTCAGGAAATGTTAGCTCGTTATGCTTCCGGTAAAAAGACTGTGAATCACGATAGTGATTGGAAGAAACTATTAAAAAACATTGTTGGCAGAGTCATTATTTATAGTGTATTGCTCACTGCTATCTGGCTATTGTCTGTAAAAACGCTATATCCTGCTGTCAGTGAACTGTTTACTCCTGTGACGATATGGGTCAATTTAGCGATGTGTCTGGCTACTCTTTTACTCATGACTCCTTTTTTGTGGGCGCTTATCTCCAATAAGTACAATTCTTCTGCAATATTTCTGAAACTGTGGGAAGATGAGAACTACAATCACGGTCGTCTTGTTGCTTTAGTACTGTTCCGAGTTTCTGTTGCTATTTTCTTTATTTCAGCAGTGGTCATCAGTTATTTTCATCTGAATATTGGGATAGGAGTGGTTATTGCTGTAGCTGTGGTGGCTTTGATTCTTATCCTTCGGGAAGATCTTACTCAATATTCGCGCCTGGAAACTCATTTTCTAACCAATCTTAATCTGCGGGAAGAGGTTGCCAAAAAACATCATCCGTTGAAAACGAGCTTCAACAGTGAATTCAATAATAAAGATATTGAACTTACCTCTGTTGTTGTATCTCCTTATTCGCGTTATATAGGCAAATCACTGGGTGAGCTTTCGTTCCGGCAGGAATTTGGTGTGAATGTGGTAGCTATTGTCCGTGGTGATCTTAAGATATACATCCCAAAAAGTTCTGAACGGATTTATCCACAGGATAAACTGGCAGTGGTTGGTACGGACGGGCAACTGCAAAAGTTTCGTGACGAAATAGAAAGCCCGCAAGGAGTACCGGATACAGAAAAGATGCACCAAGAGATGAATCTGCACTCTTTCACAGTAAATGAGGCTTTTCATTTCCTGGATAAAAGCATTGTCCAATCCCGCTTGGGTGAAAAGTATGATAGCATTGTTGTAGCTATTGAGCGGAATGGTGAGCTGGTTCCTCTGGATAAGGATGCTACTTTTCTGTTAGGTGATCTGGTATGGTTTGTCGGAGAACGGGAGAAGATCAGACAACTCTTTTAAGGAGTTGCCCGAAAAGTCTGTATCTACATAGATTTTTCTTATTTATACTTGTTATTTAAGCGTTGGAATGGCTCCACAGGAGTATCGGTTATTCCAGTCGTAAATCGTATAAACATGCCCGCACTTCTTCCGGGCTACCGATATGTTTTCCTATATCATCAGACAGTTTTACGCATTCGCGCCATTCCTGATTGACATTCATTTTACATTGGGTTAGCTTCATTACAATGTTAGAAGGTTTAAATCCGGTATCATTCGTCAGATTGGTCCCTATACCGAAGGCGCATCTTATTTTTCCACGACAATATTCCTGTATTTCCAGTGCTTTGCCAAAGTCGAGTGCATTGCTGAATACAATTGTTTTAGTGGTTGAATCGATACCAAGTTCTTTGTAGCGTGCAGTCAGTTTATCGATGAACTCTAATTCATTTCCCGAATCGCATCGTACACCGTCAAATAGTTTTGCTTGTTTGCGGCTGAGATTAGTCAAGAAGATGTCAGAAGTATAAGTGTCGGACAGTGCGATACCCAGATCGCCGTCATACACATTTACCCAGTTTTCCAGTGCTATGTAATTGGCATGTTTGTAACCGAACTGCGCTCCATGAAACATGAACCATTCGTGTGGATGCGTTCCCATCATCTTCATCTCATACTTCATAGCAAAGTAGCAGTTTGATGTGCCTGTGCAGTAGTGTGCAGACTTTTTTTAAATAGCTTATCACTCTGTCCTGCACATCAAAAGAAAACCGCCTTCGTGTACCAAATTCAGAGAATGACAACTGATGTTCATTTGAGAGTACCACCTTTTCGGATAGTTTGCAGATTATCTCTTCCGTGTTGGCTACGTTTCCCTGTATCTGGTTTTTTATTTCTGAAACAATGGCGAGCAATGGTACTTCGTAAAGTGTCGATTTATAGAGGTAATCCGTTATTTCGATATTCAGGTGATGTTCTTTATCCAGATGGATGTCTATTTTCTCCGGTTGGAACCGGAAAGAAGAGAGCCATTCCCAGTATACCGGTGGTAGGAATCTGCAGTTACGGGTCATATATTCCAGTTCTTTATCAGCCAATGTCACTTTAGCCAGGTTGGCCACTTCTGTTTTCAGTTTACTCAGAAATACTTCTGTGTAGGCTGTTTCATCTCTGTCTTTAAAACTAAAAGTCCCCATTGCATAGGGAAACAACTTTATATAAGCATACGAAGTGGTAAACTTGTAGAGGTCTGTATCGAGTATGGTATGAATCATCATCTGTAGGTCTTTTTTTAAGAAAACACTATAAAGTTAGTATTTGTTGAGAAGAAACGCTACTCTACTCAGATATAATTACTTCATTTCTCTCTTTTTTGAGAGGGTAGGGCGCTACTTTGGCGTATCCCATACGCAACAATACTACCGGGATTTTTTTTCTGTTTGGTGAATTACTTCGCATTGCATTTGCTCTATCAGATCTTTGTTACATCTATCCGATAACAGGGCCAAAATGCAGATTCCTATTATCGTCATCTTGTTCATTTCCTTTTTTAACGTTTTTCTAATCAAATAGCTATCAGTATATTAATGCCTTTTTCCAATTCTTTTCAGCCGTCCTCGGTCTGAATGTTAATCCCGTTAAAAATCGAACACTCTTCTTCCAGCAAACTAGGATAGCTGATTGCAGCAGTGAAAATACTTGCCATTGCTGCGGTTTCTTTCTGAGGATGTTTAGATAGTTTGCCGACAGTATCCGCCAGCCATACTCTCTTTGCTTCCCTCTTTTCCCATAGTTCTTTTATAAAAGTATTGTTGGATGTCAATTCCCATCGGTATAACCTTCGGAGTGTGTAGTCTTGTCTTAGCATAGCAATTTGTCTTTTGAATATTTCTTTGATAAATTCGCCTATGTGCTCTTTGTCCGGCAGTTGTTCGTCGAAGTTTATCCAGTAATCGTGTTGCTGGATATAAGCTGCTATTAATCCATCCAGTGAATTGAAATAGTGATAAGTTAGCATTATCAAAAGGAAAAAGAAAATAAATTTTAAAAGCCTGTTTAAAATTTCCTTGGGATAAGCTGAAGAGAGCTTTTAAGAGGAAAGTTTAAACAGGCTGAGTGGTTAGTTTTAAGAAAAATATAGTATATGATATGTTGAAGGAGGTTATGCCAATTCTACTGTCGGGTTATGTATGGTCAGTCCTCCATCTGCTATTATGGTTTGTCCGGTGATGTATCGTGCATCTTCCGAGCCAGAAAGGCAATAGTAGCTGCGATGTCCTGCGGTTCTCCCAGATAAGGAGTAGCGCACTGTCCTAGGAAAATATTACGTACATCTTCATTCATGTTGTTTAAAGCGGCAGGAGTGAGTACAAGTCCGGGAGCTACGGCGTTGCAACGGATGTTCTTTTTGCCTACTTGTGTGGCGATGTATCTGGTCAAGTTAATTACTCCGGCTTTACTTGCGCCATAAAGTGTACCGCTTGCATCAGCAGTAATTCCGCTGATGGAAGCCACATTAACAATATTACCTCCACCGTGTACCTTCATTATGGGTATAATGAGTTGTGAAAGATACATTGTACAGGATAGGTTAAGGTGGAATGCTTCGTCAAAATAGTCTATGTCCAGTTTCTCGATATTACCATCTCGTTTGGGATCAGTTCCGCCTACATTATTTACCAGTACATCTACCTGTCCATATTCTTTCATGGCAAATTCTGCCAGTTCTTTACTACTTTGAAGTACAGTTGCCGAGAAATAAGTGGCACGCACATCTGCTCCGGACTGGGTTAGTTCGGCAGCCAACTTGTCAGCCTTTTCTTTGGAATAATCAGCGATTATTACTTTCCCTCCTTCGGATACGATACGACGGGTGGTTGCCTCTCCAATACCGCTGGCTGCACCGGTAATGATGGCTACTTTATTTTCAAATCTGTTCATGATAGAATGGGTTTATGTGGGTTCTTCCCTTTTAAAACAATCAGCTATAAGAAAAAGTTATTTTTCTATATCTCGGTTTAATACGATTTCCGTTTTCATTAGTGACTTTTGCATCTGCCATTCTTTTATCTGCTCATTTGTTTATAAATCCGTTAAATGTTAACGAAATGCGCTGAATGTGTTAATGGCAGATCGATTCTATTAAACCATGTTATAATAAGCCCCGTTATGGCCAGGATATTTGGAGGTTTCCTAAAAATACGTACCTTTGTATTGTGTTTTTCATAGTATTAGATTTAAGGTTAACAAAGATTGGCTGTCTGGGATAGATAGCCTTTTTTTATGTCCATATATTACCTCTCCGGATTGTGAATGTATATGTTAATTGTTAACGTAATAAGTCTAAAGTGTTAACACAATCTCTTTACCATTAAACCATGTTATAATATGGCCTTTAAAGGTTCTGAAATTTGTTGATTTCCTGAGAATCGGTATCTTTGTACAGTGTTTTTTTCATAAGTATTAGATTTAAGGTTAACAAGGATTGGCTGCGCGTGATGCGTAGCCTTTTTTTGTTTATATGATAAATATCTGCTTCTTTTTTAAATTTATAAAATATCCGAAAGCAAAACGTCACTTATATTGTTATTAGTGCAATGTCGCCTGTCTTTTGGCTTATCTTGTTTATAAAATTATTAAAGAAAAGAATTATGAGAAAGAATTTATTATTATTTGGAGCACTGATCGGTGCCTTTTTGCTGGCCTCTTGTTCGGGAGGAAATAAGAGTCAATCAACTACTTCTGTGAGTACGGCAAATGTAGAAGATGCAATGGAAGTAGTTAAGTATTACAACACTTCTCTTAGTGTATTGAAAGATGTAGTGAATGAGAAAGACGTAAATGCCGTTCTGGGATATATGGAACAGAAAGGTAAAGCTCCTGCTCTTACGCCCATTGCACCTCCTGCCATTTCTGAGAAAGATACTGTGATGCTGATGAATCCGGGTACTTGCTTTAACGAAGAGACCCGTCAGAACCTGAAACAGAATTATGCAGGTCTGTTTCGTTCAAGAGCTCAGTTCTATTCCAATTTCAATACCTATTTGTCTTATTTGAAAACAAAGGATTATACTAAGGCGAACCAGCTTCTCGAAACGAGTTATCGGCTGAGTATAGAGATGGCCGAGTATAAAATGAATGTTTTTGATATTCTGAGTCCTTTTACCGAACAGGCTGAACAGGTGCTTCTGGCAGACAGCCCGTTGAAAGAGCAAATTATGTCTGTTCGTAAAATGGCATCCACGATGCAGAGTATTATTAATTTGTATGCCCGTAAGCATGTTGTGATGGAAACTGCACGCATTGACCTGAAAATAACCGAACTTACCGGGCAATTGGAGGCAGCCAGAAAACTTCCTGTCGTAGCTGGACACGAAAACGATATGAAAGCTTATCAGGCATTCTTGGCACAAGTTGAAACTTTCATCAAGCAAGCACAGAAAGTACGGGAAAAAGGAGAGTATACAGATGCCGATTATGAAATGTTGACCAGTGCATACGAAACGTCTGTCATATAAAAATTCCTGCTTAATCCAAAAAAATTATATCTTTGTGGCATTTTAGTACGTATGTGACAGTACGTACTAAAATGTTTTTTTTGTAAAATATCAATTTAATATAAGAAATATGGAGAAGGTTATTATCAATTCGTATGAGGAATTTGAAAAGTTAGTAGGTCAACAAATCGGAGTTTCGGATTATTTGGAAGTTTCGCAGGAACGTATTAATCTTTTTGCCGATGCAACTTTGGATCATCAGTGGATTCATGTCGATACAGAGCGTGCCAAAGTAGAAAGCCCGTATCATAGTACCATTGCTCATGGTTATCTTACTTTATCGTTGCTTCCTTATATGTGGAACCAGATTATTGAAGTGAATAACCTGAAGATGATGATAAATTACGGTATGGATAAGATGAAGTTCGGGCAGGCTGTACTACCCGGACAGAGTGTTCGTATGGTGGCAAGCTTCATTCTCTGACCAATCTGCGCGGTGTGGCAAAAGCTGAAATCAAATTTGTTATTGAGATTAAAGATCAGCCTAAGAAGGCGCTCGAGGGGATTGCTATATTCTTATATTACTTTAATTAGAGATTTTGAGAACTTATTTTTAGTTCAATAAGTAATTAGGTAAGTTCTTTCAAATGAAACCTTTCCATCGGTATTATTCTTCTTTTGTATAGTTTTACCGTAGAGGAAAGTTTTTTTCTTTTTTCTCGTCCTCCATTCATATTCTTCAATCCGATTCTGTCAAATACACTTTGCCGGTCCATATTAAGCCATTATTATGAGAGAAGCACATTGCTTATAAATGAGATTCTACAAAAAAACTTGTATTCTTTCTGTTTTTATAGAGAATATCCAACTTGTACAATGCTCTTATCCTTAGCAATATACCTTTATATATGTAAGCGATAGCTTCGATATGAGAATAACTCAAAGATAAAGAAACCACAACACCCGGATGTTTTCTATAACAACATCCGGGTGTTTTTGAGTAGAACATCCGGATGTTGTGACTATAAGAAAGGTATATTATTACCAGTATGATATTGGTATTTTGCGTGTTATATATGTGTTGTCTATACTATAAATCTTAGCTTAGTATCTGTGTGTATTTTTCCATTTCTATTTTCTTTTGTTTTCCTCCCTTTCCTCTTGTTTCTTAATAAAATAAGTGTACAATCTTGTGTTTTGTAATTATCTGGTTTTCAATCAATTGCCTTTTTTGTTTTTTTTCTCTACGAGAAACGTCCCGTTTCTCTACGGAGATCGTCCCGTTTCTCTACGATGATCGTCCCGTTTCTCTACGAGTCTCTCTTCGCTTGTTTCCAATATTTTACACCCGCTTTTTCTCCCTCTGCCTCTTCCTTCCTGTTTTGTCAAAATCTCTCCCGTTTCATTTTAAGTATCTCCTTCTTCCTCTTTCCTTTTTATCCTTCTTTGTTTTTTTCTCTCTCGCGCATCC
>BAJA01000004.1 GCA_000613465.1 Bacteroides nordii WAL 11050 = JCM 12987
GGGTTTGTGGCTGCTGTTTTTTCTCAACCGCCTTCACATATAGATAGTCAATAGCCGTGCCAAAGACATAACAATCTGATTATCAATAGATATCACTTTTCAGATAGCGTTCATTTCCGAACAGCTGTCCGCTCACAACCGGACAGTGAGATTAATTTTGCCCGTTAACGTAAAAATAACATTGGAAGAAGGAAGATAAATATAACCTGATAAAGCTTCATTCCTCCAAAATCCTTATCAGGTCTTAATAAAAAGAACTTCTTTCTTAAAGTATGTTTAATAACATTCTTTTTTACTTGGATAATTTGCAGATTTCGCTAAAGTCCGTATCTTTGCAATGTGTTTTTCATAGTATTAGATTTAAGGTTAACAAAGGTTGGAGCAAGGCGTTGCTCCTTTTTTTATGCCCATACTTCTCAAATGCTCCTTTCAACTGCATCAACTCCACACCGATTTTTACGCAACTTTGTGGTTATCTGAAAATAATCCCGTAAATTTGTTCCCAATTAATGAAATAACATAATAAATCACTATAAACAAAAGGATTATCGCTATGGAATATAATTTCAGGGATATTGAAAAGAAGTGGCAAAAACGGTGGGTAGAAAGTAAAACCTACCAGGTGAAGGAAGATGAATCGAAACAAAAATTCTATGTGCTGAATATGTTTCCTTATCCGTCGGGAGCAGGACTACATGTAGGACATCCGCTGGGATATATTGCTTCGGACATTTACGCCCGCTACAAACGCCTGCAAGGTTTCAATGTACTGAATCCTATGGGATATGACGCATACGGCCTGCCTGCCGAACAGTATGCTATCCAGACAGGGCAACACCCTGCTATTACAACCATAAAGAATATCGACCGCTATCGGGAGCAATTGGATAAAATAGGGTTCTCTTTTGACTGGAACCGCGAAATACGTACATGCGATCCGGAATATTATCATTGGACACAATGGGCGTTTATGAAAATGTTCAATAGCTATTATTGTAACGATGAACAGCAGGCACGCCCTATCGAAGAGCTTATCCAGGCTTTCGGAATCTACGGAACAGAAGGTATGAACGTTGCTTGTAGTGAGGAACTCAACTTTACTGCTGACGAGTGGAAAGCAAAAAGTGAAAAAGAGCAGCAGGAAATCCTGATGAATTATCGTATCGCTTACCTGGGCAACACCATGGTGAACTGGTGCCCGGATTTAGGAACAGTACTTGCCAACGATGAAGTTGTAGACGGTGTTTCCGAGCGCGGTGGTTTCCCGGTTATCCAAAAGGTAATGCGCCAGTGGTGTCTCCGTGTATCTGCTTATGCCCAACGTCTGCTCGATGGTCTGGATACTGTAGAATGGACAGATTCTCTGAAAGAAACTCAGCGCAATTGGATTGGCCGTTCAGAAGGTGCCGAAATGCAGTTTAAAGTGAAAGACTCTGATATTGAATTCACCATTTTTACCACTCGTGCCGATACAGTATTCGGTGTAACCTTCATGGTACTTGCCCCCGAAAGTGAACTTGTGGCACAGCTCACCACTCCCGGACAACAAGCAGAAGTAGATGCTTACCTTGAACGCACCAAAAAGCGTACGGAACGTGAACGTATTGCCGACCGCAGTGTAAGCGGTGTATTCTCCGGAAGCTATGCCATCAACCCGCTGACAAACGAAGCTATCCCCGTATGGATCAGTGATTATGTATTGGCAGGTTATGGCACGGGAGCTATCATGGCCGTACCTGCACATGACAGTCGTGACTATGCGTTTGCCAAACACTTCGGCCTTGAAATCCGTCCGCTGATCGAAGGTTGTGATGTCAGTGAAGAAAGCTTCGATGCCAAAGAAGGTATCATGATGAACTCTCCACGTCCGGGTGCTCCCGAAGGTGGACTGGTATTGAATGGTCTGACCGTAAAAGAAGCCATTGCCAAAACAAAAGAATATATCCAAACTTCCGGACTGGGACGGGTAAAAGTTAACTTCCGCTTGCGCGACGCCATTTTCTCGCGCCAACGTTATTGGGGTGAACCCTTCCCGGTTTACTACAAAGACGGTATGCCCTATATGATTGACGAAGCCTGTCTGCCGCTCGAATTGCCGGAAGTTGACAAATTCCTGCCTACCGAAACCGGTGAACCTCCATTGGGACATGCTACCAAATGGGCATGGGACACTGTAAACAAGTGCATAACCGAAAACGACAAGATAGATAATATATCGATCTTCCCGCTCGAACTCAACACAATGCCGGGCTTTGCAGGTTCTTCCGCATACTACCTCCGCTATATGGACCCGCGCAATACCCAGGCACTTGTTGATCCCGCTATCTGCCAGTACTGGAAGAACGTTGATCTCTATGTAGGCGGTACGGAACATGCAACCGGACACCTGATTTACTCTCGTTTCTGGAATAAATTCCTGTATGACCTCAATGTATCTGTAATGGAAGAACCGTTCCAGAAACTCGTAAACCAGGGAATGATACAAGGACGCAGTAACTTTGTATACCGTATCAAGAATACCAATACGTTCGTTTCTCTGAACCTGAAAGATCAGTACGATGTCACTCCTATCCATGTAGATGTAAACATCGTATCCAATGATATTCTCGATCTGGAAGCTTTCAAAGCATGGCGTCCTGAATTTGAAACGGCAGAATTCATTCTTGAAGACGGCAAATATATCTGTGGCTGGGCAGTTGAAAAGATGAGTAAATCAATGTTCAACGTTGTGAACCCGGATATGATTGTAGAGAAATACGGTGCCGATACACTCCGCATGTATGAAATGTTCCTCGGTCCGGTAGAACAAGCCAAACCGTGGGATACAAACGGTATTGACGGTGTGCACCGCTTTATCCGTAAATTCTGGGCACTGTTCTATAACCGTAATGACGAGTATATCGTAACAGACGAACCGGCTACCAAAGAAGAGTTGAAGTCATTGCACAAACTGATTAAGAAAGTGACGAGTGACATTGAGCAATTCTCTTATAATACTTCAGTAAGCGCATTCATGATCTGTGTAAATGAACTCAGTACACTGAAATGCAGCAAGAAAGAGATATTGGAGAAATTGGTAATCGTCCTTGCTCCCTTCGCTCCGCACGTATGCGAAGAGCTATGGGATACATTGGGAAATACAACCTCTGTCTGCGATGCCCAATGGCCTGCTTTCAACGAAGAATACCTGAAGGAAGACGTAGTAAACTACACCATCTCTTTCAACGGTAAAGCCCGTTTTACTATGGAGTTTCCGGCAGATGCTGCCAGTGATGTTATCCAGGCGGAAGTATTGGCAGACGAACGTTCTCAGAAGTGGACGGAAGGTAAAACTCCGAAAAAGGTAATTGTAGTGCCGAAGAAGATTGTAAACGTTGTGATTTAAAATAAAATCTATATGTATAAACCTACAAAAGCTGAAGTGATGCGGGAAGCCAGAGATTACATCTTCATCACACTCGGATTGTTCAGTTATGCCCTCGGATGGGCTGCTTTTCTGATCCCGTATCAGATTACCACCGGGGGTACAACAGGTATTGGTGCCATCATCTATTATGCCACGGGATTTCCCATCCAATGGTCGTATTTCATCATCAATGCCGTACTGATGACCTTTGCTATCAAGATACTCGGTCCGAAGTTCAGCATCAAAACCACGTATGCCATCTTTATGCTTACGTTTTTGCTATGGTTTCTGCAATTAGTGGTAAACGGGGCGGACGGCGTTCCTCCCAAAGTATTGGGTGAAGGACAAGACTTCATGGCCTGCCTGATCGGAGCAGCGATGTGTGGTATAGGTTTAGGCGTAGTATTCAACTGTAACGGAAGCACTGGCGGTACGGATATCATTGCAGCTATCGTCAACAAATACAAAGATGTCACCTTAGGACGCATGATTATGATCTGTGACGTTGTCATCATCAGTTCTTGCTATTTCATTTTCAATGACTGGCGAAGAGTGATATTTGGCTTTGTAACGTTGCTTATCATCGGTTTCGTTCTGGACTATATTGTAAATAGCGCCCGCCAATCCGTACAGTTCTTTATTTTCTCTAAAGACTACGAAAAGATTGCCGACCGTATAACCAAAGAGACCCACCGCGGAGTGACCGTACTCGATGGTATAGGATGGTATAGCAAGCACAATGTAAAAGTGCTTGTAGTACTTGCCTACAAACGTCAGTCGGTTGAGATATTCCGGTTGGTAAAGGATATAGATCCGAATGCGTTTATCTCTCAAAGTTCCGTCATTGGAGTATACGGAGAGGGATTTGACAGGCTGAAGGTAAAATAGAAGCAACTTATATCTTTTCAAAATAAATGCCGGTCGTATTTGTATTAAGCAGTACGATCGGTATTCTATTACAAGAGGATTAGCCAATGAACTATCATAAACAGTCAATCCACCACTAATCTCTGTCTTTCCAATATATAGAAGACTATACTTGGGAATTTGGTAAATACACTTCCTAATATAGAACATCGTATGCAATCAAAATTAGAATAATAAGTGGTTGTTATTCTTCTAATATATCAATATTCGAAAATTATCATGTATATTTGCAACTATACAAAAATTTACTACTATGTATTTTAAGTTTGAAAAGAAATGGATAGAAAATACACTGATTCTTATTGGTATTAGTGCATTGATTCCTCTCATAATTCTCTCTATTTACACTCAACCCTGTAATGATGATTATAATTACGCTTTAAGAGATAGCAGCACCAATTTTATTTATGCAGGTATTGATACTTACCTTAATTTTTCCGGAAGATATTTCGCTACATTCATTTCGCGTCTCAACCCGCTTATATATCACTCTTTAGAAGCATATAAGATATATACTATCATATTACTTTGTGTGTTTTTATTCGCTATGTATTATTTAGTATCTACCTTATCCTCAAAGACACTAAATAAGCGTGAAAAAATTGCTCTGACAGCTCTTCTATTTATTGTATACATTATACAATGTCCCAGCATATCGCAATCGTTTTATTGGTTTTCGGGATATGCTGCTTATACATTTCCTTCTATTTTATTAATTTGGCTATTTGGAAGTTTACTTAAATCTACTCAGATTCTGCGTACTATATTAAATATACTATTAGTTATCTGTATAGCAGGTAGTAATGAAATATCAACTGTTATTCTATTTTGTACACTTGCTTTTATTAACATAGAATGGCGGTTGCAGCATAACAAAAAGTGGAATAGAAGTTTTCTTCTTTTATGGGTTGTAGCAGCGATATGTACTCTAATTGTTGTACTATCGCCAGGCAATGCAGTAAGGATGCAGGGTGAAACCAGCTCTAATAATATTATATGGACAATAGGCGGCTCTATCTTACAAACATTGTCATGGTTTCCAATCTGGGGATCGGTACTTTTAATGATTTCCATCATCTACATTCCACTTTTTGGAAAAAGAATATCAGAAAGTACTTCGGAAAAACTTCATTTACTGTTTTCTATCAAAATAAAACATTTTCTTCTATTTTTCATCATAACACTTTTTCTGACGCATATACACCAACCTGGGGATTAGGAACGGTTGCCATAGGAAGATTGGCAAATGCTATCTATGTCTTTTTTATACTATGCTGGCTATACTTGACTCAATTGATAATCAATCGTTATCCGGGGATTATCACACTTCAGAATAATAAATATTATCAATTTATCTATTTAGCTTTCTTCTTCTTTTTCACTTTCAACACAGTCTATAATATTGATGGGAATATAATGACTTCATACGTTGATTTGATTACCGGAAAAGCACGAAAATATTATTTAGAACTCAATAAAAGACATCTTCTTTTAAAAGATAACCAATCAACGGAAAAAGTTATAAAAATCCCGGGAATAGAAACCATTCCAAAAACCATTTATTTTAAAGATATAAGTAGTGATAAGGATTCATGGGAAAATGAAACCTATCGTACCTATTGGAATTGCTGCCCCCAAATATATATTGAAGATACGCCAAAGCTAGAATATTCAAACATGGAATATTTGAAACTATTTATGAAGGAAATAAGAAAAAACAACTTTAGCAGAACTGAAGAATGAAGAAAAAACTCGTATTTGCCACCAATAACTTACATAAATTGGAAGAGGTATCTCATATATTAGCCAATACTTTCGATTTATTAAGTCTTAAGGATATCAATTGTTACTCTGATATCCCGGAAACAGCAGAAACATTGGAAGGAAATGCATTATTAAAAGCAAAATTCGTATATGACTATTATCAAATGAATTGCTTCGCTGATGATACAGGCTTGGAAGTAGAAGCATTAAATGGGGCTCCGGGAGTTTACTCTGCCCGTTATGCCGGTAACAGTCATGATTCGCAAGCCAATATGAAAAAACTATTGACTGAACTCAAAGGAATAAATAATCGCAAAGCACAATTCCGCACAGTTATTTCTCTTATCATGGATGGAAAAGAATATTTTTTTGAAGGAATCATAAGAGGGAATATTATTGAAAAGGAAAGAGGTACATCCGGATTCGGATATGACCCTATTTTTGTTCCGGAAGAATACAATCAAACATTTGCTGAATTAGGAAATGATATCAAAAATAAAATAAGCCATCGTGCACAAGCGATTGATAAACTTTGCAAATTCATACAAAACATACAATAAATAATCTATTAATTAGTTATTTATAACACAAGCACATAGAACTCAAAATACTAATCTATGTGCTTGTTTAATTTTATTATAGTATGATGAAAAAAGCAATATTTACTCTTATTTATATCTTCGTGACTATAGGAACTATATTTGCCCAACAACAAGCTATTGGCAATTGGCGTTCTCATCTCTCTTATCATAATGTTACTTATACTGAACCAGCAGGAGAAATAATTTATGCTCTAGGCAATAATGGATTATTCTCGTATAATACAGATGATACAAGCATTCAATGTTATGAAAAAGCCAATCCATTAACTGATACTGAAATTACTCACATAGCCTATAGTAAAGAATATAAAACATTGATTATTATATATTCTGATAAAAATATAGATCTTCTTGTCAATAATCGGGATGTATACAACCTTCCTGATTATATGAATAAGGATATACAAAGCAAAGATATATATCATATTCATTTAGCCAAAGAATACGCTTATTTATCAACTTCTTTCGGATTGGTTATACTAAACTTAAAGAAGAAAGAAATTAGTAATGCTTATATTTTAAATAAAAAAGTGAATGCCTGTTCAGTAGATGATAATAAAATATATGCCGCCACTGATGAAGGTTTATTCACAGGAATATTAACCGATAATCTATTAGATATTAGTAACTGGAAAAAAGTATCTGATACTTCATATACCTATCTATCAATGTATAATGATAATCTAATAGGATATATCAATCCACAAGGAATTTATCTTATTAACAAACAAGATTATAGTTATTCACTGATAGGTAGTGGATATTTTAATTCTATGAAAATATACGCTGATAAATTAATAGCAACGAATAATAATTCAGCTGTAATTTTTAACGATATAAACAATAAGAATTATTTTAGCAGTAATGAATTTGAAATAGCTCACCTTTCTTACAATAATGGAGTTTATTGGGCAGGTGGATATGAGAATGGACTTATAGGATTAAAAATAAATGAATCTGATAAAACATTTAAAACCATTTTATCTAATATTATACCTAATAGCCCAATAAGAAATCTCCCTTATTTCATAAAATTTGAAGGTGAACGTATGTTTGTAACCGGAGGTGGTTTAACAACACAAATACTAAATAATAAAGGAACTATTATGACATTTGAAAATAATACCTGGGATCATTTCCAAGAAGATGGCATAACAGAATTAACAGGAGCCCGTTATCGTAACATAACCTCAATAGCAGAAGATCCAAGAGATAACAAACATCATTTTGCTTCATCAACTGGAGAAGGGTTATATGAGTTTTATGACAAAAAGTTTGTAAAACTCTATAGACTAAACAATAGTACACTTGAATCAGCACTTCCTGACAGTCAACATAAAAACGAATATGTATGGGTTAATGGACTTGTATATGATAATAATCAAAATCTCTGGATGTTGAATTGTACACCATATCATCAAATACATATATTAGATAAGAACAATAAATGGATTCCTTTGGGCTATGCTGAAATAGGTAATCCTCCTAACTTTGAACATGCCTTGTTTGACCGTCGTGGTTGGTTATGGGCTGCTGCTACTTATAAAGACAGAGGAGGATTATTCTGTCTAAATCATAAAGGAACATTAGAAGATACATTAGATGATCAACACAAATTTATGACTAAATTTACAAATCAAGACGGAACTATATTAAATTACTCTATATATTGTATAGCTGAAGATAAAGATGGAGCTATTTGGATTGGAACTAGTCAGGGACCTCTTGTTATTACTAATCCTTCAAAAGTATTTGATGATGATTTTTATTGTACACAGATTAAAGTACCAAGAAATGATGGTACCAATTTAGCTGATTTTTTATTAACTAATACCTTAATAAAAACAATAGTAATAGATGGTGCTAATAGAAAATGGATAGGTACAGAATACGAAGGAGTTTATCTTTTAAGTGAAGATGGGATGGAAACTATTCATCATTTTACAGCTGAAAATAGTCCATTACTATCTAATAGTATATCTTCTATTGCTATACATCCACGTACTGGCGAAGTTTTTATAGGAACAAGTAAAGGACTAATATCATATCAAAGTGATGCAACTGAAGGAGGTGAACAGTTAAGTGAAGATGCTTATGCCTATCCTAATCCGGTAAAGTCCGATTATACCGGAGTCATTACAGTAACAGGACTAGTAAGAGATACAAATGTAAAAATAACCAATACAAGCGGAAAACTAATTTATTCCGGTACTTCAGTTGGAGGACAATTTACCTGGAACGGACGTAATCTCCAAGGTAATAAAGTATCTAGTGGAATTTATTTTGTATTAGCTGCTGACAAAGATGGTAAACAAGGCATTGCTACAAAAATAGTAATTATTCGATGAAAGATTTATTAAGCAAACAATCAAAGGAACTATTGAATAAAGGTAATTGCTTTGATTTTATCAGATACTTTTTTACTATATCTATTATCATTGTACACTTTTGTTATCTGAATGACATAAAAGTATTTTGGTTTATTTCAGGAGCTACCGGAGTAAGAGCTTTCTTTATCATCAGTGGATTTCTTATCTTCTATAGTCACATTGAAAAACAAAGTATCAGATACTATATAGAGAAAAGAATCAGACGTATTCTTCCACCCTATATATCAGTAATAATATTATGTGTAGTAGCTGGTATTTTTATGACACAATTAAGTTTAAAAGACTATCTCAGTAGTAGTGAAACTTACAAATATCTCATAGCTAATCTTAGTTTCCTCAACTTTCTACAACCAACTCTTCCTGGTGTTTTTGAGTCAAATCCAATAACAGCAATAAACGGGTCACTCTGGACTATGAAAGTAGAAGTTATGTTTTATATTAGTGTTCCTTTTATATTTTGGATGTTAAAAAGATACAACAAATTATGGATTATGATAGCAATCTTTCTAATTGCTATCATCTATGAGTATTGTTTTACTAAACTATACGAACAAACAAATAATGATTTTTATTTACTAATAAGAAAACAATTTGGTAGTCAGCTTGTTTATTTCTATTCAGGAACTTTTATTTTATTATATTTCGATCATTTTATTAAATACCTTAAATTTTTATTTCCAATTGCTATTATTATTTATTATTTTCAAGATTCCTATTATTTATTGACTTACTTAGAACCACTAGCTTTAGCAACAATAATTATTGGATTAGCATACAGTTTAAAATACTTGAATTTCTTAAGAAAGTATGACAATATCTCTTACGGAATGTACTTATATCATTTTCCTGTTACACAAGCCGTAGTTTATTATATAGCTCCCCATTCTACTATTTATATATCTTTCATTCTATCTTTATTATTAACCATTATAATTTCTCTAATCTCCTGGAAATTGATAGAAAAACCTATAATCATGGGGTATAAGATAAAAGCTGGTAATAAATAATAAATAAGAGATTATTGCCTATTACCAGCTTATTCATATTTTATAATCCTAATTTCTCCGAAATCTCCAACATCCGCTTTATCGGCTTTACCGCTTTCTCTGCTATTTCCGGATCAACCAGTATCTCCGGTGACTCATTCTTCAGACACTCATAGAGCTTCTCCAGCGTATTTAGTCTCATAAAGCTACACTCGTTACATGCACAGGTACTATCATTCGGTGGAGCGGGAATAAACGTCTTTTCCGGGCATTTCTTCTGCATCTCATGAAGAATACCCGATTCGGTAGCTACAATGAATCGTTGTTCACTGCTGTTAACAGCATATTTCAATAAGGCAGCTGTAGAACCTACAACGTCTGCCAGTTTCAATACTGTACTCTTACATTCAGGATGCGCAAGTACGATGGCATCAGGATATTGTGTTTTCAGCTCCAGAATCTTTTCTACCGAAAACTGCTCATGCACATGACAGGCACCATCCCACAATAACATCTGCCGGTTCGTAACTGAGTTGATATAATTTCCAAGATTGCGGTCCGGACCAAAAATTATTTTCTCATCTTTGGGAAAGCTTTCTACTATTTGCTTTGCATTGGTAGAAGTTACCACTACATCGGTTACAGCTTTCACAGCAGCCGTTGTATTGACATAGGATATCACCGTATATCCGGGATGCTCTTTGACAAACTGTGCAAACTGATCTGCCGGACAACTATCGGCCAATGAACAACCTGCATTCATATCAGGCACTAATACCTTCTTTTCAGGACAGAGCACCTTTGCCGTTTCACCCATAAAATGAACACCGCACATCACAATGATATCCGCTTTTGTTTTGGCAGCCCATTGAGCCAATGCCAGACTGTCGCCTACATAGTCGGCGATATCTTGTATCTCACCCTTCTGGTAGTAGTGACCCAGAATAACTGCATTCTTTTCTTTTTTCAGCTCGTTAATAGCTTTTATGAGTTCATTCATAATAATTTTATTTTCTCTCCTTTTTAAAGAAAAATCCTTTGTTAGTGATAATAGGCTGTTAATAGTGTTAGCAAATAAAAGCTGTTTTTCTTGTCAGATAAGTTATTAGTCTCCAATACACAGTTATCAGTATATTATGAACGGACTGAAAAGAGGCTATTGGCTGATAATAAGCTATCTCTCAATTTGTATTAACACCTTGTTGATAAAGTGCAAAGTTAAAAACTTTATGGATATAAACAGGGTAATAAGTGCTGAAAAATATGTTTAAGAATGCATTGAAAGTTTATATTAACTTTTTTGTATTGTTCATTATAAGTCTTCCTTATACCTTCTTCTGAATAATGCAAGAGTTAGTTTTCAAAATCTTTGCTTTAAGTTTTGACAGGTTTTCAACGGTTATAAACAGGTGTGTTAACAGAAAAGAATTACTTTTGCAGTAGCTAAGAAATAATAAGGATATGAACATGCGAAAATTGAAAATAACCGAGCTGAACCGGATAAGTGCAGAGGAATTTAAAGAAGCGGATAAACTGCCTTTGGTAGTAGTACTGGATGATATCAGGAGTTTACATAATATTGGTTCTGTGTTCCGTACGTCAGATGCATTTCGTATTGAATGTATTTATCTGTGTGGGATTACGGCTACTCCTCCGCATCCGGAAATGCATAAGACAGCTTTAGGTGCCGAATTTACAGTTAACTGGAAGTATGTTAATAACGCTGTTGAAGCTGTTGATAACCTCAAAAATGAAGGATATATTGTTTATTCGGTGGAACAGGCTGAAGGCAGTATCATGTTGGATGAACTGGAACTGGATAAGACAAAGAAATATGCCATCGTTATGGGAAATGAAGTGAAAGGAGTACAACAGGAAGTTATTGACCATTCGGATGGTTGTATAGAAATTCCCCAATATGGTACTAAACATTCACTGAATGTATCTGTGACGACGGGGATTGTAATATGGGACCTCTTTAAGAAGCTAAAAATTAGTGATAAGTGAGTAGTGATAAGTGATTAGTAAGCTGCGCGAATATACCACATGGAACTAATCACTTATCACTAAACTACTCATCACTATTTCAAATTTGTCCGTTTTCCACCAATATCACTACCCGTTCGGTGAGTTTATCTTCACCATTCGGGTCGTATTCTTTTTTAAGACTAGCACCGAAGAGAGCGGCAAAGGTTTGATAGAAACCTGCTTTAAAAGGTCCCATGAAAGCTTTTACTAATTCAAAAGAGGTTTGATTACTTTGTCGGTCTACCAGCTTTATTAACAATTTACCTGTGCAAAAGAAAGTTTTTTCATCCGGGGGGTATATTGATCTTTGAGACCTTTTTCTACTCTTTTAATGTGTTTCTGACGTGCTTTTTCGTTTGGGAGAGTTTGCAGATATTCATAAGTTTCGAGTATGGTACGGTTGATTTCCCGGGCTATGGGATATACCTTCTTGACATTTCTTACCAACCTGTAATACTCCATGCGTTCTTTATCATTTTTAAACTTTAATGGCTTAAAAATATAAACGGTAGGTAGTTGTACACAGGGTATGGTATCTCCTTCATAAATACAAACCGGAACAAGGTATCCTCCTCTGCTTTGTTTATCTTGTGCCAGAACGGACTGGAAAGAAAGAAACAGAGCAAACAGTGTAAGTATTACTATGTTAGGTCTTGTATTCATGTCGCAAAATTACAAGATTATTTTATTATTTGTTCAATTCCTTGTAGTGTTAACCTATTTAAAGTATCTTCGCTATCTGACAAAAGTAAAAATGAATGAAAAACACATGCCTTTTTCGGCTGTTTTTAGTTATTAACCTCTTGTTGATAATGCCTGTTAATAAAGCTCAGAACCCTTCTGTGGATATTCTGGAGGAGGTTATTGAGGATATCTCTGTTAATAACGATGACAGTGAAGAGATAAATTGGGGAGATAAGATTGAGGAACTTTCTGAACGTATTCAGCAACCTGTCAATCTGAATACCGCTACCAAAGAACAGTTGGAGCAGCTTCCTTTTCTATCTGATATTCAGATTGAGAACCTGTTGGCTTATGTGTATATTCACGGGCAGATGCAAACCATTTATGAATTACAGTTGGTAGAAGAGATGGATCGTCGGACTATTCATTATTTACTTCCTTTTGTTTGTGTACAACCTGTTGATAAGAAAGAGTCTTTGCCCCGTCTAAAGGATGTGTTCAGGTATGGTAAACATGAAGTGTTAACTCGTTTGGATATTCCGTTCTATACACGTAAGGGATATGAAAAAACTTATTTGGGACCCTCTATGTACCACTCTCTGCGATATGGCTTTCGGTATAGAGAGAATGTTTATGCCAGTATAACCGGAGAAAAAGACGCGGGTGAACCTTTTGGTGCATTACATAATAAACAGGGCTATGATTACTATTCATATTACTTGTTAATAACTAAAATAGGACGGTTGAAAACTCTGGCTTTAGGCAACTATCGGTTAAGCTTTGGTCAAGGATTAGTAGTGAATACTGATTTTCTTATGGGAAAGAGTATTTATCTTTCTTCATTGACATTCCGGAACGGAGGTATACGAAAGCATTCTTCTACGGATGAATATAATTATTTTCGGGGAGTAGCTACTGCTGTAGAACTAAGTAAACATCTGGTATTATCAGCTTTTTATTCACATCGCAGTATGGATGGAGTGATAGAGGAAGGTGAAATAACTTCTATTTATAAGACTGGTTTACATCGTAGTCAGAAGGAGGCTGATAAAAAGAATGTTTTCACAATGCAATTAACAGGTGGAAATATGACTTATACAAATAATCATCTGAAATTGGGATTGACTGGTATTTACTACTTTTTTGATCATTCTTTTGAACCCGAACTACGACAGTATTCCAAATATAATATTCATGGTAACAGGTTTTATAATGTAGGACTGGATTATGGATATCGTTGGCATCGTTTTTCTTTTCTGGGAGAAGCAGCTATTGGCAAAAAGGGATTTGCTCTTTTAAATAAATTGCAGTATTCTCCTGTACAAGGAGCCAATTTATTGTTGATACATCGTTATTATACACATGATTATTGGGCAATGTTTGCCCGTTCGTTTGGCGAAGGTAGTAATGTACAGAATGAAAATGGCTGGTATTTTGCCGGTGAAATATTTCCTTTTCGTCATTGGAAATTCTTTGCATCTATAGATTTATTCTCTTTTCCCTGGTGGAAGTACAAGATAAGTAAACCTTCGCAAGGTATTGATGGAGTGTTACAAATGAACTTTACTCCTCATAGAGAACTTACTATGTATCTGAATTATCGTTATAAACGAAAAGAAAGAGATGTGACCGGAACGAATGGTGAAATTACTCTGCCAACTTATCACCATCGGTTGCGCTACCGGCTGAACTATTCACCGGATGATTTGTTTTCCCTTCGTACAACGGTTGATTATAATAACTTCCACTCTTCAGGGGAAGTAGCCGGTCAGGGTTATCAGATTACGCAAATGATAGCTTACCGTTTATCCTGTATTCCGCTAAGGCTGAACTACAAGGAAGCTTCTTTCATACCGATAATTATGATACCCGTGTATACGTTGCAGAAAAAGGTTTGCTTTATACTTTTTACACTCCTTCGTTTCAGGGTAAAGGAATACATCTGGCAATCAATATGCGCTATGATCTGAATACACATTGGATGATGATAATTAGGATGGGACAAACGATATACTATGATCGTAATGAAATAGGTTCCGGATATGACTTGATACGAAATAATAAAAAAGCAGACTTACAGATGCAATTACGCCTGAAGTTTTAATATATTTGCATGATAGTATTATCAATCGTAAATTGTAAATCGTCAAATTGTAAAATCTCATCATGACTGTTATTTATCCTTCCCCTATATTTGGCCCTGTTCATTCCCGCCGTTTGGGAGTATCTTTGGGAATAAATCTTTTACCCTCCGATGGAAAGGTATGTTCGTTTGATTGTATCTATTGTGAATGTGGTTTTAATGCAGATCATCGCCCTTCTAAGCCCTTGCCTACTCGTGAGGAAATACGTGAAGCACTTGAAATCCGTTTGAAAGATATGCTGGTAAATGGTCCTTTTCCTGATGTGCTGACTTTTGCCGGGAATGGTGAACCTACGGCACATCCTCATTTTCCGGAAATTATTGAAGATACGCTGGCTCTTCGTGATAAGTATTTCCCGAAAGCAAAAGTGAGCGTATTGAGTAATTCAACGTTTATTCATCGTCCGGCTGTATTCGAAGCATTGAATAAGATAGATAATAATATTTTAAAACTGGATACAGTGGATAGTGATTATATTCATCTAATTGACCGTCCTGCTGGTAAATATTCTGTATCAGAGATAATTGATAATCTGAAAGCTTTTAAAGGAAACTGTATTATCCAGACAATGTTTATGAAAGGTACTTATCGGGGACAAGATGTGAATAATACTTCTGATAAGTATGTATTACCCTGGTTAGAAATGATAAAGGAGATTGCTCCCCGGCAAGTGATGATTTATACGATTGATCGTGAAACTCCTGACCATGATTTGCAGAAAGCTACACATGAAGAATTAGATAGAATATTATCTTTATTAACTGGAGCAGGTATTTCCGCATCTGCTTCTTATTAGAAGAAGGAATTGAAAACATCCCTATGTTTTATAATACAACATCCCCATGTTCTGATATAAAACATGGGGATGTTATTATAGTAAAGTATATATAAATTAAAAGCTATTCTGAGTTTACTTCTCTGTGTTTATGGTTTGTACACTTATGATATCTTTTGCTCTTTCCAGTGCTACATTTATATTCGGACAGATATTTTCTTCTCCCAGTAATTCATAAAATCCTGATTTCTCCAAAACTTTATGTACTTTGTCATTTACTCCTGAAAGTACAATTGTAATTTTTTCTTTTTGAGACATCCTGCACAGATTGGATAAGTTGTGAATACCAGTTGAATCGATGAACGGAACTTTACGCATACGAATGATACGTACAGTGGGACGGTCTCCCAATTGTGCCATTACTTCTTCAAATTGTGTTGCAATACCAAAGAAATATGGACCATTGATTTCATATACTTCCACTCCTTTTGGAATAATCAGATGTTCTTCACTAACAGCAATATCCAATTCTGAGTTTGGGTCTATTTCATCGGTGATGACAGATATTTTGGTTGTTTCCATGACACGTTTCATAAACAGTACGCAAGCAATGATCAAACCTACTTCGATAGCAATTGTCAGATCAAAAATAACGGTCAGGAAGAAGGTGATAAGCAATACGGTGACATCTGATTTTGGATTTTTCAACAATGCTTTGAACGTGCGCCATCCACTCATGTTATAAGAAACAATAACCAGCACACCTGCCAGACATGCCATAGGAATATATTGTGCCAATGGCATCAGGAATAGTAAGATAAGTAGTAATACAACAGCGTGAATAATTCCGGCTACAGGCGTTTTTCCACCATTATTGATATTCGTCATAGTACGTGCAATAGCACCTGTGGCAGGTATACCTCCAAATAAAGGAGCGATGACATTGGCTGCACCCTGAGCTATCAGTTCGGTATTTGAATCGTGACGGTCTCCTATTACACCATCGGCTACTGTGGCCGAAAGTAACGATTCAATAGCACCTAATACAGCAATTGTAATTGCTACCGGGAACAGATTTTTAATGGCCTCCCAGTCCAGTGCAGGAACAACGGCATCGGGTAATTCGGATTTAATGGTAAAACGATCACCAATTGTATCAATACAATCAATTCCTCCGTAAATTTTCATGAGGTATACAGCAATTGTCACTACAATAATAGCAATCAGAGATCCCGGTATCTTTTTTGAAAATCTTGGAGTGACAGCAATAATTATAACACTTACAATACTTACAATAGTATTCCACCAGTTAATTGTATCAAAATGACGAAAATAAATCATCCATTTTCCTACAAAATCTCCCGGAACTTTTTCATTCCCAAAAGTCAGTCCGAAGATGTCAGCTATTTGTGTGGTGAAAATGGTTACGGCAATACCACTTGTGAAACCTACAATGATGGGATAAGGAATAAACTTAATAACTGCTCCTAACTTGAATACTCCTAATAGGATGAGTATTACACCTGCCATTAGAGTAGCTACAATGAGTCCAGCTTCTCCATATTGCTGGATAATACCATAGATAATAACGATAAATGCTCCTGTCGGACCACCTATCTGTACTTTACTACCACCCAATAGTGAAATGATAAATCCTGCAATGATAGCAGTGATAATACCTTTTTCGGGAGATACACCGGAGGCAATACCAAATGCAATGGCTAATGGGAGGGCTACAATACCAACAATAATCCCGGCCATGAGATCGGCTGTAAATGTTTCTTTCGAGTAATTTTTGAGTGTAGAAAACAGCTTGGGTTTGAATTCTAAGACTTTCATTTTAACGATACAATATAATTAGTGCATATATAGATTTACGATGTGATTTTACTGATTTTGCTAAATAAGGATTGCAAAATTACATAAAATAAATCTAATAACATGTTTTGGAGCATATTATTTGTAAATGATAAATTTTATCAATGATTTCATAGATTTTATTTATAAAGAAAGAAGGACTTGTTTTGAACTAATTCCGTATATTTGTGTTATAAATAAACAAATACAAGCGTAATCTACTAATTAATTAAATATATAAGACTATTATGGCTAAAAGTATTAAAGGTACTCAGACTGAGAAAAATCTACTGACTTCGTTTGCTGGCGAATCACAGGCAAGAATGCGTTACACTTATTATGCAAGTGTTGCAAAAAAAGAAGGTTATGAACAAATCGCAGCTATTTTTACTGAAACAGCTGATCAGGAAAAAGAGCATGCAAAACGTATGTTTAAGTATCTGGAAGGTGGCATGGTAGAAATTACTGCCAGTTATCCGGCTGGTGTTATCAGTACTACTCTCAATAATCTGCTCGAAGCTGCTGCTGGTGAACATGAAGAATGGTCACAGGATTATCCTCATTTTGCTGATGTTGCCGAACAAGAAGGTTTTTATGAAATTGCTGCCATGTACCGCAATATTTCTGTTGCTGAAAAGGGACATGAAGAAAGATATCGCGCTTTTGTAAATAACATTGAGACAGCTTCTGTATTTGCCAAAGAAGGTGAAGTTGTATGGCAATGCCGTAATTGTGGCTATATTACTATTGGTAAAGAGGCTCCCGAAGTTTGTCCGGCATGTCTGCACCCGCAAGCTTATTTTGAAGTAAAGAAAGAAAACTATTAATAGATTATTATACGTTTTTTGATAAGCGGCTCATCCAGCAAGGTGAGCCGCTTTTTTGATTTAGTTGATGATGGCTATTGCTTCTTTAATTTGTTTATAGTAAATTGAAAGACTTATTGTATAATTCATTCTAAATGCTTATTTTTGCTTCTTATGTATAACTAATACTAAAAGACAAAAAACTTCGCTTGTTATGACAAAAAAAATACATGATCAATTAAATAGAATAGCGATAAAAACTCTGCTGATATTTGTTTTTTGTTTCGGTTTCTTTTCATCTTCCAAAGCAAATGATGTGTATTTCCATCATTTGGGGGTAAAAGATGGATTAACGCAAATCAGTATTTTCTCTTTTTATCAGGATGAAATAGGAGCTATGTGGTTTGGCTCATTTGAAGGACTGAATAGATACAACGGACGTGAGATTACCGCCTTTCGCCCTTCACAAAATAATAAGGGATTGACCCAGAATGAAATCTATTCAATTTGTGGTAATAAGAAAGGTGCTATCTACTTACGGGCTGGACACGATCTGGTGAAATACAATGTTTCAACACAGCAATTTACCTGTTTGGCACAAAAAGAAATTAATGGTATTTGCTATTCAAACGATACGCTTTGGGTGATATCCGATCATGCTATATTTTATTATCTGGAGGGTAAAGAAGGTTTGCGTAAGTTTTGTGATATAGATCCGGGCCTGGGAAACGGAAGTTGTATCTTTACGGCTGATAATGAATATTTGTGGGTAGGGACAGAAAATAATTTATTGTCTATACCATTCGATGCACCCGATTCTCCGAAAGTGGTGTTATCTGGTGTTTTTGTGAAATACCTGTATAAGAGTAAGAGAAATGATTTGTGGGTAAGTACGGATGCGAGTGGTGCTTATCGGATTTCATCTCAGAATCAGATAACAAACTTCCGTTATTCACCGGGTAAGAATGGGATTTCCGATGATCATGTGAGAAGTGTTGTTGAGGATGAATTCGGAAATATATGGATTGGCACATTTTATGGGTTAAATAAATATGATCCTATTACTGATAAATGGAAATGTTATACTCAAATAGACAATGTTCCCTATAGTCTAAGTCATTCGTCTGTTTTTGGTCTTTATAGAGATTTACAAGGGAATATCTGGGTAGGAACCTATTTTGGTGGTATTAATCATTTTAACCCGAGAGCCGATATTTACCATTTCTATGGAGCGATAGGGCGAAATAACCCCAACTATCTTAGTTTTCCTTTCGTAGGTAAGATGGCAGAAGATAAAAACGGTAATCTATGGATTTGTACTGAAGGAGGAGGGCTTAATTTCTTTAACCGCCAAACGAAACAATTCAAGAGTTTCATGCAGGAAGATAACCCCAGAAGCATTAGTCATAATAATCTGAAATGTATTAAATATCTAAAAGATAAAGATCTGCTATATATTGGTACGCATACCGGTGGACTTAATATATTTGATATAAAATCCCAAACGGTCAAGGTTTTGAAGAATAATCCGGGAGAGCCTGCTTCATTGCCCAACGATATTGTGAACGATATACAATTTTATAAAGATAAACTCATTGTACTGACTCAGGCAGGAGTTTGTAGTATGGATTTGAAAAGTGAGACGTTCTCTTCTCTTTCTGCTAATGAGGTAATTAACCGGGCAGTAGAAAGGAAGTTTTATTATGAAACTTTTTTGATTGATAGCAAAGATAGGATGTGGATTGCTAAATCGGACGGAGGAGTGGTACGGATTGATTTGAATAATAATAAAATAAAAGAATACAATGCTGTAATGGAGGATTCTACTTCTATTGGTAAATTTAGAATTACTCATATTTTAGAGGATAGTAAGGGGAAACTTTTTTTCGGGACTTTAGGTTCCGGATTGTTCCTTTATCTTCCCGAGACGGATACATTCAGAAATTTTACAGCAGAAAAGGGAGATTTACAGAGCAACTATTGTTATTATATAGCCGAATCACCTTATGATCATCTTATGGTACTGCATAACAAAGGAGTTTCCTTTTTTGATCCTGAAACCAGAACATTGAAACATGTTTGCGGAATACCTCAAATGAGTTTTAACCAAGGTTCAAGTGTCTGTTCTACCAAAGACGGAGAGGTTTTCTTTGGTGGAATTGATGGATTGACATCCCTTTATGAACAGTTACTTTATACCACTAAAAAAGAATACCAGCTTTATTTTGATAAGCTTTGGATATCCAACAGGGAGGTCAGACCGGGAGATGGATCTGGTATTCTTTCTTCGGCTTTATCCAACTATAAGGAGATTGAACTTGATTACAATAAAAACAACCTGTTTATCGAATTTGCTACTTCAAACTATGTTTCTAATAACGATTTTCAGTATGAATATAAGTTGGTAGGACTTGATGATACCTGGCTTCCGGCACATTCTACTACTATCAGTTATACTAATTTAAGTCCGGGGAAATATCGTCTGCTTGTTCGGGAGGTATGGAAGATGCCAAAACGGAAACAAAACAAATTGAACTTGGCATCAAAATTAATCCGCCATTTTATGCTACAGTTTGGGCTTATCTGCTTTACGCATTATTGGTGGTAGGTATTTTATATGCTATTTTCCGCTTTAATGTGCGGCAGGCAAAGTTAAAGGCCTCATTAGAATATGAAAGAAAGGAAAAAGAATATATTGAAGAATTAAATCAGACAAAACTTCGTTTCTTTACCAACATTTCGCATGAGTTCCGTACACTGCTTACCCTTATTATTGTACAGGTAGAACTATTGTTGCAACTTAATAAACTCAATCCATCCGTCTACAACCGGGTACTTAAAATTTATAAGAATGCCAGACATATGCGTGATCTGGTGTCAGAGTTACTTGATTTTCGAAAACAAGAACAAGGATTCCTGAAGCTGAAAGTGGAATATATGGATATTGTATCTTTCACTAAAGAGATCTATATGTCTTTTTATGAATATGCCTTGAAACATTCTGTTAACTATAAGTTCGAACATATGGAGGAAAAACTGAATCTTTGGTTTGATCCGGTTCAGTTGCAGAAGGTAATATTCAATCTTTTATCTAATGCCTTTAAATACACCAAAGCAAAAGGCAGTATTACTGTTTCTATCCGGAAAATCAAGAATGAAGTGGAAATACGGGTAGAAGACGATGGTGTGGGTATCTCCAAGGAATCTATTCACAAGATATTTGATCGTTTTTATCAGGTTGACGGACAGAGTTCAGAGTTTACGTTGGGTACAGGTATCGGATTGGCTGTATCCAAAGGAATTGTGGAGTTGCATAAGGGAAACATCCGGGTTGAAAGTGAAGTTGGTCAGGGTAGTGTTTTCATTGTTACGTTGCTGACAGGCAATGAACATTTCCCAAAAGAGGTTTTGAGTGATAGTGAATCCAATTTCCATCTGATAAAAGATGGAGTATTGGAAGATCTGGCTTTGGAGGAGTTAATGCTGGAGGAACCGGTTAAAGAGCAGGAGCTTACTAATGAAGAGAAAGCCGGAGAAATGGATATTGAATCGAAGGATTCTGATAATAAGCCCAGTATTCTTATTGTAGAGGATAATCTGGAGATATTGGAAATGTTGGAAGATATCTTCGCTCCTATTTATCATGTATACAAAGCTACCAATGGTAAAGAGGGTTTTGAAGCTACGCGCGAGTTACACCCCGATATTGTTTTAAGTGATGTGATGATGCCGGAGATGTCTGGTAAAGAGATGTGCCATAAAATTAAAAACAGTCTGGACGTATCACATATTCCGGTTGTTTTACTTACGGCGCAAACCTCTGTGGAATATACGGTTGAAGGATATATGTTTGGTGCAGATGATTATGTAACAAAACCGTTTAATATCAAAGTACTTGTATCACGTTGCAATAATCTGGTACGGACCCGTAGAATGTTGCTTGAAAGATTTAATCATGTTTCTAAGACACCGGTTGTTTCTAATGCCATCAATGAGCAGGATCAGGAATTAATAGATCGTGCTACTGCTATTATCCGAAAATATTTTGAGGATATTGAGTTTGATATGAATGTATTGGCTGCCGAATTGGGTATTGGCCGGAGTAAATTGTATCTCAGAATAAAGGAAATAACCGGACTTACTCCCAATGAGTTGACGCTTAAAATAAAGCTTGAAGAAGCGATGTATTTGATTACTAATCAGCCCAATCTGAATGTTTCTGAGATATCCTATCAGCTGGGCTTTTCATCGCCCCGTTATTTTAGTAAGTGTTTTAAATCATTCTATGGTGTATCTCCACAGAATTGTAGAAAAGGTAAAAACAAGAGTGAAGAGTCAGAAGAAGATTAACCCCATTATCCTTTTGTCTTGTTTCATGCTTTGAAACACTTTGTTTGAAGTAATGAAACATTTTGTTTGAAGCTTTGAAATAAGTTATGTGATACTACAAAAAAAGCTGCCTCGTAATTGAAGCAGCTTTTTCTGTAGTATCATATAACTATAATTTGAATTACCATCCCGGGTTCTGGGTGATTCCCGGCGCTTTCAATATCTCTGATTGTGGAATTGGATAGAGATACATTCGTTCATCAAATACCCGGTTTTCTACGGTGTATTTTTTATAAGTAGGTTCATCATTGGCATCCTTTACAATTTGCATACCTTCTATTTTCAGATAGTTTGCCTTTTCCGTTGGATTATCTAGTAAACGCCAGCGGCGAATGTCAAAGAAGCGGTGTTCCTCGAATGCCAGTTCTACGCGGCGTTCATTACGTATCACTTCACGCATCTCTTCTTTACTTAGTCCGGCAGGTAGTCTATATGGATTCAGTTGAGCACGTTTACGTATAAGTTCTACTACTTTATAGATTGAATCTTTGGGTGCAGCACTTGGTGTGTCATAATATTCATTCATTGCCTCCGCGCAATTCAACAACACTTCAGCATAACGCATCAATATCCAGGTACGGGTGATATTATTGGTTCGTCCATCCCATACAGCTTGCGGTGAAAGAAGCTTCTTCAGGTAATATCCGGTTTTAGTAGCGGTTTTATTAGTAGCAGTCGCATCTTTTCCACCTTCAAATGTTTCAATAGTCTGAGTTTTGTCATTTACTGTAAATGTAGAACCGTCATAAGCAAAAGTCATATAGAAGCGCGGATCGCGTCCTACATAAGGATGATCTTTGTCATATCCTGATCCCAGTTCGTTGATCCCTTTTCCGTTAGCCATACCGAAAGCATCTGCCAGGTTCTGCGTCGGATTCGTCAATCCCTTTCCTCCCATAGTGAGTGGGGAATTCTGGCTTTCTACACTTGTTGTAGTGTTATATTTGGTAGAGAATACTATCTCCCGATGATATTGCAGGAAGTTTTCACTAACGGCATACAAGTCGGTAAAGGTTTCATCTTCATCAGTAAAAGCCATCAACTTATATCTGAATGCCGATTCAACAACTTTTTGAGCGGCATCAATCGCGAGTTTATAACGTTGCTTATCATTATTAGGATTGTTCAACGGACTTGCCCAATAGAGAAGTGCACGTGATTTCAAACCATAAGCAGAACCGGTAGTGGGGCGTCCTAATTCTTTCTTATCATCGAACCCTACACTTTCGGAACTTCCTTTGTATTGTTCCGGTAACCGGTTGGCAGCAGTATCACAGTCAGCGATAATCTGTTTCATACAATCGTCATAGGATGCACGTGTTACTTGTTGGGCTTCTTCAGCCGTCAATGATTTTGTAATCAATGGTACACCACCGTAACGTTTGATTAATTCAAAATAGAAATAAGCACGCAGGAAGTGGGCTTCTCCTTTCATACGTTCGCGGGTGCGGACCAACTCTTCATTCGTTCCGGAAGTAGTCGGCTTTACCGGCATTTTAAGTTCATCAATCTTTTCAAGGAATCGGTTTACGATCCGGATTCCCTCATAGTTTTTAGTCCATACGTTTTCTACAAGGAAATAAGAATCCCATGTACCATTGTTGAAACCTTTGATATCGCTTGTCACGTCCGAGTGTACTGCTTCATCGCATCCTGCTGCCAACATGGCGTTATCAATCCGGTTGTAGCCGCTGGGTAGTTTGTTGTACGCATCGTTCATGAATCCGAAAGCTCGCCGGGTTTCATTCCATATGTCGTCTTCTCCCAGTTTACCGTCTTTCTCCGGGTCCAGAAATGAATCACAGCCGGCGAAAAGAAAAGAGAAAGTCAAACCTAAACCTATAATATATTTATTGATTTTCATAATCGTAGTGTTTTTAAAGTTTTATAGATATACCAACCGAGAATGTTCTCAGTAGAGGATATTCAGAATATCCGGCATTCATAGCTTCCGGGTTACGACCGTCAATTGCATTTGAGAAAGTAAACAGATTGTTTGCATTCACATAAAGACGTAATGAAGAAAGGAATATTTTTCTTACCAGTTGCTTGGGGAATGTGTATCCCACCTCTGCCGACGAAATGCGAAGCATGGAGGTCTTTTTCTCCCAGAAATCAGAAGTCTGTGTATTGTAATCACGAGAGATACTCAGACCCGGATATGCTGTCTGTACGGTAGGATTAGCCGGATTCCAACGGTTCTCGTAAGCGTAAGGAGTAAACTTATTCGGAGTATAAAAAGTAGAGAATAAGGCTGATCCTTCCAGATTACACTGAATATCAAATCCTTTATAGTTACCACCTAATGTAGCACCGAAAATAATTTCCGGCAGGGTATTTCCTAATGCTACCTTATCAGACTCATCAATTACATTATCATCCTCCGGGCTTTGGTTTTTGTAGATGATATCACCTAATACAGGCGCTCCGAAAGAGCCTGTAGGAGCATTGACCAGTTGATCGGCATTGGTATACAATCCATTGGTCTGAAAACCGAATTGTGTACCAATAGAGTGTCCTTTACGGTATTGGTGAGCATATTTGTAAGCTACTTCTTTTAAGTCGATAATTTTGTTTTTTGCCCATACCATATTTCCTCCGATAAAGAATCCGCCATCCTTGTATTGTTTGTTATAAAGGATGTTCAGGTCGATACCCTGGTTATCAATTGATCCGCCGTTGTATTTGGACAGACCGATACCAATCAGTGAAGGAACGATATTAGAGTAATCTACCAATACGTCACGGCGTTTTTCATTGAAATAGTTCATTGTCAATGAAAGACCTTTCCAGAGTTCAAGGTCGAATCCTACATTGAGTTTGTATGACTTTTCCCATGTTTCGTTGGGATTGGCCAATGTTCCTTCTTGTGAGCCATCTGTACTTCCGTTGGGGTTACCGAATGCATATCCGCCTCCGGAGGTAAATTCTTGGCGATAAGGGAAACGGCGTCCGCCGGTCTGGTCGTTACCGTTTATACCATAAGATGCTCTGAACTTCAAAAAATCGATTGCTTCTACTGATTGGAGCCATTTCTCATCCGAAGCAACCCATGCCAATCCGATAGCAGGGAAAAGTCCGGTACGTTTTCCGCTTTTGTAATTACTGGAACCTTGATAGGAAGCTGTAACCTCTGCATAGTAACGTTTGTTGAAACCATATTGTGCACGCATTGCCAGCCCCTGATATTTGTAATCGGGATTATCGCCCGGAACTGTTTCGCTGGAGTGATTATAGAACAAGCGGACTGCCAGATCGTGTACATCTCCGAAAGTATGGTTATAGTTGACTCCTGCGCCCAGTGTATTGTAACGGTAGAATCCGCCCATCATCTCTGATTTACGGCTGTTCTTATATTCATCTTTACCAAACTGTGTATAAGTGCCATCTGCGTTTTCCTGGAATACAGCATACGTATTATTGATGCTCAGGTACTGCATATTGAAGTTTTCGAAACCATAATAAGCATCAACCGAAAGCCCTGGTAACAACATATCCAGGTCATATTTACCTTTTACCTGTACATTGAGCAGACGAGATTCGTCTTTACGATAACCGTGACGGTTCAAAAGTCCGTAAGGATTCGTCTGATACTCAGAAGTACCTCCGAGTGATCCGTTTTTATTGAACATTGGGAAAGCGTTTGCCGGCAGAGTCATCAGAGTGTTAAATACGGAATTAGTAGCGGCAGGTACTTCCGAACCTGTGTTAGCAGCCGAACTCTTGTCAATAGCTGCAGAAACCAGAATATTGAACAGCATTCCCTTAATCGGGTTAATATCCAGATTTGAACGGTAGTTGAAACGTTCGTATGTGTTATTGGCAGCAGCATCTTTGAAGATACCTTCCTGTTTCATATAACCGGCAGTTACAAAATAACGTGCCAGTCCGTTACCTCCCGAAGCCGAAAAGTTATAGTGCTGGAAGGGGGAGTTTTTACCAATGAAACGGTCTTTGTAGTTTTCGTCCGGATAAAGATAGGAATCTCTGTCTGCACGGAGATACATATCGGGATTATACATTGGTGCCGAACCGTCATTTCTTAATGCTTCATTATAGAGAGTGGTGTATTGATAGGCATTCAACCGATCGGACATTCTCTCTGTTGTCTGGAATCCTGCGCGGATGTCCACATTAATGGAGTGTTTTACTTCACTACCATGTTTTGTTTTTATCAGAATGACACCGTTGGCTCCGCGCATACCATACATGGCCAAAGCCGACGCATCTTTCAGTACAGAGATACTTTCCACTTCATTGAAATCCATCAAGTCAATGTTGGCTTCTATATCGTCAACTAAAATCAGAGGTTTAGCATTGGCATTGGTTGCCATACCACGTACATAAAAAGTATAGTTACTCTTACCGAATTTTTCACCTCCGTTTTTCAGTGAATAAAGTCCGGATAAAGTTCCATTCATTGCCTGTTCAATATTGGTTACTGTGTTTTTTTCAATTACATCGGTACCAATACTTGATACAGCCGAAGTCATACTCCTCTTAGATTGTTCTCCATAAGATACACCAATCATTTCATCTTCGTGGGTCATGTACTTTACCAGTTTCAATGTGTAAACTGATTGGTTGTTAAGGCGTGTAACAACCGGACGGTACCCTTTTAAGTTAACTACCAGTACATCCGACGGATCAAGTAACATATAGAATTTACCATCTTCATCGGTCACAGCATCTGTTTGTTTTTCCTGAACGTTAACTGTAATACCGGGCATAGGGACATTATTTTCATCGACCACAATACCCTCAACGGTTACTGTTGAGCTTTTTTGGGTCTTTTGTGCTTTTACCGGCATTACCGATAGAAGCAGTGCACACAGAAACGTGCACAAATATATAAATCTCTTCATTTGAATCATATTTTAGGGTTTATACCATCATCATTTCCATCCCGGGTTTTGTTCCAATACGGCACTTTTGTATACTTCGTTGTTAGGTATCGGATAGAGATGCATGTGTTCTTTGAATGTAGGAGTTTCATATTTTTCACGAGAATAAGTGAAGGTTCCATCTGTATTCTTTACTACGCGGATACCATAGATATCTTTATTGAAATATTCTACTCCTTTATGCCAGGATAGTACATCATACCAGCGATGTTCTTCAAAACAAAGTTCCACACTCCGTTCATTGTAGATACGCTCACGCATTTTTTCTTTTGTATCCGAAATATCTGTCGGTACAGGTACTTGCCCCACACGTCCTCTGAGTTCTGTCAGTACGTCCCTTACAGAGAGTCCTTCCAGTGAACTTTCCGGACCTCCTACTTCATTCTGTGCTTCGGCAAAGTTCAGCAGAATCTCTGCATAGCGGAAGAAGATATAGTTCATGTAGGTGGAAGTACCTTTATATCGTTGATGTGCTTCCGGCCAGAATTTGGCTATGGCATAACCCAATACATTGATATGAGTGGTTCCTTTGTCACGTCCTGTTTCTTTTCCATTGGCTGATACCCAAAATTCCAGTTTACGATTATACCAGAACCGGTCATTACGCAGTACGCACATATCCAGACGGGGGTCTCTGTTTGCATATGGATCTTCGTCTTTGTAAATCTTAGAATTCGTAATTGGATAGCCTTTAGAGTCTTCAAACATGTCAACCATATTTTGAGTTACCCATTCTCCTGCCCATCCGTCATATCCTTGTGTAGCAATGAAACGAGTCCAGAATGTACTTCCGTTGGTATGTCCCTGTTCAAAGTTCATTTTGATACGCGGACGATTCATGATGATTTCGCTGCAAACCGGCTGGAAGAACATGTTTACATAATCGGGATAGAGCGTATAGAGTTTCAGGTCGATTACATCTTTGGCTGCTTTGGCTGCTTTTTCCCATTTTGTTATGTCGTTGGAAGGATTGTGCAAGGGGCGGGCAGCGTACAACAGTACTCTTGATTTCAGCGCTTTTGCCGCTCCTACTGAAGCGCGTCCGTTGTCTGCATCGGCATACTTTAGGGGAAGTAGGCCATTGGCAGCTGTGTTACAATCATTTACGATAAATTCAACACACTTTTCATAGGTGTCGCGTGGTAAGTCCAGATTATCTTTATTCAAAGTCAATGTATGATCAATGATAGGTACACCTCCCCAACGTTTGATCAGTTCGAAGTAGAAGAAAGCACGCAGGAAGTAAGCCTCTCCCAGACAACGGTCTCTGATCTCTTGTGACGGGAAATTAGGTATCCTGTCTATATTTTCGATAATTTTATTGGTTTTTCGGATACCAATGTACATATTCTGCCACATAGTTGAAATCTCATTATTGGCATCAAACATTTTGTTGCTTGATTCCATTTGGGTACCGTCCCATGCTCCGTTGTTGAAAATAGCGGTACATCCTCCCTTATTACGTGATTCATCTCCCATAGAGGAAACCAATGAGTTCCACAAACGTCCCAGATGACCGGGCATATAAGAATAAGTCTGATCTGCATATTGACGGAACATAGCATAGTCCGAAAATATTTTATCCTCATTGATGTCTTCTACCGGAGCCATATCCAGCTGCCCTTCCCCAAACAATCCCGTACAGGAAGAGAAGCCTATAGAAGCCGCTATTACATATATGATAAATAGTTTTTTCATAATTGATTAAAAGTTAATGTTTACACCAAAATTATAGACACTTTGTTGCGGATAAACCTCTCCGCTGTTGTTTACAGTTTCCGGGTCGAAGTTGTCAATCTTGGACCATGTGTAGAGGTTACTTCCATTCAAATAAGCTTTCAGTCCTGTCATTCCCAGTTTACGATAGATTTTGGAAGGGAATGAGTAAGTAATCTGCACGTTCTTCAAGCGAATGTAATCGGCAGATTTCAAATGGAATGAGTTGATGTTCTTGTTGCTGTGTTTTGCTGCCATGTGTAGTGACGGATACGCTGCGTTAGGATTATCGGGAGTCCAGTAGTTCTTGTGAACTTCTGAAACCTGTCCACCTCCTGCACCGCCTCCAAATTCATAACCGGCATTTCCGGCAAACAATACAGAAGCATGGGCAGCTCCCTGGAACTGAACGGATATTTCCAATCCTTTCCAGATAATACCCGGAGTGATGGAGTACATGATTTCAGGTATACGTGAATAGCCGATAGCTACTTTATCTGCATCTGTCAGAGAGCCATCTCCGTTACGGTCCCAATACTTCAGGTCACCCGGAATGATAGGACCTCCTAAAGTTGTCTGATCAGGTGAGCTTTTAATATCTTCTGCGTTCTGGAAAAATCCGAGTACCTGATATCCTCTGAACTGGTCTATTCTGAATCCGGCTATCTTTTGATAATCGGGTGTTCCTGCAGGGTCATCATAATTGATAACTTCGTTGCGTGCAAAACTGTAGTTACCACGGATATAGTAGTCTACCTTTCCGATATGGTGACGGTGAGAGAGTTCAAATTCATATCCCCAGTTCTTCACTTCACCTACATTGAGGTAAGGGCTGGATAAACCAATGATTTGTGGAGTGGAACGTCCCTGAAGAAGAATGTCTTTACGGTGTTCTTTAAATACGTCTACTGTAAAACTCAACAGATCATTTGAGAACAAACGGGCTTCCAGACCGATATTGCCTTTCAAAGCCGTTTCCCAGGTCAATAGTTTATTTTCGTTTCTTTTTTCATAGATACCTCCGTTGGTTGAAGGATTGGTTGTACCGAAACCAAAGCTGGGAATTCCTCCTCCTGCGTATATACCTTGTCCGGTAAACTCACCCATATAGAGGAAACGGTCTTTTGATTTGTCGTTACCAACCAGACCCACTGAACCTCTTACCTTTAAATACGGGATAACTTTTTTCACTTTCTCCATAAATGCTTCTTCGGAGATCACATATCCCAATGAGCCGGATGGGAAGAATCCGAAGCGATGACCTTTGGCAAAGTTTTCTGAGCCATTATATCCCAGGCTGACTTCACCCAGGTATTTATCGGCAAAACCATATTCTACGCGGGTGGCATATCCCATCAACGCACTTGGTATACTGCTTCCACTCGTTGTTTTCTGTTGGTTGTAAACTAATATGGAGTTGATATTATGTTTGCCGAAACTGCGTCCGTAGCCTACCTTCAGTTGTAAGTTAGTGCGTCGCATTGGATCGGTCTTTTTATCTTCACTAAAGCGGAAGGGCGAGTCTTCACCTAACTGGTCATAACGTCCGGTGTTGGGCTCATAATAATAAGTATCAATACCATCTGTATATTTTTTTGTTGAGCCGAAATTGTTATTGAATGATATACTCATATCAAATGACAAGCCGTTTGTGATAAAGCTCAGGTCATTGTGCAAAGTTCCTACAATGTCGTAATAGTTAGTTTTTGAGTTTTCATATCCACTGTATGCAATGCTGGTAAGCGGATTACCCGAACCTTGTACAGCGGCAATAGAACCATCCGGATTATAGATAGGATGTCTCCAGGGTTCTTTGGCGATCAATCCCTGGAAGTAACTGCCTGATGCACCTTTGAATCCGTTCATTTCACCTGAACGGCCGGAGATATTGGCAGATAAGGTCTGGTACTTGTTGATATTTAAATCGATGTTTGAACGGAAGTTGAAACGACGATAGTACACCTGAGGATTGTAGTCTTTCTGCAGGTCGGTATATTTGAACATACCACCCTGATTCAAGTATCCCAGTGAGATAAAGTATTTCACTGCTTTGGTACCTCCGGAAATGTTGATATTATACTGTTGTTGCAGGGCACCTCTTTTGTTTACCATTTCGTCATACCAGTTTACGTCCGGATAACGATAGGGATCTTCTCCCAATCGGAAACCTTCTAATGATTCATCTGTGAGCAGTCCGTTATCTTGCTGCAACGGATCTTTTCCATCATTCTCCCATGCTTTTTTACGAAGTACCAGGTGTTCATATGAACCTAAAAATTCGGGAATCTGTGTAGGACGCTGTAATCCCCAATTAGCGGTAACTGAGATTTTTGGCTTTCCTTCTTTACCTCTTTTAGTAGTGATCAGGATAACACCGTTTGCACCACGGATACCATATACGGCAGTAGACGAAGCGTCTTTCAATACGGAAAGGCTCTCAATCTCATTTGCATCAAGCTGTGAGAATGATTCTTGCTCTACACCGTCAATAATAATAAGAGGAGAGGCATCGTTGAAGGTAGACTTACCACGAATCAGGATAGTGGCAGCATCTTCACCGGGGCGTCCACCCGGCTGTTGAGTAACTACTCCCGGCAATTTACCAACCAGTGTGTTGGTTACGTTGGCTACCGGAGCAGCCACCAGTTCACTGCTTTTCATCATACTTACGGCACCGGTTACCGTTTGTTTCTTTTGTGATCCGTAGGCCACTACTACTACTTCATCCAATGCATTCATCTGGTCTTCCAGTACGATGTTGAATGATGTTTTGTTACCCACAATCACTTCGTATGTTTCATATCCTATATAAGAGATAATCAATACGGATTTGGGTGACGGTACTTGCAAAGTGAATTTACCATCGATATCGGAGATAGCTCCAATGGATGTACCCTTTACCAATACATTTACGCCAGGTAAGGTTTCTCCCTGACTGTCAGTGATCACACCCTGTATCTGGCGGGTCTGATTTGCTTCTGTCACAGCTCCGAGCGCATGGCTCCATCCCAGTTGCAGTAGCAATACACAGCAAAACACTTTTAGAAATTTAAAATGTAACGTTTCTGTGTTCATAGCTTTTCTAAGATTAAAAAATTAATGACTTGATAAATTTGCGGTATGGAGATGTGAAGTTTATCTCTCATTCCGGTTGTGCAAATAAAATGTATTTGGTTTGAACCAGGCTGCACTCTGTGTATTGGTGAATGCTACAATAGTGTATTCGGACAAAAATGCCCCCTATTACAGACAAAATATGCCAATTTATACAGGGTGCACCCTGGTTTTGTTGTTTTTATTCCAGTGTTTTTACTCCTTTTATTACTCCTGGTTCTGTCTGGTGCATGTCAAAGACGATGATTTCGTTTATACCCTCTTTCAACCAGACTCCCGGACAATACAGACGGTACTGAGGACCCACATTCCAGAAGCGTCCCAGGTTGTGTCCGTTGACATAAACAAGTCCTTTTGTAAAGTCTTTCATGTCGATGTAGCAATCTCCGGCTTTATCCAGTTGTACAGTGGCTTTGAAGAACATACCCGGACGCACAGTGTCGGTTTGTTTCAGTTTGGATACATACTCTGTAGACATGGGGATATTAAATGCGTCCCAATTCATTAATGTCATTCCGTTCAGAGTGACACGGTCGGTGATACCTTTACGGTCAATCATCTGTGCGGCAAAGTTAATGCGTCCCATACTCTCTACCAGGATATCAAGTACCGGATTTTCTACATTGGATACTGGAAGGTCAATAGAGTGTTGTCCCAGTGTACGGTCAATACTTCCGATGTAGCGTCCGTTCAGAAAGACAGTAGCGTAGTCGTGTACCTCATCTACACGGAGTGTACCGCTCTTGTGACCAATCAGTTTCGTACGATACAATATCATTCCTTCATATTGATTCATCATTTCCATCGGAAGTGGCTGAACAATTGGTTTAGCAGCAGGAAGGTTATCCCAGATACTTGCATATTTCTGTGTCTCTGTTGCAGGAAATGTAATGACAGGGATCGGAGCAGGAATCGGGGCAAGTTTCTTTTTACTGTACTTCTGGGTCAATTCACGTAACGCCATATATTTGGGGGTAGCCTGTCCCATTTCATTGATAGGAGCATCGTAGTCATAGCTGGTCACGTCCGGTTGGTAAATACCGGGTTGGGGGGAGTTGGCTCCTGCCCAAAATCCAAAGTTTGTTCCACCGTGTATCACGTAGTAGTTGAACGATTTGCCATTATCAAGCAGCCATTTCACATCCGTTGTAATCTTTTCGATAGACGGGTGTTGCCAGTTTTCACGCCAGTGAGTAAGCCATCCGGGATAAAGCTCGGAACAGAATACACTGGCATCGGGATGTACTTTCAGGGCCTCATCGAATTCTGCCTTTGAAGCAGCCGGGTCAAGACCGATGGCTACACCGGGAAGTGTTCCTGCTTCGAGCATATAAGGAGTAGCTCCGTCAGCTGTGTAGAATGGAACTTCAATACCTTTGTCTCTCCAAAGATCATGAATCCACTTCATATATGTACGGTCATTGCCATAGCTTCCATATTCGTTTTCCACCTGTACCATGATGATAGGGCCGCCATTGGTAACTTCGTACTTCTTGATAATAGGGGCTATTGCAGTAGCATAACGCTCCACAGCAGTAGTATACCGTGGGTCCATGCAACGGATTTTTATATCCGGTGTAGACAACAGATAAGCAGGTAATCCACCGAAATCCCATTCACCGCAAACATAAGGTCCGGGACGGAATAAAAGGAACATATCTTCTTCCTGCACAGTCCGGATGAATTTTTCCAGATCCTTATTGCCTGTCTGAAAATCGAATACACCCGGTTCACTTTCATGATAGTTCCACATGATATAGCAAGCTACGGTATTACATCCCATTGCCTTGATCATTTGTATTCGTTGTTTCCAATATTCTGCGGGGATACGTGACGGATGGATCTCGCCGGAGATAATCTGGAACGGTTTATCATCCAGCCAGAATTGATTATCGCCCAGACGGAAAGAATGTGTACCTTTTGTCTGTGCTTGAACCAATGCACCGCCGCCTGTTAATAGAGCCAGTGCCATTAAAAAAGTTAAAAGCTTCTTTTTCATAAAATGATAGTTTATTAATGGTAAGTAATCTTTCGAAATTATATGATATTATTATTGAAACGCAGAAACTCGCAGATTTACGCAAAGCATATCATCGCTCAAATATAGCGCAGCTATTTAATCTGCGAAAATCTGCGATCATTTGCGTTTCAATAAAACGCTGTCATAGTATGAACTAAATTTGAAATATTGCTTAGTTAGATTTTACATTATATCAATTTCCGCATTTCTGCTCTTGATTTATAGTAGTGTATAAACCGGAGCAGAAGGCGGAAAATGAATCCACTTAAAAGTGCGTTTGTTTCATACAGGTTGATTCATAGAGTTGTCAGAGTAATTCTAATGTTACCGTAGCAGGTTGTCCGCAATGCGCTCCTGCCGGTAGGGGAATCTTTATTTCATAGATATTCTTAGACTGTTTGCTGACTCCTTCACCTCTGACGGGCACAGAGGTATATACAGTCAGGCTGTTCAGATCCTTTTTCATCAAAGCATCTGTTACTGTGAGAATGAGTTTTCCATCCTTTTTCTCTGCAAACAGGGCTGCGGGCGAAGATACCTTGAATGTTCCGAATTTACCTTTTGCTGTAACGGAGGTATCAAAATAAACGGCTCCTAACTTTGTTCCTTTTGGGTTTTCGGCTGCTTGCAGATGGGTGTTGTTAGCCAGTATGGCAGGTATCTTTTGGGGGAATTCGCCTTTACAATCTACTACATAAGCATAGGTAGCATCTTTTATTTCCCGTCCGTGTACGATTTCCATCTGGAATACCGGTACTGTTGTTTCCGGTTCTGTGTTGGCTTTGCAAAGTTTTTGCCAATTGGTAGCACGTTCTTCGCGGTTCCATTTCATTTCACCTGAAGTCTGTTGGGGAATTACTCCGTAGGTGAAACCTCCGTGGCGTATCCAACTGATTTTTCCCTTCTTTACTATTTCAGGAGCAACCGGACTATAAGTCTGTTCAATCGTGGTAGTGATATTCCCTTCTTTCTCCGGAGAGAGGTTGGTGATTCCGGCTCCTAAGGCAAGGAATATATCATCAAACATAAAGTAGCTTTTGTAAGCCCGTACGCCGTATATGTCTTTGTTTACATCTTTGGCTTCCGAGGCATCCGGATCTCCTTTCATCTTCGCATTAATTTTCTGATAGATGAAACCGGTGGCAAAATCTCCTTTACCATCGGTTGCTCCGGCGGCGAAATCATAAGAACTGGTATATCCACTCCAGTTTTCGATTGGGTTTAGTTCTGTAGCGTTTGTCGTGTAGTGACACCCGGCCAGGCTGTAAGTTTCATGCTCCGGTGATGTTACGGTACTCACTTCCATCGTGTTGGAAAAGAGTGACTCCATCGGCGCTGTAGAGGTTATAACCTGCTGCACCGGGATAAGCACTCTCCAATCCGTCTACCCGTACAGATCCCATATTGATAAAGAGATAGTAATCATTGGTTTTCTTTATCAGGTCGTCATTGTTATAGAAATAACGGGTACCGTGGTAGTATCCATCGGGTGTCGAAGCCATTTGCACATCCTGGCGGGAGGATTCATCAACAAACTGTTTCAGTTCGTTTACCTCTTCAGGAGTGAGTGACGAATGCCAGTCTGCCAGTAATGTTTTGGCCAGGATATGTGAAGGTACATTCCCCCGGCGGTTATTTTTGCGTGTCATATTTCCCCGGTCTACAAGTGGTGGAATGATGCCTTTATGATGATAAAAGGCAGAGCAGCGGATGTAGTTGAGTACTACTTCCACATTCTCCCGCGAGAGTTGCTTGGCCCACGGAGATCCTTGCAGGTACTTCAGTATACGGAACGTTCCTTTCAGTCCATCTATAGGATATCCCCAAACGAGGCATTGCTTACCGTGCCCCCATCCGGCCCCATCGGCAGTGGTGCCTTCTGTCCAGAAAGCCTCGTCATAAGTGGTTTGTGATACGACAGAGAGCGAACGGATGGCTACTTCGGCGAGTACGTCTATCATAGGAACCGAACTCATCATGACAGCTGCCTCCAATACCGGACGATAATCGAGTGCATTGCCTCCTACCCACCAGACGTGTTTGCGGAATCTCTCTACGCTTACCACGTTTTTGTCTGTCTCATCGTGTCTGTAGGGTTGTGTCCACGATTGAAAACCCACATCAAATAGTTTTTGGTGTGCCAGAAGGGCTGTTGAGTCTTTTACTTCGCCCGTTTCGATTCTGTCCATCAGGTCAAGTAGCGCAAAGTAGATTTTTACGGCTGCCCGTGGAGTGGCAAAGCAGGAAGTATGGAAACGTCCGGGAGCGTCATTATTACGTTCATTTTCCATTTTACCGTAAAAGGCGATGCCGCGTAAAAGGGTTTGTACCCCGTTATCCTGAGGATCAAGATTCTTCTTCCCGCGATAGGATTCGGCTATAACCTGTAACCGTTCAAAGCAGTCCCGTGTCAGATTATTAATCTGGATACAGTGAGCCATGTTAGTTCCGGCAGCATAATTATTACGGATAATTAGCTCTTCTTCTGCACGTTTGTCTGTAAAACGGCCTTCTGCGTCAATCAGGGCCAAGGACTCTTGCAGCGTATAAGTGGTTACAGGAGTTCCGTTGATATGTGTTGTAAACTCCTGCCTTAACCGACGGATTGTTTCTGCCTTTTCATTATCTGTTGCATACAGGTTACTGATACACAGCAGTCCGATTAGTATCAAACAGGTTTGTATGCGTTTCATAGTTTACTGATCTTTTGGCGATAACTCTGATTTTGTGTGACTACATTAACCAAATATACCTTATTATTATCAAGTGGCAAAGTTAGTGAAGCTTTTCCGTTTTCTACGGTGACTTCTGATGTTGTTACCGCACATCCGTTCGTGTCGTAAACCGTTATACGGGCGGGGCCGTTTTCTGTACCGCAAATAATGAGTTGTCCGTTACTGTAGTTAATCATCAGTTTTTCGGTATTCTGGTTGTTAATACCGGTAGGTACGGGGTTGACTGTGATATTGTCGATATAACAAACGTGCTGCTCGTCTTCATACAGCGTGACATTTGAATTATAAGTAGGTAAGATAGCTACTCCCAATACTCCATTTGTGAATTTGCTTATCTGGCTGGAGTACTCTGTTTTATTGAACTTGAACGTATAGGTTATCCACTCTCCTTCGGTAGTAAATTCATAGACAGATTTATATAGGAGTATACCGTCGTCCTGTCTGAAATCATTTGTGGTATTGAACTTAGATAGCAGTTTGATACAGATATCTTGTTTTTCGGCGGGATTTTCAAAGTCGTCCGTATCCTTACCAATCACATTAAGTGGTTGATAGATTGTAAACTCTACTACTTTTAAGTCATCAATGCCAATGGGGGTATCAAACAGGAATTTTAATCCATAATTACGTGCTTCCATGGAAGAGTAGCGTAATACTTTGGCTGAGTTGTTACCCTCAGCAGAAGGTACCGGATTATCTATTACTTCATGCGAATACATCCAGCGTGACTTAGGTTTGTAATCGCCTAACTTTCCTTTATTGCCGAAACGGAAGAAATAAGGAGTTGTTTCGTAGGTTTCAAAGTCTGCCCGGAAGAGTTCTTGTGCGGACATGTTACCGGAGAAAGAGATAGATGCTGCTAACAGCACAGAGGTAATGATCTTGTTTTTCATAATTTAATCAATATTGTGAGGCTGATTTTGTTTTACTACTTACAAAAGTAGGGGATGTTGCGAAAATCAGATGTTGTCTATTGTCCGAAATAGATGATTTTATTGTCCGTTGGACGAAATGGGGATTATATTACCTGAAGTGTCCCTGTGCTTTTGTCCGGAAGAAACTTATTCTTCATGTTCTGTGTATATGACCGTATACGGGCATTTTTATCCGTATTATAGGTTTATATTGTCCGAAAGATAATTCGATACTACTGCTGATACAATACATCAACCTTGGTTTGTAGCATCCTTCCTACATTTGCTCCTGTGATTAGTTGACAACAACTATTTCACATTGGTTACATTAATATAATAGACGATGAAGAAGCACATTTTACTCCTGTTTTTGTTGGTAGGCGGTTCGCTTGCCGTGAAAGGCCAGTCTACGGATAATGTAGATTTGATGTTTCCCAATCTGATGATGACTCGTTATCATTATGATAAGATGAAAGAAGATATTGAGAAGAAAGGCAATAATCCTCCTAAGAGTGCATACATTAAGCAGATGAGAAATCCGGCGGAAAGTATTGTAAACAATGATAGGAAAACTACTACTGCGGTCTCAACTTCCAACAATCCCAATAATGTAGATATCTCCGGAGAGATGAATGCCATCTACCAGCTTTGCGTTGTTTATGCGTTCTCGCAGGAAGAGAAATTCCTCAATAAAGCGGTTGAATATCTGAAAGCCTGGGGAAAAGTAAATGTTGCTGTGTCCAAATCAAATATTCATGAGAGTGTTTATACTCCGGCTGTAGAAGGATATAGTATCATTCGCAATGTGATTTCACAGGAAGACAGAGAAGAGATAGACAGTTGGTTCAGAAAACGTGTCAATGTATTTATTAAAGATAATGATCTGCGGGAAAATAACTGGGGAACTTGTCTTCATCAACAGTTCTATCATTATGGTTTAGCATTGAATGATAAGACGGTGATAGATTACTTTAAGAACAGATATCCTGCCTGGGTGAAAAATAATCTATATCCTAATGGTACTACTACCGATTTGTTAGGACGTGATGCTTTTGCTTACCATGCTTACGACTTACTGTTTTTTGCTGAAATTTGTCATGCAATAGCCTGTTATGAGGGTTATGAAGCGGCCGATGAATTTTATGCACGGGATGTTAATTGGGGAGCTTCAATAAAGAAGAGTGTTGATTTCTGGAAACCATACCTGCTTGATCCGGCTAAGAATCCACATTTAGAATTCGTAGAAACAGAATGGGCGCCCGATAAGCAGCGTAGTGACTATAATAAACCTTATAACCCCGGTGGTACCATGTATGCTGCTGATGAGATTTTTGAAATGGATCATGACCTTATCCGTGCCGTTGAGAAATATCGTGGTGGTAACCCATTTTATACCTGGCGACTGACACTTAGTAACCTGCGCTGGTATTATGGTACTGGAGAACAGTAAAATAGTAGTTAAATGGTAAGTAGTCAAAGTAGTTAAGTAGGATGCTATCTGCTACTTACTACTAACGAAGTGATAACTACTTGACTACTAAAGAAAAAATACATAACGAAAACATTAACCTATATGCGAATTATTGGACTATTACTGCTGAGCTGTTCTCTTTGTATGTCTTGTGTACAAACGGACAAAAAGAAAGCACTCATTGATGACGATTTTTTAGTTGCCGAACAACATTTGAGCAATCAACTCAAAGCGGTTCCCGAACCTACTGTGTATCCGCGTACTATAGGCAAGGATGGAAAGTTGATTGCTACCCCGAAGAATGATTGGACGGAAGGATTCTATCCGGGATGTTTATGGTATATCTATGAACACAACCGCGAGGAGAATTGGAAACAGAGTGCTATCAAATGGACCGAGGCTCTGGAGCCGATGAAAAAGCTGACAAGTCATCATGACATTGGTTTTCTTATCTATTGCAGTTTTGGTAACGCGTATCGGCTTACAGGTAAAGAAGAATATAAGGATGTGATTATAGAAGCTGCCAATTCTCTGACTACCCGTTTTAGTGAGGTGACAGGATGTATCAAGTCATGGAATTATCGGAAAGCCTGGAATGGGAGAGATGAGTGGTTCTATCCGGTGATTATTGATAATATGATGAACTTAGAGTTACTCTATTTTGCTTCTAAAGTGACAGGCGATACAAGATATGCCAAAATAGCCACTACCCATGCGGAAACAACTGCGAAGAATCAGTTGCGCAAAGATTATAGCAATTATCATGTAGTAGATTATGATACATTGACAGGAAAGGTTCTTCATCAGGCCACTTGTCAGGGATTCTCCGATAATTCGGCATGGGCACGCGGACAGGCATGGGCTATATATGGTTACACAATGACTTATCGTGAAACGAAGAATCCGAAATTCCTCGAAATAGCCATACATACGGCAGACTATTGGCTCAATCATCCGAATCTTCCCGAAGACGGGGTTCCTTACTGGGACTTTAATGCCGGACAGGAAGGGTATGTTCCCGATTGGGCCTATGATCCTAACCGCTTTAAAGTAGTTCCCCGTGATGCATCGGCGGCAGCTATTGCTGCTTCTGCTTTTCTGGAGCTGGCTACGTATGTGCCGAATGAAAAGACATATTATGATGCAGCCGTTAAGATACTTAAATCACTCTCTTCACCGGCTTACCGGGCAGTTCCGGGCACTAACAATAACTTTATCCTGATGCATAGTGTGGGTAGTATCCCTCACAATCAAGAAATTGATGTCCCATTGGTTTATGCCGATTACTACTTTCTGGAAGCTCTGAACCGGTATGAGCATTACGACAATAAGAAGTGAATTTCAATATTATAATTATTAACTTTTTAAATCAATTCGTATGAGAAAATTATTTTACGCAGTAGCATTATTATTTGTAAGTGCAAACATGAATGCACAGTATTTTGTGGACGGGTATAATACCAGTTTTGACAGTTGGGTGGACATCAAAGATTCAGAAGAAAACGTGATAGGTGTAAGACCTGCCGGCTGGGTATCTCCTTCTAATAATAACTGGACTTCGGGTACTAACAAGGTAGAGGTAACCTTTGAAAAAGCAGAGAACCGTAATGGGGAAGCTGACAAGGCTTGTAAGATTATTACTACAGGTATTGTGTCTACCTGGTTTAGCTGGCACGTAGGTGTATCACAGGTGACAAGTGTATATGCGGAAGATTATATTGCCAATCCGTTTTTCATAGATAGAGGTGATGATTTTTATTATACATTTTGGGCAAAAAGTGATGTAGATGGAACAAAAATGCATATTGGTACTGGCCAGTTATATAATCCGTCAAACGGAGGAAACTGGGATAATGTACCTTATGTGGAGCTTACTACCGAATGGAAACAATATGGTATTTATGTAGAACTTGCCAAATTGGACCTTACTTCGTTTGATATTCAACTCAGAAGTAACGGTATTCGTTATATTGATGATCTGGAAGTTGGGTATGGTGAAATTCCCGAAGGTGTAGGCATCATCAATATTTCTGCTAAGGATACTTTCAATGTTTACTCTAACGATAATGGTATCTCTTTTGAAGGTGCCGAAGGAATGGTTACCGTATTCAATACTTTGGGTTCGGTAGTTGCTCAGAAAGCAGCAAATGGTGGAACTGATAACATCAACCTTGGTAGCGGACTTTATCTTGTGAAGTTGCAGACAGCCGATGGAGAGGTAACCCGTAAGGTAGTAGTTAAATAGGATTCTCTATAGACACGGTGTTAAGATACAACCAGGATAATTGAAAAAGATGTGCATCTTTAATTCCACAATAATAGGCAGTAATATTGCCTTGTTGTGAGGATTAAAGATGCACTATTTTTTTAGAAATTACTTCTTTGCATGCGGATAATCAATTGTATAATGCAGTCCGCGGCTCTCTTTTCGCTCCATCGCCTGACGCATGATGAGATATCCCACGTTAATCATGTTACGCAACTCGCAAATTTCCTTAGATGCTACACTGCGTTTGAATAAGCTTTCTGTTTCCTCATAAAGGATATCCAACCGGTCCCATGCACGTTTCAAGCGAAGGTCACTTCGAACGATACCTACATACGTACTCATAATCTGATTCACCTCTTTCATGCTTTGGGTAATCAATACCATCTCTTCGGGCGAACGGGTACCCTCGTCATTCCATTCCGGGATATCCGGATTATAATCATATTGGTCTACTACTTCCAACGTATGTTTGGCAGCTGCGTCGGCATACACAACGGCTTCGATCAGAGAGTTTGAAGCTAAGCGATTACCACCATGCAAACCTGTACAAGAGCATTCGCCCACCGCATAAAGCCGTTCGATAGACGACTGGGCGTTGAGATCTACCAGGATACCTCCACAGAGATAATGGGCCGCCGGAGCAACCGGAATATACTCTTTTGTAATGTCAATACCTAAGCTGAGGCATTTCTCATAAATGTTCGGGAAGTGCTTCCGGGTCTCTTCGGGATCTTTATGAGTGACGTCGAGATAGACATGGTCATCACCCCGGTTTTTCATTTCGTTGTCAATGGCACGTGCTACGATATCGCGCGGAGCCAATGAAAGACGGGGGTCATATTTCTGCATGAACTCTTTACCGTCCATCGTACGGAGTACGGCACCGTAGCCACGCATGGCTTCGGTAATGAGGAAAGAAGGACGGTCGCCCGGATGATAAAGCGCTGTAGGATGAAACTGTACGAACTCCATATCTTTCACCGTTCCCTTGGCACGGTATACCATAGCAATACCGTCTCCGGTAGCTACCAACGGATTGGTAGTTGTCTGGTACACTGCTCCTACCCCACCGGTTGCCATAAGCGTTACCTTTGCCAGGTAGGTATCTACCTTCCGGTTTTCGGGTCGAGGATATAAGCACCGTAACATTTGATGTCCGGTGTCTGACGTGTGACAGTCACCCCAAGATGATGCTGGGTTAATATCTCAACCGCAAAGTGATTTTCGATTACTGTAATGTTGGGATGGCGTTGTACAGCCTTGATAAGACTGTCCTGAATCTCAGCTCCGGTATTATCTTTGTGATGAAGAATGCGGAATTCCGAATGCCCTCCTTCGCGGTGCAGGTCGAATTCTCCTTCTTCGTTTTTATCGAATTCCACTCCCCAGTTGATAAGTGCTTCGATTTGTGCCGGAGCCTCCCGTACAACTTTTTCTACGGCAGCACGGTCACTGATCCAGTCACCGGCAATCATTGTGTCTTCAATATGCTTATCGAAATTGTCTACCAGGAGATTCGTAACGGAGGCCACTCCCCCCTGTGCAAAATAAGTGTTTGCCTCTTCCAAACCGCTCTTACAGATAAGGGCTACTTTTCCTTTGTGTGCCACTTTCAAAGCAAAGCTCATTCCGGCAATACCGGAACCGATGACGAGGAAATCGAACTTTTTAACCATAATCTAAATGTTTATTACCGCAAAACTACAAAATAACTGTTTTCATTGTACTTTTCGTTGCCATTAATTCATAAAATTGCTAACTTGGCAGCAAAAATCTGACAAAATGAACCGAGTTTTCCATGCCCGCATTGCCTGGTATCAATATTTTCTTCTGGTGGTACTGGGAGCAAACGCGTTTGGCTTCCTGTGGTGTAAGTATATTCTGCTTGCTGCTTTTATGATGCTGTTGCTCATTGTGGTGATCGAACAGGTGATTCATACCACCTATACCGTCACGTCACAGGGTGAACTGATTCTTTCTTACGGACGCTTTACACGTAAGAAGACAATTGCTCTCAAAGATATTATCTCTGTGCAAAAGCATCATTCAATGAAGTTCGGCCGTTTTTCGGTAACCGAATATGTATTGATTGAATACGGTAAAGATAAATTTGTATCGGTGATGCCGGTCAAAGAGCGGGAGTTTATGGAGTGGCTGGAGAAGATAAAAAATAACGGTTAGTGGAACTAATTCGAATCATATGAAATACCAGGTAATTATTATTGGCGGCGGTCCTGCGGGCTACACAGCTGCCGAAACAGCCGGCAAAGCCGGACTGAGTGTTTTGCTTTTTGAAAAGCAGAATTTAGGTGGAGTCTGTCTTAACGAAGGATGTATTCCTACCAAGACTTTGCTCTATTCGGCAAAGACGTATGACGGAGCGAAACATGCTTCCAAATATGCTGTAACCGTGCCGGAGGTCTCTTTTGATTTGTCGAAGATAATTGCCCGTAAGAGTAAAGTAGTACGTAAACTGGTATTGGGAGTGAAAGGTAAACTAACTTCCAACAATGTAACGATTGTGCAGGGCATGGCTCAGATTGTGGATAAGAACACGGTTCGTTGTGGTGAAGAGACTTACGAATGTGAGAATCTGATACTTTGTACCGGTTCTGAAACCTTTATTCCTCCTATCGCAGGCATTGATACGGTGAATTACTGGACGCATCGCGATGCGCTTGATAACAAAGAATTACCTGCTTCACTGGCTATCGTTGGCGGTGGTGTTATCGGAATGGAGTTTGCCTCTTTCTTCAATAGCCTTGGTGTACAGGTGACAGTGATAGAAATGCTGGATGAGATACTGAACGGAATGGATAAAGAACTTTCTGCCTTGCTTCGTGCCGAATATGCGAAACGAGGTATCCGATTCCTCCTGAGCACGAAGGTTATTTCTCTGTCGCAAAATGAAACAGAAGCTGTAGTCTCTTATGAGAATGCCGAAGGCTCCGGTAGTGTGATTGCGGAAAAGCTACTGATGAGTGTAGGCCGTCGCCCTGTCACCAAAGGTTTCGGACTCGAAAATCTGAAACTAGTATTGACGGAACGCGGGAACGTTTCCGTTAATTCTAAAATGCAGACCTCCGAACCGGGTGTATATGTCTGTGGTGACCTTACAGGCTTTTCGCTGCTTGCCCATACGGCGGTTCGCGAAGCAGAAGTAGCCGTACATACCATTCTTGGTAGGGACGATGTGATGAGTTATCGTGCCATCCCCGGTGTAGTATATACCAATCCGGAGATTGCCGGAGTGGGGCATACTGAAGAAAGTCTGTTGGCAAAAGGTATTCCCTATCACATTGTTAAATTACCCATGGCGTATTCAGGCCGTTTTGTTGCTGAAAATGAAGGTGTGAACGGTATGTGCAAACTATTGATCGGTGAGGATAAAACGATCCTGGGTGCCCATGTACTTGGTAATCCTGCTTCCGAAATTATCACCCTTGCCGGCATGGCAGTAGAGTTGAAACTGACTACTACGGAGTGGAAGAAGATTGTATTCCCCCACCCCACAGTAGCCGAAATATTCAGGGAAGCCCTGTGATTAAGAAACTAAACGTATGCAAAGAATTTTCCTATTCCTTATTTTATCCTCCTGCCTTCCGGTTTTATGGGGGCAGGAGGTTCTCTCTTCCCGCATCAACTCATTGTTGAAAACCTTGCCTGAGGGATCTGAAGTCGGTATATCTGTTTATGATCTTACTGATAAGAAGCCGCTTTATACGTATCGGGATACTAAACTTTCACGCCCGGCATCGACTATGAAGCTGCTGACTGCTATTACTGCCCTTTCCCGTTCGGATGCCGACGAGCCGTTTCGTACCGAGGTCTGGTACAATGGAGTCATAGAGCATGATACTTTGCGTGGAGATTTGTATGTAGTAGGAGGTTTTGATCCCGAATTTGATGAACTTAGTATGGATACGTTAGTAGATGCCATCATCACTTCTCCTTTCTCCGTTATTGATGGGAGGATCTATGGAGATATTTCCATGAAAGACTCCCTCTATTGGGGGAGCGGATGGGCATGGGATGATACGCCGGAAGCTTATCAGCCTATCTTTCTCCGTTGATGTATCACAAAGGAATGGTGACGGTAACAGCTGCTCCGGGTGCAGTTCAGGGAGATACGGCGCGGGTTTCCTGCTATCCGGAGTCCTCTTATTACAGCCTCAGCAATGCAACCCGGACACGTACTCCCTCTGCCGGAAAGTTTACCGTAACCAGGGGGTGGCTTGAAAATAAGAACAATATCACGGTCACAGGCAATGTAGAGGGGAGGCGCAGTGCAGATATCAATGTGTTCTCTTCACAGGACTTCTTTATGCATGCTTTTCTTGAAAAGCTCCGCAACAAAGGTATTGAGGTACCTCTAAACTATGCCTTTTCTGTTTTTACTCCCGATAGTTCATCCGTTTGCATGGCGCGTTCGGAGTGTTCTGTACAGGAGATAGTTACCCAGATAATGAAGGAAAGCGATAACCTGAGTGCAGAGGCCCTGCTTTGTCGTCTGGGGGCACAAGCCACCGGGAAGAAGTATGTCTCGGCCAAAGAGGGTATTGCTGAGATAAAGAAGATGATAAAGCAGCTGGGACACAATCCCGACCATTATAAGATAGCCGATGGGTGTGGACTATCCAACTATGACTACCTCTCTCCTGCCCTTTTGGTCGATTTCCTTAAATTTGCCTATTCCCGTACGGATGTGTTTCAGAAACTCTACAAGGCTCTTCCCATTGCCGGAGTAGACGGAACATTGAAGTATAGAATGCAGCAAGGAAAAGCCTGTAAGAATGTTCATGCCAAGACAGGTTCCTATACAGCAATTAACGCCTTAGCAGGTTATCTGAAGGCTGCTAACGGGCATGAAATAGCCTTTGCCATTATGAATCAGAATGTACTTTCGGCGGCCAAAGCAAGAGAGTTTCAGAACAAAGTGTGTGAGGTGCTTTGTGAGTAGGGGATAAAACTCACTCTGCCGTCTGTCTCTGACAAAGGAATGCCTTGTATTTTTACTGTCGGTCTGTCCATCCTTGTGGGATTACAATTTCCGCTTTTGTCAGTCTTCCATATTTCCACTCAATCGTTACCTGATAGCCGTTCCTTGCCATCAATCCTTCAATTTTGCCTTCCGGCCATTCGGTAGGCAGGGCAGGTAAAAGGTGTATAAAGTCTTCGTGAGATTGTAATAACATCTCAGCAAAAAGCCCTGAGGTGGCCATTGTAGCGTCTACCTGCATATTTCCCGATTGATTGGACATCATGTTTTCGTAACCACTTTCTTTAATCATCCGGTTGAAAGTTCCGATAGCCTGATTGCCATCGTAAAGTCTGGCCCATAAAGCGGTACGCCATGCCATAGACCAGTTGCCTCCCGTGTGAGGCATCTGTCGCCAAATTTACCTTTACCCCTCATCTCTAAAGATTTCCGGACAGCCTGGGCCAATGCAGGTGTCCGGGTGTATGATATCCTATTTCCCGGATACAAAGCATAAAGGTGGGCAAGGTGGCGATGATGATCGTGTGGGTTGTCCACATCATCTATCCATTCCTGCAATTGTCCATAGCGTCCTATCTTCAAGGGTAGTAGCTTGTTTTTAGCAATGAGCAGCTTCTGGCGGAATACAGAATCTGTGTTCAGGCATTCTGCTGCTTTGATTACGTGAGTATATAGATCATATACCATTTCTATATCCTGGTAGGCAGGTACGGTAAAAAGTCTTCCTTCCGTTTGCTCGCCGTTTGTGATAGAATATTCTACCGGAGAACCGTTTTTCATTTCAATGCCGTGTTCTGCTGATACGGAAGGGGCAATAATGAAATGTCCCTGATACTCTACCATGTTTTCCAGCCAGAATTCGGCAGCTTCTTTCATAATAGGATATCCTTTTGTTCTGAGATACTCTTTATCTCCGTTGAAGGCATAATGTTCCCACAGGTGCCTGCAATGCCAGGCAGCTCCTGAAGGATAGAGCCCCCACAGGATATCATCACCGGGAACGGTGTGCCCCCATATATTTCCGGTAGAATGGCTCACCCAACCTTTCGTCCCGTAATATTCGCGGGCTGTTTGCCGTCCGGGTTCTACCAGACCTTCAATCCATTCCAGATAAGCCTCTTCACATTCCGGTAATTGGGTCGGTCCGCATCCCCAATACATCTCCTGGAGATTGATGTTGCTTTGGAAATTTCCGTTCCACGGAGCCTTTTCAAAGGTATTCCATACACCTTGCAGGGTAGAAGGTAGTGTGCCGGGGCGGGAGGCACTTATCAGCAGGTAACGGCTGAGGTTGAACCCTAAAACTTTCAGAGAGGCGTCGTCGGTAAATCCTTCCTGCAATTGTTTCACACGTACATTGGTTGGAAGTTGTTCGGAAGCCGTGTCTCCGGTAAGAGTGAATCTGACCCGATTGTACAACGTCTGATAATCGGATATATGTGTGTTTTTGACTGTCTCGTAGCCTTTTGTAATGGCTTTTGTTATTACCTTCCCGGTATTTTGTTGCGGGTTCTCTCCTTTATATAGGGGGTATACAGGAGCATATTCAGTGTCGACCGCATAGAATACAGTGGCTTCATTGGCTTTTTCTACTACAATCCGTTGATGGGCTACTTTGACACTTCCGCCTTGCTGAACAATTTTAATACGGATGGTATAGCCTAATCCATTTTCCCGGATGATCCCATTGAAAGTAAGTCCATTCTCACTTTCTATGATCTCTTCGCTGATAGACGAGTGAATGGGAAAGAGAGAAACTAATCTTTCCTGCTTTATCGGCCGTAAAATGAAGTGCCATCAATTTATCAGGATAACTGCAGAAATACTCACGGTTAAACTGTACACCTCCCTGTGTATATTCAACGAAACCACGGGATGTGGATAGATCGATACCGCGCAGGTAATTTTGTACGGGCTGTTTGTTTTTGCCAAAGTCAATCCACAGATTACCTACCATTGAAAAATAGCCATAGTTAGTATAATCTCCGGTCATGTAGATACGGGAGAGGGAATCGGCTTCAGCAAACCGGCGCTCTACTATTAACTGCCGGATAGTGGCTATCTTGTCCTTACCTCCTTTGATTATTCCGTAATTAAAATCGGAGGCAGCATGAGGACCTCCTGCCCAGAATGTTTTTTCAGCGATATCAAAACGTTCCTTCTCTACCTCCCCGTAAAAAGAGGCACCCATATAACCATTGCCGATATGTAAAGCCTGTTCGGACCAGCTTTGGGCCGGATAGCGAAACCATAATGTCTCATTGGGGGATAAGCATTCATTAGTTGCATACAGGCGTATTGGTAAGGTGGCAAGAAAAGCCATTATCGGGAGTAGCAGAAGAATTTTGTACCTCATAATATCTGTATTTACTGGAAATCTACCGAAGAAAAAGCGGGTGTGTCAGAAGTCTTTTCACCACAGAGTAACACAGAGTTCCACAGAGTTCCACAGAGTAGTATTTATCTGATGAAACGCGGATGATCGCAGATGAACACAGATTAAAAGACTGTAGTTCTTTATCATATATTTGTTTTCCTTTGCGAAAATCTGCGTTCATCTGCGTTTCAATAAAGATTTAAACTCTGTGAAACTCCGTGTTACTCTGTGGTGAGTTTTAATATCTGCCAAAAAGAGCGAAAAGGTTTACTTCTTTACAACTCTAAAGCTTGCCACTTCTGATTCACATTGAATTTTCACTATATAGCAACCGGTAGAAAGACTGTTAAGGTGAACAGACCGTACGCCGGAAGCTAAATTTATGTTTTTCAATGCCTGTCCCATCATATTGTAAACAGTGACTGTAACATTGGCTCCGTCATTGTCTTTTAAGTTGATGAACAATTCATCTTCCACAGCAGTAGGGTAAACGGATATGTTACCATTGGACTGGTTCTTGCTGATTCCTGTTCCTTGATAGGTAGAATCGTAGAATTCGCGAATCAATCCGTATGCCTGGTCTTCCATACCTGCATCCTGACCCAATGCCCAGATACCAATACCTTTGAAGCCGCCTTTGGTAGTATAGTCATATTTTAAGCGGAGGCTCTGGAGATCCTCGGCATAAGCCACCATATTGGCACCGTCTTCGGTATATTTATAAACATTACATTTTGCTGCGTCATCCCAAGTGATATCATTGTCTTTGGCATACTTGGGTACATCACCTAAAGTGGCTGTTCCGAATTTTGATCCGTTCTTGTAGATATTACCATAATAAGGCCATGCGATAACAATGTCAGATGCGGGAATGTCGATATCCAGCCAGAACTGCTTGATTCTTCTTTGTGCATCATTCAACGGGCAAGTGAATGTTTGTCCGATGTTGTACATCATGATAGTGAGGTAGTCGGCACTTTTGAGCATTCCTTTGAAATCCCATTCATTGCTTTCATTTCCCGGATAGGTAGCAATAGAGAGTTCGAAATCCGGATTGATTTTGTCGAGCTCTTCTTTTATATATTTAGCCAGTTCATTATATTTTGCACCGTGATTGGGGACGGAGTTGTAAAACTCTTCAATATCCATATTAATACCATCCAGGTTGTATTTGTCAACAAACTTAGCTATGGCAACGGCTGCAGCACGCATCTTTTGTGAATCGCCAAACAGATCTACATAGAAAGCTGTATTTCCACCGTCGCGAACATTACCGGTGATGGCAGCCAATACTTTCACACCATTTTTGTGCGCTGCATTGATAAAGTCAATCCAGGGCCATTTCAGATCGATACCTTTATCTTCGAAGGTGGGGGTATAACCTCCCTTGTCAATTTCAAAACCAATAGGAGCAATATGAGTGAGGCCTTTCCAGTCTACTTTGTCAATAGTAGTAACACTGAACCAGGGGAACCAGCCGAATACTATCTTATTGTTATAGTCAGTACACTTCTGTGTATAAGCTGCCGCATCGAGCTTGTTGATTTGGCGGATTGTCATATCACCGTCCGGATCAGAAGATTCAGGAACTACATCTTTTCCATTACTGAAGTACAGTTTGGTGATTTGTCCGTCCAGTTTATTTCCGTCAGTAGCAGTCGGTTTCAACCGGATGGCTACGATAAAGAAGTTATTTCCTACACTAAGCGGCTGTTTGCCTGCGTTATCTCCATCACGTAACTCCAGTTTGCCGGTACCCGGGCGAAGTGCCTGATAGTTCATTGTGAGTGATTCGTCTGTGATCTGTGCTTTGTCACCGGCATAGTACACATTAATAGTGGCAATATCAGTCAGTTTGGTTGTACCGTTCAGCGAGAAGTCCATTCCGGTGAGTGACAGTTCGCCTGCACCAACGGTGTTTACTTTCAGAGTAAGCAATTCAATATTATCTTCTTTTGCATAGGCATTACCTGTTTTCTGAGAAACCATACTGCTTTCGATAGTCATTTCGCCTACTTCTTCAAAGATCTTCAGGTCGATGTTTTTTACTTCAGCTTCCGTTGCTTTAAAAGTAGCCGGATAAGCACCTTGTAAATCGGGAACATTGGTATCTGTTACATTCTGGAAATCATAATAGGCCACTAAGTTGGCTTTATCCGGGTGTGTATCGAGTACTTTATAGCTTTTCCATTTAGATATGGTCTCAAGGCTGAGAGACTTGTTCCATACTCTGACTTCATCGTAGCAGGCAAGAGAAGCACCACCCAATACGAATGACGCGTCAATGTCACCTGTGGTAGGTTTGAAGAAAGCATTAGAGAAAGACTGGCGGATACCGTCGATATAGAGAATGATAACTCCTTCGTCGGTGCTTGATTTTGTTCCGTCATACACTAAGGCTACATGGTGCCAGCCACTTTTCGGATAGCATCCGGCAGATGTTTGTGCATAAGCACCGTCTCCGTTAGCCTGCATAACGTAGATCTGTCCATTCTTTTCTACCTGTACTTTAATACGGTTACGCTCGTCGGGTTGCTCTTTTTTGAAGATAATGAAACGATCGGCCAGCTCATCCAGAGTTATATTCACCCATGCCTCTATGGTGTAGGCTCCGGCTTTGTTGAGCTGTGTGATATCTCCGCAATCCAGATAAGCATCTCCGGAATTTACGTTCAACTTGAAACCTTTGTTACCTGTCGTTTGGGCAGATACATTGAGAATGCCTAACAAAAACAGCAGGCATAAAAACAAATTCTTTTTCATTTGGTATTTATTTTAAATTAAACAAAGTTTATTCTTCAGGACTGTTAGGGTCGTATATCTCGAATACACCCGATTCGGTGGTAGGACTGTCTACCACTTTGTTGTCGGTAGCAATGGCTTTTACTACCAGCCTGTATTTTCCTCCCGGCACAATCGGATCACCGTCATAATCTACATTGAATCCTTCACTGAAGCGGAAAGAGCATTGATTTTTGAACTCTTTCTGGTTAGGGTCTTTCTGAGGATACGTTACCTGAAAAGCCCTGTCGGTATGTTTCATGGCCTCTTCGGCATAGAGGGTGCTTTTTTCTTTGATTACCCAGAAGTTAATATTCTGTATCCGGGTGGTATCCCCTTTGAAGAAATAGGTTACTTTTATATCAGAAAGTTTACTTTCCGTACCCACATTCCATGTGCGTATGTTCCATACATACAGATAACTGTCTTTTTTTGAGAAGTCATCTTCGTTCTTGTCACAAGCAATGAATGAGAGAGTCATTAAAAGCAGAAGTAGCTTGAATGTTGATTTCATATCGCTTTTATTTTTTAGTAGTTTCATATCCTGGATTCTGTTCCAAATTTGAGTTCTTTATAATCTCTGTCTGAGGGATAGGGCAAAGGTTATGGGCTTCACTAATGTATTCACCTCCCTTTGAGTTAATCTCTTTACTGATTCTTTTTACCGTCTCTACAAGTATTCCCCAACGCACAAGATCGAATCGGCGATGTCCCTCATAGCATAATTCGCGGGCACGTTCATCACGAATGAGAGATTGAAATTGTTTGTAATCCAACTCTTCTATTTCATCTACCCTGCCCGTTCGCGAATTTCATTGATTGCGTCATAAGCCTCTTGGGTAGGCGCTCCTTTCCATTCGTTTAGTGCTTCGGCATACATGAGAAGAACGTCTGCATAGCGGAATACGGGGAAGTTCAGTCCGTCGTGGTCAAGCATTTGTTTACCGGTTCTGTCCCAGTATTTAATGATGGCGATACGGCTGTCTTTGAAAGCCTGTCCCCGCCAGGTCTTGGCCAGATTGTGTTCAAGGCGCAGGTCCCATTCATCGTATTTGTCATAGAAAGAAGTGGGGGCTGAACTTCCTCCCAAACCATTGAACTTGTCCCATTCTTCTTTGCTCGGACCCAGGTACCACAACATACGGGCGGAGAAGTCGGTATAGTCAGCATTGAACTGAATAGAGAAGATGTGTTCCTGCTGGTTCTCGAATGCCTGTGAGAAGATGTCGCTATAGTTGTCGAACAGTTTATATTTGTTCAGGCCCATGATTTGCTCACAGGTCTTTGCTGCGTTTTCCCATTGTTCTTGCAGTAAATACATTTTTGCCAACAGGGTAAGTGCGGTTCCTTTACTGGCTCTTGCTACGATGGCAGGGCTTTTCTCCAAGATGTCCGATACTTCGGTGAGTTCATCAATGATGAAATTTGAAAGTTCTTCCCGTGTGGCTCTCTTTATATTCTTTACCTGATCCAGCGAAGTTATCTCATCTTTCAATAAGGGTACGCCTCCCCAGTAAGTCAATGCATGATAATAGTAGAAAGCACGTAGAAAACGGGCTTCTGCCAGCAGCGAAGTACGGCGGGTCTCATCAAAGGTTGATTGCTTTATGCGGCTTATGGTTGTGTTGCAAGCGCCGATTGCCTGATAAGTGGTGAGCCACCAGTCACTCCATCGGTTTTCACCGGAAGTCCATTGATAATTGGCTGAGCCACCTGCACTACCGGATATATCGGTGCCTTCAAAGGCAAAGCACCATCTGTCCTGACTGTAATATCCTGTTCCGTTGAGGAAACTGTAACATCCGGATACGGCAGCTTCTGCCCCGTCTGCCGTTTCAAACAGTTTACCGACGCTGAGTTGTGATATAGGTGTTTTATCGAGCATGTCCAGGCACGAGCTGCAAGTAGCAGTCAGGATGCACAGTGCCATTATCTTTAGTTTTTTCATGATTCTTTTCATTATAATGTGATTTTAAAGCCAAAAGTATAAGTTCTCGCTGAGGGATAAGCGGTAAAGTCCATACCCCGTAGCACGTTGGCCGAATAGACCTTATAGCCGCCTTCCGTTCCGGTATTTACCTCCGGATCGTATCCTTTGTATGAGGTGAACGTGAACAGGTTGGTACCGGTAACGTAACATTGCAGTTCCTGAATCGTCTTATTCTTTTTCCAGCTCTTAACCGGGAAGTTGTAATACAGGCTGATACTCTTTATCTTCAGATGTGAACCATCATGAATCATGTAGGTAGAAGGCTGGTATTCGTCATTGGAATAGAGTTTAGGATAATTTCCGTTGGGATTGTCGAGTGACCAGAAGTTCTTTACCCGTTTGTACTGATTTACAAACCGGGGATCAACTGTGGCATACAGGAAGTCACCTCCTGCAAGTATGTCATTTCCATACGTTCCCTGTAAAAATACACTCAGAGTGAAATTCTTGTAAGTGAACGTATTGTTGATACCTCCAAAGAAATCGGGATTCGGGTCGCCGATGGTTGTCTGGTCTTCAATGGAAACCACGCCATCCCCATTAATATCCCGGTAGATTTTTTGTCCGAGTGAAGCGTTCGGCTCATTGCCGGCTTCAATTTGTGCACGTGAGCGGTAAATACCGTCCATAATATAGCCATAGAATACTCCGACGGGCTGGCCTACCTTTAACCAGGAGTAAGGATGTGTACCCAAACCCGGACGGAAGGTGTATTCAAAATCTTTATCCGGTCCCATCGCTAAGACTTTATTTTTATTTGTAGAGATATTAAATTCGGTAGACCATGTGAAGTCTTTTGTAGCGATATTGGTAGTACGGATCATAAGCTCTACTCCCTGGTTTGAGATCTTACCTACATTCATGAAACCATTCTTGAATCCTGAGATATAGGGGAACTCCACATCCAGTAAAAGATCTTTGGTTCTTTTAGAATAAAAGTCAAGTTCTATATTCAAACGTGAATTGAAGAAAGAAGCCTCCACACCAAAATCGAACTGAGCCGTTGTCTCCCATTTCAGTTTGTCATTTCCTAAACGATCGGGGATGTATCCGATTTGCGGAATGTCGCCTAACATCACATTTTGTTGTTTCATCAACGGTAATGTCTGGTACAGTGCAATATCCTGATTTCCGGAAAGACCATAACTGAATCTCAGTTTCAGGTTATTCAGTTTGGAAAATCGCTTCATGAACTTCTCTTCCGAGAGTCTCCATCCCAACGCTACGGAAGGGAAGAAAGCAAACTGGTTATCTTTGCCTAAACGGGATGAACCATCGTATCTGCCTACAAGCGAGAGCAGGTAACGATCGTGAATAGAGTAGTTGATGCGTCCCAGATACGATATGATGGCCCATTCGGAAGCAGAGCTGCCTATCTGGCGGGTTTTGGTTTCTGCATCGGAGAGGTTGTTCCAGTCCAACAAGTCATTGGTGAAGTTTTTTCCGTATAGGTTTAGTCCTTCGTTACGTCCGAATTGTAAAGTATATCCTCCCAAGACAGTCAGGTGGTGTCCTTCGGCTATCTCTTTCATATAGTTGGCTGTGTTTTCCCATAAGATAGAATAACCTTCCCCCTGATTGATCCACGCTTCACCTTTGGTTTTATTCTGCATCATGGTTGGGAGTGAACCGGGTTTGTATTCATTCGTTTTACTGGTGCTGGCGTTCAATCCTAAAGAAGTTTTGAACTTCAATCCTTTTATGGCTTCCCAGTCTGCAAATATACCTGCATAGACAGTGGTCGATGCTTCTTCTTTCTTACGCAGGTTAAGCTGTGCTACTACGTTGTCAATCTTGTTGCTTACCACACGTGAAGGGCTGTCTGCTGCATACGAACCGTCCTCATTATAAATAGGCATGGTCGGAGGAGTTGCCAGAGCCGAGCTTTGGTAATCAAATCCTCCAAACTTACCAGATTGGGTTTTCTGGACGAGTGGGAAAATTGGAAATTAGCCCCGATATTTATCTTATCACCTATCTTTCTGTCCAAGTTGAGACGGGTCTGATAACGTCTGATCCCGGATCTTTTGATGACACCCTCCTGATCAAACATACTCAATGATAAATAATAACGGGTATCTTTACTTCCTCCCGAAGCTGCTACCTGATAATTCTGCATCAGTGCCATTTGGAGTATTTCATCCTGCCAGTCGGTGCCTTTTTCATAGATACTGGGATTCTCAATAGAAGGTTCTTGTCCGGCAGCCACATCCTGCTGATTCAGCATTTCGGCATATTCACGCGCATTGAGCATTTCCAGCCGTTTGGCAACATGCTGGATACCGACGTAGGCATTCACTGTAACATTGTTGCCACCTTCGATTCCTCTTTTAGTAGTAATGATAACAACACCATTGGCACCTCTGGCACCATAAATAGAAGTAGCTGCGGCATCTTTCAGAATCTCTATCGATTCTATATCATTGGGGTCAATCAGGTTCAGGTCGCCTGCACCGATAAATCCGTCTACAACATACAAAGGCTGATTACTTGCCGAAATAGAGTTACCACCACGGATCAGGATATTGGTAGCTGCACCCGGTTCACCGGAAGTGTTAGTGACGTGTACACCCGATACTTTACCGGTCAGTGCCTGGTCCAGACGAATCGTAGGTACATTGTTTATATCCTTTTCTCCGATACGGGCAACAGCGCCTGTCAGATCTTTCTTTCTCATCACACCGTAACCGATAGCTACTACTTCATTCAGCATATGGCTATCTTCATCCAACAGCACATTGACAACCGTTTTGTCCTTTACTCTTATATCTTTTTGTTTGTAACCGATGTAAGAGAACTGAAGTTCGGAATTCTTGTTTTTCAGCTGGATTGAGTAGTTACCGTCCATATCGGTCGTTGTACCTTCATTACCATTTTTAACCCGGATGGTAACTCCCACAAGTGGTTCGTTGGTAGCATCTGTAACCTTTCCTTTGATGATGACCGGTTTGCTTGCCGCTACCTGTTGCTGTGGAATGATGACTACTGATTTGGATTGTATGCTAAAGCTTAATCCTCTTGGAGTGAGTACCGCTTTGAGAACTTCCAACAGGTCTTTGTTTTGTGCAGAAACCGTTATATCCTTCCGGTTGTCCAATACTCCTTCGCGATAAGAGAAAGAGTAATCGGTTTTGTGTTCTATTTCATTAAAGAACTGCTTCAATGTGGCATTGTTAAGTGAGAGAGAAATCTTTTGCTCCTGGGCATTAATGGTGGATACGAATCCGGTCATTAACAATAGAAGCAGTATTATGCGAAATTTTCTTGTACTCATAATGATTTTAAGTATTTTATCATAAGTGATTTTCAGGTGTTTTTACTTGTTAGTCAGATGTCTCGTTTTTCTTTGTCCTTGTCCGTTCTGTAAGTAGTACACCGATTGGCTTTATTTGTAACATCTCTTTTTTTATGTTTTATAACATACTACTTTTTATTTCGTCACTCTCTTTTTCAGCTCCTCGATTGTAACATCAACCTGTCTGCCTGCTTGTGTCTGTCCCTTGTAAGTGACTACACGGAGCATCGATGCATTTTTAGGAACAGAAAGTGTATCTGTATACATATTGGAGTAGACATCAGGGATTGTATTGTCGAATGTATAGAACAGGCTTAGCCCCTCTACTTCTGTCTTTAGTTCTATTTTCAGTTCGTTCTTTTTATCCCGGTGCGGACAGATTATCGGATCATAAATGCTGCGGGCATAGTTAACTCCGGATTGATCGAATCGCTCAAATTGTTGTTCTACCCTGTGGACAAAGAATTTCCAGTTACGTAACCGGGCATCGGTCCATAATGTCTCGGATATAGCTAAAGCACGGGGCCAGACCATGTATTCCACCTGACGGTAGTGAGGTACGGATTCCGTCCAGAGGTTTCCTTGTCCGCCCATTACTAAAGACGGATTTATGCTGTCAGGGATAAGCTGATATTTGTAGCAGTCCTGCAGGCGAAGCATAGCGTAAGTGTTCGGTTCAACTGTCGGGTCTCCCTGATAGAAATCCAGATAGCAATGATCGCTCGGAGTCATAATAACCGAATGTCCTTGGCGGGCAGCTTCCGCACCTCCCTTTATACCTCTCCATGACATTACAATTGCTTCCGGAGCTAAACCACCTTCCAGTATCTCATCCCATCCGATAACCTGTTTCCCTTTTTTCTGAACCATGTTGGCCACTCGTTTTATAAAGTAGCTTTGCAGTTCTTCCGAATTTTTCAGATGTTCTTTTTGTTTTCGCATCCGGCATTTGGGACATCTCTCCCAGAAGCCCTTATAGCATTCATCGCCTCCGATATGTATGTATGGGGAAGGAAAAAGGCGGGCAACTTCAGAGAATACAGTATCAAGAACTTCAAATGTCCGTTCATTGCCTGCACACAAGGAGTTTTCCGTTTTTGTATAGAATGTATTTCCTACATTCACATGAAAAGGACCACCCGTACAGGAAATCTCAGGATATGCCGACAGGGCAGCCATACTGTGTCCGGGTATATCTATTTCGGGCACTATCGTAATATAGCGTTTCCGGGCATAGTCTACAACCTCCCGGATGTCTTCCGGAGTATAAAACCCTCCATAGCTCAAAGAGTCGGTAGAGAGTTGTGGTTCTCTCTCCCACCAGTTACCTACCCGGGGAGCTCTCCATGCACCGATATTGGTCAGTTCAGGCAGTGATTTTATTTCAAGTCTCCACCCCTGATCATCGGTCAGATGCCAGTGAAACACATTATACTTGTATTCTGCCATTTGGTCTATGAACCGCTTCACTTCCTGTTTGGTAAAGAAGTGCCGGCTAACGTCAAGCATCAGCCCGCGCCATGCGAACTGAGGTTTATCGGTGATTTCTACACAATTGATGTACCATGTTTTCTGTGGCTGCACTGTTTTCGATTTTATCTCCGGAGGGAGTAGTTGAAGAACAGATTGTATGCCGTTGAATATACCATGATGCCTGTATGCACTTAGCACGAGTTTCCCGGAGGATACGGACAACTGATATCCCTCCTCTCCCAACTCTTTATAATCGCCTAATTGAAAGAGTATTGTTCCGGAGTCACCAATCGGTAAAGAGAATCCGGTAGCATCACTGGTCTTTTCGTTGAAGTATTCCGCCAGAGCTACCATTGCCGTGTCAGAAGTATCTATTCCGATCGTTGTTTGGCCGTTCATACAGAAACTTCCCGGTTTGAGCTCATAGTTGTTTGGCAGAGGAATAATCTGTATAGACTCGTTGGGTATGTTCTCTTCCGGGCTTTTGCAACTTACGCATCCCAGCAGGAAGAGGAATAGAAAGAGATTGATAAGTTTCATTCTTTTGCTTTTTTAGATATGTATTTGGCTTTACCTGTTTGCATATATTCCCAGACTCCTTTCACCCATGAATCCACGCGTGCTTTTTCTGCCGGACTATCTGCCAACGATTGTGCTTTACGGATATATCCTTCCAGTTCCTTCATTACCCGGTCTGTTCCGAGGTACTCCCATGCTATTGCTTCTGTCTGGTGAAACTGTGCATCTTTAGTCTGAATGTCCAGCGGATAATTTTTGGAATCACTGTATACCTGTTCTATTTTGTCATAGAAGTCGCGCATGGGGCGGGCTGCTTTACCAAAATAAGAGGTGAAGAATTCATTTAGCAGGTGGTCTATGTCTAATGCCGGATTATCATAGAGTTTCATGGTGGCATAGAAATCAAACTGCTCTCCTATTCCACAAAGGAATATGCCTCGTACACCATCCCGGGCGTACATTTTTGTTTCTTCGGCCACTTGGTGGATACTGAAGCCGGGAAATACGTTGAACCCCTGTACCAGTCCGCGTTCGGTTGGGAAACACAGGTAATTCCACAGATAGACGGGGCGATGGCTCTTCCTGCTTTCTTCAATCCAGTCTTTGTAGAAATCAGCTTCATTCTCTTTCATCTTTGGTGCCCAATAGTTGCGTGGGTGAAGGCAGGGAGCTACCGATATGTTATCTTCCAGTTCTATATCCTTAGGCAGATAAGCATATACATGATAGGCCAGGGCGGCTATTTTTTTTCCGGGATGGGTTTTCTTTACCTCTTTGGCTACATTGTTGATGAAGGTCCACAGGTAATGGGTGGCAGTACCGCAATTGAAGTGTTCTCCCCGGATATTATCTTTATCAATAGCCAGTTGCCGACTGCATTCTTCACATTGGCACCAGTTGGCATTGTCGAGCGGAACCACAGCAAAATAGTCTCCTAAAGCTATTTGTTCACCTTTCAGGGGCTGCCCGTCAAAATAGTCGCAGGCATCTTTGGCCACCTGTTTGATAAATGCCTGATTGGTGTAACAGAACTGACGTTCGTGAGGCCCTCCGGTACGTCCGACGGCAAAATATTCGGGATGATAACCCTCGAAGAGTTCCGGACGATCCGGGTTCTTTTGAAGGAAACGGTCCTGATAAGCTGTGAAAGCATGATTGGCAGCCCATTTCTCTCCGCCAAACCGGATTCTTCTGAGGAATAGCTGGTTCATCTCCGGTGTAGCTTCAAAATATTGTTCTTTCATCATCGGCCAATCAAAAGAATAGCTACTGTCTCTGTATTTGATTGCAGGAGAACGCATCACTCGGGTTGGAGCCAGTTTCAGTTGCTTCTGCCTGGGAACAATCACATTTAGCGGAGCCGGACCATAGAAACGGACACCCAGATAGTTCTCAACGAAGTCATATACAGCATAACAAGTTCCTTGTGCATCATAAATAGACGGCAGCGTCAACTCTACGTTGGCCGATGAATTGCCTGTCAGCTTTGAGTAGTTAATTTTTAACCGGTCTTTTGAGGGTGTTATACCGTTGTTATCGCGTCCCCCATCACCATCATAGTTTTCGTCCTGTCCCATCAGAACGATTGTTTCCGGAGTGATTTGTATCAGATATTCCTGCGGTTCAAAGTGTATCTTATCCGTATATTCACTGTTACCCACATAGATAATTCCGGTGGGTCCTGATGGTAATTCATTCACTATGGGTACGTGTATCCCCAATGATTGTTTTACGAAATATTGCAGTTCGTGTGCTGCAAGCAGTGCCGGTGATGAAGCGTGTTTACCTGTCAGTATCACGGTTCGGCCTTCTTCTATCACAAAGGCCTTCCGGGCTGAACAAAGGATCGGCAACATCAGTAAGGCAATATACATTATTATTTTCTTCATAAGCATTTTTTGTTTAAAAAAGGGCATAGCAATGGCTTGGAGCCAACCTGAGAAGGCTCCCTGTCAATTGAATTGATTAAAACGAATTTGGATATTAAGAAACTGTTTTGATTATTTTTATCAGCTTCCTAAAAAAAAGGACGGAACGGTGGAGGACGAAAGGATTTTTTTAATCGGTATTTTTCATATGCTTTTCTGTTTTTAGATTATGTATATGTCATTATTCTCTATTTTAAATTTCAGGTTATAGTGCATGCGCAATATATTCATCATTTCCTGGATGGAAATCATCTTGAATTGTCCTGTGAAGTTATCGTCCACTAAGCTTTCTTTGTCGTAGTGCATCGTTACTCCATACCAGCGTTCTATTTTCCGGAAAACCTCTTCCAACGGTTCTGCACTGAATGCAAGTATACCTTGTTTCCAGGCCAGTTCGGTATCTCCCTCCATGATGGAGATAGTACCTTGCCGATCGCTTCTGGAATAGATAAACTTCTGTGAAGGCGTCAGATAAACAGGCTTAGACGGACAGCCCTGCATCGTCAGTTTCACTTTTCCTTCCATAAGTGCGGTTTCTACAATATTCTCATCATTGTAGACCGAGACATTAAAGGAAGTTCCCAATACCTCTACATCGAAAACGGATGTTTTCACAATGAAAGGCTTCTCCTTATTGGGAGTGACCTCAAAAAAGGCCTCTCCTTCCAGAACCACCTCTCGCAACTTACCATTAAAATCGGGTGTATAAGTAAGCTTAGACTCACTGTTCAAGTGAACAATTGTTCCGTCAGGCAGTGTAATACCGGCTCGTTGTCCTTTGTTGACAGATACGATATTGGGTATCTGCTTGTAATGGTCCATTTCCTTATAGAAGTAAACCGTAGAGATGATTAATATGGGTATCAGAATAGAAGCTGCAATGGTCGACGCCCGTTTGAACCAGACGCGCCTCATATCCTTCTTTATCTTCTCGTTAATCAGTCTCCGGGTCCGTTCTTTCGCAGCCCGGGGCATAACGTGGATATTCAGGTCTTTTTGCCAGCACTCATTTAGCATATCCCCGACACTGCTATCAGAATCATTCTGAATCTGCTGTTGCAATTCATTATATTCTTCTTCGCTGATGCTGCCGCGAATATATTTTTCAACTATATTATTCTGTTTCTCCATAATCAATCCTGTCCGTTTATAAGTGATACACAGAAATACGAATCATGTAACATATGTATCCTTTGTTATTAACTTTTTTTTAGATTTACCACTGACTCATAAAAAAGAGAGCGAAAGAAAAGCCGATTTTAGTGAGCTCTTCTCTGAGAACTTTGAGTGCACTACTTAATTGATTTCTGACAGATTGTTCGGAGATGCCAAGCTTTAAAGCAATTTCCTGATTTGACAATCCTTCTTCTTTACTCATTTCAAATATCATCTTTTGCCGTTTACTCAGTTTGTCTTTGGATTGGAGGACCTGTTCATTCAACTCATTGAAGTTAAACTCATTTTCTGTGGAGTTTTCTCCTCCTTCCGTTATATCCAGTTGAGCTATGTATTCGTCATAAGAAAGCAAGGTGAGCCGGTTTCTGAGATCATTCAAGAATTTATTTTTGGCAATCGTGAAGAGAAAAGAACGAAAAGAATATTCGGGAGATAAGTGCTCCCGCATCTGCCAGATTTTTAAAAAGACTTCCTGCACAATTTCCTCTGCCATCTCCGACGAATGTGTCAGGTTGTAAGCAAAGCCATACAATCTATCTGCATAAAGGTCATATAATTTATTGAAATCAGAATATGAGCTTCTGTAAGCCTATAATGTATTTTTTATCCATACACAGAGAGTGTTTTTGATAGTACGGGCCAAAGTTATGGAAATATATTATAAAGGAAATAAATTCGAATGAGAATTATAATGTTACTCGCATTAAAAAATCGAATTGATACAGGTGTATACTGTCGGTTACCTCATTTTCTATGTTGAATTTGTCCAGACTGGCAACATATTCAGGATAGTTTTATCCTATCAGTATAGATGGAGATTAGACATAAGAACAAATCAAAGTACATACTTACTAACAATTTGACAAAGTGACATTCCTGATCCTTTAGAATCCTCTAATTAAGGGAGGTTTTTTGCAAGTGATAAAAATCTTCGGCATTTCCGGCTTTTATTATTCTTATTTGTACGGTATATGGAGAAAAATGTAACAAAAATATCTTGTTCTTTTGATATTTATTACAAAATTTGTCTTTATGAGTTTATTTGATTGTACTTTTAATAGTTGTGATCGGGGTGGGTTTTACTCTCAGTTAGCGTCTGAAAACGTCTTTTGAGACGGTTTTATTTTTTCTCGTAGAGTCTCGAGTCGTTTCTCTACGAGGTTCGGGTTGTTTCTCGTAGAGGAACCGAACTTATCATACCGGGAAAATTAGGATAACACGCCGAATAAATGTGCATGATTATCCAACTAAAGAAAGATTATACGATAGAATACGCATAATAATTGATATTATTATGCATTTTATTCTCTAATTGCAGTAATAATTAGAATAAGGGTGTCATGAAAATCAGCCATATAGGAACAAAAAGATAGGATAACTACATTTTTCGAAACCTTTATTAATCCTATCACGGCATTGCATTCAATGCCACCAATACCGGCTCATCAGTCCATTCGAATTCCGTTTTTAAACTAAATAGCCAACGAATTATAAGATTGTACACTTTTACCATGCAATATTGTACACTCTTGTCATATAAGATTGTACATTCTTGTATGACAAAAGTGTACAATATTATAAGTGTTGATTATCAGTCTGTTGCAAGTGCGTGTTCTTGTAAAGTACGTGAAGTGGTGTATGTCTTTCAGTGTCTTTTTATTTTAATTCGTTTCCTTTACCTATTCATGAAAGAACATACCTCTGGCTATTGTTTCCAATTTTCATATTTATTGATTTATAAAATTTGTTTTATTTCTATTGGTCAATTATAGAATTCTAAAAATTTATGAAAATAGAAGCTCATTCAAGTTGTTGTAGGCAACTCATATGAACTTCTATTAATTGGGTGATGCTATCTATATCTGAGTTGTGGGAAGTATTATTTAATAGATAGTGAATGTTCCATTTCTTTTAGCCTTTCCAAAAAATCAGGATCCGCATAAGCGTTCAAGTAGTTGTAGAACGTTTTTTCTGAAATTAGATGCTTTGGCCAAATGTATCGTCTCAGGATTTCTCTGTTTGATAACCCCGATCGTGCATATGTGTCATATATATTGTTAACATCTCTGACTTTATTAATATAGCTGAAGCCTGTGCATTTCTTTTTCATTTTATGAATATTCTGAAAATTAATAATAGTAGTGTTTGTTTTTAATGCACGATTAGTTGAAACAACTGATTAGATTGTTAACTTGAATGTTTCCATACAATCTTTCACCTTTTCACTTTCATGATTTGTCAGGCTTTCTGTTCGCAGGAATCTACTTCGGTTTTCCAATTGCCATTCAGTTAGTAAACTGGCGATCCTGTCTGCCAGTTCAAATCCATGTAATGCAACTTGTGTGTCGTTTTCTGCGGTATATTCTATTATGTGCAGGCGTAACTGCACTTCACACGTTTGTTTGTTTCCACAAAGTGTTTTCCAGGTAGCTGGTAGGAATTCAATAAATACAGCTGGTGTTGGAAATGAGGCTTCGTTACCGGATTCGGTAATGGAAGTCTGCCAAAGGTCAATGTGTTTCACTACTTTTTCTCCTGTTTCCGAATCGGTTAGTGTCTTTAGACAGTCTGTCACTGTCTCGAAAAGTTTTTTTCTCATAATAATTTATGTTTAAATTGTTTTTAATAATTCACTGTAAAGGTGCCTATTAATCGCTAATAAGAGAAATAACAGTGTAATGGTTACATACTTTTGTGTAACCGTTACACTGTTATTTGTTTTTGAAATTTTACCCTGTTATGTTTGCATCATCGAAGCGATACGGGCAGTACAGGTAGCCGTTACTGTTTCTGTTCGTTTTAATGATAAAACGGTAAATTATTAACAAATTTAATTTTTTTAATTATGGAAACTGGATATCAACATGGAAGTGATATGCTTGTGGGCATTGTAACCGGCGAAAACACATTCACTCCGCTGGGGCACAGTAAGACGTGTACAATTACTAACAGTGCAGAAACAAAAGAGCGGGCTGTAAAACCTACTCTTACTGAAAAAGCGAAAGCCGATAATCCCGGTATGTGGAAAGAGAAGTCAGTCAGTGGCCTGTCTGTCAGTATTAGTGCCGAAGGTTTTAAGTTTTATGGTGATGAGTTGGGGTACGATAAGTTGTTCGAATTGTGGGAAGCAGGCAAAGCTGTGAAAGTGCGCTATGCGTTGCGTGGTGAAGAGACTACAAAGTATCGTGAAGGAGATTTCATTATCACCAGTCTCGAAGAACAAAATCCGGGAGACGATGATGCCAGCTACACCATTTCAATGGAAAACAGTGGTCCGGTAGAAGCAAAACCTGTATCTGCTGAAAAGTAAATCTTCATACAGATATGCACAAAGTGAAACTTTACGGAAAAGAGTATCCCAGTCGTATGACTATGGTGCTATGATTGACTTTAAACGTCAAACCGGCAAGGATGTAAATGACATCGGTGCTGAGCTCGAACTACTGACTCTATTTATGTTTTGTTGTGTACGCAGTGCTTGTCGTGCCGATGGCATAGCATTTGACATGGAGTTTGATCACTTTGCCGATGGCATTAATCTGGAGGACTTTGCACAGTTCCAGGAAAACTTATCGGAAGGTGCTGAAGGCTCAAAAAAAAAGAAGATGAAAGCGTAACAGCAGAGGAACTGTTGGGCATTGCAATGGGGTACATGGGAATGAGTATGAACGACTTTAGCCGGTGTACCCCATCTGAATTTTCAATAGCTTATAAAGCCTGGCAAGAAAAGGAACAACGATTAGAACGGGAGTCATGGGAACAAACCCGCTTTTTAGCTTGCTGTATGTTGCAACCTCATAGTAAGAGAAAGTTACTTCCTACTGATATTTGTAGGTTTTCATGGGAAAATCAGCCACAAGATGAAAAGGAAGAGTCAATGAGTACGAAAGATAGGTTTGAGGAGATTACAAAATTATGGAATGGATGAGATATTATGAATGGCGCTTGTGGTAATCACTATCATATTTCTTCTCATCACGTAAACGTTGTTCATGTTCTTTGTCTTCTTTTTGGGTCTGTTTCTCTTTATCAAGTTTTTTTTTAAAATAAGAATTTGAATAACTGAGTGGAACGATTAAAGCCAAAACAATGGTACTTAATATAAGAATTAATAATACTTTCATTTTATAAATCAATTAAAAATATTTTCAAAGATATGAATAATAAAGTAGAATATCAAATATTTCTTGAGATTGAAGGTGACTTAAGAAAGGCTTCTAATTCATTGAATGATTTTTCTAGAATAATGGGAAATGCAGCAGAAGCAAGTCGGGTGTTTTCTTTAATAACTATATGTAGTCTTAAAGCTGTGTCGGATAGTCTTGAACTGATACAAAAGAATTCAAATGGTTTTTTGGAGATTACCAATAATATGGGGATAATGTCAAGAGATATGCAATATTTTCGGACAGAGGTAGATAACTTGAAATTGGAAATGATAGATTTAAGTAAACAGTTTTTTGCTTACATTGCTCTTATTGGTGATTTGGCTCCAGCGGTTGACTCTGCTTGGAATGTATATAATAAGTTTGAAAAGGTAATTAAGAACTCTGTTCTTGTCAATAAACTTGTTATTTTAACACAAACAGGAGTTACTAAAGCTATTACTTTAGGTCAACGTGCTTTATACATTTACCAAATGCAGATGTTGACAGCTCGCTCTGCCATCGCCACCACTACCGGTGCAACGAAAGCCATGAATATTGCCATAGCTTCCAGTCCCTATCTAATAGCTGCTGCCGCTGTTGCAACTCTTGGAATTGCAATATACAAATTGGCATTAGGTAATAGCGAAACAGCAAAAGCACAAAAGCGCTTGGATGAAGCAATGACCGACATGAATAAAGAGGTATCTACGGAGCAGAATTCTTTGGATACACTTTTTGGTAGTTTGTATAAAGCTAAGGAAGGAACAAATGAATGGAAACGAGCAAAAGATAAAATTCAGGAAAAGTATGGAGATTATCTAAGTCAGTTGGGAATAGAGATAATAAATGTAGACACTGCACGTGTAGCCTATAGTAAACTGAGTACAGCTATTCTTGAAACAGCCCGTGCCCGTGCCAGCGAACGTGCTTTATCTTCGGCAGGAGACGCATTGGCTGATAAAGAAGGTCAGAATCTCACAAAAATGCGTCAGGTACTTACGGAAGAATATGGTGAAGAGACTGGTAACCGGGTATTTGAGGGTATAGCTGCCAGTATTCGGAGGGGAGATAAAGAAATTCCGGAGCGATGGATGCAGTTTGTCCGTAAATTGAATAAAACAGTTGTACAGAGCTATGGAACCGCCGGACAGGCTTCTTCTTATGTTGACAATCCGATTACACCTTATATATATAGTATGCAGTCTGCCCGAAAGGACTATGAAAAAGAAGTAAAGCGGATAAATGCGGTTTTAGGTTCTCCACTTCAAGCGCCTGGTACGAATACGAAAACAGAAAAAACAAAATCAGTCTTCTCTTCAGAGTCGGATACTCCTGCTAAAGGAAGTATTACGGCCATGAAAAAGGAACTTTCCGAATTGGAAAAAAGTTTGTCAAATACTACAGTTGGTACGGCTTCTATAGATATTCAGTTGAAAATTGATAGCCTGAAAAAACAAATAGCAGGTGCAGAAGAATGGATTGAAAAAGAAGCCTTTAAAAAAGAGTATGGCGAGCTATCTGTTCCGATAGATTTTACACCTGTAGGGGGTAACATTAGTGGGATGGTAGAGCGCTTACAGAATGATTCCATAAAAGATAATCCGGGAATAGGATCTTCCATGTTGACACAAGAAGGGTTTAAGGATATGAAATTGCCGGAACCGGAGGTGCCAAATATGGAAAAAACACTTTCCAATATGGAGAGGTGGAATATGGCAGTGGATGAAATGAGAGAGAGAAATGCTAATATGATTGATGGGCTGGGGGCTATGGGCACAGCCATGGGAAGTATTGGTGATCTTATTGGAGGGGCAGCCGGGCAATGGCTTGATTGGGGAGCCAATTGTGTTCAAGCGATAGGAACGGCTATACCGCAAATTTTGGCATTATGTACAGCACAAGGAACACAGGTTGCAGCAAATACAGCAGCGGCAGGTACGGGTGCAGCATCGGCTATGGCTAGTATTCCATTTGTTGGACCGATCTTAGCCATTGCCGCTGTTGCTAGTGTTTTGGCTGCGTTAGCTTCAATTCCAAAATTTGCGGCAGGTGGTTTAGCTTATGGTCCTACTCTCGGGCTTTTTGGTGAATATTCCGGAGCACAAAATAATCCGGAAGTAGTGGCTCCACTCAATCGATTGCGCAATATGTTACAACCTGCCGGAGGTATAGGGGGTGAAGTTGAGTTTGTAATAGACGGACGGGTTCTTCGTGGAATATTGAATAAAGTAGATAGGATTAATCAACGTACAAAATAATATGGAAAAATATCTTAGATATAAAGGTGAATTCTTCAGTATAGCTGGTGTTTTATGGCGAGCTGAGATATGGCAGGATGCCGAGGAAAAATATACAACTATCGGGCGTTTGGATTTTCCGGCAGATGATCCGTTGGTAATAGAGTGGGGAGAAACAGACAAATTAGAACCGGTTCAAAGTAGTAAGGCTACTTTAACTGTTGTAAGCCGGGTAGATAGACAGTATAAAGACCTGTATACGGTTGATACGGGTAGTATCCGCATGGATGTATATCGTGACAATACACTTTATTGGAGTGGAACACTGGATACGGAACTTTATGAAGAACCTTTTTCCTATGAAAAGGAGTATGAGGTTACATTGACATTTAGTGATTTTGCTGTATTAGATCGGTTGAAGTTTCAAGAGAACGGATTTCTGACTCTTTTAGAGCTATTTCAGAAGGCATTACGTAATTCTTTTATAAATGTCCGGGGTATACAACAATATATTTCTACTTCTCGAGCAGGAGACACTTCATCAGAAACTCTTCTTTCTCATACTTGTATTAACTGTGGTAATTTTTATGATGAAGATGGAGAACCAATGACATGGAGAACAGTATTGGATGAAACATTGAGGCCATTTGCAATGAGGATGATACAGCGGTCCGGAGATGTGTTTATATATGATTTGAATGCTATACAAGATACCTTTGAACCGGAATTAATACATTGGGAAGGAAAGGATGCTGTGCTTGGAGTAGATGCTGTATATAAAAGTGCGAAGGTATCTTTTAGTCCGTATGATAAGACAGAACTTATGAAGCAAGAAGTCATAACAGAGGTTTATCTCCTTTTGCTACTGATCTGCTTGTGCGTACGGATTATTCTGTGGGTAGTGATGACCTTATGAATGCTTCGGAAGGATTCTATATGGATCTTTTTCAATCTGTACCGGCACCAAAGGGGCTTTTTATACATAAACATGCGATGCTTTTCAAAATAGATCCGGTTTTCTCCAATTATGAAGGTGAAGGAGTGGCCTGGATTGTAAAAATTAGAGCTAATCAATATGGTCTGTATAATACGATAGTGAATAATTCGCTATTCACTAATTATGAAACGTTGATAAAAATAGATAAAAAAATAGATGTTCCTAATGTTCTTTCATTAGTATCTTACGGTAAGAAAAGGCAACGTTTGTTGCGACTTAAAATGGGAGTATTACTTGATGTCCGTTATAACCCATTTGAAACATCCGGAGATTATAATGAGCAAGGGGATTATGAAAAGATGCGAACTAAAATCAGATGTGTACATATTCCTTTTAGAATGCGTATAAGAAATGCAGAGGGAATTGTAATGAAACATTATGCAAATGTTTCTTATGATAAGGAAATTGGCGTTTCTTATGGTGGTAACCAACGTTGGGTAGATGGAGATTATCCGGAAACTAATAAACCTAATAGACCGTATGCTGTACTCTCTTATTATACTCCTCCGCGTGAAGATAAATTGACTAAGGCCGAATATCCGGGAGGATGGATGGAAAACCATCAATGTGTACAATATCCACATTTTTCTTTATGTCATTTATACGATATAATGGGGCAGGTGAATATATCTCTATACCGAAAAATGTACAAGGCACGATAGAAGTAGAAATAGGTACAGGAATATTTAATCAAGGTTCATCGGGCTACTCTAATAGTGATATAGCACAGCATCCGGTATTTGATGGCTTTGCAGAAAAAGTTCGTTGGTTGCTTTATAAAACACCTACTTTGGACATAGTTGATGGTTATGGCAAAGAAATTGAAACTAAGGATATAGAATATTCCTCATGGGTAAATACTTCTGCAAAAGAGGACTTGGATATAGACACCTTTTTAGGAAATAGTGGAGATTTGAAGGTGTGTGGATTGGGGATACTGTTACGGAAAGAAGATTATAATCCTGTAGTAAAATTTAGCCGTGCAGGAGTTACAGATTATATAGAAAAGTTACTCATGGGAACTGTGTACAGCCAATACAGTCATCGAATGAATATGTTGACCGGTACGGTTCGATTACTTAATGATTTTGGATTGTATACAGATCTTAGTGAACCGGGTAATTATATGATAGTTAGTGATGTGCAGCATGTAATAACTGAAGAAAGTGAAGTGAAATTAGTACAGGTAGAACCAGATTATTTTGAGGGGATAGATTATGAAAAAACAATATAATGTTCTAACAGTAACCAGAGAAGCGAAAGCACGGAGTAAAAGGTTACAAAAAGTCGGAATTAGTGGTGGAAGTGTTAACGTTAATATGAACACTTCTTCGGTATCAGGAGATGGACATACTCATGAAAATTTGTTAACATTGGATAAGATATCTATTGATGATGATAATTATTTGTATTTGAAGACTTCTGTTCTTGATGATGATAGTGGGGAGGTAGTGAATATTGATGAGAAAGTAAAAGCTGGCTATTCTGATGCTGCTGCTTATTCTGATGAAGCTGCTCATGCTAATAAAGCAGCCTATGCGGATATAGCACATGATTTGGATATAGATAGTCCGGTTAATGAACGATTTTTACGTAAAGATCAGGCAGATAGTACTGATTATTTATTGGAACTTAATGGAGGAGTTATTGTACGTTCATCAAAGACAGCATCGCAATTTCATTCTGTACTATCTGATGGATTAATAGAAGAGAGTAACATGGGTATGTCAGCCAATGTCATCGAAGAGAGTGATGATGATTCACAGCCCCTTTCTGTTGCATTGATAGAAGTTCCGGCAAGTGACGGAGCCACCACGCTTGGCGGGTTACGCAATGTAGACGATACTGCCGATACATTTTCGGATACGGATGATATGCTGGTTCGTAAAGCCGGTACGAAAGAGTGGGCTGTAGAGAGATTGATACGTAGCGGCTGGATTCCCGTTAATACAACTTCCGAAAGAGATGCACTTGATATCTCTTATCTGCTCAAAGGATGCGTATGCTATGTATTTAATGAGGATGCACTATATAAGTGGACCGGAACTGCCTGGGAAAAGAAGGAGTTAGGCGGCGGAGGATCTACCGGAATACAACGTAATGTACGTATTGTGAACAACCTTGATAGTAAGAATATCTCGGCAAGTAAGGGGGAACCTTGTCTCTTGAAATTCACCTTTGTTTCTCAGGAACGTTACGACTCCGGTGAAGCTTATGAAGATACGGGAGAACGTGGATTGTGCCTGATATCAGTGAAGAGCAGTAATAGTGATGAATATGCAGTAGTCAAACAGCTATCTGTTAATTCTGCAGTTCCAACCACTGTTGATGTAGCTGAGTTTTTGACTTCCGGAGTTAATAATGTGATGATTAAAGTGACGGGAACGGTGACGGAGGTTACCACACCGGCATTTGTGTACACCGTTCAGCTCACTTCATTGTCTGTTGATGCCGGTAACTTTAAATGGTGGACAGCTTACACCGGAAACGTGACACTTCCTCTTTATATTGGTGGCAATGTATCTAAAACGCTGTATGTAAATATATCCGGTACAGATTATAATGAGTCTTATGAGGTGGCTTTATGTACAAGTGTATATGTGGAAACTGCTTACAATTATGCCATTCCTCATCCCGGAAAGACCGGAGTGTTCCGTATATCTGCTTATGTGTCAAATTCTGACGGAAGTATAAAGACGAAGACGGTATCTTTCAATGTAATTTGTGCTGTTCCGGGCGAACAAGTCAAGTTGGCGGCAGTGAATAATGTACTCGCCAAAGCTATCAACTGGTCCGAGAATACTCTGTTTGAATATGCTATGTACGATGGGGATAATGTGACTACTTCTGCACAGTTTGTTGTTAAGCAAGATATCATGTCTGTATTTACCTCAACCGAGGATAATATTGCTTGTTCGACTAAACATACTTTCTCTTTTCCGATGGAAATTGAAACAATGGATAACACAGACTTTGAAATTGTGACTCATATTCTGGAGGGAGAAACGGAGCTGGTAAGTCCGATCTCTTTCTCTGTGAACAACTCCCTGGGATATTCTGCTGTGGCAGGTTCGGTGTTTTACATGAATCCGAAGACACGTTCCAACAGGCAGGAAAACTATAAGTCGATCATTAATGAGGTAGATGGTTCCGGTATAACCGGAGTCTGGAAAAATCTGAACTGGGGTAATGATGGTTGGATGACAGATGCGGATGGAAATAAAACCCTCCTACTACTTGCAGGATCTATGCTGACAATGGACTACAAACCTTTTGAGGTAGAATGCGCACGCAAGGGTAAAACCATTGAAGTGGATTACAGGATTGATAATGTGACGGATTATACGGAGCCTGTTATTACGATTTCATCTGCTTCGGGAGATTCCTTTGTGGGGCTTAATATATATGCCGATGAGATTATTATGCATTCTCAATCACTCAAAAATAAGGATATACAGAGCTTGCATACATTTGAAGGAAAACGTACACGTCTGGCACTGACTATTCTTCCGGATGCATACGGGAACTCCGGATTCAATCTTTGTATTCTCTATGTAAACGGGGTGAAGAATCGTGAGTTTACCTATGAAAGTAATGATTACTTTGCGCATAGTGGCGGTATTGTTATTGGGTCTGAATATGCGGATGTGGATATTTATGGAATACGTGTTTACGACTTCGGATTAACCTCACAGGGGGTGATGACCAACTATATCAACTGGCTATCTGATATAAATGAGAAAACGGCTGCCAAAGCAAATAATGATATTTTTGACTCAAATGGTTCGGAGATCGACTTTGAAAATACGAAAGATCAGTTTAATGTGATGGTGTATGACAACACGATTCCTTCTATGGCCGACCAGACTTCGCGGGTAGGTACGTTGGAGGTGTTTTTCTACGATCATCCCGACTGGAATGTGTCAATCAGTAATGTGACAGCCAAAGGACAGGGAACTTCTTCTATGAAGTACTGGATTTGGAATACCCGTTATCAGCTTGATAAAGTGAATTCTGTGGTGACACATGCCGATGGGACTACTTCTGCAAAGAAGTGGCAGATGACACCTTTTCTTCCTGCAGGGCAGAAGTTCACGGCAAAGAAGAATTTTGCCTCCTCTATGCATTCACACAAGATAGGTTCGGTCAATTCCTATGATGACTTGTATCGGGAAGTGGGCTTGCTGAATGAGGCGATGAAGACAGAGAAATATGCAAATGCACGTGTGGCTGTTTATCAGATTCCATTTGTATGCTTTGAAAAACAGGTGAATGATGAGGGTGAAACGATTTATATTTTCAGAGGGTTGTATACTTTCGGACCGGATAAAGGGGATAAATATACGTTCGGATTTGATACGGATCTGTTCCCGGATCTTTTGAGCATTGAAGGATCGGATAACTCTCCGTTGTGTACCTTGTTTCGCGTTCCGTGGAATAACAATGTATTTTACAACGAAGACAAAGAGGCGTGGCAGTATAATGGTGCAAATTCATGGAACTTCGGTGAGGGGGAACTGGATAAAATCTCTAAATTCATTCCTGCTTATAATATGGTTTATCAGTGTTCTCCACGTCTGAAACCCTTTAATGGCACATTGGATGAGCTGAATGCGCAGGTGATAACGTACCGCAATGAGCCTTGTGAATTCTGGATAGCCAAAGAGGGGGATGTAAACCTATATAATGTGTACTATTTTGAGTCTTCACAAAATAAATTTATTCCTTCCGATATAGGTAATGGCACGATAAATCTTGTCTCTCAGCTTGTAGATAAAGGGTATGGATTGGGGACTGCCGACTTGGAAAATAAAACGGGTGATGAACTGAATACGTTTTTTGTCAATGCCCGCATCGCTAAATTCAGGAAAGAAATTTCGCAGTATTGGGAGGTGGAGGATACGTTGTTCTTTATGAATAATGTAGAATTTAATGCAGGTACGGATGAGCGTGCAAAGAATACGTATCCTTACTGTTTTGGAACGGAAACATCGAAGTGGAGATGGCGTGTGGATGATGCGGATACTCGTTTTGATACCACCAACCGGGGATTGCCGGACAAAGAATATAGTGTAGAAACGCATGATGTGGACGAAACGGGGGCTTCCATCTGGAACGGTGAGACAAACAACTTCTTTAATCTGATGGAACTGGCTTTTCCGGATGAGAAGATAACAAGTATGCGCAAAATGATGACAGCCATGCAAACACTTGGTGGCTTGAAGAGTGGTAATGACTTGGAGAAGATTTACGCATTTTATCAGAAGTATTTCTTTGACAATGCACAGGAGTATTTCCCGGAGAACGCTTATAATGCGGATGCAAAGTATTGTTATGAGAATGGTAAGCTTGCTTATAATGCAGGAAAATACTCCAATGATACCGATCCTATCACACAGAGCCTTGGCGATCATTATCTGGCAGAACAGAGGTGGATAACCAAGCGCATCTTGTATATGATGTCTAAATATAGTTTTGGAACTTTCAGTGCCGGCGGGACAGATACAATCACTGTTCGTGCTGCCGGAAATACCATAAAGTATGAATTGACTCCGGCTATGGAACTGTATCCGGCAATAGCCAATGGTACGTCAATTATCCGGGGGACACGTACGAAGTCCGGTGATGTTTGTGAAATGGAGATAGAACTGTCCGGGTCCGGTGATCAGCAGAATGCTATTCAGGGGGCTTCTTATCTGCAGGATATAGGCGACTGGCATAATAAGAATGTACAGGGATCGATGATAATTCAGGGACAGATGTTACGTGATATCCGATTGGGTAGTAAGACAGAACCTATTGTCATATCTATTTCGTCATTGACTATTTCCAATTGCGTATCCTTACAACGGCTGCTATTGTCGAATATATCTACATTGGCCGGTACGCTGAATCTGGCAGCTTGTACACATTTGCAGGAGGTACATGCGGATGGAACATCGCTTGTACAAGTTATTCTTCCTGCTGGTGGTGGGTTGCGTATGGTGGAGTTTAGTGCATACAATCAATATTTGACACTGGCAAACTATCCTTTGATGACCAATGAAGGTGTGGGAATTGACTTGTGTAAAGGGATTATCACTGACTTCTTTGTGGTCGATTGTCCACGCATTGATCCGATGAGGCTGCTTGTAGATATAATGAATACACAAGATGATCAGGGAGGGGCACATGCTTTGAAGCGTATACGTGCCGTTGGATTTGATGAGAACTATGAGAGTTCGGAGATGTTGGATAAACTGGCACAACTGGCGGATGGCTCTTATTCAGGTTTGAGTAGTGAAGGTCTTTCCGGCGAGGACGAATACCCGGTGTTGGACGGTACGTTGAATATCAATGCAAATTGTTATGAAGATTCTATTGAGGCTTTGAGGAATACGTTTAAGAAGCTGGTATTGAATATAACGGGTGGTTTATATATTAGATTCCAAGATCCGGTGGTTCAGAATATTTGTGGAGTTCAATGGGGCGATGGTAATGGATGTACAAAGGATAGTTTTACTTCTGTAATTACATTTCCGGAAAAAGCCTTTACGGGCAATTCGAGTCTTCGGTACTTTCCTGAATTAGGTGACTTGTTTGTAAACTGTACAACAATAGCAAATTTTGCATTTAAGGATTGTCAAAATTTGAGAGCCTGTACACTTCCTGCCGGGTTAAAGAAAATAGGAAACGCTTCTTTTGCAAATTGTGTGAATCTTACGGAAATAGAGATTCCTAATGGAGTTTCTATTGATTATGCAGCGTTTGGTAGTTGTGGTTTAACTCGTGTTATAGTACCCAAGGATACTGTATATTTAAGTGGGGCAACTTTTAATAATTGTAGGTCACTGAAAGAGGCTGTTTTAGAGGAAGGGTGTACGATCATAATCAATTCGATGTTTAGTGGATGTGCAAATATGTTCCGTATCACATTACCCTCTACTTTACGGATAATAAAAGAGAACTCTTTTTTTAATTGTGGAAATTTGGATGATATAATATTGCCTGTGAGTATTGTAGAGATTGAAGCTTCAGCATTTCAAGGAGCCGGTAAGGTAGGAGGTGCATTAAATCTTCCAAACTTGGAATTAATTGGACGTAGTGCCTTTCCGGGAACAGATATTACTGAAATAAAATCCCTCGGGAAGGTAAAGCGGATTGAACAGGAAGCATTCAAAAGCTGCAGAGAATTGGTTTCTGCCATATTGCCTGAGACTATTACATCTATAGCAAGGTATTGCTTTGACAGTTGTCATAAATTAACAAGTGTGACTTGTTTGGCTCTTGTTCCACCTACAGTGGAAACTAATACATTTGGTAAAAATGTGAATTTTTATGTTCCTGACGCATCTTTAACGGCATATAAGGCTGCAACTAACTGGAATACATTTGCTAGTAGAATTTATCCATTATCAGAAAAACAATAAAAAAATATTAATTATGGCTATATTATCATCAACCGGAGTATCCGGTTTCCTCTCGTCAGCAAAAGCTACGGGAAAACAAATATTGAATAAGGCGGGAAAGTTAATCCCGGAGTATATAGAAGATTTTGTGTCCGGCTTTGCCGGGCATGGTTGGAAAATCTGGGAACGTGCATCCGGTCTATGGCGAATGGAAGTAGATGAACTGGTAGTTCGCCGGACAATGACCGTATTTGAAATGCTGATTAGTAAAATACGTTGTATAAAAGGGGCATTAAATATCTCCCAGGCCAATGGCAAAATTAAGACAGCAGAGTTGAAAGAAGATGGCAATTGGTATATCACAATTGAGGATGAAATGTCTTTTGTAGCTCATGATATTATCCGTTGTCAGCATTTTAGTAATGGTGTAAAATTCTATTGGGTAGAAATAGCCGATATCATTAATGATAACACCACTATTATTATTCCTGCTACCGAATTTACAGGCTCACTCGCGTATAAAGACGGGATTGAGTATGTTAATGGTAGTGTGCAGATGGGTATTCCGGAGCCTGGTGATGAAATTGTTCAGTTTGGCAACCGAACAAATAAAGGCAGGCAGTCTGCTATTTATTTACATGCAGATGAAGGAGGCCAACCTGCTATTGATATCCTCTTTAACATAAACTCAAAAAGCTTTGTTAATTGTCTTAATATGAGAATGGGAGGAAGTATACCAGGCGAAGGCGATACGAAAGGTTTCTATTGTGAGAATGGTATGATAAAAGGAACCGTATCAGGGCATATCGTTTATCAAATCAAACCGGATGGCTCTGCTATGTTTGGTGATGGTTCTGCGCAATTTAATACTGATAAATCCGGACATATCGCCGGAGGTGCAATTTCCTGGCAATGGGATGAAGCAAAAGGAAGGCATGTATGTACGATGCAGGATGTAGTTCTGACTTGGGATAACCTTTCGGAAGATGCAAAAGAAAATCTGAAAGGGGAGCCGGGTGACAAGGGTAATCCGGGTATAAATGGTATTAATGGGGAAGACGGAGTCAGCCTTTTCTATAAAGGTGATTTTGATTCGCATCCTGTTAATCCTCAAAATGGTTGGTATTATCGTAATGCCATTGATAAGAAATGCTATGTTTATCAAGATGATACATGGTATTTGATGACTGTGGACGGAATGAATGGTAAGGATGGAATGAATGGTATTAACGGTAAAGATGGAAATGATGGTTTAAGTATTATATGGAAAGGGGATTCCGCCACTCCTCCTACGGCTCCTCAAAAGAATTGGGTATATCGTGATACGGATAACGGGCGGGTATATATCTATAATGGTACGGCATGGGAACTGATGGTTGCTGATGGTAATGACGGCACAGACGGTACCGAAGGTACAGACGGCCTTTCAGTTTTTATAACCTATAACGATGACCCGGACGAAGTGGATCCGCCTACTGGAGATGGGACAACTGGCGGGTGGCATACCGATACTACAAGTGGAGTCGTTTGGATGAGCCAGAAAGTAGCTGAACACGCTTCCTTGGGTACTTGGGGGAATCCGATACGGATAAAAGGAGAGAATGCTGTTTTTTATTTAATTGAATTTGAAGAGGATGGAAATGGGGTTCAAACAATTTCGGCAATGGCAGATGGAGTACCTAAAGGAGAGTCATTAACTGCTTCTCTTTATAAAATAACTTCTGGGAAGAAAGAATTATGTGGTGCCAGAAGATTTACAATTTCAGCAGGTAGTCAAATTTGGGAAGTAATTCCTCCAATGGGGGGAGGCCCGTTTCATACGATTTCTATTAATTACGGGGACTCGTCTGTACAATCTTATACAGTAACTGCATATGGTGATGCAAATACAGTTATTGCTCTGGCAACCATACATAAAGTTTTAGATGGACGACAGGGAGAACAAGGTAATCCTGGCACTGATGCCAATTTACTCCCATGGATAGAAAAATGGAATGGTTATGCAACTGAATTAGGCGGTGATTATATTGTTACTCCAAAAATGTTTTCCGGAAAGGTTGAGACCGATGAAAATGGAACTCGTTTATTGACAGGTATTGCACAAGGTAAAGATTGTATCACAGCTTCAGATGGGACTACACGTACAGGTATTTTTGCTCTTGTAGATAATGAGCCTGTTTTTGAGTTGGATCCGATTAATAAAAAGTATAAGTTTAAAGGAAGGGTTGACGCTGACGAAGGTACATTCAAAAATGTAACTATAGAAGACGGATCTCAAATCGGTAAGATGTCTGTGTATAATGGTTTCTTAAGATATTCTGATGATAATTATTATGTTGCACTCGGGACGGGAGTTCTACCTGGAACTTCCGGATCAAGGGGGGCATTGTGGTTGGAAGATAAAAGTACGGGAAACATGGCAAAGACACTTGTAATTCTCAACGCAGTTCCTTCGTCTATACAAGGGGGGTTAGATGATCCGCGTAATAAGAATATAGCTGTCAGTATTCCCAACGGAACAGTAAGGGTTTCTCCCGGAAATCTAATGGATGTTCCCGGCGTTATCCTTGCCGGACGGATTGGGTATAATGGAGAGGTCGAATACCAATATGGGCGTAAAGGACGGGATAGTCTTAGCCCTTCTTATGCTTTCGGCGTAGGTATTAATGGGAATGACTATGAGATAATACACAACTTGGGGCATTCTAATTATACTATACAGGTAACTCCTTATCGGCCGAATAGTTCAGAGAATAATGTGACACCGATTGTCAGCTATTTGAATGGGAATAATTTTGGTGTATTCTTTAATGACGCCGACACTGCCAATAAACATGTGAGGTCCGCGTTTTGCTTTACTGTAATAGGAGAGAATACATAATAGTGAACAGTTCTTTTTAATAGGTAGAGGAATAATAAACAAGTAAGGATGAACTTAAATGATTGGCTAACTATAATTGGCGCATTAGGAGGTTTGGAGGCTATAAAGTGGACTGTTAATTTCTTTGTTAACCATAAGACGAATACTCGAAAAGAAAATGCTTCGGCAGATGGGGTGGAAATGCAGAATCTTCTTATCGTTATTAATACGTTGAAAGATGAAATAGCACGCGTTATGTCTGAAAAAATAAAAAGAGATGAGAAAGTGGACTATTTGTATATAGAGCTTAGGAAATCAGAAGAAAAGGCTCTTAAAGTGACTAGTGAAAAGCATGAATTAGAAATGTGTCTTAAAGAGGCTGAGATGAAAAAATGTAATGTACATGGATGCGTTGACCGTGTACCACCTTCTGATTATTGAGTCCTATAAAATACTTATTGATAACTCTGTTATGTTTTTCATAACAAATAAAAGAAAAATGTATGAATAAAATTGATTCAATTATTATTCACTGTTCGGCCACACGTGCCGGACTGGATTTACGGGCAAAGGACATTGACCGTATGCACAGACAAAGAGGGTTCGCCCGGATCGGTTATAACTTCGTAATTGGTCTTGACGGTACTGTAGAGAATGGACGCCCACTCTCTGTTGATGGAGCACACTGCAATACGAAAGGATTCTCCGGGGTGTCATACAACAAACATAGTATTGGTATTTGCTACATTGGTGGGCTCAATGTGAATGGACATCCGGCAGATACCCGGACAGAAGCGCAGAAGAACTCTCTTCGTGATCTGGTTGCAAAGTTGTGTAAGGAATATGATATCATTGAGTTGCTTGGACATCGCGATACTTCTCCTGATCTTGATGACAGTGGTGAAGTTGAACCGGGAGAATATATCAAAAGCTGCCCGTGCTTCGATGTGCGAAGCGAGTTTAATAACTTTTTGCGTAACACAATTGTGAAACCATGAAACGGTTTATTTACATACTGACCATGCTCCTATCCATCGGGGCATGGTTGGTATCTTGCAGTAGTATTAAATATGTTCCGATAGAAACGGTTAAGATAAATACAGAATATCGCGATCGTTGGTTACGTGATTCTATCCACGTACATGATAGTATTTTTATGTCTATGAAAGGGGATACTGTTTTTCGTGACCGTTGGCATGTTGAATATAGAAATAAACTTGTATATGATACGACTTATATCAATCGGACGGATAGTATTTGTGTACCTTATCCCATTGAGAAGCAGTTATCTCGTTGGGAGTCTATTAAAATGGAGCTTGGAGGATGGGCCTTTGGTATTGTAATCGGACTTGCTTTGATTATGGTTGGTTGGCTGATATATCGGCTGAGGCGGTAGTATAAATGACTTTTCTCAAAGCTTTATATTTAGGAGAAACCGATAAAAAAAGTCTGTTTCCTAAGAAAGAAATAGAAGTATTATAAAAGTACGTATTTAACTGTGTGTTAATTAGTATTCTTTATATACCAAAAGTACGTACTTTTATAGGCATAAAGTACGTACTTTTGTAAGCTTAACAATGGTAGTTAAGAGACTCTGTTAATAATGTTAATTTGAAATGCTGTTATTAAAGAAGGGTTGCAGCAATGAACCCCCTAATTTTATAACATCATTGAAAATTCAATTCTGCACCCTAACGCATTCATGATACGATAAAAGGTTGATACTCTAGGTTCTGTTTGCCCTTTTTCTACGCGTGAAATATATGAGCGATCAGAGCCTATTCTTCGAGCAAGTTCAGCTTGGCTTATTTGGGCCTTTTTTCGGGCATCCTCAATTATTTGTCCAGTATAAAAGGCATAAGCCTTTTCTTCTGCCTCCGTACGCTGTGCCGTTCCTTTTGCGCCAAATTTCGCATCAAGCACAGCATCATAATCTACTATTTGATGATTATTTGTCTGCATAATATGCCTCCTTTATTTTTATTGCTTTTTCTATTTCACTATCGGGAGTTTTCTGTGTTTTTTTCTAAAAACCATTAAATAAAACGACTATATTACCGTCATCAAAGATGAAAAACACACGGTAAATATTACCATTATATTCTGTCCGTAATTCAAATATACCCTCTCTAACTATCTTCACAAACTTAGCTGATAGTCTTTCTTGAGTTTTGAGGAGAAGCAATCCATATTGTACCTTATCCTGCTCTTTTTCAGTCAAGGTTTCCATAAATGCTTCAAAATACCCTCCGTATGTTCGTATTTTACGTTCAATTTCCATAACACAAAGATACAGAATGTTGTTCAATTATACAACAAATAAAAGCGCTTATTTTCATAAAATCATTTTTCCGTTAGGTCAGTTAACGGAAGTGGCCGTCTTTCTAATCATCAATAGATGGGTTAGCAGGCGATTCATTCTATCATCACACGATACTTGTTAACGGTTGCTCCCATACCCTCTACAAATCCGATTTTAGTACGATCACCGCCCACATTGAATTTAACGTGTTGATCATAATAGAGTGTGGCACAATCCCCGTTATTTTCTTTCAGTTGGCGATACTCATTCCATGAGTGATCGTATTTTTCGAGTGCGAGTTTAATTGCTGTTTTATCATATACACCTGTTTGCTCACCCTGATATCCTTTAAGCATGACAATCCAGCCTTGTTCCATAATTCTGTGAAGCCAGAGTCCATATAGAGAAGAGGTTTTGATATACTGTTCGATGGCTTTGTCGTTGCATTGTATCTTTTCGGATAATTCTACTATATCCTCCCAGAGTGCTACGGAAAGTTTCATTTCGTACAATGACTCGTCGACTATGTTTTTCTTTAAGATTTCATCGAAGATTCTCTTTAGCTGGTTGATTCCTCCTAAATAATGGTCGCGTGTCCAGGTCACATTGACGGAGTGCAGGAGTGAACCTCTTCCCCGGATAATAGCATCGGGGGTCAGCATACACAGACGGCGGAAGAATGGGAGAGTCTCTTGGGATATGCCAATTTTCAGTGCATATTCATTGAAAATATCTTCTTCTGTGCGGTTAGGATTCAGGGCCCATTGGCTCATCACGTAGGTATTGAGGTCACACCAAAGTTCATTAGAGATGTAAGGACCGTACCAGCCTCCACCTCTCGACCAGGTCCATACGCCATAGAACAATGGATTATCTTTCACATCGTTCAGGCAACGGGGAGAAGCATCCTGCTTTGTCTCTTCAAAACCATTGATTACGGCATTTGCCACATAGTTCGGATAAGCTCCTTTTCCTTCATACTCACGCTGGCATTGTACCTCCACTACTTGTTTGTGTTTACCCAATGTGATCGTTTTGTTGAAATGGAAAGTCCGGAAGTAGTCTCCATTGGTGTGTTTGATAGCCATATAGAGATTGGGATGTGGTTCTACTTGTTCGGTAACGGCTAAGTAATAATCCGGGCGGACATGGAAGAAACCAAAATCCCACGTACGGTATATAATCTTCTTATTTCTTTTTACACATACCTCTTCTCTGAGCAGATTCATTAGCCGGGCATGTATCTCAATACTTTTATCATATCTGTTTTTATAGTCTACCGGGCCGTTTCCTATGTGATACGGAATGTTGTGGGTATAAGTCTCTCCGGTACGGATCACCAATCCGTCCATCTCCGGGAAACGCTCGAATAATTCTTTCAGCATGATCCGGTGAATCTCCCAGGTTTTGGGCTTCTCGAAAGATATTTTTCCATCCTCGTCACAAATCTCGTCTTTATAGAGCTCAACTAACTTTTGGGGTAATACAATGATATCAGTGAAATAGAACGCTTGTAAACCGTTCTCGTGACACGCTTTGATCTGTGTTCTGATTTCTTTTGTCAGTGTTTCGATCCATGCTTTTTCTTCTGATCCTTTCGGAAAAATACGCTTGTCGAATTTTGAGAAACTGACGGCACATTGCGGGAATTTAAACTCATTGATGACCATGCCATTCATGCCAAAAGAGGCTAACTTCTCTGGCATGCGGAAAACACTCTGTGTCATGGCATCTCCGGGATTGTGATGTACCATGTCCATTACCAGATATCCCTCTTTTTGAATTTGTTGTGCCAGGATAGGCAGAAACATACAGAGTCCTATCCCTCCTAATATCCACTTCTTCATAATTTTGATTTGTATTTATATTAATTGTGTCTTATTCTGTTGTAACGTAAGGCATTGCATCGGCACCGGATGCCCATTGCTTGTTGGGAGTATTTCCCATGACGAAAGATAGAGTACCCCCTTTCAGTATGTCTTCATGCAGGATATAGCATTTGTTGTAAGGCTGTCCGTTCAAGGTTGCCGACTGGATATAGATGTTTTCCTCTGTATATCCTTTGGCCTCTACCTTGAATTTTTTTCCATTCTCCAGCGTGATGATACTCTCTTCGAAGCCCGGACTGCCAATGACGTAATAAGGCATACCGGGACATACCGGATAAAATCCAACCATACTGAACACTAACCATGCGGACATTTGTCCGGCATCGTCGTTACCGCTCAGGCCATCGGGCGTAGGATAATATTCTCTATTCAATATGTTGTGTACCCATTTTTGAGTTTTCCAGGCTTCACCAGCTAAAGCAAAAAGGTAGGGAATATGATGTCCCGGCTCATTGCCGTGCCAGTAGTAATCTTTTTCAAAGAAGGTGTCGAGATGTGTCCGGAAACGTTCTTTGCCGATATGTTTCATCAGTCCGTTTACATCATGGGGAACATACCATGTGTAATGGTAAGGTGTTCCTTCGCATATATAATCTACAAATTTATCGAACTCAAAAGGTTCGATCCATTCTCCGTTTGCATAACGTCCGCGTGCATAGCCGGTTTCCGGATCGATCACGTTTTTATAGTTCATGGCCCTTTTTACCAATGTTCGGTAGTCATCTGTTTTTCCTAATTTCCTGGCTACTTGTGCCAGGACGAAGTCATCATAGGCATATTCCAGTGTTCTGGATACTTGTTCTCTTTTATGGAATGCATCCCATACATTGTCTTCCAATGGGATATAGTTGTATTGAAGATAGGATTCTAAACCCCGGCGCCCTTTACCTTCTACATAACTTTTCCGGTCTGTATTGATTTCAAATGCATTTTTGCGCATAAGCCGGTAGGCTTCCTCATAGTCGAATCCCGGAACCTCTTTCAGAATGGCATCCCCCATCATAGCTATTCCGTGATCGCCGATCATGCTGCCGTATAATTATTCCATAGCGGAAAGATAGGCAGCCACCCGCCTTGTTGCCCTTTTACAATGAAAGATTTAGAAAAGTCTCCTGTGAGAGACGGGCTAAGAATGGAGTAGAGAGGTAATACGGCTCTGTAGATATCCCACATGGAGAAATCGCAATAATAGGTGAAATCTTTGGCTTGATGGATGGTGTAATTTTCGGAGAAACCGGGATAATAACCTTCCACATCACTGAAAGTACGGGGCAGCATACGGGCATTGTAAAGAGCGGTATAAAATTGAGTCTTTTTCTTCTCATCGCTACTTTTTACAGCTATCTGGCTCAGTGCTTTCTCCCAATTGGCTGCCGATTGTTTCTTTACTTTCTCGAAGTTCCATCCGGGAATCTCTGCTTCCAGATTTTTACGGGCATTTTCAATACTGGTGAAAGAGGTGCCTACTTTTACCTGTATGCTGTTCCCTTTTTCAGGAGCGAGTTTAATCCAGGCCCCTACCCTGTTTTTGTTCCCTTTTATTTCTGTTTCTCCCGTTGTAATTTCACTGTCTTTCCATGTTCCGAAGGAGTCGAAGTCTTCTTCAAACCGGATGACGAAATAGCCGCTGAATCCGGCACTCTTTCCACTTCCTTGATAGATTCTGTAGGCGGGATTATAGCCTGTTACTTCCCTGCTCTTTGCATCAATTTTTAAATACCCCTGTTGCTTGTCACTATTGGTTCTATAATGATATAACGATCTTTATCCGATTGAAAACTAAAACGCATGATTCCTGCATGAGACAAACCTGTAAGTTCGGCATGAATCAGGTAATCTTTCAGCATCACCTGATAATAGTAAGGCTTTGCCGTTTCTTCATCATGGCTAAATTGGGAAGCGCGCTCTCTGGCATTTGTTTTTAATTCACCGGTGACAGGCATTATTGTTACGCTGCCATAATCCTGTGTACATGAGCCACTGATCCAATGGCTGGCACGGAATCCTTGTATTTCGTCGTGGTAATAGTAATAAGGGGGATTACATTTATGTTCTCCTTCCAGTGTTTGTGGTACCCAGTTGGTCATTCCGTTGGGTACACCGACTGCCGGCATGGTTTGCCCTTTCTCTTCTGAGGGTGCTTTGTCACCTCGTGCATGTCTTTGTATGTCTGTACCAATGACGGGGTTAACGTAGTCTGCATATTTCTCATTCCGTGTCATAGAACAGCCGGATAGCAGTAGTGTACATAATAAACTTAAATATAATTTCATACCTAATTTATTTGTTTTCCATTAATGCGAAAGCGCACCACAGTACGGGTGCCTGTCCATGATAATCTCCTGTTTTTTGGGGTCGGTCATAATAGTATTGCCGGTTATTTCTCTTATTGGTGCCCGAACATACCTCTGTTACATCTCCGTCTTCATTGATATAAGAGACCAGTGATAGCCATGCTTTACGGACTGCAGGAGCATATTCCCGGGCTTTCAGCCAGCCTTGTTTTACGCCTGTGATCATGCGTAGGTAAACATCGCCGTTCCGGAAGTTTCGTTCCAGCAATCGGGAGCGTCTATCAACTGATTCCACATACCGTTTTCTGCCTGATATTGTTTTAAACTTTTCATCATATCGAGATACCCCTGTAGGATACGCGGACGATCCGGGTTGTCTTTGGGCAATACTTTCAACAGTTCAGCCATACCTACCGCCATCCATCCATTGCCTCTTCCCCAAAGGAAAGGGACATCCGGGGCATGATAAAACAGCCCGTTAGGACGTTGCAATTCGTCCAGGTAGACGGCCATTGAACGTGCAGTTCGGTCGATGTATTTCTGGTTACCGGTTGCTTTGTAGGCTTGCGATTGCAAGATGGTTATCATATACATATCGTCTATCCACAAGCGGGTTTGCCAGCTAAGTCCTTTGTCGGTCCATTTTTTTTCTTCAATGGAGGCTTCCGCAGGTAGCTCCCATTGTGTATCGGCATAAGAAATTCCCAAATCCAGGTATTGCATCTTTTTTGTTATCAGATAGAATTCCAGAGGAAGACATCCGAACATGTTCAAATCGACATGATTTTTGATAGGAAGGAGATCTCTTTCTGCTGTACACAAATAGTCAAAACGTTCTTGTAACTGCCTGGATAACTCTTTATTCTTGCTTTCGCTGGCAAAACGCACTGCTCCGTACCAGGTACATACTTCGGCATAATGTATCCATTTGCCACCATGTAACATGTGTTTACCGGATAAGAAGCGGTTGGCAACCTTGATTCCTACCTCTTCCGGAGTGTAACCTTTGGGAAATTTCTTCAGAATCTTATTTTGCGCCACAGAGGTTGACGCAAAGATAGTAAAGATAATGATATACAGGACTTTTGTCGACATTTACTTTGATATATTGATAACAAATGAATTAATTCAATGAAACGCAGATTAACACAAATTGGTGCAGATTCAGAAAGACGATTCTTCTTTTATCTTCTATTTATTTACTTTGCGGAAATCCGGGTTAATCTGCGTTTCAATCAATCATTGCTTTGGCATACTTTTTTATAATTATTCTTTATACGCTCCCCAGAATTTAAGTTCACTTAGCTGAATCTGGGCACTGGGTTCCCTGCATTCACGAATCACAAAACGAATGTAGCGGAAAGGTTCATTAGCGTATTGCGGGTCCATTTCCACTTCGAATCCGGCTTTTACAAATTCGATGTCTTCATTGGTTAGCGCATTGGGGTCTGTAGTTCCTGAAGGCAGGGTTAGTTTGAAGTCTGCCAGTTTCTCCCAATCGTTTTTCCATTCATCGGTACCGTTCACTTCCGGCCACTCTGTCCAGTATTTCAGGTTGTCTTCTTTACTTCCGTCTCCTATCAGACTGAGGGGTTTGGGTTCATTGGTACCCCACACCTCGAAACTGGTAAAGGTTTGTGCAGAGAAGACAGGGGTACGACTTCTCATCCAGTATCTGAGCCGGCTATAAGACGCTTTCTTACCCATATCAAGGGTAAAGTACAGAGGCATTACCGTGTATTCTGCGTTGGGCCATTCTATAAAATCGGATAACTTATTGCCCTTGGTGTGCCACCAGGTAGAATTATTCCAGGTGTTGCCATCATGGATCAGGCGGAACTGACGGTTGGCAGCAGCTTCTTGCCCTACGATATCACCTCTGTAAATACAGGTCTTGTCGTCCCATCCCCATCTCTGCCAGATGTCGCCACTGTTATTACGTCCGACAATTTCTTCTTCAAACAAAGGAGTCAGCACTGTATCCAACGGTACTGAGTAATTTCCCCATTTGTCTCTGATTTCAAAACAGAAATCCTGTTCCGTATTTTCTAATCCCCGGAATGTATATTTACCCGCTTTAGCCTTGCTGTAATAGGCATCGTAGAAAGCCATGTCACCTTTAGCATCTTTTCTATAGAGGGTGATGGATATCTCATCTTCCTGTGCATTTTCCCACAACATATAGACTCCACCGAATGTAGGATTTACTTTAAGCGATTTACGAATCATTTCTACCGGAGGAAGAAGAGGTTTGATTTGTACTTCTACAGGATCAGAATGGTTCATACTTTTGTCTATGGCAAATAACTGTACGCTACGTTCGCTTACATCGGGAAAGCCTTCCAATGAAATTGTGTTATTGAATGCAGACGAGTATGCCTCTTTCAGGTCTTCTCCTTTTTTATAGTAATAGACTGCTTTTACAGCCAGAAGATCGGGATCGTCGGGCAGTTTATAGGTGATTCGTGCACCACCGTTTATGTTTTCTACTACTACGTCTGTGACACTTTTGGGAGGAATATTGTCTTTTTCGTCCTGCCAATCTTTCACTTCCGAACAGCTCCACATCAGGGAAACTGTTAACAATATGTATGCGATATAATTTCTTTTCATTTTGTTCTGTTATTGAACTGTTATTAATCTAATTGCAATTACCAGTCTAAGTTTTGTACCAGGTTTTTGTTTCTTAATAAAACACTTTGCTTAATAGGCCACAGGTAATCCTTCTTTGCATATTTTAATTGATAGACAGTCTTCACCTGGTAGAAATCTTGTGCTGTTTCTCCCATGATATTCAGGCCACGGATGGGTTTGTTGAGGTATGTTTCTGCCAGTTTCCATCGCTTCAGATCCCAGAAACGTACTCCTTCAAAAGCCAACTCATTCATACGCTCTCTGCGTATAATTTCTCTCATGCCTTCTTTGTTTTCCGGTTTGTCCGGAGTCAGTGAATGTTTCTGCCAGCTTTTTACCACGCCTTCCAATCCGGTTCTTGCTCTCACTTTATCGATGTATTCGTATACTTCCTGATCCGGGGTTGCTTTCCATTCATTCAATGCTTCAGCATACATTAAGTAAAGATCGGCCAGGCGTATAATGGGGAAAGCGTATCTGTGTTGGGTAAACTGGTCGCTGTTATCAGGTACGGACGATAAGTAATGGATCATTTTCTTGCATAGGTAGCCGGTGCTGGAATGTCTGTCTGAAGGGGTATTACCTCCACCGATATTCCCAAACTTCAGTTGAGTAACCCAAAGGTTATCATCTGTCGTGGTTCGGCTGTTACCATAGAATGTGCCGCCATCGAAAATGATTGAACCATAGAAACGGGCTTCTCTTTTGAAATGAAGATTGATTGTCTCAAATCCTTCCTGGATATACAGCTTATCACTGGCGGATGCTGTTTTTATTCCCATTGGATCTATTCCTACCCAGTCTTTATCTTCTTCGATAGGTACTCCGTTTTCTGTATAAAACTGTTCGACTATTCTCAAAGGAGGAGCATAGCATTTTCGTAAACCGCCTGTACCTTGTCCGCTCATGAAGATGGGATGGCAGGCACGTTGCAGGTTGTCTGTATTTGAGTTGGAATCGCCCCAGATGATTTCTTTGTTCCATCTTTCTGTGGCAGCTCCTCTCACTTGCATGGCTAAGATGGTTTTCTCATTCAGTTTGCTTGCATAGTTTGTCTGCTTGAAGTCAAATAAATCATGACCGGCTTCATGTGCTACATCAATGGCGGTTTTGAGTGCATCTGCGGCTGTTTTCCACTTGTCTGCACTGTAACTTTGCGGGAAAAGATGAATTCCTCTGTTGTCGGTAATGTCCGCATAGTCGGGATTGCCATTGAAGAGCGGACTGGCAGCTAACGTAAGGAGTTGTGCTTTTACAGCCAGTGCCATCGGTTGGGTAGGTCTTCCCAGGTCATTCATCAGATCTTCTATCTGTAGCGGTAGATCACTGGCAGCTTCGTCCAGTAAGGATGCGATATAGCTCACTACTTCGTCTACCGGTTCCCGGTATCTTTGTACTTCTTCGGATGTGGAACTGATAGGCAGGTTTTCTTTAATTAATGGGATAGTCCATACATGCGGAAGAGCCAGAAATGATAGAATGCTTTTAAGAATTTTACTTCTGCAACCCATCTGGTCCGTTCTTCTTCTGTCAGATCATAAGGTTTGTGGATGTTTTCAAGAAAGATATTGCAATCGCTCAATGCTGTGAATATTGCTTTACCTCCTTTCAGATCATCGCCATTCTGTTTGCTGCCCCAATAGTTTGCCAAAGGAGCATTGGTACCCTGGTCACCACGGGCAATGTACCAAAGGCGAGGCTCATGCCGGTTACAGGATCAATATACCATACTTCGTCTCCACCAAGAAGTGCCGGATTGGAACCGGCATCGGCAAATGAAGGAGGAAGGAAAAGCAGCCATAAAGGAATCCTTCTGCTTCGTGCCGGTTTTTGAATGCATGATCTACTGTGGGGATATTGTCCGGAACTACATTTAAATATTCCTGACAGGATGCCAATGAAATGCAGAGTATCAGGATAAAGGTTTTAAAAATCGTCAGATATGTTTTCATAATGTATGTGTTTTTAGAATGAAAGATTAAGTCCTAAGTTAATAACGCGCTGGATAGGATAGCCTAACCCATTACCACCCATTTCTACATCCCAAAGTTTGAACTTACTGAATAATAGCAAGTTGGTACCGCTTGCATAGAAGCGGCAGGTAGTCAGCCTCATCTTGTTCGTAAAACTCTTGGGAAGTGTATAACCTATTTCCGCACTTTTAAAGCGAAGAAACTACCGTCCTGCATAAATTGAGTACTGCGTTGGTTGTTGTTGGCAATAAGCGTGTTTGATAACCTTGGCCAGTATGCTTTGGGGTTCTGGGAGGTCAATGACCAATGATCGTCTGCAATGAATTTGGCCAATCCGGTTTCAATCACTCTTCCGTTGGCAGTGGACTGGTTGAATGGAGACATTTTATCAGCGTCTATCCAGAATGAGGAGCGGGCGGAGCCTTGAAAGAATACGGAGAGGTCGAAGTTCTTATATCCGAAGGAAAGTCCGAATCCGTAGTTGATTTCCGGTGTGGTAGGATACCCGATGGGTACCATATCTATTTCATTGATAACACCGTCATTGTTGATGTCTTTGTATTTGATGTCGCCTGCCAGATATTCACCGAAATCCTGCCGGGGAGAGTTCTGTACATCTGCATCATCAATGAAAAGTCTTTCGGCCACATATCCCCATTTTTGTGAGATAGGCATACCTATTTTGGATTTCCAGGGAATGGCACTATAATCAGGTTCTTCATAGAAGCGGTAGGTAGATTTGGCATATGTAAAGTTGGCTCGTCCTACCATCCACAAGTCTTTATGGAAAGAGTGGTTGTAATCAATTGATATATCGATACCTTTGCCATTCGCTTCTCCCACATTTACATCCGGAGTAGCCCATAATCCCATTGAAGTGGATATATCTTCTCTGGACTGGAGAATGTTGGTACGGCGTTCTTTGAAAAAGTCTGCCATAATATCTACCTTTCCGTCAAACAGTCCGAGCTCAACACCGAGGTTTGTTTTGTAAGCTATTTCCCATCCGATCTCGGAGTTGGGATAATTACTGATTTTTACGCCTTTACGGGTTCTTCCGTTAAATTCGTATCCGGTACTGAAGCTATCTCCGCCACCTATGGTTACTTGTGAAAGATAGAAGAAACGCTGGCTCTCCTTTCCGATTTCGTCATTACCTACCAGACCGTATGTGGCACGTAATTTGAGTTTGGATACAACTTTTTTCAGATTTTCTGTCCAGAAGTCTTCATTGGAGATAGACCATCCAAGTCCGAATGAAGGAAAAAATCCCCAGCGGTGGCCCTTGTCAAACTTCTCCGAGCCATTATATCCAAAGTTGAACTCTGCCATGTAACGGGAGTCGTATGCGTAGGTAAAACGTCCTGATAATCCCAGGTTTCTTTTTTGTAAAGACTCGGAAAGAGTAGAAGCATTACCTGTCAGCGAGTTACGCGCAATGGCTACTAACATACCACTTACTGCATTCTTTTTAAAATCGCGATTGTAAGCAAGAGAAGCTTCTCCATAGAATGAACTGATAACCGTTTTACTTCCCGGATTATAGCTGATAAATTCTTCACCAGTGTCCGGATTTAGTTCTGTCAGGGTATAACTATCTGTGAGTCTGTCATAGGTTGATTCATAGTAGAACGGGCTGTATGCTCTTGTCACATCAAAACCGGAAGTACGGATTGTATTACCCAACAAGCGTCCTGTCAACCCTTTTACCCATTTTCCAAAATCCTGTTTCAATTCCATCTGGGCCATCATTACTGTTTTGCTTTCCTGCTTGTAACCCTTTACCATTTCGGCATAGGGATTCATATATTGCACACCCTCATTACCACCAAACAGGATATGTGTAGTACCGGCATAGGTTTTATCCGGTTCGTAATAAGCAGGAAAACGTACGGGGCTTACATTCAGAATATTCCTGTACATTTCGCTACCTCCTCTGATAGGACCCGAATAATCATCGAAAGTACCATGTACACGAACGATTGCTTCTGTCGTTTTAGTCAGATTGATGTTTATATTAGAACGGATCAGATACTTTTTCAGATTAATATTATTGTTAAAGTTGTTGCGCTTGTCTACTTTCAGAATACCATTGTCCTGAGAAAAAGAACCTGCAATGTAATATCTGGCTACTTTACCACCTCCCGAAATATTCAGATTGGCTCTTTGATTGATGGCTACATCTTTAGTTAACATCTTCATCCAGTCTACTGCCGGATAAGCATACTCATTTGTTCCGCGGATGGTATTATCGATTTTGCTGTTTGAGTAAGGTACCGGAGCCAGGGGATTCCGGGCGGTTACCGCTTCATTGGCAAGCCGCATATAAGTGATGGGGTCTGCCATCTCTATTTTCTTGGTGGGTGACGAAAAGGAATTTTCCACACGGAAGGAGACCTTTATTTTACCTTCTTTCCCCTCTTTGGTGGTCACAAGGATTACGCCGTTTGCTCCACGGGCGCCGTAAAGGGCCGTTGCCGTAGCATCTTTTAGAATGGAAAAGCTTTGGATATCATCCGGATGCAAACGTGATAGATCATTGGAAGACACCTCCACATTATCAATTAGGATAAGAGGGTCTACTTTTCCCGCACCAAAAGAGGTTACACCACGGATAAAGAACTCTGCATTATCCTGTCCCGGTTCACCGCTCGTCTGATAAGAAATGACTCCGGCTATACGTCCTGAAAGGGCTGTTGTCAGGTTACTGGAGGGAACTCTCAGGTCTTTGACATGTACTGTCTGGATGGAGGAAATTACACTCTCCTTTTTTTGCTTTCCAAAAGCAACGATTGTTACTTCTTCCAGCATATCTTCCTTTTCTTTCAGTGTTACATTGATAATCTTTTTATCTCCGACAGCAATTGTCTGGCTCGCCATTCCAAGATAAGAAAAAGTTAGTTTCTCATTCTTATTTACGTCGATAGTGTAAGTACCGTCAATATCTGTAATAGCTCCCCTGGGAGTACCTTCTACTACAACGGTAGCACCGGGTAACTTTTCGCCGTTTATATCTGTTACCACTCCTTTCACGGTTACCTTTTGTTGAGTGACGGCCGGAATACCCGGAGAAGCAGTTTTTTCTTTCTTGATGATAAAGATTTGTTTATCGTTTATCAGATAAGATTTGTTGGTTTTTGCCAAAACTTTGTCAAGAACTTTGTCTACTGTCTGGTTCTTGACTTTTAAGGATACTTTTCTATTGGAATCTATGTCTTCTTCTAAGTAGAAAATTACAAATTCACTATTTCTTTCTATTTCTCTGAATACTTCTTTTAAAGTCGTGTTTTCAACATCTATAGAAATATGTGTTGCCTGAGCATAGCTACTGTTTGCAAATGAGTCGATGATTATGCACGTAGTGGCTACGAAAGTTATAAGACCGATTTTCATAAATTTATTTAATTGGCATCTGTTTTTACCAATTATACATATGTTTTTCATACATTTACAATGATTTTTGTTTGAATAAAATTGGACTGGTTGCAGTCAGTCCAGTTATTAGAAATCTACAGCCGGATGATATTGCAGTATCGTCCGGTTTTTTTTAGGGTTATTGTGCTTTTCTAAGTTATCATAAATTTACTTTTTTAGGGTTTAACATCTACAAATATTTCATCACTCTTGGGAGTAAAGGTTATTGGTGCTACAGCTTCCAGACCTTTTAGCAGTTTAAATATATCATCTTTTAAATAGAGTGTTCCCGATCCGTGAAGTTTTTCAACTCCTTTCGTCCATACTATTTTCCGACCGTAATATTTGGACAGTTTGTTTAATATGGCAGAAAACTCTTCGTTATCAAACATGTAAGTACCATAACGCCAGGAGGTGTAATTTTCGGTGTTGACTTTACTTTGAGAAATCCTACCGGATTCAAAGCAAAGCATATCACTTGGAGCGAGTGTTGCTTCCAGATTATTTTTGGTATGAATGTTTACTTTTCCGCTGACAAGTACTACTGCCGTATTACTGTCTCCTTCATAAGCAGATATATTGAAGCTTGTTCCCAATACATTTACATCCAGTTGATTCGTTTTTACTATAAATGGTCTTTTCTTGTCCGGTGATACTTCCAGATATACTTCTCCTTCTACAAAAATTTCCCGCTTATCGTCTTCAAAAATCTCCGGATAGACTATACGACTATTGGCGCTTACCCATATATTGGTTCCGTCTGAAAGTGCCAAAAATGAGCGTTTGCATGGTGGTACAATTAACTGATTGAATTTCGATGGCTTTTTTTCCGGCTTGTCATTTTCTTTAGTAGCCACTTTCTCGGAATTGATAGAAAGCGTACCTTTTTCATCATACTGAATGACGGATTCTTCTCCCTGAATAGTCATCTCGTTATTGTCACTTCGTATGAGTTGTACTTCTGAGGGGAGTTGGGTGGGCTTTGCTACTTCTTCAATGGCCATTAAATTATCATTTGAGTAGAAATCACTGTAGTAGCCCAGCCAAATATACAGAATAATGCAATACTTGCTGCTGCCGATACAGTGATCCATAAATGCTTTTTGCTCTTTTCCTTTTTAGTAACCTCAATGCTTTGATTAATTCTGTTTAGTAATTCATCCTGTGCATCTGCTGAAATTTCTTTTTTTCGGAAAGGTATTCTGCAAATAATTTCCTGTGCCCGGTCGATTTCAGAAGCTAATGCCTCGTCATTCTCTATGAGAGTATTCCAGAAACGGATACTTTCATCCGTTGGAGTGAGCTGTGATTCCAGGAAAAAATCATCCTGTAGTAGTTCTTTATATGTGCAGCCTTTATAATTCATGTATGCTTTAATCCTTTCTTGTGTTTACGGTAACATACAGAATACAATTGGTGGAGGAAAACATACTCACCCTAAGTGATTTTTTTTATAAAAATTGGGAAAGTGGTTGTATGGAAATAGGTTATACCGATTCTATTGCTTTGTATAACAATGAGATAGATAGAGGAAGAGGTAGTCGGCTTTCGCGCATTTTTCTTAATGAGCGCTGAATGAGATTTTGTACGGACTGAGTATTCATCTGCATCAGGACGCCTATCTCTTCCATAGAGAGTTCTTCTATGAAGCGATGATAAATGACTTCGCGCTGCCGGTCCGTCAGTTGGTTCATTAGTTGCAGGATTACTTTTCTTGTTGATTCCTGTTCCAGACTTGACAACGCTTTGTTTTCATCTGAATGGTCTAATATGTTATATAATTCTTGTTCTCCGAGTTTCTCGAATACCATTTCGCGTTTGAATGTGTTATACAGACTATTTTTGAGAGCGGTGAAAAGATAGAATTTGATATTAACTTCTTTCTTCAATTGTGTACGATTCTTATATATGCGGACGAAAACATCATGTATAGCATCTTTTACAATATCTTCGTCTTGAGTGAATTGAATGCCATAACGAAAAAGAACCCCGACATACTTTTTGTAAATCAGTTCGAAACATTTATCATCTCCGTTTATGAAATCAATCCAAAGATGATTTTCTTGCCTGTTAAGGGGTGAAAAAGGGGTTTCCTGTTCTTTATTTATATGCATTGGTTTTTACTCTCCAACACAAATATAGTAATTTTTGCATTATAAATGATTTTTTTTCTGTCTTCTATGCAAAATAGCTGTTTGATACCGCCGCTATTTATAGTGTTCTTTTATCATTTTCTGTACTAATTCTGGGTTGTTGGTAGTAATATAGTCGGCACCATTGTCGATGCACCATTGAATGCCTTCAGGATCACTAACTGTCCAGATGTTAACTTCAAGCCCTAAATTATGAAGTTGTTTTATCCATTCGGGATTTTTCTTGAATACATTGATGTGATAGTCGGCTCCCGTTCCACCAATGCTTTTTAGTACATCCGGAGCTACTCCATTCAGATAAAGAATCGACCGTCGGGTTTGTTTTACAAGCTCATCAAAAGCATTTCTGGAGAATGTAATGTAGGATGTTCTCTCTTCCAAACCTTTTTCTTGTACCATGGTGAGTACCATTTTGACGGCTTCTGCCTCGTGCTCTTTATTTTTGTGAGGCTTTATTTCTAATACAAGATCTATTGTAAGGAGTTTTGCGACATCGAGAAATTGACTTAATGAAGGCAAAAATTCTCCGTTTTTTAACTTTTGACTGAGGATTGTATCAGAGGAAGTGGTTTCTATTTCATAACCATTTATAACGTCGTCATGATTTACTATAAGTTGTTTATCGGCCGTTAACCATACATCAAATTCACATGCATCGCATTTAATAGAATCAGCTTTGATTAACGCTCTGATAGAGTTTTGTGCTGAACCTTCGGTATCCCAGTGTCCACGGTGGGCGACGACCTTTGGCTGGGCATTTGTATTTGTAATACCAATTGTAAGAAGTCCTGTTAAGTAAATCAATGTTAGTTTCCTTTTCATATATTCTAAAATTTGGGATTATTTTTTTAATGAGATAATTACACTCCCCGGTGAGTTGCAAGAAAGATAAATAAAACCGTTTTTCCTTTTGATTTTGGAATCAGAGGAATTTTCTATACTATTTATTTTCTTGTATGCTGTACTGTCCGGGAAAGGAATGGTAAAATTCCCTTTTATATTATTGCTGAAGAAGATAGCTCTTTTTCCATCAATAAATCCGTCATAGGCGAATGAGGATTCATTGTCGAGTAGTGGTGTCGTAATCCAGGTATAAACTCCACTCCATGAATCGTAGTCACCGGCAGTACGTGGTACGTTTCCTATCAGTTTATGATAGCATTTGGTCCATGAATTACCTATGAAAATAACATCATCATCAGGAAGTTCATTGTGTGTTCCCAAACTGCGATTGAGGAGAAAGGAGGCTTGAAAGTAAAAATCTCCCTTCTCAATATATCGGTTGAACCGGGGGAAATCTTTTTTCTTGAACCTGCTTACTTTCTTTATATCAGTCCAATACGCATATTCACCTGAAGGAGTAAGAAGTTGTTTTTCGTTTTTAAACATAGATTGCATCCCATAATATTTTTCTATTATAACCGGGATTCTATTGGTATAATCATGGGATAAATCTACCTGGATACTATTACCGTTTACTGTGTAGTTTACATTTTCAGTGCACAGCGTATCGGTGAAGTATATCTGATTATCTCTTTCTTTTGCACTGAGCGGGTTAATAATGTAATTTTTTACTTCAATTTTAATTGTATGTGCTTTGAGCGTAGTATCAGTAGTGATACTACGCCCATCAGCATACAATTTGATAGAAAATGTTTCGGCTGTTTGGGTTTTTTCATCCAGGAACAGATGGTTACCGCCACACCAACCGCCTTCCAGAATGTTAAATGGACCTATATTATCGCTATAGGTTTCATTTACTATTTGAGTATTAGTGGAATCGGAAGTAATGGAAACACGGTAAAATGTAAATAAGTCATTGGCCATGCATTTTTTGAACCAGTAGTTTATTACATGACGGTCATCGATCATAGAAGATATATATACATTTTCCCCTGTCTTTGTTATTATGCTCAGTTTGTTTTGAGAATAAGACGATAGGGAAATAAACATACATATAATTAATATAATCCGGTCCATCTATTTGGTTAATGCTTTCATATTTCTACGGGCAGTAATATGACGTGCCAGGCGATCCATAATCTTCTTATCCTCCGGAGAAGTAGAATTATACATGTCAATAAATCCTTTACTTCCGGTGTAATATGCAATGGCAGAGGTCTCAAATACTTTGTGTTTCTCAAATGCCTCGATGTAGGCTAACATTCTGTCATACGAAGAATCCTCACAATCGTAAAGAGCCTTGCTGTCACATTCGAATTCCATAGCCATTCCATTGTTCAAAGCGAGTTCACAAGCTTCGTCCAGTCGGGAGTCAGGGATATCCTTTGTGAAGAAATGGTTCGGCTGTTGATATGCGATATCAAATCCCAAGTCTTTCCACTGTTCGTATCCTTTGGCCTTCCAATAGGGGATCCATACAAACTCTTTTTTCTTTGAGCGGATGTATTGACTTACATATTTAGGAAGATCTTTACAGGTTGCTATATCTTCATCTACCCAGTAGAAACCGGCAAGTTCCAGATTTTTGTATTTAGCTTTTTTAAAACGGGTCATGAGTTGGTCTATATACCATTGGGCTGCTTTAACCTGGTCAGACTGTTGATTAAAATCAAGAGGATTTCCATCGATGCTTCCCCAGTCTTTTTGTTTAGGTAATGGTATAGCAATACCTAAAATGACTTGATGTTTGAAGGATGGTTTTCCGATGTTTTTTTTCTCATTTTCAATGCATTGGTTTAATGCATCCAGCGCTTTCCCTTTTTCAAACAACCTGTCGAGAAGCCATTCCCATTCTATTTTTCGTGCCTGCTTTTTGGCATATCCATAGGCATAATTATGACCTTTACCATCGGCAAACTCGAGGAACAGAAAGCCATCGAATAACCAGTCTTTCGTGCCGTTGGCAAACTGATGAGTGACATACGGGACAAACTGATCAGGAGTCCAGTCGATTCTCTGTACACCTCCCTGGTATATTAATGCAAGATCTCTGATCTTACTGGTTTTATACTTGTTCTTTTGACTATTTTGAGCTTCTATCAGATGTATAGGAGCTACAATGATTAGTATCACTAAGAAATATAAAATCTTTTTCATGTTTGTTCTTTTTATAAATAAGTTTCTATTAGTTTATTATCGTACAATAACTTTTCTGGTTTCTCCGTCAATTTTTACTATATAAACACCTGGTACGCATTGTAGCTTTCTGGTATTTTCACTGACAAGTATTCCATTTATAGTGTATATCTTGATCGATTCGGCGATTCCCTCTATACGTAATTCTCCGATACCCCCTGCCACAATAACATCAGTCTTCGGGTCATTGGTAGTTTCAATACCTACGCTCCGGCTACGCCTTTTTAATATATGATTGGCTATTCTATCAAGAATAAGAGTGTTTTCGATAGAATTTGAACGATACATATCAAGTATACCTTTTGTTCCTGAGTAATAGCTATTGCCGAATTTTCAAAGACATTATTCTTTTCAAAAGCATTGATATAACTCTCCAGTCTGCTGTAATATGAATCTTCGTTTTCGTATAATACACGACTATCGAACTCTACTTCCAATCCCATATTGAATTTATTTGCAGTATTGCATGCCTGAAGGAGGCGATCATCTGCTATCTCTTTGTCAAAGAAATGATTCGGTTGTAAAAAAGCAGTATCAAATCCTAACTTTCTCCATAAGTTATACCCCTGGGCATTCCAGTATGGAATCCAGTAAAATCGTTTATTCAGTTGGTGGATATAGTCACTTACATCTTTTGGTAAATCTCCGCATTTAGCAGTGCTCTCCTCAAGCCAATAAAACCCTGTTAGTTCGAGATTCTCGTATGCTCCTTCGTTAAATCGTTCTGTGAGTTGGTCAATGTACCATTTTGCAGCTTTTATCTGGTCATTCCGATGTGCAAAGTTTAATACTTCTCCATCAAGGCTTCCCCAATCGGTTTGATCAGTAATAGGCGATACTACCCCTAATACTATTTTGTGTTTAAACTGAGGTTCTCCGATAATCGTTTTATAATGTTCGATACACGAATTCAATGCATCGAGGGATTTACCTTTTTCAAAGATTCTGTTGAGTAACCATTCCCAATCACTCTTTCTGGCATTTCGTGCTCCATAATTATACCCGAATGCTATCTGCCAGTTATCTGTAAATTCAAAAAATAAAAAAGAGTCGAAAAACCAGTCCATACGTCCATCGGCAAAAGTATGTATGACATAGGGACGTAGTTCGTCTTCCGTCCATTCGGGGCGATGAGTACCTCCCTGATAGATAAGAGCCATATCTGATATTACATCAGTCTGGTAAGCTGCCAGTGTCGTATTTACTCCGGTAAGGATACTTATTATGACTATAAGTGTTATATATTTTTTTTTAAGTGTTGTGATAAACATTCTTTTCTTTTTATCAGTTATGACTTTTTTCAATAATGGTAGTAATCGTTTTTGTAAACCGGTTATTTAATAGAGAGTTTCATAACGTTTACTTTCTCAACGGGTTTTAGTACATCATTCACTTTCCAAGTTTTATCTTTACGGATACTGAATGGAATGGTAGCCTTAAGGTCATTACTTGAAGAACCGAAAGACAGGAGATATTTCCCTTTTGATGTAAGCCATTGCGAATTGTTTTCATCGAATGAAGCTATATCATAATCGGTAAACTGAAGTTTTATTATTTCACTTTCTCCGGGTTTTAACTCCCGGGTTTTTCCAAAGGCTTTTAATTCTATATCGGGTTTTTGAATGAAGGTTTCAGGAGCAGAAATATAGAGTTGTACCACTTCCTTGCCGGATACATTACCTGTATTGGTCACCTCAATATTTGCGATCCATTTATTATTTTTTCTTTCTATTTTAGGTTTGCTGAAAGAGAAATTGGTATAAGATAGTCCATATCCGAAAGGATAAACAATCGATTGCTTTACTGTATTAAAGTAACGGTAACCCACCCATATATCTTCTTCATAATTGGTATAATCGAAATTTTTGCCACTCTTGGTCTCTCCTACCATTGGAAAGTTTTTAGAAGAAGGAATATCGAAATAATCTGTCGGGAAAGTCATCGGGAGTTTTCCGGAAGGGTTTACTTTCCCACTAATTATATCTGTTATGGCATCTCCACATTCTTGCCCCGGAAACCATGCCAGCAGTATAGCGTCCGGTTTCTCCTTCCAGGAATTCATTTCCATTACGCCGCAGACATTCATTACTACAACTACTTTTTTTCCTAAGGCATGAAATTGGGAGGATACTTTATCGATCATAAATTTTTCTTCGGGAGTAAGATAGAAATCTCCCTCTAACCTTCTGTCGGATTCTTCTCCGGAGCCTCTACCGATAACGATTAGTGCAATATCAGAATTTTTAGCTTCCTGTTCGATGGTATTTTCTGCCTTTGTCAGATCCATTTCGGGAATGACTGTCCTGTTATAAGATAATTTTTCCCAGTCAGTACTTTGGGGGTGTTTATCAAGAAGATCATTCTGGAATTCTACGAATTTTGTATAGATTCCTTTCAATCTGTTGTTGAGTTGATAGCCGCCATTTTCAAGTCCGGTAGATATATCAGTAATATGAGCTTTATTTACATTTGATGAACCTGTACCGCCTGCAATAGACTTGTATGCAGTAGCACCGAACAGAGCAATTTTAGTCCCTTGGGGTATGGGCAGAAAAGAGTTGTCATTTTTCAGTAATACCATTCCTTCGGTGGCTATACTACGCGCTAATTCTGCATTTTCGGAAAGGTTGGGAGCTTCTGTATACTTCCAGTTTTTATAAGAAATAGATTTGAAAATGAGTTCCAATGTATATTTTACACTTTTGTTTAAAGTAGCTTCACTGATCCGGCCACTTTTTACTCCAGCTATTATTTCGTCTATTTGAGATTGTTCTCCCGGCATCATTAAATCTGTTCCACCGTTAAGCTGGTCGGCGGTATCCCTTTTTTTATACCAATCGGTCACTATCAGTCCGTTGTACTTCCACTCGTCGCGAAGAATTGTTTGAAGTAGTTCCGGATTAGCCTGAGTATATTTACCCCCAATTTTGTTATAAGAACCCATTACGGTCCATGGATCGGAGTTTTTTATACAGATTTCGAATCCTTTGAGATAAATTTCGCGTAATGCGCGTTGTGAGATGCGTGCATCGTTATAGAGTTTGCCGGTTTGCTGATTATTGGCTATAAAATGCTTTAGGCTGGTCCCAATGCCTTTGTCCTGAATTCCGTTAATCATGGCTGCTCCCATGATGCCTGAGAGGTAAGGGTCTTCGGAGAAATATTCAAAATTGCGTCCGCAAAGAGGATTGCGCATGATATTGATTCCCGGTGTAAGTACGATATCGACACCATATGCCCTGGCTTCATCGCCTATTGCATTGCCTTCCAGTCGTGCTATGTCTTTATTCCAGGTGGCGGCTAATGCGGTAGTGGAGGGGAAACAGGTGCAATAAGAGGTGTATTTTTTAATTGGATAGGGGGATTTCCCGCTTACCGGGTTTTCTGCCGGGCCTGTAGAGGGGATGCCCAAAGAATCATATATGATGTATTTCCAATTCGATGGAACAGGGGTGATTCGTACACCGACCGGACCATCTGCCAGGTTGATGGAGGGAATGCCTAAAGAATCGATAGGAAAGGTATATCCTGCGGAACCTGCAACCATGTGGCTTAAGCCGTTATCACTACCCGTACATCCTACCAGAAGCCGGGCTTTTTGTTCTAAAGTAAGTTGGTTTATAATCGAATTTATATCTTTAGGTAATGGCTTATTACCGGCCAGTACGTTGCCAAATGAAAAGACGAGAGCGTATAATATAGGTATTATGGCTTTCTTCATGGTGTAGATGGTTTCTTATAGTTAGGTAAATGTGATTGATAAAAAGAGGCTGTAGAAAGAAAATACTACAACCTCTTCTCTCTGTTATCCTGTGTAACTGGTTATGTTAAGAAAATGATATTTGAACGAATGGCATTTACTTAACCATAACTTTAGTTACATTGTTATCTGTTTTAACAATATATGTTCCCGGAATGCACTTAACATTGTGTTCGTTTCGGCTTATAAGGATACCGCCAATGGTATAAACTTCGATAAAAGTCGGTTCACCTTCGATGGTTATTTCACCCTTACCACCGATAATTGTTGCTTTGGGAGCTTCTACTTTTGCAACACCGGTACCACCTTCAACTGTGAATAAATATTTTGCAATGTATCCACTGGGGAAGTATTGATAAATATGAGCCTGGGTTTCGCTGATAGCTTCAGCCGAAAGATGATTTCCGTAGAAAGCGTTGCCGATATACATGGGATTACCATCATCTTTTTGTTCTGAATATTTTGTTGCTATTCTTACCGATTCATCACTCTCTTCAACATCAGAAATAGCTTTCGTAGCCAGTTTTGATACGGTGAAACCATCGGCATTGTTCGAGCCGGAAGGATATACGATGTAATCTTGTCCTCCGAGTTTGAAGATATAGAATCCTGCACATCCGCTGTGGCGGGGTGTTATATAATAAGAGTCGTGCGACCAGTTTCCATCTTCATCCAATGATAACTTTTGGATGGAATTGCAATTCGTCTTATTAAATAACGGACTTAAAATAGACACATTTTTTTTCCTTCCCAAGCTGAGATGATCGTAGTAGTGGCAAAGTTTCCTGCAATTCCGAAGGGGCTTGCATATGTGTAAGTGTATGTGTTGGCCACATCTTGTTTACCGTCTATGATAGGTATTTCAACCAGCTGGGGGTAATAGGTGGTACCCATGTATATGATACCGCCGGTTTCCTTATCAAGTACGTTGCCTTGAACATGTCCCCAGAAGTCGAGACGTCCTCCTGTGATACCGCTTAATGCAATATCTATCGCTGCTGAGCCGTCGGCAGGAATAATTCTCAATTCATTGATATCCTTGTTAAAAGGATCAGGAAATGTACCGATACGTACGAGGATGTTTCCTGCATCATCGAAAGTAATGTTAGTACCTGCTCCGGAAGGAATCTCTTGGATTCTCCCGGTTTCATTCCATACTTCGATTGTCTTGGTTGCCTTGTTTTGAAGATAGAATTTTCCATCTCTACCAAAACCCTGGCGTACGTCCAATGTCAATGGAGCCACATCCGTGTTCATCCATAACAAAGTAAGATTTGAATCCATAGTAGACTTCGCATCTGCAACAGAAGGAGTCAAAGCGAACATGCCGGTTAGCATTAACGCTGCTGTAAGTAATTGTTTTTTCATCACCTTTGAAATTTAAGTTAAACAATAGAACTATTTTTGATTGAATTACTGTATCAGTAATTTGGCTATCTTATTGGATGTTTCACCTGATATTGAAATCATATAAAACCCTGGGCTTAACGATTCGGTCGGTAGTGTTACCGCGGCGTCTTCGCTATTTTCACAATTAAAACTGTTTACCAATTGTCCGGTAGCATTATAAATATTTATTTTTGCGCTTCCGTTGAAATTGATATGGGCTTGCTCTCCTGTTCTTATGGGGTTGGGGTAGATATTTACATCCTTGTCTCCATCGGTTATGGAAGTTATCCCTGTTCCGGAACTTTCTACTGTAACGAGTATTGTTGATGTCAATTCATCTAAAGAGGCTGTTAGTAGTTGAGTACCTGTACCATTACACAGTACCGTACTCCCGTTTTCTTGTACTTTTCCCAATTTCGCACTGCAGGAAAGCATGATTCCTTTTACATTCGTATCAATCAACACACCCTGTGCATTGTAGCCGTATATCACCGGAGAGTAATAACTATTGCGTTCCACTTTTTTAGCGTAGTCGGCAAAGCGAATTTCTGCTATTACCTTGTCCTCGGTGACGGGAGTTGTGATAAACAGTCCGTTTTTGACTGCTCTCAGGCTCCCTTCACTTGGTGTATTGACCACTCCCAATTCTTTGACATATAAAGTAGAGGAACCGCCACCATCGAAATTCAGAGCCTCCGTACATCCCAGATTGAGCATGATTGCAGCCAGGTCTTTTGAAGGTACACCGACCGATACTCCTGTTTGGCGACCATCGACAACCAGCAGTATGGCCTTTGTCCCGTCCGAATTATAGCCTATTGCCGTACGGGGTTCTCGGTTGGCCAGATGATCCAATGCACCTTGCGTTTCAAGGATTTTGCCTCCCTGTAAGAGCATCGGGCATCCGCCGCACATTTCCATGATATCTGTTTTCACTACGTTGTCAAAATAGAGGGTTGGAGTCACTTCAAACTCTTCACCTAATTGCATTTTGGCTAATGTATTTGCTGTAAATCCTGTACCGGATAAGACAAACCCTCCTTCAGGAATCGACATATTACCAACGTCTTTGACCGGTGCAATGGTGACACGCATTTTAGTTGTTCCCTCGGCTTTCAATGGGCCATCGACAGGTACAGCTCCTACTTCTACTCCCGCACCTTTGGTACCTGTAGTACTTCCTTTACGCGAAGTGAATAATATCAGTTCATTATCGCTACGTACTGCATTGACAGCTTTGATAGATGCCTGTCCGGCATTTGGCGAGACTAATTTAAATGTCGTATAGGGGGCACCGGAACAGAATTTCTTATCTTTATCAATACCTATTGCATACCAGCCGGTTCCCTTATAACTCTTATAGAGTTCGCCATCTGCACAGTTGTACCTACAGGGCCCATACCACCAATGAAATCGGCATTCACCCCGGCAAAATATATATTTTCGGGATCGTTGTGAGATGCCGGCATGTTCGGTACGGTTACGTTACTTGTCAGATTGTCTTTCCCCATTATTAATTTCAGGTTTACATTCGGGTTGGTCATATCGGTGGTTGTATAAAACACACGTAGCTTTACCGGTCCTTCCAGAGCTAAAATTGTTTGGGTAGTTCCGGGACCTATCACTATGTGCGATAAAGTATCCACACGATATTCGACATTTTGCAGTTTCCAGGTATTGGAAGCAAAAGAGCTGAATGTGAGGCAACTCAATAAAAATAATGGTAAAGAATATCTGTTTTTCATGACTCTATAAATTTATTCTTATGCCTTGCAGGGCTTTTACAGTAATCTTTTTATGGTCAGGTAATACTATTACATGATCGACACTGTCCATATTCACGTAATATTGAACTTTCTGACCTTTAGAAGAGAGCCATTCGGAACCGGCAACAACATTCATCTCTCCGAATCCGGGGACATCTATTGACGGATTATCTCCTTCCGGTATGATTTCTTTTATATATCTTCCGCCAACAAAAACATCGTGTTGTTTTTTGCGTAGCGTAGAAAGAGTCTTTAAAAAATTAGCTTCTCTTTTGGCTTCGTCTTTCATTAACAAAGTAGGGTCTACCCATCCTAACTGGGAGCCATACAGAAAGCATTGCATGGTTTGATACAGAAAATCACCACGATTCACTCTGTCGGTAGGAGAATACGTATAGGCCGAAGTGATGAGCCTGTCGGAATAAACCATCGGGAACAAAGGCACAATCTTGCAGCCGTTGTGAGGAGAATTGACCGTAAGCAACAAATCGAACATGTCGATGTAACATTCCGCATTTTCCTCGCTTATAAGTATGTTTCCCGGTTCCAGGTGATGAGTACGGAGAGAGTCCATCAGATGACGGTAAGATTTATGCCAGTAATCACCTCCGCCACAGGCATGTCCATGGTTGGTAGCCCAGCAAGGCTGAGGGGCTGCTGCCGCTATCTGGTCGATATATACTCCGTTTGTTTTCAACTCTTTTTGGATTTTTATTACAAGATCGGTTATGATGTTTTGCCACAGTCCGGATGCGGGACAGGTTACGGTGTTTAATACCTGTGACGTTGGGTAAATTTCGGTATAAAGTGTACCGTCTGGCTTTCTGCACGAGGCAGAAGCCCCGTTCAGAGTTTTATAGCTGTCACTGTCAGGATCCCACAACCGGCCGTTAATGTAGGGAACGGTATGACACCCTCTTTTCCTTACTTCGGCTATCATGTCGGCAAAGCCGGCTTTTGGCGGGAAGTAATCGGGATAATGCGTATCATAAGGATAATGGTGCCAGAAGTACCAGTGAACAAAGGTGTTTTTGCCATACAGGTCGATGGCTTTATTTACGGCACTTCTTACGGTGTCGTTTACTCCTTTTGCTCTAATCCAGATATCGGTATCCAAAAGCCACTGTGGTATATTACGGGATGCCAAAGGTTTACTTCCCCATTCGGTAGTAAAAGTGAAAGGGCGGTACCATTTCGTTGCGGCATCTTGCCAACCGATGTTTGAATATCCGATAACTGTTGACCATGGAACAGTAAATGTTTCGGTTACGTTGTCCGACCAACCTTCGGAAGCTACAATATCTGTTAATAGAGTAACACTCTTTTCACCTACGGCAGCTCTGAAGTCTTTTCCGCAAGCCTCTTTATCTTCGGTAGCGTAATAGACTGAACCGTCTGAATTGTGAAGCAGCAGCAACTGCATAGAGCCGGTTACCGAAGGATAACTTGAAGCATATACTTGGGGGTTCTTCAGTTCGTACTCTGCACCCCAGCCTGCTGAAGTGATTAATTTGGCATCATCGGGACGCGTTACAGTTACGCGTGGAAATTGGGTATTACTTATCAGCCAACCTTCGGGAGTTCCTGCCTGAATATCCCAATAGACAAGCTCTGAATCGTCAGGAACAGAAACAGTCATTACCACCGGGACCAAATCATTGTAAGTGAGTCTCATGTTCCACTTGAAAGCAATGGCAGTATTACCGTTTTTGGTTCCTTTCGACCATCCGGCATATTCTCCATGAGAAGGGAAAAGCACCGGATTTTCTCCTTGGGGACCTTTATAGGTGAGTGTCCACGGAACAGTATTATATCCTTTGCCCAATATTAATTCTTTTCCGCTAAGGGTGAGTTTCGAGATATCGAAAGCTTCGCCCTTAGGAAATTCAACTCTCACTTTGCTATTACGGAGTGTTACGGTCGAGTCGGTTTCGGTAATTTGCGTACCTTTGGCTTGGCCCCACGATGCAGTTAAGCTTACGAGAGAGACAAGAATAGATATTAAACAACTTTTCATCATAATCTATGAGTTTACGGGTATTATATGGTGATTATCAATAATCAGGGTTAGTCAGATTCGGGTCGCGGTCTGTTTCCAAACGTGGGATAGGCCACCATGTGAATTTCGGGTCCCAATATCTGTTTCTGTCGCGCACTCTGAGTTTATCTTTATAATCCTCGTATGAAGGAATATCATTAAGGTCGTGCCGTTCGTCTGTCTTAAAATCAGGAATGTCAGTTGGCTCTAATCCTTCATATCTGATGTCCGGTTTAGGTTGTCCGTAAGAGGGATGCTCATTAAGCATATCACCTATACCCCAGCGCCGAACATCAACGAAGAGTAATCCTTCGAGCGCCAATTCAACTTTGCGTTCGCGCCGTATTAACTGTCGCATTTTGTTTTGGTCTCCTTTTCTATCTGTCGAAACTTCCGGCATTCCGGCGCGTTTGCGTACTTCGTTAATGGCCGAATATACCGATTCGTCCAACTCATTGAGTTCAATTTTGGCTTCGGCATACGAAAGGAGTATCTCAGCGTAACGCATCAGAATAAGATTGCTTGAAGAACTCATCAGCAATTCGGTATTTTCATCGGCATATTTGCGCCATAAATATCCTACTCCACTGTTCACGAGTGATGGGCTGGTGGAGGTGACATCTACATTCGGTGCGGTATACCAGGCGTTTCTACGGGGATAGAACCGGGTCTTATCATCATAAATGTTGAGAATAAGTTTCTGAGGGTTATTGCCGTCGGTAATGGTATAGTTTATTGTGTCACCATGTCCTGCTAATGTGGCATTAAAACGCGGATCTCTGTTCAATGTAGGATGTTTCGGGTCATAAAGAGGAGATTCGTCTATACGTTTTCCATCGATACATTCGTAAGTATCTACAATCAGAGAACTCGGGAAACGTACCGATGATGCATAGTTACGCGATGAATGTCCATAACCTACTGTATGCAATTTTTTCGTTCCGTTTGTAGAATACATTAACTCCCATAACAGTTCGTCCCGGACTTCACTCTTAGCCTGGCCGGTCAGATTGAACAAGTCGGAGAATTTGGGTGCCAATTTACGTTTACCGATCACTTTATTTGCTGCATCGGCGGCTATCCTGAAGTACTCGGTGGCTTTGTTTTCTACATTAAAGCTTCCGCCAAATAAACCCATACGCGCTATCAATCCGTATGCGACGGCTTTGTCTACCCGTCCCCGTTGGGTTGCGGTCCACGGGAGATAATCGGCAGCATCGTTCAGGTCTTTTATCAGAAAATCGATAATCTCTCCTTTTGGAGTACGTCCTACCTTGTACTCATCGATAGTTACAGGAGCAGTAAAGAAAGGTACATCGCCAAATGCCGATATAAGATTATAATAAGCATAAGCCCTTAGTACGCGTGCTTCGGCATAATACTGCCTGGCCGCATCACTCATTCCTGCTACGGCATCTTTGGCACCGTAAATTACAGAATTGGCACGGGCGGCTATTTGATATTCTCCGGTCCAGAACGCCTGAATCTTTCCATTGTCGGGATTTAACGTTCCCCCTGCACCAATCGAACTATTTTCATCTTGTTCGAGTCCGTATGCCGTATAATGGTCGAGCACAATACATGCAGGTACTGCCCAGTTCATATCGAAATACAAAAGAGGATAAATACCGGTAACGCCTTCTTTCAATCCTGCTTCGGTTGCATAGAATCCTTCGGCATCGTAGGCAGGGTTTTCCTGGTCGAGAAAATCGGCACATGAGCTAACACCCATCGTGATAAAAAACGTAGCTATTAAATTATATAAGGTTGTCTTTTTCATCTTTTTCATCAATTAAAATTCCACATTGAGTCCGAATATAAATGTCTTGTTCAACGGATAGCAGCTTGCGCCTGATCCGATACTGTTTTCAGGGTCGAAACCTTCGTAAAAGTTGTTTTTTATGGTAAACAGATTCTGTGCACTTGCATAAATTCTCACTTTGGATAGCGCAGCTTTCTGTATCCATGTTTGCGGCAGCGTATATCCTAATACAATATTTTTCAGGCGGCAATAGGCTCCGCTTTTTACCCAGAAGCTTGATATCATATTGTTTGGATTGGTTCCGCTGGGATCTTCAAGTAAAATCGGGAATTTTGCATGGGGGTTGTCCTCAGTCCAATAATCCAGTTGATATTTATATATCGTGTAATTGCCGGATAAAGCACGTGCCCCTGCTCCGGAGTAATATACATCTCTTTTACCCACTCCCTGAAAGAACAAGGAGAAATCAAGACCTTTCCAATCGCCGCCTAATGTCAGTCCGAATTCATATCGCGGAGTAGAGTTGCCGAGTATCGTACGGTCGTAATTATCTATTTTTCCATCGGGAACTCCATCCGGACCGCTGATATCTTTATATTTAATATATCCCGGTTTTATATTGTTGGGGTTACCACCGTATACGGGAGAGTTGTTGATCTCTTCCCGGCTTTGGAAATAACCGTCGGCAACGTATCCGTACCATGAGTTATATTCTTCGCCTTCTTTGGTGATTGTTGTAGTGCCTACGTACTCTTTCCCATATAAGTCTATTACTTTGTTTTTTACATCAGAAAGATTTCCTTTGACGTAGTAGTTTACATTACCGATACGGTCTTGCCAGGATAGCGAAAGTTCCCAGCCGCTGTTTCTCATCGAACCGGCGTTTTCCCATGGAGCCGTCATTCCTACGAACAATGGAACGGGGAATTGCTGAAGCATGTCTGTGATATTTTTTATATAATAATCGAAGGTTGCATTCAAACGGTTATTAAACATACCAATATCGATACCCGCATTAATTTGTTTTGATTTTTCCCAGGTTATTGCTTCGTTAGCCAACTGAATCTGTGCGACACCGGCAGCAAGCTCTTTATCAAACCAATATCCATAGGTGGTAGTGCTTCCTATAGATGAAGCATAGGGATAATAGCCACTGATAGCCTGGTTACCTAATTCTCCATAGGAGGCTCTTAATTTCAGATTGCTTACTACACTTTTAGCCGATTCAAAGAAGTTCTCTTCGGATATTCTCCATCCGGCGGATACCGAAGGGAAGAAACCCCAGCGATGTCCTTTCTTGAATCTTGAAGTACCATCGTAGCGACCGTTGACTTCGAGCAGATATCTGTCATTGTATGCATAATTTAGTCTAAAGAAGTATGACAGCATAGACCATGCGTATTTTGAACTGGAATTCGATGCGGTACTAACGTCACCATTTACAAGTTCTTCATATCCATCGTAATAATAATTTTTACGACCGGCTAACAGATAAGTGTTATGTAATTCTTCGCTTTGAAATCCAACTAACGCTTTCAGGTAGTTCTTATGGAAATTCTTTTCATAAGTTCCCTGCAGATTATATTGTTTGGTAACTGTTTTTGTTCTATGTTCTGATTTTGATGATCCTGTCGTCGGAAATTCTCCCTTTGATACGCCACTTTCGTATACCTGATAGGGTTTTACAAATGCATTAGTTTCGCCATCTGCGCGTTTCCATGAATATGCTCCGAAAATATTGAAGCCCTTGAAGGGATCGATAGACAAAGTTGTTCTTGCAGTATATTCGGGAGCAATACTATTTGTTGTACATCCGCTTTGTACCATAGCAATGGGATTGGTTCCGTTAATACCATACCCCCATGTACCATCGGCGTTGATGCCCGACATGATGGGGGTCATGGTCAGGGCTTTGCCTATGATATTGGCGGGAGTATCCATTACGGGAGATTTAGCAGTAGCCTGGCGTATGCCTATATCTACTCCGAGTTTCATCCATTTATTAATTTGGGTGTCTGTGTTTACGCGTAAAGAAGTTCGTGTGAATTTGTTATTATCGATAAGGCCGTTTTGTGCATAATATCCTGCTGTAGCAAAAAGTTTTGTTATATTGTTACCGCCACTGATACTAACAGAATAATTTTGGGTGGTTGCGTGGTCTTTGATTACTTCTTTTCGCCAATCCGTATCGTAATAATTAATGTTGTCTACACCCCCGTTTTTATAAATATCGATGGTTTGGGTGTATAATGGTTCTTGGCTTGCGTTGACACGTGCCACATCTACTGCCTGCATGTACTCGATGGCGTTTGTAGGCGTAGGCAGTGTGGTTGGTTTATTATAACCCATATAGCCATTAAATGTTAGTTTCACTTTTCCTTCGGAACCTCGTTTTGTGGTAACCAATATTACCCCATTTGAAGCCCTTGAACCATAGATGGAGGCAGAAGCTGCATCTTTTAATACAGTAATTGATTCTACCGAATTCAAATCGATGCGGTTCATGTCACCTTCTACCCCGTCGATTAATATCAATGGAGAGGTTGCTGAGTTCAGTGAGCCCAACCCTCTAATCTTGATAGAGGCATTGTCTGCTCCCGGTTGACCAGATGATTGAATGGCAGTAAGTCCGGGGATTACACCCTGTAGTGCAGCGGAGCCTGTAGAGACACTTCGTCTGAGAATATCTTCGCTGTTCACACTTTGTACTGATCCCGTGAGATTTATTTTCTTTTGGGTACCATATCCTACGACTACTACATCGTCAAGAAGAACATTGGAACTATCCAGAATGATGTTCTTGATTTCAGATTTGTTTACCTTAATCTTTAGCGGAGTATAACCTATATACGTATAAGTTAGTGTAGTCGGTTTTTCTAATTGTAACTCATAGTTACCGTCAATGTCCGTGATTGTTCCAACGTTGTTGTCGGATATGATGGAAGCTCCTATCAAAGCTTCACCGTCACTTCCCTTTACCTGACCTTTAATTATAATTTTTCCGACCGATTGAGGGTTTGATTGTGTACTCCTTTTTGACAGGATGATTTGTTTCTGACTTTTAATAATATACGCAATTTCGGTATCTTTGAATAAACTATTGAGTATGGTTTCAATGGATTTATTCTCTGTTTTGAAACTGACCTTTTTAGTGAAATCCGGTAAGTTCTCTGCATAAAAGAACTTATAACCGGTGTCTCCCTCAATTATTTTGATTGCCTGTGCAATTGTTTTATCGGCAATACTAACAGAATGCTGTGCGTGAACCGGATAGGTTATAACTAATAACACTAACAGGCATAACAGCTTAAACGGTTTTAAATTATTATTTTTCATAGGCTTAATTTGTTAACTGGTTTATTTTTATCTATGTTTTTTTATTATATTCTTTTGGGCAGAGACTGTTATTACAGAGTCGGTTACTGTATATGTCAGCGGATAACTCAGGCTCATCACATATAGGACATTAGTTAATGAGTTATTCTGAATGGTACCGGTGAATTTCATATTTCTCAGCTTTGCATCGTTAATATTGATTTTTACGTTATACATCCTTTCGATGGTTTGCGCAATGGAAGACAAGGGTTCGGCATTACAAACAAGCTGTCCTGTTCTCCAATAATTGGCGATTGAAATATCATCAGTTACTGATGCTTTGATAGTCTGTCGTTTCAGATTATAAGTAGCTACTCCGTTAGGAAGAAGAGTCACACTCTCTTTGTTGTTGTAGACTTTGACTTTTCCTTTGGCAAGAGTAGTAGTAATAAGGCTGTCAGTAGGATATGCTTTTACGTTAAATTCAGTACCTAAAGCTTCAATGTCTACTCCGTTACATGTTACAACAAATCTTTTATCAGGATTTTTGGCTACTTCAAAATAAGCTTCCCCATTAAGACTTACCATGCGCTCTTCGGAATTGTAATTACCGGAAAATGATATCTTAGATGCAGAATTCAAATGTACTATGGTACCGTCTGCTAAGCGCATACTCCCTTTTTGGCCCGGTTCCACTTCAAAAGTATAGATGTTACTCTCCATATTCTCTTGATGTTCTGCAAAATTATTGTATAGTAAGTATGCAGTAAATGTTGAGCATACTATAATTGCAATAGCGGCAGCAACTCCTGGAATGGAGTAAATACGACGTTTGATGCTATGTTTGGGCGATACAGGTTTGGAAGAAACGGCTCCTTTGATTTTTAGCTGAATGTTATTCCATATTTCACTTTTGAGCGATTCATCAATATCTTCGGAGGCACTTTCCCATGCTTCCCTGCTATTGCGTTCGGCATCTTCAGAATTCATCCATTTGGCCAGTTCAGCACGTTCGGATGTTGAAGAAGAGCCTGTGAGCAGGTTCGTGATTAAATGTTTTATGCGTTCTATCTTCATCTTCTGTGGTTATTTATAGTATATATCCACAGCTCCCACAAAAGGATTACAAGAAAATGAAATATTTTAGAAATTTATCGAAGATACTGAAATAAAGATCATGAAAGCAGAGCCCATTTTGGACTTAAGAAAACTAATCGTACGATGTATTTGGGTAGAAACGGTTTTTTCTGAAATAGAAAGTTCCTGTGCTATTTCTTTGTTAGACAGTCCTTTGCTCCATCTCATCAGGAATATTCTGCGACGTGCTTCCGGAAGTTCGGCCAATAGAGAAAGAATTTGTTGTTCTATCATGTCGCGTGATAAATTTTCTTCTATGTCCGATTCTTCCTCTTCTTTGGCGGTTTCCTGTACCTTGATGGCATAACTTTTAAAGATATTGAGACGGCGTATTTCACGGAATAATAAATTTCGGGCAATAGAATATATATAGCTTCAATATTGCCATTCACATCGAGATTTGATCGTGAATCCCATAATTGGAGAAACGTGTTTTGAGTAATATCTTTCGCCAGGTCTGAGTCATATATAAACGAATTTATATAATTGAAAATCTTTCCTACATAACTGTTGTAGAGTGATTCAAAGGTCTCTCTATTGCCGGAAATAAAAGATTCTATATCGTTTTGTTTTTTCATAAAAAACGGATTTGTATGATAATTGCGATGGTTCTCTAAAAATATTATTTATTTTAGTCTTATTGGATTGAAAAATCTGATTTTATCGGGTTTCTTAATTCATTTGTAACTTGAAATTCGTTTAAAATTTAAAGTTATCATTGCAAAATGCAATTATTTGATAATTACTTGCCCTTTTCATCCTTTTGCGTTAATAAATTGCAATATTAGTAACTAAAAATAAATATTAATAATATATTTGTTTCCAAAATCGAGTATGCCATGAAAAAATTATTTTTTATTCTCATTCTTTTATCCACTTTGAATATAAATGCTCAGGACACTTTGAAACTCAGGGTGATGACTTATAATCTGAGATTCGGTGAACTTGCAACTATTGATCAGTTAGCGGAACACATCAAAGCTTTTCAACCTGATTTCGTAGCTCTTGAAGAGGTGGATGTAAATACCCACCGGACACTTGCGCCTCATCAAAACGGCAGAGATATGCTCTCTGAATTGGCCGGAAAAACAAATATGTTCGGACTCTATGGAAAAACGATTCATTTCAGTGGTGGTTATTACGGTATTGGAATACTTTCCAAACATCCTTATATAAGTGTAAACAAATTAATGTTGCCTAATCCTCAAGGGGCGGAACCTCGCGCTCTTCTTGAAGGATTGTTTGAGGTTGGGAAATCAGATACTATCTTTTTTGCAGCCACCCATTTGGATGTGACAGACGAGAAAACTCGCGAATTACAAGCACAATACATCACTGATTATTTTAAAACTTCTTCTTATCCTGTGATAATTGGCGGAGATTTTAATGCTGAACCCAATTCTAAAGTCATAAAGAAAATTATGGCTCGTCATTGGTGGGATGCAACCGATTCGGCTTTAACTTTTCCCGCCTGGGAACCTAAAGTAAAAATTGACTATCTATACGCCCGTCCTCAAAAGGGTGGAGAGTAGTACGAACCCAGGCGGTTCACTCATTATTGTCAGATCATCTTCCTATTATCACGGAACTTGAATATGTGCGTGAATAATAAATAGTTAGGTTTCATTTACATATATTTCATTTATTAAATTATTTTTCATTCCAGTTCTTTTCTATTTCTTCGAGGCTTTTTCCGGTGGTTTCGGGAACTAATTTCCATATAATCAGAATGTATGGAACGCACATGCCTGCGAAGATGAGGAATGTACCCGCCGGAGTAAGGTTCTGTAGCATCCAGGGGGTAAGTTGTCCGATGAGGAATGTTCCGATCCAAAGCGAGAATCCGGCAATGGACATAGCCAGTCCCCGGACTTTGATAGGGTACATTTCGGATAGAAGTACCCAGATAACAGCACATATGGATATGGCACAACAGAATATGTAGCTTAGGAAAAATATCAATAATGCAGTGCTTGGTATTTGCAATTCGGCTCCTTTGATAAAGTAAAATGCAATAAGCACTAACGAGATTATCATTCCCGAAACGCCATAATAAACGAGTTTCTTTCGTCCGACCTTATCGATGATAACCAATGCCAGTACGGTAGTGAGCATGTTAACCATTCCCACCAACACCTGGTAGAAAAGAGAATCTCCACTGGAGAGGCCACTTTCCTGAAAGATAGACGGGCCATAATAAAGTACGGCATTCACTCCCATGAATTGCCCTAAGATAGCGATGGATGCCCCGATAATTACTGCTTTGAGTATACCGGGCCGCAAAAGTAGAGACCATTCGGACTTGGATTCTCCGCCGGCAACTTGCCGTATGGCACTTATTTGTACCTCGGATTCGCTTTTACTGCCATAAATTCGTTGCAGAATACGACTTGCCCGCATTTCTTTATTTTTAAGAACCAACCAACGGGGGCTTTCGGGAATAAAGAAAATGATTAAGAAAAAGAGTAATGCCGGAACTGTTTCCATACCCAACATTCCTCTCCATATCTCGTCTGAAAAGATTTTAACAATCCATTGGTTACTCGATTGGGCAGCGGCATCGGCTCCAAGCACTAATTGGTAATTGACCAGATAAGCCCCTAAGAAACCGATGGTTATGGCTAATTGGTATAATGATACCAGTCGTCCCCGGTATTGGGGAACGGATACTTCGGATATATATAATGGTGAAATAATAGAAACGACACCGATACCGACTCCACCGATAATACGGTATATCACCAGTTCATTGAAGGAGGATGCTAACGCACAACCTATGGCAGATGCCGAAAATAGTATGGCCGAGAGAATCATTGTGTTTTTCCGGCCACCTCTGTCGCTTAGAATTCCGGCGCAGGCGACACCACCGATAGAGCCTATCAACGCACAACCTACGTACCATCCGGCCTGAAGGGTGTTTAGCCCGAATTGTTGTGATACCTGTGCTATTGTTCCTGAAATAACGGCTGTGTCATATCCGAATAGGAAACCTCCTAAAGCGGCCACTACCGATAGAAATATGATATATCCTATATTTGTTTTTGATTGGTTCATTTCTGCTTATTATTTGATATCGAAATATTCTTTATAGCGATCATACAGATGCCCGGCCTGGAGATAAGCTGACTGCGGGCTCATAAAATGAGAGAATTCAAATGTTATGGCTTTATCGTATCCGGCTCTTTGAGCTGCCTCAAGTTTAAGTCGTAATTTATCAAATTTAATAGGGAAAAACTTAATAGGCATATCTCTGTCGAAAGATTCGGCATTTGTCCAGCATTTCAATCCATATTTATCGGCCAGTCTTTTGTTTACTTCAAAGAAGGCATCCAGTTCATGATAATCTATCTGTCCGTCCTGGAAAGCGCAAGCATCTACTACATCACTGATTCCGGCAAATATTTCATCCCATTCTTCTTCGTGTTCCTTCACTGAAATTGAATCTTTCCTGCTGAGCATGGCGCTTGAAGCCTGTACAGCTTTTTTTCCGTCAATCCATGGAGATATGAACGTAGGCAGTCCGTTTGAAATATCTTTGCATTGTTTTCCTAATGCGTGGAATGTGCCGATTGCACCTTTGGTTTTCCGGCTGATTTCCGTACTGATATACCATCCCTGAAAGCTTTTATACTTCTCTCCGTAATTTTTCCAGACTTCATCAATTACATGTTTGTTGTGTTCTATTTCCCAGGTGAGATCATTTGTGTCCCAATATCTTCCGGAGTCGTACAAGCCAAAATAGAACTTCATACCATATTTATCAGCCAGTCGCAGATACATATCCAAAAGATCGACCGAAGGTTTATAGCAACCCTGACCGATCAGATATTCAGATGGATAAGTAATAAATTTACGATATCCTGAGCGGATCATAATGACAGTATCTATACCAATTGCTTTCATGTGTCGAAAATCGGCATCCCACTCTTTTTCTCCCCAGTTCTGATGAGGGATGTCATGAGATATTTCATCCAGAAAAGTTCCGGTTATTTTTAGTGCATTATTTGTGGGAACGATGAGTTTGTTCCGGATTTCGTCAGTTGTAGTTTCTCGCTCCTTTGAAATGCATGAAGAGAGCCATGACGGTAAGGTAATAGCGGCGGTGCCTGCCAATACTGATTTCTTTAAAAATTCCCTCCGATTGTTGATTTTCATATTTCCTGGTTTTTATGATTGTACAGATTATTGGTTTTCTAAAAATAGTATATATTCTAATGGATAGTAGTTTGTTGCACTTTCTTTGTGCATCCTTTTTCTAATCTTCTATTTATAGGAGATTAGAAACCTGTTTTTCTAAGAATGTCTCAATCTTTTCGGCAAATAAAACAATAAAATTATAATCTCGCAAGTATTTAATTAAATATTTTATTAAATACTCTAATAAAATGGATATATTATATAAAAAGACCCGAATATATTAGGGAAGAAAAACTATAAGTTGAGTGAAAGTGAATAACTGGCAATGATATAGTTTGTAAAAGTGTATATCCTGGCCTTTGAGAAGTCCGATTAAAAGTTCTGTTAATTGTATTGTTGGATTTTATATTTACAATTAATATTGATGATTATTTTTTTTCTTTTCATTCTGTAATATCTTATGTATTGTCTGTTTGTTCTTCGTAGAGGATCGCCCCGTTCCTCGTAGAGAATCGTACCGATCTCCGTAGAGTTTCGGATCGTTTCTCGTAGAGAAAAAAGCGACTAATGCAATTTGTTGATTATGAGTGGTTTACCAGACTTCTAAATGAGCTTTTTTTGTCTTGTTATTTCTTTTATTCTTTTGGCTTTGGAAATGTTTTGGTATTTTTTATATATTTACAAATATGATGTATGATTGGTGTCTTGTGGATATTCGGAATAATAATAGCGGCATAAATCCAATTTTGGATTTATGCCGCTATATTTGAGATTTTGGGGTTGTGACTCTTATTTGGCGTATTCTGCCCAGTTTACATTTCTCATATCTCCACTTTTAGCAAGCTCTGCATGCATACCTAATGCAGCCTGGATGCAGTGTGGTGTTTGGGCTTTGCTACCTGCCAGTTTGAGGTAATCCCAAAGTAACTGTTTGTAGTCTGGGTGAGCACAGTTTTCAATAATAGCCTGTGCGCGTTCTTTCGGGCTCTTGCCACGAAGATCGGCTATACCTTGTTCGGTTATAATAATATTAACCGAGTGTTCGCTATGATCGAGGTGAGACACCATTGGAACGATGGCACTGATCTTACCTTCTTTGGCCACAGAAGGACAAGTGAAAATAGAGATGTAAGCATTACGGGTAAAGTCTCCCGATCCGCCGATACCATTCATCATTTTCGTACCACCGATATGTGTGGAGTTTACATTACCGTAGAGATCTGTTTCGATGGCGGTATTTATAGAAATGACACCCATGCGACGAACAACTTCAGGACTATTAGATATTTCCGAAGGACGAAGAACCAACTTGTCACGGAAGAAGTCCATATCATCATAAATACTTTGCAGGCAATCGTTGGTCACAGTCAGAGAGCAGGCACTACCAAATTTAACACGACCCTCACGAATCAGACCAATTACAGAATTCTGGATAACCTCTGTATACATTTCAAAGGCCGGAATTGTATTATCGCGACCCAATGCACCCAATACAGCATTGGCAATATTTCCCACACCCGATTGTAGCGGAAGGAATGTAGAAGGAATGATACCACGTTTCATATCGGCAGCCAGGAAGTCGGCTACATTCTGGCCAATTTTATCAGTCAAAGGATCAGCCTCTGCGAAACTGCGGGCTTCGTCAGGCCAGTTGGTTTCTACTACACCGACAATCTTATTAGGATCTACTTGTATGTAAGGTGTACCAATACGGTCACTTGGTTTGTAGATTGGTATTTCGCGGCGATAAGGTGGGTCAAGTGGTTCGTACACATCGTGCATTCCCATCATATTCTTGCTGTGTGCACTATTTAGCTCTACAATAATTTTATCTGCAAGGCGGCAGACAGTCGGAGCAATACCACCGGCAGCTGTCAGATAGATTTTTCCGTCCGGAGTTACTTCACAGGCTTCGATGATGGCTATGTTTACTTTTCCCATAAATCCATAGCGTACTTCCTGTGCCATTTGTGACAAGTGGATGTCGTTATAAGCAATCTCGCCATTGTTTACCGCTTTACGGAAATCTGAGTTAGTTGTGTACGGAGCACGGTAACGGATTGCTTTAGCGCGTGACAATATACCGTCACATGAATCGCCTGTGGAGGCACCTGTAAAAATGCCAATCTGATACGGGTTTCCTTTAGCGTGTTCAGCTTCTGCTATTTTTGCAATTTCAGCCGTAACGGCTTTGGCCGTTCCGGCAGGAGTAAACCCGCTAAGGCCGATATTGTAGCCATGTTTTACAAGGCTGGCAGCTTCCGCTGCGAGATAAAATTCAATGCCATATAAATTGTATATTTTTCGTGTTAGAATTTACATTAATATTTTCTTTGCAATATTTCGGACCAGATAATGGCACGCCTTGCCTCTTCTGCCGATTGAATGGAAAATTTACTTCTGTTTACTTCTTTGATAGATTCAGATATATTATTCGGAGCATGGGTATTTCTGATACCCTCCTGAGGAAGGGATGGTTTGGGAGGTGGTACTGTTTTTTTCTGTGGCTTTTCAAAAATCACAGGTTTTTCAAATTCCGGCTCGTATTCATATTCGGGAGTTGGCATAGGCATACTTTTTTCTGGCTTATTGGACTTTTCTTTGTTGAACTGTTTGTAAATTCCAAAAGCGAGAATACCTGCTACCAAAAGAAATTGCATAACATCTTCCATAGGTTCGTTGGATTTTTGTCCGCCAAAGGTAACTATTTAATCTGATTAGAGCTAACATTTTAGCATGAAAAAAGGGCAGCTTCACAGCTCCCCTTAATTTTTTTAACCTAAACCTTAACTATGAAAAAATCTAATGTTTCTTTCATTGCACAAAAGTGTGAAATAAAGTTGAAATCTCCAAGTTGTGACTTGGAAAATGTTTGTTTCTTTAACATTAATTATAACTATTAGCTTCGATTACTAACTTGAAGCGTTATTTTTGTTTCAAATTGCCACTTATTGGCTCCGAAGCCGTATCTTTGCAACATCTAATTTAAATAATGATAAAATTATGAGTGAATTAACGGGAGCGGACTTTAAATCCGCAACTGCTGATGACAACAAAAAGTTGTTTATTGAAACGTATGGCTGCCAGATGAATGTGGCCGATAGTGAAGTAATTGCCTCTGTGATGCAGATGGCTGGGTATTCCGTTGCTGATTCTTTGGACGAAGCAGATGCTGTATTTATGAACACTTGTTCCATTCGCGACAATGCCGAACAAAAGATTTTGAATCGTCTGGAGTTTTTCCATTCGCTGAAAAAGAAGAAGAAACATCTGATAGTAGGTGTACTGGGATGTATGGCAGAGCGTGTGAAGGATGATTTGATTGAGCACCATCATGTTGATCTCGTTGTAGGTCCTGATGCTTATCTTACTTTGCCCGAATTGATAGCTTCGGTAGAGGCCGGGGAGAAGGCGATTAATGTGGAGTTGTCTACAACAGAAACGTATCGCGAGGTCATTCCTTCCCGCATTTGCGGAAATCACATTTCCGGGTTTGTGTCTATTATGCGTGGATGTAATAACTTCTGTACGTATTGTATTGTCCCCTATACCCGCGGACGTGAGCGTAGCCGGGATGTGGAAAGTATCCTTAATGAGGTGGCCGATTTAGTGGCAAAGGGATATAAAGAAATCACGCTGTTAGGACAGAATGTAAATTCTTATCGTTTTGAAAGAGAAAATGGAGAGGTTATTACTTTCCCGATGCTTCTGCGTACTGTAGCCGAAGCAGCACCAGGCGTGAGAATTCGTTTTACTACTTCGCACCCCAAAGATATGAGTGACGAAACGCTGGAAGTAATAGCACAGGTGTCCAATGTATGTAAACACATTCATTTGCCGGTACAAAGCGGAAGTTCACGTATTTTGAAATTGATGAACCGGAAATACACGCGTGAGTGGTATCTGGATCGTGTAGCTGCTATCAAGCGTATTATCCCCGATTGCGGATTGACTACTGATATTTTTTCCGGTTTCCACTCAGAGACGGAAGAAGACCACCAGGAATCTCTTTCACTAATGGAGGCCTGTGGTTATGATGCTGCTTTTATGTTTAAATATTCAGAACGCCCCGGCACGTATGCTTCCAAGCATTTGGAGGATAATGTCCCGGAAGATGTTAAAGTGCGTCGTCTTAATGAGATTATAGCTTTGCAAAATCGGCTTTCTGCTGAATCTAATGCGCGTTGTATCGGAAATGTTTATGAAGTCTTGGTAGAAGGGGTTTCCAAGCGTTCGCGCGAACAGCTTTTCGGTCGTACAGAACAGAATCGTGTCGTGGTATTTGACCGGGGTACACATAAGATTGGTGATTTTGTAAAAGTGAGAATTACTGAATCCAGTTCGGCAACACTGAAGGGTGAAGAAGTAATAGCTTAATCTCGTTTATTTCAGTATGGAAATGAGCGAAATTCACCACAGAGTAACACAGAGTTTAAATCTTTATTGAAACGCAGATTAACGTAGATTTTCGCAAAGGGAAACAAATCTAAGATAAAGAACTACAGTCTTTTAATCTGTATTTATCTGTGTTTATCCGCGTTTCATCAGATAAATAGTACTCTGTGGAACTCTGTGTTACTCTGTGGTGAAATACACTCAAAACTATTTTAATATGAGTGATTCTTTATTTTTTTGTTCAAGAAAGGTTTATCTTTGCTCTAAAGCGAAGATAAGCTGTACTTTGGTATAAAAAAATAAACGAGTTCATTTTATTCTGCTCTCGGTTTGCATTATCTTTGCCGTATAAACACTAAATGATTGTACTACTATGAACAGATTTTTTCTTTTGACACTCTCACTTTTCTTCCCATTGTCGATGATGGGGCAGTTGCCATTTCAAAAGACAGACGTAAAGGATGTTATGAAAAAAGTGGCCGATTGGCAGATCGCTCATCAAAAGGACGTGAAACACGGAGCACTGGATTGGACAAATGCCGCACTTTACATGGGAATGCTCGATTGGGCTGAACTGGCTGAGACGGAAATGGGGGATGCCTCTTATTATGATTGGTTGGTAAAATTGGGTCGTCGTTATGGCTGGCAGCCCGATAAACGAATGTATCATGCTGATGATATTGCTGTGGGACAGGTTTTTATAGACTTGTATAATAAGTATAAAGATAAGAATATGTTATATCCTACCCAGGCACGTGCGGAGTGGGTGGTGAACCATCCTTCGGACGGACCGATGGATCTTGACTATAAAAAACGTGAGACCCTGGAACGTTGGACTTGGTGTGATGCACTCTATATGGCTCCTCCCGTATATGTGAAACTCTATATGCTGACCGGAGATAAACGGTTTATCAAATTTATGAATAAAGAGTATAAAGCAACGTATGATCTTTTGTTTGATAAAGATGAACGCTTGTTTTATCGTGATTCAAGATATCTCACTCAAAAAGAGGCGAATGGAGCGAAAGTGTTCTGGGGACGCGGTAATGGCTGGGTGCTTGGCGGACTGGCAGAGATGCTTCAGGACTTTCCAAAGAATGATAAGAACCGTAAGTTTTATGAAGAGCTTTTTGTAACTCTTTCTGCCCGTGTGGCCGAGTTGCAGAGTGCTGATGGTTTCTGGCATGCAAGTATGCTTGACCCGGCTTCTTATCCTTCGCCTGAGACCAGTGCTACCGGGTTTATCGTATATGCGCTGGCGTATGGGGTCAATGAAGGTTTGTTGGATAAAGATACTTATCTGCCTATTGTTGAAAAAGGATGGAAGGCATTGGTTTCTGCTGTTGAAACAGATGGTAAGTTGGGGTATGTACAACCCATTGGAGCCGACCCTAAGAAAGTGACCCGTGATATGACGGAAGTGTATGGAGTGGGTGCTTTCCTGTTAGCCGGAAATCAGATTTATAAGATGTCCCGTTAATAAAGTATATATAAATATAATGAAGGTATGTCAAAACTCACCACAGAGTAACATAGAGTATTTTTCTAATAATCAACGACTTAAAATCATATCTGTGTTACTCTGTGGTGAGTTTTGACACATTTTGTGATGGTATAGTTCCTTACTTTCCCGTCAGTTTGTCTATTAACCATTGATTGACTTTTACATTCTGTTCCGGATAACGCCAATGCCCGGTTTCTTTTAGCAGGTAAAGTTCTTTGGGGGCTTCTATAACATTGTATGCGCTGTAAAATGAAGTAGGCGGGCAAGTCTCATCACTATATCCCCAGGAATAAAATCCGGGAATATGAATAAAACGTGCAAAATTGACTACATCGTAATATGCCAATGTCTGTGTTTCTTTGGGGGTAAGCTTTTTTACTCCAAACCACCCTCCTGCCCGGTTATGTGCATATCCCGCTATGTCACAAAGTGCCGGATAAAAAGCCGCCAGGTACTTCACTCTGGAATCAAGAGCGGCAGTAACCAAGGTCAGTGCTCCTCCCTGGCTTCCACCATAAGCCGCCAGATTCTCACCATCATATTGTGGAAGTGAGGCAATGAAATCGTTCGCCCGTATACAACCAAGGAACACACGGTTGTAATAATACTCCTCCCGGTTATCCATGTGATGATACATGTAGTTTTTGAGTGCTCCGGCTTGTAAGTTTGCGTATGCTTCCGGTTTTAGGTCTAAAGGGATACCATGAATCCCTATCCGGAATGTGATAACTCCCATACGTGCAAGTTCTTTATCTCCGGTGTGCTTTGCCACACCGGCTCCCGGCAGACGCAAAACAGCAGGGAAACGTCCCTCTTTATTAGGAATACATAATACTCCATACAGGTAATTACCGCGTGAATAATGGGATATTTTCACACGGTATACTTTTACGTCGGCATCGCTTTCTTCCGGTATAAATGTCATTTCCGATTGCATGGGGTATTCCCTCATACGGGATATTTGACTGTCCCAGAACGAACGAAAATCCTTTGGAAGCAGAGTGGTAGGTTGTATCTTTTCACAATCATATGCAATGTTAATCAAATTCCGATAGGGAAATCCGTCTATTGTAGCCCTGACTTCACAAGACAGGAATCCGGGAGAGCGTAGTCCTGCTGTTTTTATTACGGCAGTACCGTCTTTTAGAAGTACGGAGTCTTTTTGTGTCGGAGGCATTTTTTCCGGACCTATCTTATATTCTATTTTTACATTTTTCAGTTTCTGCTGGTCTTGAAATAAGGAAATAGTGAAACGTGCCGTTTCGCCTACTTTATAATTCCAATCATAGTGATCGGGTGTAATCTGGATAGTCACCAGGTCTTTATTCCCTTTTGCTGCTTGTGTACTGATAGTAAAAAGAAATAAAACGGATAAAATTAATATTCTTTTCATATTTAATGTTTTGTTAGATTGGATATGCTGCCGGATACTTTAAAAAGCAGATTCTGACCGTATTGAAGCAAAGTAGCTACTTCTTCCCCCGTCTGTCCTTCTGCATAAAAACGAATGATGTCTTCCGTTTCGGAACTGCGGATTAATAGCCATCGGCAATCTCCTTCAAAAATGAATTTGAGTCCGTTTACAAGATTGCGGCTACTTAAAAACGGCAGAATCTTCCGAATTGCAAAACCTGCTATTTCATGAGGCTGATTTTGATATAACCAGGGTAACAGTTCATTTTTATCCGGTTGTGTATAAACCATATCAATACGGTCATAACATATAACTCCCATCTTTTCTTGCTTCTCTTCCAGGTAGTCGGAAAGTTTGCAGTAAGGTGATGCAGAAAGCATTTCGAGGAGTAATAGTGAAGAGAATATGCCATCCCGTTCAGGATATGCATGCCATAGCCGAATCCTCCGCTTTCTTCGCCACCAAAAGCTATGGAATGGGTAGTCATGATATCAGCAATGTATTTGAAACCGACCTGAACTTCATATATGGGTGTTTGAGGAGATTCGAAGATGCTGCGTACTTTGTCTGAAACGGAAGACGTTTTTACAATACCGCCTGGCATTTGTTTTACTCGTTTCAGATAGTCTACTAACAATAATATCGTATTTTGGGCCGATAACCATTCACCTGTATCCAGGCATACCCCTACCCTGTCCGCATCTCCGTCTGTTGCTACACCAAAAGCAAAATCTCCTTCTTTTAATGCTTTCTTTAGTGGCAGCAGGTTTTTTTCAATCGGCTCGGCCAGTCGTCCGTGAAAAGTTTCGGACGCTTCGGAGTATATGGTATCCGCCGGACAGTTATGGGCATTCAGAATCTCCTGGATGAGCGTAAGCCCTGCCCCTCCCATACTATCTGCCAATAGATGTAATCCTGCTTTTTTTATTCTTTCGAAATCAATTAATTTTTCAATATGTTCTGTATAAGCTGGTATAAAATTCATAGGATGTATGTTCGATGCAGAACGCTTTATGGGGGATGCGTATAAATAACTTTCTACTTTTCGCGTGTCGTCTGAATTGAACGGACCTCCTAAACGTGATTTGAATTTGATGCCATTATATGAAGGAGGATTATGTGAAGCGGTAATCATCACTCCGGCACAACAACCTGTATGCAAAGTAGCATAAGATAATACCGGTGTCGGAGTGATGCGGTCGGATAATAATGCTTCTATATGGTTGCCTGATAGTACTTCGGCAAAAATCGTAGCAAACAATTGTGAGTTCTTGCGTGTGTCATAAGCCAAGGCTACCCGGGGGAATTCTTCTTTATAATTGTTGTGTATGAAATCTGCAAATGCCTGGGCTACCACTGATACGGTCTCTTGATTTATTTCCGTATCGATGTGTGCTCTCCAGCCATCTGTTCCAAAAAATATATTCATGTTTTTTTATTGTTTAATGTTTCTGACTGTTAGAGAATATTTACCTGTTGCAGGGCTTCCGAAAACCATTTTGTGATAAGGTGGGGGCGTGTAATGGCTGAACCTACAACAACTGCCCAGGCACCGTTTTCAATACCTTTTGCAGCTTCGAGAGGGGTATTATAGCGTCCTTCGGCAAATACAGGGCACTCGGGGAGAGCGTTGACACATTGGCGCAGTATTTCCAAAGAAGGCCCATTATGGGATTCTTCTACCGTATACGGAGTATAACCGCATAGGGTGGTTGATACACAATCAGCGCCGGCTTCCCGGCATGCAATGGCTTCGTCAACGGTTGATATGTCCGACATTATTTTTACTCCTGTATATTTCTTTTTTAGGTTCCGGATATATTCCGGTCCGGTAAGTCCATTTTCCCGTAGGCGGAATGTTCCATCCACAGCAATCAGTGGCGTACCAATTGCAATCAGTGCTTCTACTTCCCTGAATGAACCGGTAATACGTACAAATCCGTCCGGGAAATGAGACTTTGTCAGACCGATTACCGGCAAATGGCTATGTTTGATGAGATAGTCCGTTTTTTCTATACCGCAGGAGCGAATACCTGCAGCGCCTCCCTGGGCTGCGCATTGAGCAAATGCTCCTACTCCTTCGGGTGAATTAAAGGGTGAGCCTTCCTCGGCCTGACACGAAACGATGAGCCGGCCTTTAACTTTTTGAAATATGTCAATCATTGTTTTATGTATAGTAAGTTCTTAAAAATCAGCAGTAATAACTATGGGATAGTGGTCCGACATATATACCGGATCTGAATTTTTAGTGATGGTTATTGCTTTGGTTACCGATATATATTCGTTTACAAAAATGTAATCTATCTGTGAGGGTGGATACAATTTACCATAGCTGTGTGCTGTTCCTGCCGGCCCTGATTTCTCTGTCGCTATTTCCCGTGAATTGCTGAATTCACTGAGAAAGGTGTGAATGGGGGGAGTTTCGGGAGTACTGTTCATATCTCCTGTGATGAACACGGCCTCTTCTGCTGTCATTTCTTTTATTTTCCGGCAGATTAACCGGGCCCCTTCTAACTTGGCAACTTCTCCTACGTGGTCGAGGTGAGTGTTAAACACGTAAAAGCTACGGCAGTTTTCTATATCCCTGAATTTTGCCCACGTACAAATGCGGGGGAATTTACCATCCCATCCCCGGCTGACAACATCCGGAGTTTCGGATAGCCAGAACGTGCCGTAATCTAATACATTCAGCTTTTTCTTGTTATAGAAGATGGGAGTAAATACATCACTGTCCGGTGTACCTTGGCCGGATACACCGAGCCACTCGTAGATACCGATGGACAGGAAATCCTGTATCTGATCGGTCAATGGTTCCTGCATACACACAATGTCATACTGATAATTGCCGAATTCTCTGATTACCATCTTTTTTCGGTTTGACCAGGCGTTCACTCCGGTATCCATGTTTGAACCACGAATATTAAAGCTGCAAATCGTAATTTCGGTTTCGTAATTTTCACCATGTACCGGGAAGCTTGACAGGCTCAGGCAAACAAGGAGTAATATATATATTCTGAAAGCCATATCTGAAATCTTTTTATTGAGTTATAAACGGGCGTTGATAAATACAGCGTAATGATCAGATGGGAAGAAACCGTTTGGATAATGTTCGTCATCTGCTTCGTATTCTGACACTTTGATTTTATCATTTACGAAGATATAATCGATACGTACGGGTTCTACCTGCCCGAAATTGTGAGCCGTACCTACCGGTCCTGAGATATAGGGAGCAATAACCCGGGAATCTTTATAGTGAGAAGTGTACTCTTTGTAGGCATCGGTTGTATCGAAACTGTTCATATCTCCGCATATAAAGACCGGGGAGTTCCCTGCAAATTTCCGGGCCTGTGCACAGACCAGAGCTGCACCTTCTTGTTGTGCTATACGGCCTTTATGGTCGAGGTGAGTATTGAAAACATAGAATACCTTTCCGTTTTTACGGTCACGGAACTTGGCCCATGTACAATAACGGTCGTACTTTCCGTCCCATCCTTTTGAAAAAGGAGCCATTGTTTCGGATAACCAGAACATTTCATTATGCAATAGCTCAAAACGCTCTGCTTTATAGAAAATAGGGTTGTAAAGTCCTCGGATTCCTACAAAAGCATACCCTGTGGCCTTTTCTATATCTTCAAGCTGATTGGCTAATACTTCCTGCATACATACGATATCAAAATCGTGATGTTTGATTATTTTGCATAAGGAGTCTTTTCGGAATTTCCAGGAGTTGATACCGTCATTGGGCAGATCTCCCCGAATGTTATAAGTACAAAAACGGATGTTACAATCGGTTGTCTTATTCTTTCCCTGAACGGAAGAAATAATTCCTGTTGAGACGGATAATAAGAGAAATAGGATTTGAAATACTCTTTTCATGATTTATATTGTTTAGTAGTTAATTTTTTCTTTTCGCACTCCAGATTATTATCAGGAATAATAAGGATATGAAAGCTGCGGAAAGCCAGAAAATACGTATGGCGGAGAAATCATAGATAGGGTTTCCGTCGATAATAACTTTACGTGATTCTATCAGAAAACCACTGACTACGTCTTGCAAGCCGGCTGCTATATAACTGGCTATTCCAATGACTCCAACTGCTGCACCAGTTGCTTCTTTGGGAGCTATGTCTATGGCCATGAGTCCTCCCAAAAAGCATAGCAGAATACCAATGGATATGCCAAACAGTATCATAGAAATAATATCCAGAACCTCACAATGCTGCGGACCGAATAAAAATAGTACCAATGCAAGCAGATTGAGCAAACTGAACAAGCAAGCCGGTATGGTCCGGTTGCTGTGGAATAACTTGTCGGATAGGAGACCGGAAAATACAGTACCTACAATGCCACAGACCGAACTGACTGATACAAGGGTACTGGCGGTTACAATATTATAGCCCTTTTCTATTTCGAAATAATATACCCCCCAGCTATTGACGGCATACCGGCTGATGTACATAAATGCACTGGCAAGTGCAAGCATCCATATCATCGGGCTTTTTAAGACTTCAAGCTGCTTACTTTTAACGGATGAGGCTGTCTGCTTTTCTGCGGAATCGGATGGGATTGCTTTCCATTCGGGAGGAGCCGGTTTTAAGAAAATGAATATTAGAGCGACCCCTGCAGCTCCCAGGCATGCAGCGCTCATAAATCCCCACTGCCATCCTAAAGCACCAACGATGAATGATGTAAAGATAAAGGTAAGCGCTTCTCCGATGTTGTGACTGGCACTCCAGAAGCCATATACCGTTCCGCGTTCTTTCTCTGTAAACCATCGGTTTAACGCAATAACACTACAGGGCCCGCCTACTGACTGAAACCAACCGTTTACTGCCCAAAGTATGACAAATGCCCAGAATGGTACGGCAAATCCGAGTGCGGCATTTACCAAGGTAGCTATGAGAAGTCCACCTGCCATCAGATAGCGCACATTTACCCTGTCGGCTAAAAAACCATTGACAAATTTCCCGATTGCATAGGAGAAAAATAAAGCCGAACCGATTATGCCTAACTCTGTTTCAGTAAGATAACCGGTGTCTACTATTGGCTTTTTAACCACATTCAGACTCAGCCGGCAAACATAGAAAAGCCCATAACCCAAAGTTGCTGCTGTAAATACAGCCCATTTGGTCCGATTCGTTTGATTTTGTTGAGTTTGATTCATCTTCCTACTTTTTGATTATTTTCTTTGACAGGATACTCTGTTCTGAAATACATTTTATAATATAGACTCCCTGAGGGAAATGAGATATATGAATTGCTTCGGAAGTATCTTGAAGGATATGGTCAACCATTAACTGTCCTTGTGTAGATATAACTTGAAGTCGTACTTTTCCCGTTAAGCCTTTAATGAAAAACTTATCTTCCACAGGATTCGGATAGACTTGAAATGTGGTTTCTTCAGTTTCTGCCCAGCCTACTCCTCCATTGGATTCTACCTGTAATATACAAGCAGAGTCCGAGCTGTCTCCAAGTTCGTCGGTACCTCGTATTGCCAAAGGAAAAGAACCGCTTTCAGAAGGAGTACCCGACAAATCCCCTTGAGATGAAAAATGCATGCCGGAAGGCAAATCACCGGAAAGTAATTGATAAGTCACTTTTCGTGCCCCTCCCCGATGATAGACGCAATTGTGGTAAGAAACTCCTTCCTGTGCCGGTATCACATGATTGGTGAATATCCGGATATGTGCGTAAGAAGCTAAAACGACATTATTGCCCGATCCGATTGCTTCTAACGGGAATGTGTTTGTTCCGGACAGAGTCAGGTTGGTAGTATTGTAAATAGTGCCGTATTCGTTGGCTTCTTTGAAATTGGTTAGCATAAATAAACGGTATTCTTTTGTATCCGGTATAAATAATAGATCGGTTATTTCCTCGTCTGTTTTATTACCGAAACGTTTCACATTCAATACCTGATTTTCAGAAGATAACTTTACGATAAAAGCATCTTTCGCACCTTTATCAGGGAGGTTATAGCGATTATCTCCGGATGGGTTGAATATTACTTTTCCCATACAATAACCTCCTGCGTATATTTCATCGTTATCGTTGACGTATAAGGTATTGATTACCGTATTTTTGCTTGTAGATGTTCCTCCGGCTGTATAGATGGATGAGTAGTTACCGTCCGGATTGAGCATAATACACAAAGCATGCTGTGTTCCCGTGGATGTAGTGGTTTGTGTGGAAGAACCGATGGAGAGCTGCTGACTGGTTGTAGAACCGGATAAAATGAGCTTACCGTCACTCAGGCATGCTATATCGGAAATCGTTTCATTCCCTGCTCCTGTTATCGGGCATGTCCATTTCTTTTCGCCGGATGTATTGAAACGGCTGACAAATATATCTGTGTTGTTTGTAGTCGTTCCCTGATATGTTCCGGCAAGAATAATATCCGTGCCGTCAGTCTTTATTTTTTTTCCGGAGGCGGATAAGTAGCCCTCTTCAGCAGAGTACCACAGTTGTTTCCCGGATAGAGTATAAGCAGCTAAAAAGCACTTCTCTTCCGAATTTCCGCAGAGATATACTGTTTGGTTGAATAATATAAAATCCTGAATGATGAAGTCTGCACTTTTTTCAAACGAAACGGGTGAAGATACTACTCCTTCCGGAGATACCGAATATAATTTTTCGTTTCCGTCATTTCCGGTAAGAAGCCATAGTACTCCCGCCTCATCGGATACTGCGGATTTCACTTTTGATTCGTTTTCAATTCTGATTAAACATTCGCGAATACCTTGTACCGAATATCTGGCAGCAAAAATAGCCGGGAGTTCGGACATCAATCCGGTTTCCGTATTGGAAATGAGTTCTCCGCTAAATTCTCCTGTTAACCAGATGTTGTTGCCACCCGCTACTATCTGTCGTCCGTATGCTGTCGTCATACTTCCGAAGTGATGAACCGTTTCGGGTTGTTGAGCATACGATACAGTACAAATAGAGAGTATAATGATGATTAGAATTTTGTTCATGATATACATATCGTAGGGAAAGAATACCCGGAATTCGGTCGTACCGGGCATCCTTCCATTGATTAATATTAGTAGACGCTTGCTTTATGTACCGATTTTTTTCCCGAGATACTATCTTCTACAACTACGGTATAGATACCATTGTCTACAGTATAACGGTCATTACCTTTTAAACGGTTTTGTATTACCAATCTGCCAGACAGGTCGAATATCATCACTCTGCAATTCGATGTACTTGTTGATACTTCGATAGCACCGTGGTCTCCCCATACCCTGATAGCTTCCTGTTGATAGTCTTTCAGTCCGGTACCGGTAGAAACAGTAAGTGTATATTCGGCAAATCCAACGTTTCCATCAGCGTCTTTCATGCTGATCACAATCGGATAAATTCCTGTAGTAGTACTTGTTCCACTTAGTTCGCCGGTTGCCGGATTCAGATTGAGCCCTTCGGGAAGAGTACCATAATATAGTGTGAATTCGGCATCACCATTGGCATTTTCTGCATTAATAATCTGACTGAAAGCTGTGCCGGGTTTAATGACAGGTAGTACAGCCGGAGTTGCGTAGATTTGCTGATAGCATAGTAAAGCTACGCTGTAGTTACTGCCGATAGTTGGTATTGTAATCGGGTCGCCAAACAGGTTTACGGGAGAAGCCGTACCGCCGCTACGGGTAGATATCATATCGGCTACATATAATAACCCTTCATTTCCTACTGCCATAGCCATCGCACCTTCCCGGGTAGCATCTCCTACACGGTGTCCTATCAGTACTTCACCTTTTGATGATAATTTCATCAGATACATATCCTGTCCCCCTTTAGCTTTAGAAGGGAACTGTCTTGCCTCGTCTTCTGTATCCGGATTAAAATAATAAGTTCCAAAAGAAGTACCGGCGTTCCATATCGAGCCATCTTTGTCTATGGCAATTGTTTTGACATCTGTCGGTTGGGTGATACTGCCTGCTATATAGTTCCATTGATAGTTTCCGTTTGTATCGAAAGAGACAATCAGCATACTGTTCCAACTTCCGGAAGTGTCCAGGGTCTTCATGGTTACTTCGGGTGCATTGTCCACAACCAGATCTTCGCTTCGTATCACACCGCCGATGACTACCTGATTGCCGGCTACATCCATGGCATTAATATCGTCTAATTTACTACCTGTTAAACTACGTGCCCAAATCATATTTCCGTCAGCTGAATATTTAACCAGGAAATTGTCTGTATTTTCTACAGAAGCTGCCGTCATAGATTGTGTTCCGAATTGAATAGTTCCGCTAAATGTTCCGGCTGCATATATTCCCCCTTCTTCATCTACAGATATAAGATTTCCCGTTCCTGTTCCGCTTCCTGACATTGTTTTTGTCCAGATCAGATTAGCGTTACTATCGTATTTGGCGATAAAGAAAGCGAGTTCGGAATCACCGGATGAAATTTCTGAGTTACCTCCGTTTATATCCATATTTAAATTTCCGGTGAAAGCTCCGGTAATGACAAAACTTCCATCATTTTGATTTACTGCTATACTTTTAATAACAGGTTCTATACCGGAGTCGGTGCCTTTCAGCCAGACAGGATTTCCGGTCGCATCGTATTTAGCGATCAGGAAATCTTTATAGTCGGATTCTATTTTAAATGTTTCGGAGATTTGAGCGTCAGACTCAAAATTACCTACGACGTAAGAGTTGCCTGAGGCATCTGTGGCAACACTTTGTATAACAACTGAGCCGGATGTGCTTTTAATGGATGAGGCAAATACGCATTGTTTATTGGGGGTAAACTTAGCTATGTATGCATCCATTACGGTGGAGGTTCCTGTTATTTCTTTATCACCAATTGTCATTTCTGCTCCGGTGAAACAACCTGTGAGGTATACATTGTTGTCGGCATCTATAGCCATACTTTTGGCTGAAGTTTCTACATCGGCAATCCCAAATTGGCTACTCCATAAATATTTCTGAGAAAAACCGGTTAAACAGTTCATTACCAGTACTGTGAAAAGGAAAAGTCTTGTTTTCATAATTGTAATAATTTTAATTTATAGGTATAGCAAGGACCAACAGAGAGAGTTGACTCCCTGCGGAAAAGTTTTTAAATAAAATAGTATTCGGATTTTAGTATCCGTCGTTCTGATACATTCCGGATGGATTTATAGACACTTCCCGCCAAGGTATAGGAAGTAATAAATCGCGTTTGGAACACCCCTGTACCGATTTACTGCTCAGGAACTCTACCAGGTCGGTGCCCTTATAAAACCGGAGAAGATCAAACCAACGATGATTTTCAAAAGCCAATTCGATACGCCGTTCGTGCAGAATGACCTCTTTGAGAGTTGGATAGGCTGTTTTGTACGTCTCAGAAGCCTGATCGTAAGGTTTTAATTTGGCACGGGTACGAATCATATCAATATAAGTGATGGCTTCGGATTCTAAGTTGAGTGCCTCATTTACTTCGGCAAGCATCAGAATGACATCGGCATAGCGCAACACTATCCAGCAAGAACCACCGCGCCCTTGAGAGTCTCCCAAATCAACGTATTTATTGACATAAGGGGTTGTTCCGTAAGTTTTGTACGAAACCACTTTGCGCATATCACCGGTTTCGTATTCTTTGGTCAGGTCATTTTCCGGAATATTATCTCCCAAACCTTGCGATTGTGAAATGATTCCTGTGGCATTGAGTGGCTGAAAATTTTTCGCAAAGTAAGAGCCTTCGTCGGTTCCCTGTAAGTACATTACCTGAAATATGATTTCATTGCAGGTAATATTGGCGACACCGAATACTTTGCCATAGGCAATATCTTTCAGTTTTCCGAATGGGCGAACGTTGTAAGCGGCTTCGAGGGCTTCTTTAGCCAATTGAAGATAGTCCTGAGTGGCCCCATCATTTAGCCGTTTGGCCATTGTAAGGTATACTTTTCCTAATAAAGCATATCCGGCTGTTTTTGAAGCACGTCCGAAATTGGGATTGTTTCCGTCAAATCCCCAATTGTCCGGCAGTTGGCTTTGAGTTACGAATTCCAGGTCTTTTACAATAAAGTCATAAACTTCTGCTATCGGGCGACGACCGTATTTGAGGACTTCCGCTTCACTGTTTAATTGTTTGTCTACAATAGGAACATCACCAAACAGTTGTGACAGGTTGTAGTAGGATAAAGCACGTAAAAAACGGGCTTCTGCTTTGTATTGGCTTTTCTTCTCATCACTCATCGGTACGGCATCGATGTAGTCGAGCACTACGTTACTGCGGTAGATACAAGTGAACATCCCGTACCAGGCCCGTTGTACCTCTGCATTGCTCGATGTCAGATTGTATACATCAAAATCATTGTATATACCCGAATTGGCTGTTTTGGATGCTAATGTGGTATTGTCGGATCTGATTTCAGTCCAATAATACATATTATTGTAATAATTTGTTTTTAATCCGTCATAGGCGGCGTTTAACGCCTGATACATATCATCTTCAGTTTTATAGAAGTCTTTCTTATTGAGTTTATCAGGGTCGGAACGTTCTAAGAAGTCACAGGCGGTAAATCCCGTAATCAAACAACTAAAGAGGATTATATTCTTTATTAATTTTATCTTTTTCATGATGCGGTCCTGTTTTTTAGAATGATAGTTTACAACCAAAATTATAGGCTCGTGCCAGTGGATAAGTTCCCCAGTCGAAACCCGGCATCAGATTGCCCGACTTGTAATTTACATCCGGGTTATAGCCAATGTAATCGGTTATCGTAAATGCATTGTCAACGGAGGCAAAAAGTGAGATACCTCTTAATTTTATTTTTTCTACCCATTTTTGAGGTAGGTTATAGTTTAAAGTGATGTTAGTACAACGAAAGTATGATGCATCGTTCACCATATAGGATGACACTCCATAGGTGTTTTTGTTAGTGGTGGCAATATTGGCACGATACATAGCCGGATTGGGATTAGTGACGGCATTGTAACGGTCGGCTGCCAATGCAAATTGATTACAGGTACCTTCCATATTCAGCAAGTAGTAATTCTGGAAACTGATAACCTGTGCTCCCTGTACTCCCGAAAAGGAAGCACTTAAGCTTAATCCTTTGTAGCTGATATTGGTGCTGAATCCATAGGTGAAATCCGGATAATTATCTCCTAATATCTCCCGGTCATCGTCTGTGATTTTACCGTCATTATTGACATCTTTCCATTTGGCATCACCCGGTTGTACATTTTCGTAGTTCCATACGGCCGGGCCGGTGAGCTGATAACCTTCTTCACCTATGTGTTGTTTATCTACCAGTATCCGTTGGTACTCTTCTTCTGAAATTACTCCGAGACTGTTCAGCCCGTAAAAAGAACCGATGGGTTTTCCAACCATTGTTATGTGGCTGATAGCACTTCTTTCCCCAATGCTGACAATGGATTGAGAGTCAGGTAACGAAAGTACTTTATTCCGGTTCAGGGAAAGATTGGCTCCTATATTCCAGTTTACAACCCCGGTGAGGATGCGTCCGTCAACTTGAATATCGAAGCCGGTGTTGCGTATTTTGGCATTAGACAGGTTTGATTTATATTGAGTTGCTCCGGCAATGGCCGATACCGGTTTATTGAACAATAAGTCATTCGAGATACTGTTGTAATAGTTGGCGGACAGGGTGATACGGTTTCTAAGGAAACTCAAGTCCATTCCGACATTATACTGATCTGTTTTTTCCCACCCCAGTAAGTTGTCGACGAAAGCGCTTGGATAACGTGTGGGAACTATTTGGCCGCCTAATACGTAACCGCCTAAATCACTCATATACCCTACATGCTCATAATTTCCGATGTTATTGTTTCCGCTGATACCCCAGCTTACTCTTAATTTTGCTCCGAAATTTTCTCCGATGTGATTCGTCCAGAAATCCTCATTGGATATATTCCAACCTAAAGCAACGGACGGAAACATTCCCCATCGATTGTCTTTTCCAAAGCGGGATGAACCGTCACCACGCAGAGAGCCGGTAAATGTATAACGATCTTTCCATGAGTATACTACACGCCCGAATACAGACATCATGGCCCAATCGAATTTATCAGTATCTCCCAACTGTCTCCGGGAGCAGTTCCATGGGCACTTAATTCCCGAATCGTATCATCTACAAAGTTACGGGCACCGATGGAAGAGTTATCATATACTTTTTCCTGCATAGAGTAACCTCCTAAAATGTTTATCCCATGATCTCCGAAGGTACGGTTGTAATTAAGGGTTGCTTCCAATATCCAGTCAAGATTGGTTTGTGTACTGTAAGAAGCCCTTGAAAGCCGCTGATCACCCACATATCCGCTACCGGCCGTTGTGCCGTCGGTGTTCATAATAGTACCTCCTACTGTTGAGGGGCGATAATAACTTTCTGTCTGGGATATATATTGCATTCCGGAATAGATCTTTGCTTTTAGGCCTTTTACGATTTCCAAATCCAGATATCCCGAGACGGATGACATATATCTTTTTTGGAAATCTTCAATCTCATGTGCCAATGCAACGGGGTTTTCAGCCGGTGCTATGGAATATTTTCTCGCATATTGCATCTGCTGATCGACGGCGTATGAACCATCTGTGTTATATACCGGGAATTGCGGGAACATCACGAGAGCACTCATAATGATACCATCATTGTAATGACGTCCTTCTGCCTGTACGATTCGGTTTTTGGTATAGGAGGCTGCCGTGTTGACTCCTATACTCAAACGGTCGGTCAGCTTACCGTCAATGTTGAAGCGCGTCGTAAAGCGGTGATGATAAGATGGTGCGATAATACCGTCTTGTTCCAGATATCCGGCACTGGCCATATACTTTACCCGGTCATTACCACCGGTAATGTTCAGATTGTGCTTCATAATGGGAGCTGTGGAGAATATGGCGTCCTGCCAGTCTGTATTATAAGCCGGTTCAATGGGTTGTCCTGTTTCGAAATTGAAAAAGATATCCGGTATCTGGAAAATCTTTCCACTGGTTGCTCCGGCAACAGACATACGGTACTCGTTATTATGTAATGGACTATATTCCTTTCCGTTTTTGATACACCAGTCACGGTAAGCATTGTTAGCACTTTCTATTGAAAAATCGCGCATACCATAAGCGTCCAGCATTTTTATTTTGTGATCTACCTGTTGAAAACCGTATTGAAAATCATATTCTACTTTTGCCCGTCCGCTGTTTGTACCTCTTTTGGTTGTTATTAAAACAACGCCTCCGGCTGCACGTGAACCATAGATAGCGGCTGATGCTGCATCTTTAAGGACTTCGATGGAAGCCACATCGTTCGGTTGATATATACATCTTTTGATGTGGGGAATCCGTCAACTACATAAAGTGGTTCTGAGCCGGCATTGATAGAACCTACTCCACGAACCCGCAATGATAAACCTTCACCCGGGCTTCCGGATGTCTGTTTGATTTCAACACCGGCAGCATGCCCTACCAATGCTTGCTCGAGTGTTGGCGTAGTGACACTTAATTCATCCATTTTAATACTGGAGATAGCTCCTGTCACATCTGTTTTGCGGACTGCACCGTATCCGATTACTACTACTTCTGAGAGAACCTTGGTATCTTCCGACATGACTACCCGTATGGGTTCTTTCCCTTTTACAATTAACTCTTTCGAAGTGTATCCCAGATATGACAATACGAGAATATCCCCTTTCTCCGCTGTAATGGTGAATTCTCCATCCATGTTGGAGCTTGTTCCTTTGGTGGAACCTTTGATCAGTACATTGACGCCTATCAAAGGGAGATTATTTTCGTCATAAACAGTTCCGGACAATGAGAAGTTTGCTTTCTCTTTTTTTTCTTTTTGGGGAGGTTCTTTCAGAAAAATGTAGATACTTCCGTTCCGTATTTCAAAATTTACATTTGTTTTTTGAGTTAACTCGGAAAGTACTTCTTTCACATCTTTTGCGGATGCCTGCACCGAAACCTTCACTGACAAATCCGTAAAACTGCCGCTGTATGCCAGGCGGAGTTTAGATTGTTTGGCAACATCATTTAGTACGGTTTTTAAGGGTACGTCTTTGTACCGAACCGAAACCTTTTGAGCATAAAGCATTCCTGTGTTGAAGAGGAATAGTATTGCTACTGTGACTTTTAGAACGAATGAATGTGATTCTTTTTTAAGAATATTAAAAAATCGAATCTTTATCATTCGTTTTCTGATAAAAACTGGCAAAATTTTCATACTTTTGTTTTGAATTTTAATATGAATAAAATTGGTAGTCGATGGAAGGGCCCTATTCCTTTATTGACTACCTTTTTTTATTTTCTCTTGTATATTAATATCTTGTCGTTGATCTTTTCATATTTAATCGGAGAAATGCGCGTTAAATCTTCCAGAATTGAATCCAGAGGCATGTTATTAAATGATATTGTGTATATGGAATTCTCTAAAGACTGATCCATCAATACAATTTCTTTGTTGAATTTGCGGGATAATTCTTTGGATATATCATCAAGACGAGTGTCTGTGAAGTATAGGCTGTTTGTCTTCCAACCTGAATAGTCCGACACATTTTCAAGAGAACGCTTATGCATTGTTCCGTTTTTCTTTTCGTAGATAATTTGTTCTCCCGGAAACAATTCCAGGCTTTCCCCCCGGATATCGCTTACCCGGACATGACCCTGATTTAGCGTGGTAGTAATATCCGACTCATCGGTATATGCTTTTACATTGAATTTTGTTCCCAGTACTTTTATGTCAATTCCTGAGGTGTGTACTGTAAATGGACGGATTTTATTTTTGGCTACTTCAAAGTAAGCTTCTCCTTCCAGTTCCACTTCCCGGCTAAATAATTTGAAACCGGGAGTATATTTTAACCGGGAGTCGGCATTCAGTATAATTTTGGTTCCATCCTGAAAGATAATTGTTTGCATATCTCCTTTGGGGACGTATATTTCGGCAAACCGGGGAGATTGTGTTTGATTGTAATATACGTATCCTCCGGTGGCTAATAATAAAATAGCAGGGATCCATATTGCGATGTGGCGTAACCACCATCCGATGGTGGCTTGAAGATGTTTTTTGTTTTTTTCTACCGGGGCTGGCATACAAAGTGGCTGTATCTTTATGGATTCCGTGCTTTGTAGTTCCTCACCCATCAGAATACGGGCAACATCTTCATCAATGATTTCGGATAAATAGAGTTGTCCTTCTTCAGTGCCGAACCAGCGACGTATTTCAGCCCGTCGCTCCGGTGGCAAAGCATCACATAAATAAAGCCGGATCTCTTCGTCTGTGATTGGGTAGTGGTTTTCTGTTGTCATTTTATTAGTTTTAGGTTGTAATGAGAAAAATACTCCTTACTTTCGCCTTGTATATAGAGTAAAATCGTAGTGGAGAAAAGTATTACTCGGCTTTTGATATTTAACATTTATAAACAAACCGAGGTGTAGTTCTGGTTTAGGAAAAGGAGGCACTAAGCAATACCATGCAAATGCAGATGAAATCTTTTTCGTTGAGGCTTTCACGCAATGACAATATAGCTTTATAATAGGATACTTTTACGGTGTTTACGGTAATATTGAGTTGCTCGGCTATTTCGGCATTGGATAACCCTTCGAAGATTTTCATTTGGCAAATACGGCGTTTTTGGGGTGGCAACAAGGTTAAAGCTTTTTGTATCGCCTCGTTACGCTGCTTTCTGTACAGGGTTTGTGTAATATTCTCTTCTTCAAAAAGCGGCATTCCCAATATTATTTCTTCTTTTTTTTCGAGAGTCAGCTGATGAAATTTGTAGGTATTTAACAGGTGGTTTTTAAGAATGCCGTACAGGTAAGGTTCCACTCCCTGTTCCGCATCGATCTGAGTACGGGTTTCCCACAATCTCATAAATGAGTATTGTACTGCATCTTCTGCCATTTCTTTTGATTTCAGATAACGTAATGCCAACAGGAAAAATTGCCGGTGACACTTTACGTATATTTTGGAGAAAGCCGAATGACTACCGTTGATAAGTAATAAAACTATTTCTTTGTCTATCTTTTCCATGTCTAAACTTATTAAGGTATTCTGGTTGAATATGGCTACGAAGTTAAATAAAAAATCTAATATTCGTCATGCTGATATTAATTTTACCTGTGTGTAGTGTATCAAAGGAATAAACTTTTTATCAGCATATTGCATTTGGATTGCATTATCTGTTAAAAGACCTCAAAGAAACTACCTTACATCACTTTTTATTTGTTTCTTTGCACCAAATTCGGGTGAAGTGCGGTCTTGTGACTCAATGCCGCACTTAATTTATGGCAATAATCAATGAATAAACTCTCTATAAATGCTTGTCCGCTATGCGGTGGCACGCACTTGAAGCGTGTCATGACTTGTACGGATTACTATGCATCGGGTGAACAGTTTGATGTGCTTTCCTGTGAGGACTGCGGATTTACTTTCACACAGGGTGTTCCTGTAGAAGCAGAAATAGGACGCTATTATGAAACTCCCGATTATATTTCCCATTCTGATACAAAAAAAGGGGCAATGAACGCTATTTACCATCAGGTACGTAAGTACATGTTGGGTAAGAAGGCACGTCTTGTAGCCAAAGAGTCTCATCGCAAATCAGGACGTTTGCTTGATATCGGTACAGGAACCGGTTATTTTGCTTCAACGATGGAGCAACGTGGCTGGAAAGTGGAAGCTATCGAAAAGAATGCTCAGGCACGTATGTTTGCCCAAGAGCATTTCGGACTGGATGTGAAGGCGGAAGAAGAATTGCAGGAATTCGAAGCGGGTTCATTTGACGTGATTACTTTGTGGCATGTGATGGAACATCTGGAACATCTTGATGAAACCTGGGAACGTCTTCGGGAGCTTTTATCAGACAGAGGTGTTCTTATTGTGGCTGTACCTAACTGCTCTTCGTATGATGCCGTTAAGTATGGCAAATATTGGGCGGCGTATGATGTACCCCGTCATTTATGGCATTTCACTCCGGTTACAATACAGCAATTTGCTTCCAAACATGGTTTTATTATGGCAGCACGCCATCCGATGCCGTTTGATGCATTTTATGTATCAATGTTGAGTGAAAAGCACCGGGGTAGTTCTTTCCCTTTTATGAAGGGTATGTGGGTAGGAACAATGGCATGGCTTGGTACCTTAACGAAGAAAGAGAGAAGTAGTTCTATGATTTACGTATTTAGAAAAAAACGCTGATGAAGAATAAAAACAAAAATAATTCGGTGTCTTATTTCGACATGCAATTCATAACGTCCAGTATCAGTACTACGTTGGTATTGTTGTTGTTGGGACTCGTTGTGTTTTTTGTTCTGGGGGCGCATAATCTTTCTATCTATGTCCGTGAAAATATTAATTTTTCAGTTCTCATCAGTGATGATATGAAAGAGGCTGATATTCTAAAGTTGCAGAAGAAGCTGGATAAAGAGCCTTTTGTGAAGCAAACAGAATACATATCAAAGAAACAAGCTCTGAAAGAGCAGAGTGAAGCCATGGGAACTGATCCGGAAGAGTTCTTAGGTTATAATCCCTTTACTGCTTCTATTGAGATCAAACTGCATTCTGACTATGCTAATTCGGACAGTATTGCCAAGATAGAGAAAATGATAAAGAAGAACACCAATATACAGGATGTGCTCTATCAGCGCGAATTAATTGATTTGGTGAACGATAATATACGGAATATCAGTCTTGTACTGCTTGCTTTAGCAGTGGTATTAGCTCTCATTTCTTTCGCTTTGATCAACAATACCATACGTTTGGCCATCTATTCCAAGCGTTTTCTCATTCATACTATGAAGTTAGTGGGAGCCAGCTGGGGCTTTATCCGTCGTCCGTTTTTACGACGGAACATATGGAGTGGTGTGTTGGCAGGTATCATGGCCGATGCTATCCTGATGGGAACTGCCTATTGGTTGGTGTCTTATGAACCGGAACTGATTCGTGTGATAACTCCTGAAGTGATGTTATTGGTTTCCGGTTCGGTATTGATATTTGGTGTCGTGATTACGTTCCTGTGTGCTTATTTGTCTATCAATAAATACTTGAGGATGAAAGCCAGTACGCTGTATTACATATAACACAGCGTGTAATTTCAATCGTAAATTGTAAATCGTAAATAGTAAATAACATTATGGCTGACAAACAAAAATTTGCCTTTGACAAGACCAATTTCATTTTACTTGCTATCGGAATGGCGGTAGTAATTATTGGTTTTATTCTTATGACGGGGCCTTCTTCTACAGAGACCGTTTTTGAACCGGATATTTTCAGTGTACGAAGAATAAAAGTAGCACCGGTAGTTTGCTTCCTGGGCTTTATTTTTATGATATACGCAGTGTTGCGCAAACCTAAAACCAAAATAGAAGAATAAGTATGGGAGATTTAACGACGATACAAACTATTATTATTGCTATTGTAGAAGGACTGACTGAGTTTTTGCCTGTTTCCTCCACCGGACATATGATTATAACACAGGCTTTGTTGGGGGTGGAAAGTACCGAATTTGTAAAAGCGTTTACAGTGATTATTCAGTTTGGCGCTATTCTTTCGGTAGTTTGCCTTTACTGGAAGCGTTTTTTCCGTTTAAATCATACCCCATTGCCTGAGTGTGCTTCGGCTCTTAAACGCTTTTTGCATAAGTTTGATTTTTATTGGAAGCTTTTGGTGGCATTTATCCCTGCGGCAGTTCTTGGCCTATTGTTTAGTGACGAAATAGATGCTTTGTTGGAGAGTGTGGTAGTGGTAGCAGTAATGCTTGTGATAGGTGGTATATTTATGCTGTTTTGTGACAAGATATTTTCTAAAAGTGACAAGGACTTTAAGATGACGGAAAAGAAAGCATTTAATATCGGATTGTTCCAGTGTATTGCTATGATACCGGGTGTTTCGCGTTCAATGGCTACTATCGTGGGTGGAATGGCCCAGAAGATGACACGAAAGGATGCTGCCGAATTTTCTTTCTTTTTAGCTGTTCCTACTATGTTTGCGGCTACCGGATATAAGGTGCTGAAACTCTTTTTGGATGGCGGAACAGAAGTATTAATGAATAATATGTCTGCCTTGATCATTGGTAATGTGGTTGCTTTTGTAGTGGCGTTGTTGGCCATTAAGTTCTTTATTAGTTTTGTTACAAAGTATGGATTCAAAGCTTTCGGTTGGTATCGTATTATCGTAGGAGGAACAATTTTAGTGCTGTTGATGTGTGGATATAATTTAGAGATTGCTTAATGAATTTTAAAGAAGGAGAAGTACTTTTTTTCAATAAACCTCTGGGATGGACATCGTTTAAAGTGGTAGGCCACATACGTTATCACATCTGTCGGAGGATGAAAGTAAAGAAATTGAAAGTGGGACATGCAGGTACGTTAGATCCTCTGGCTACGGGAGTCATGATTGTATGTACAGGTAAGGCGACTAAGAGAATAGAAGAGTTTCAGTATCATACTAAAGAGTATATTGCTACCATACAATTGGGAGCTACTACTCCGTCTTATGACCTGGAACATGAGATCGATGCAACTTATCCCACGGAGCATATAACCCGTGAGAAGATCGAAGAAGCATTGAAACAGTTTTTGGGAGAGATTCAGCAGATTCCTCCGGCTTTCTCGGCCTGTAAGGTAGATGGTGCCCGTGCTTACGATCTGGCACGTAAAGCAGGAGGTCGAATTGAAGCCTAAATTGCTGGCCATTGACGAGATAGAGTTACTGGCATGTGATTTGGAGAAGATGGAGATAAAAATCCGGGTGGTTTGTAGTAAGGGAACTTATATTCGTGCATTGGCCCGTGATATTGGTGAAGCGCTTCATAGCGGTGCCCATCTGACAGGATTGGTTCGTACCCGTGTAGGTGAGGTTAGATTGGAGGATTGTCTTGATCCCGAACGCTTTGCAGACTGGATAGACCAGCAAGAGATTGAAATAACAGAAGATAATTAACGTAATAAGGAGAATAGATATGAAACTGTCACAATTTAAATTTAAGTTACCAGAGGATAAAATAGCTCTGCATCCGATGAAGTACAGAGATGAATCGCGTTTAATGGTACTCCACCGTAAAACGGGTGAGATTGAACATAAGATGTTTAAAGACGTCTTGAATTATTTTGATGATAAGGATGTGTTTATTTTCAATGACACGAAGGTATTCCCGGCTCGTTTGTATGGTAATAAGGAGAAAACCGGTGCACGTATCGAAGTGTTCTTATTGCGCGAGCTGAATGAAGAACTTCGTCTGTGGGATGTATTGGTAGATCCGGCCCGTAAAATCCGTATCGGAAATAAACTTTATTTTGGTGACGATGATTCAATGGTGGCCGAAGTAATCGATAATACCACTTCACGTGGGCGTACATTGCGTTTCCTCTATGATGGTCCTCATGACGAATTTAAGAAAGCACTCTATGCGTTGGGCGAAACCCCGCTGCCCCACTCTATCATTAATCGTCCGGTAGAAGAAGAAGATGCGGTACGCTTCCAGTCTATCTTTGCAAAGAACGAAGGAGCTGTAACGGCGCCTACTGCCAGTTTGCATTTTAGCCGTGAATTGATGAAACGGATGGAAATTAAAGGCATTGATTTTGCTTATATCACATTGCATGCAGGTTTGGGTAACTTCCGTGATATTGACGTAGAAGACCTTACCAAGCACAAAATGGATTCGGAGCAGATGTTTGTTACCGGCGAAGCTGTAAAAACGGTGAATCGTGCCAAAGACCTGGGTAGAAATGTATGTGCCGTAGGTACTACTGTAATGCGTGCTATCGAGAGTACTGTAAGCACAGACGGACATCTGAAGGAATACGAAGGCTGGACAAATAAGTTTATTTTCCCACCGTATGAATTTACAGTAGCCAATGCGATGATCTCTAATTTCCATATGCCATTGTCTACCCTGTTGATGATTGTAGCCGCTTTTGGCGGATATGATCAGGTAATGGATGCTTATCATGTGGCAATGAAGGAAGGCTACCGTTTTGGTACCTATGGGGATGCAATGTTGATTATAGACTAGGAAAATAACGATTAGTGATTAGTGATAAGTGATTAGTGCCATGCGGCGTATGCTTATCACTAATCACTCATCGCTAATCGTTAATCACTCATCGCTAATCACTCATTATCATGGTTTATTTAGGGCTTGGAACTAATTTAGGAAATAAAGAGCAGAATCTCCGGATGTCTGTACAAAAAATAGAAGAGCGGATAGGGAAGATTGTTTCCCTTTCCGCTTTTTATGTGACTGCTCCCTGGGGATTTGCTTCTGATAATAGTTTTTTGAATGCTGTAGTTTGTGTAGAGACCCCTCTCCGGCCTTTGGAGGTATTGAAGGAAACTCAGGCGATAGAACGGGAGTTGGGGCGTACAAGTAAGTCTATGGGTGGAGTATATTCAGATCGGCTTATAGATATCGATTTGCTGCTTTATGGCGATACAATTATGGATGAAGAAGGATTAATTCTCCCCCACCCTCTAATGGTCGAACGCCGGTTTGTAATGGAACCTCTGGCGGAGATTGCTCCCGATGTGATGCATCCTGTGCTTCACAAAACAATGAAAGAACTTTTTACTTCTTCTTTTTCTCCGCAATAAACTGAGGAAGATAGGCGATGCATCCTATTAATGCTGCATATAGATAATGTAGCTCTGTAAATGGCTTGTGCATCAGCATGCAAATGACATAATAGATTCCTATCGTTACTCCGATGTATGCCAGCAAAATAAGTACTCTTTTTATTCTCTTCTTCATACGAAAATGATGTTAATATGGACCAAAGTTAGTAATTAATCAGAAATAATCTCTACCTTTGCATCCGAAATGAAATGTGGAAAGATTTGAGTAGCTTGCAACCACAGAAAAAAATGCTAAAACAACATTCCTTTCTGTGTGCCGGATGGCACTCCCCTACTCATCCTGTCTTTTCTCATTTGATTTTTAATTTTCAATTTTCAACTTTTAATTTTTAATTAAAATGGGATATTTATTCACGTCCGAATCGGTGTCTGAAGGACACCCCGACAAAGTGGCCGATCAAATATCGGACGCTGTACTTGACAAACTGTTGGCATTTGACCCCAGTTCGAAAGTAGCTTGCGAAACCTTAGTGACTACCGGACAGGTAGTGCTGGCAGGAGAAGTGAAAACCAGTGCATACATTGACTTACAGCTTGTAGCACGTGAAGTAATTAAGAAAATCGGTTACACCAAAGGTGAGTACATGTTTGAAAGTAATTCCTGTGGTGTATTCTCTGCTATTCATGAGCAAAGTGCCGACATCAACCGTGGCGTAGAACGCGAAGACCCGATGAATCAGGGTGCAGGCGACCAGGGAATGATGTTTGGTTATGCTACTAACGAAACGGAAAATTACATGCCGCTTTCTCTTGATTTAGCACATCGTATCCTGCTTGTTTTGGCAGATATTCGTCGCGAAGGGAAAGAAATGACCTATCTCCGCCCCGATGCCAAGAGCCAGGTGACTATTGAATATGATGACAACGGTAAACCCGTACGCATTGATACAATTGTGGTATCTACCCAGCACGACGACTTTATCCAGCCGGCAGACGACTCTGCAGAGGCTCAGTTGAAGGCTGACGAAGAGATGCTTGCTATCATCCGTAAAGATGTTATCGAGATATTGATGCCCCGTGTGATTGCTTCTATTCATCATGCAGACGTATTAGCTTTGTTTAATGACAATATCATTTATCATGTGAATCCAACCGGTAAGTTTGTTATCGGCGGTCCTCATGGCGATACAGGTCTTACAGGGCGTAAGATCATTGTAGATACCTATGGTGGTAAAGGTGCACACGGTGGTGGTGCTTTCTCTGGCAAGGATCCCAGCAAGGTAGACCGTAGCGCTGCTTATGCTGCCCGTCATATTGCTAAGAATCTGGTTGCTGCCGGTGTGGCCGACGAAATGCTCGTGCAAGTGTCTTATGCTATTGGTGTGGCTCGTCCTATCAATATTTATGTAGATACTTACGGACGCAGTAATGTGAAGATGAGTGACGGTGAAATAGCTAAAAAGATTGACGAATTATTTGATCTTCGTCCGAAAGCTATTGAAGAACGTTTGAAGTTACGCAATCCTATCTACAGCGAAACTGCTGCTTATGGACATATGGGACGTGAGCCCCGTGTGGTAACCAAGACTTTCTCTTCTCGTTATCAGCCCACTAAGACTATTGAAGTAGAGCTTTTCACTTGGGAGAAACTGGACTATGTAGACAAAGTGAAAGCTGCCTTCGGCTTGTAAATCAGCATAGCTTTACAGCTATTTATTTATAGAGAGCCGCTCTTCTATGCCATAGGCTATAGAAGGCGGCTCTCTTCTTTTTTAAGAGAATCTCTGATACTTCGATATGTTTCTTTAATACCCTTCTCCTCTTCCTCTTATATATATTTGTTACTATAAAATATCTCTTTTACTTTTTCTTTTTTTAAGAGATAAATTGAAAATATTCAGATACAAATACAAGATATCAATTAAGTGAAACTACATACCATTACAAGGCTCTATATTTCTATTTGTCTGATAGACAATGAAATATCAGCCCTCCCTTTAACATAAAATTCCACTTGTATTTTATATTTATCCCGTTGATAAGTCATAATTTTAAAACTCAGTTTTCAAAGCTATACTTTTTCGAAATTGGGCCATAATCATTCACCTATTCTGGAAATTCTTTACATTTTTAAAACCACCACAAAATATCTCTCGGGTAAATATTACCTATATATTTTGAAAGATAGCGCCCATCCCGGCTGTATAAAAAGCCATATACTTGCATCGGAAGAGTACGAAGAAATCATCCTTAGATAATATGACGTAGGAGATCACAGCTTTCTTGAGGAATAAATAATTTAATATTTACTTAATCATATGATACTTAATTCTATAATTGTACTATTTGTTTTGCTGAGTGCAGGACCCGTTAATGTTTATCCTAATCCTCTAATCTCTGTTCAGCTGGAAGGTGGAAAATACCTTACAGACCAATGTCAGGTAGTTTCCATTATTTTGGAATCTTTATGGCCAACATTATTATTGTATCCCGTTGAAGGGCTGATGATAGGAATATTTATATCCCTGGTAGCATATGATAGGATGGTACATAACAAACAATTACTTTCCCATGAAAAGTTAGGCATTTCACTGAGTATAATTGATAAGGCCCAAACTCCGATGACACTTATACAGCACCTGTTGGAGGATATTACTTCTGATAATATTCCTGAGGCTGTAGCAGATAAAGTAAAGCGGGCACTCGGACACACTAATTATGTCATAAGCTGTCATAAAAATGTTATTGCATTCAATAAAATGAAAGAAGAAATAGATTCCGGATTCAGTACTACAGAGTTTGAACTTTATACTTATCTGAATTTGGTCACCAACCAATGTCGTGCATATGCAAATATGCATCGTGTACAATTGAATGTCAGTAAAAATTTTACTTATTTTAATTGCCGGGTGAATGAAACAGCTATGACTGCTGCTCTTCAGTGTCTACTGAACAAAATAATTGATATTACTCCTTGCGATGGTTGTATAAATATTGGAGTGTCACGTCTTAGCAATCGTTGGAGTCTGAGAATAAGCAATTGTCCAAAGTGTGAAGGTAATGACAAGAGAATGTTTACGCCGATCTCCGGACTGACGTTGGTACATTGTTGCGGAAATCTTCGATTCATAAGAAAGATAATCCGCTTGCATGGTGGTAAACTGGTGGGGAGTAGTCGTGGGCGGATAGTTACTTTTCAAATTACTGTTCCTATAAGTTGCACTTGTAATATGACGGAACATCCGGTGGCAGAAAACTGTGCAGAGAAGAGTTGTAAAGTTATCCGTTCTAACGGTGAGGGTGAAATTGACGATATAAAATTGTCGCTGGAGTCCGATAAAGCTCCATCTGTTCTATTGGTGATGGCAGATAAAGAGCTAAGTGAATATCTGAACGAGGTGCTCTCACGTTCTTTTCGGATAACGACTCTTGAAGAACCGGAACGGTTTCTCTCTTTCTCCAGTCAAGCTGTTCCGGATGCTATTATTATTGATGAAACTGTCAATGGTATATATGGAGATGAACTCTGCTCTCAAATAAAGTCGGATATCAACATGTCTAATATTCCTGTTGTCCTTTTGATAAGTTCTGACGATAATGAAAGCTACCTTGCACACATTCATTGTGGTGCTGATAAGTTGGAGTTGCGTATGGTTAATATATGTAAGCTCAAAGCAGATATTCGGATACTCATAGCCAGACATACTTCACGACGTGAACATATCAAAAGGCTTCTGGCAAAGAGTTCTTCTACCGTTATTCCCAAGATAGCTATGACGGATGACGATAATATCCGGTTTATGAATAAAGTACAAGAACTTTTGGAGAAGAATCTTTTTGAAAGAAAGTATACGATAAAAATGCTCGGTGAAGACATGGGTATGAGTCGTACTAAATTCTATAGTAAGATGACGGAAATTATTGGGAAAGCCCCCGAAGACTATGTACTTGCTTTTAAGATGGATAAAGCCAGAATCTTACTCGCGGCACAGCGATACAGTATTACGGAGGTAGCTACAATATTAGGTTATTGCGATGCCAAATACTTCGGAAAGAAGTTCAAAGAGTTCTATCATGTTCCACCATCAAAATATATTGAGAACGCTATAGGATGAGATAAAGTTATTAGAGAACTTGCATTTTATGTACTTTTACCATGTAAAACAACTGTTCTTTATAGCTGTAAGAGTCGTTATTCTTCTGTACTTCTTCCTTGTGAGATGATTTCAAAACATCCGGATGTTTTGAATAAAAACATGGGGATGTTCTGATTTATAACATCCGGATGTTGTGTATGAGAACATCCGGATGTTTTGAAACTTAAACTCTTGTATTTACATTTGTATATACGCTCTCCTTCTTTCTTTTCAGGTATATAAATTTATATCCTTAAAGAATATATTCTTAGGCATTTATCTTTAAATAACTAAAGGTTTTCTATATTTGCAGGTATGACACATCATTATATACGACGCGCTATTTTATTTGTCCTGGTAGGACTCTCTTTATCCTCTTGCCACTTTTCCGGTGGCAATAATCAACTTGTTGTATTACAACATGCTGATTCACTGATGGCAAATCATCCTGATAGCGCTCTTTTATTGCTTGAAAGCATTGATAATACAGATACACTTTTACAGGCAGACAGGGCATATTATGCATTATTGTTAACGCAGGCCAAAGACAAGAATTACATAAAACATACTACTGATTCAGTGATGTATAAAGTAGTGGACTATTATGATTCGGGAAATAATGATGTTTTGCGAATGAAAGCTCATTATTATCTGGCGCGGGTTTATCAGGATATGGATAGTGTATCTGCTTCTGTAGGTGAATTCTTGATTGCTTTACAATTGGCGGAGGGTGTGAAGGATTCTGATTTTATCTGTTTGTCTGCTGCTAATTTAGGGCATTTTTTAAAAGAGCATGATTTGCCTGATGAAGCTGATTCTTATTATCAGAGAGCAGAAGAAGTGGCGTTATCAAAGAAAGACTCTTTGTATTGGGCATTTATATTGATTAATCGAGCGTCTATTGCTATTCAGAAAGGTAAGGATTATTATGAGGAGGCTGAGCAAAAGTTATTGAAAGCTTTTGAATATTCAGAAAGTAACAACAATATGTCTGTAAAACGAGCAGCTACTAATTCATTGTTATTTTTGTATAGTAATATGGAACGATATGATGATGCTATACAACTTGGGCGAGAATATATTTATACTCAACCGGATTCTATTAAAAAGATAGATGCTTATTTAATATTGGGTGATGCTTTTTATCATTTGAATCAGAATGATTCTGCAAATTTCTATTTAAAGAAGAGCTTACTTTCTCCTAATTATCATACAAAGTATTGGGCATATAACCTTCTTAGTAATATGGCAGCAGAGAAAGGGCTTTTGCTTCAATCACTTCAATGGAAAGACTCTTGTCTTGTTTATGATAATTTGGCTTCTACCTTATCTTATCCGGTAAAAACAATTAAGAGTCTGGAAAGAATGATAAGCCAACGTTATCTTATTCAGTATAAATCTCTTGCAAAGTGGCAATGGTTCGCTATCTCTTTCATTGTTACTATATTGTTATTGTCGTTGATTTATTTTGTATATAAACGACAAAAATATCGTAAGAGACTTATGCAATTGGATGAAGAGCGATCTTCGATGAAAGAACTTTTTAATAATAAATTGGCTGAGATACAACGTTTGCACGAACTTATAGGGCAGTGTGAAGGAGATAAAGCGAAGATCTATGTATTGGATAGGCAATTAAAAACGGTATATGCTGAGAGAGACAATTTGCTTGATAAACTAATTCATGCTCTTCCCGTCTTTAAGAGCTTGACCTTAATGATAGAGAGAAATAAGGATGAGAAAGGATCAAAAGAAAGAATAGATATTAAGCTTTGGGGAAAGATAATATCAGAGTTAGATGATGTTACTAATAACTTTACCATAAGATTGTCCGATCAATTTCCTATGTTGAAGAAAGATGATATTCACTTCTGTTGTTTGCTGAAAATGGGATTTAAATATTCGGATATTGCTTGTCTTTGTGGCCGTACCATTAATATGATGTATAAGCGGCGTGACCTGGTGATTGAAAGAACCGAGTTAGATGCTTCTTCATCTTTAGAGACTTTTATTAAGGCATATTGATTGAAATTGGAGGAGTATTCATGTAAATTACACTTTTCTATTTTTATTTTATTTATTAGTTTATTGTAAATCAGTTGTTTGTAGGTTTGTACTTTAACAAATAACTACACATGTATTATGCCCTGATTTGTGAATAAATCGTGTAATTTTGACAGTAAATATAAAACAAAAATATTATGGCAAAATTATTCTTTTTTTTATTCATTATTTCTACTGCATTGTATAGTCAGCCGGTTGCAGCTGAAGAAGTTTTAAAAGATGATGTAACGAATGGACTGGTATGGTATTCGATCCCTTTAAGAGGGCATTCTTCTAATTCAAGTGATGATACAATACTGCGTAGTCCAATACAGACTCCTGTAAAGGCTTTCATGTGTGAGAAAACGATGCGTCTTGATTTTTCGTCTTCTATTAAAGATGTTATTATTACAGTAGTTAATGCTTCTACGGGCGAAGTGGTTTATTCTGAAAATTTTGCTACGCCGGAGGTGGTATTTATAAACTTAGATGCAGAAGAGGCTGGTGATTATCGATTGGATGTTACGGGGGATACTACTGCTTTATGGGCTGAATTCTCGTTATAATGATGTATATCTACTTAAAAAGTACTATGGTGTTAGTATTGAAATTAGGAGATGGTTACAAGTATGGAAAAGTGAATTTATCAGCAATGAAATAACTATTATATACTTGTAAGACAATTTTAAGAAGATGTCTGAAATATAGATGTTGAAAGAAATCTGGAGGAGGGATACTTAAGTTTCTTTTAATTATTTGTATTAAGACATCTTTTTGCTTTGTTATTATAGAATTTTGTTTATCTTTAGAGGTTTATTAGCTGTTGTTATATTTCTGATACATATCACTGATTTTGGATGTTTAATCTTAAAATACATTTACTTATGAAAAAGATTTTATGTTTTACATGTCTGCTGTTTGTCTGTTCATTCGCATCTGCTCAATTAACAGTGAATCCTAATGGTAATGTTGCTGTTAAAAGTGGAGTAACTCCTTTATCTACGATAAGTGTAAATGGGAATGGTAATACGGAAAGTGATGTTTTTGTTGAATCAACGAAAAGAGGTATAATGGTGCATCGTACAGGAATAGCACCGAACGGTGGGTGGGGGATCGGTATAACAGGAGATGCCACGCCCAATGCAAATTCTTTCAATATAGGTACACGTGGATATACCGTTGCTGGTTCTCCTTTGGGAGGCGGACGGGCTTATGGTGTATTTGGAAGAGCTGGAAATTGTACTTCCGGGTATAACTTTGGTGTTTTAGGAGCTCTTGATGGTTCTGTTAATGGAGCGGGTATATATGGCACTTCCAATGCTTATGATTGGGGAGAATCTGTTCCGGGGCGTTATGCCGGCTTTTTCAGAGGCAATGTATACGTGACCGGTAGTATTTATGGCCAGCTATTAACTCCTACGGCTATTTCTCAGCAAAGCTTGTCTCCTTTATCGAGGGTTTCTGCTGCTGATATGAGTGTAACAGATAAGCTCGGCCAGTTGAATTCTGTTCGCTACAATTTAGAGCAACCTGCCGCACAGAATGTTTCCAAGGTTAGAAATGCAGGCGATAGCCTGGCAATTAGTTCTTTGGAACTTTCGGTGGAAGAGGCTCAGGCTTATTCTAAAGCGCATTATGGCTTTGTTGCGCAGGAACTGAAAGAAGTATATCCCGATCTGGTGTATGAAAATGCACAAGGCGAACTGAGCATTAATTATATTGAAATGATTCCTTTATTGGTACAATCTATCCAAGAGTTGGCCATGGAAGTGAATAATCTGAAATCAAATAAAGGCCTTACGAGAGCGGCTGTATCAAAAGGTGGAGATGATGACTCCTCTTCTGAGTACAGGGATATCATAGCACCGGAATTATTTCAAAATATGCCTAATCCTTTTACAGATAATACGGTGATCAAATATATTATTCCACAAGATACCCAAAAAGCCAATTTACTTATCTATAATATGAGCGGTAAACAAATTGAGCAATTCACTTTATCTCAAAAAGGTGAGGGCTCTGTTACTTTGGCGGGTAGCAACTGGAGGCAGGTATGTATTTGTATTCTTTGATCGTTGATGGAAATGTGATTGATGTGAAAAGAATGATCCTAACTAAGTAGGAGAAATTAGGACTAAACTATTACTATTATTAATAACTTTAAAAACACACACTCATGAAAACTAACAATGCAATTTTCATCTTAATTATTCTTTTCTTCTGCTGTTCAGCGAGTCATGCACAATTAAAAGTGCTTTCAAATGGTAAAGTTGGAATTGGCACTACTACTCCCAAGTATGGCCTTCTGGATATTGGAAAGATAGGGACCGGTGGAGGATTGACTATTTATAACAGCACATTGACTAACCCTCTTCTTTTTAAATTATATTCTAACGGAGATTACGGTTATTTAAATTTTGAAGGAGTAGCAAAACAAGGGCTAACTATAAATAAAGATGGTGGTGTTGGTTTTGGAGCCGATCCTTCTATAGGATTAGACACTCCTGAATATATTAATATATATACTTACGACAGATCTGCATTTATGGCTTATGCAAAGTTTCCCCATGATTTTGGTGATATAATAAAAGTTTATTCAAACCGGGATACCGATGTGGCTTATGTTGTGAGAAGAAGTGGTCAGTTTACTTTTTATGTGACTGGGGATGGAAACGTTTATTCTAAAGGTAGTTTATTGACAGCTTCGGATGAATCTTATAAAGAAAACATAAATTCATTAAATAATAGCCTGAATACGATCAGACAAATGAGAGGTGTTACCTATAAGCTAAAGGAACAGGCTGATGAATCGACTACTGCAAGCACTCTTCAAAGTGATGTTTCTTCCAGAGATACTTTATCCGCTCAGTCTCCTGTACCGGTTGAAATCGTTAATAAGATAAAAGCTGAAAAGAAAAGAAAGAAGTCCGGTTTTATCGCTCAGGAATTGGAAGAAATATTCCCGGAAGCTGTTTATACATTACCCAATGGAAAGAAAGCCATTGCTTATTCTGAAATTATTCCTTTATTAGTGGAAGCCATCAAAGAACAACAAAACGAAATAGATAAACAGCAGAACGAAATTGATGAATTAAGACAATCTAAGAACGTTCAAACCAGATCTGCTATTGGTGCTGTAGATGAACAATCAGATGTAAACTCATTGCTGGATGAAAAGCTGAAAGCCAAACTTTATTCCAATATACCCAATCCTTTTAAGGAGCAGACTACTATTTCTTTCTTTATCCCTGAAACATCTTCCAGAGCCAGTATTCATATCTATAACCTTCAAGGAAAACAGATAAAACAGCTCAATATTGAGTCACGAGGAAATGGTTCGGTAACTATCAATGGCTATGAGTTGACTCCGGGAATGTATATGTATTCATTGATTGTAGATGGCAAAGAAGTTGATACGAAAAAGATGATATTAACCGAATAAAAGTGAGGTGATTATGAATAGAATATTACAATTTTTGATTTTTATGTTTTGGGGTACTTTATTGTATTCTCAAAATGTAGTGGTTGATGGTGTTACCTTCTCTGCTGATGGAAAGACTCTAATAAAGTATCCTACAGATAAGTTTTATAAAGAATATATAATACCTGAAGGTACTGAAATTATAGGTAAAAAAGCATTTGTAGGAGCTCAAATAGGGAAGGTGACAATCCCGACTACATTAACTCATATAAACGATTCTGCATTTTATAATGGTCCATCTGATTTCATTCTTACAGGGAAATTCCCTATTATTGGAAATCGTGTTTGGACCAATGATAGGCGCTTTGAAGTTACTGAGAGCAATCCTTATTGTCGAGTATCGGACGATGGTTTTGTTTATTCTAAAGATGGGAAAACTGTACATATAGCTTTTGGGGATATGGCAGGGAATATAGGATATGTTGAAATAATTGACAGGTATATATTTCAAGATTGTTATTTTGCTTATGGAATTATTTATATTCCTGGTAGTGTGCGTTTGATTAGAGAGCATGCCTTTGATGATATTAAACTTGCCTTGCCAACACGTTCAGAGCCTTCGTATTATAATTTCGAATTTGCTTGTGATGCATTGACTCCTCCCGAATTGGAAGGTGAAGTGTTTACTGAAAACAATGTTGGCAATAGTACTTTATTGGTTCCAAAAGGATCTGAGGAATTATACAAAGCCACTCCTCAGTGGAATACATTTGGAACTATAGAAACTCCTCGTCCTCCACAAGGAATTTCTGAAGATTCGGTTTCTTCTTTGAAAGTTAATCGTGTGGATGGAGCAATTTATATAGAAGCTTTAAAGTCGCTGGATACGGTAAGGTTAATCAATCTAAATGGGAATATTGTACGTGAAAAGAATCAGGTGAATAGTTGTCATATGATTTGTGATATTTCTTCTCTTAATGGATTTTTTGGTTTACTACAGGTTATTTATGAAGATGGAGATAGAGAAGTTATCAAATTAAACTTTTAATTAATTTAATCGGAAAGAATTATGAATAGAATATTGCAATTTTCGATTTTCATATTTTGGGGTACTTTATTGTATGCTCAAAATTTAGTGGTTGATGGGGTTATCTTTTCTGCAGATGGAAGTACATTGATAAAGTTTCCTACAGATAAGTTCTATAAAGAATATATAATACCGGAAGGAACGAAAATCATAGGCAAAAAAGCATTTGCAGAAGCTTGGGTTGAAAAAGTGACATTGCCAACTACATTGACTCATATAAACGATTCTGCATTTTATAATGGCCCATCCGATTTCATTATTACAGGGAAGTTTCCAATTATTGGAAATCATATTTTTGGATTAGCCACTCAAAGGTGCTTTGAAGTTAGTGAAGGAAATCCTTTTTGCCAAGTATCAGAGAATGGCTTCGTTTATTCAAAAGATGGGAAAATAGTACATATAGCTCCTGGAGTTATAGTTGGTTATTTGGAGGATATTGAAATTATTAACAGGTATACATTCCAAGATTGTTACTTTCGTTCCAGAATCTATATTCCTAGTAGTGTACATCTAATCCGAGAGCATGCATTTGATGACATTTGTAGGAGTGTACCAACACGTTCAAATTCATCATCTTATAATTTAAATTTTAGTTGTGATGCATTAACCCCTCCTGAATTGGAAGGTGAAGTTTTTACTGAAGACAATGTTGGTTATAGCACTTTATTTGTTCCAAAAGGATGTGAGGAATTATATAAAGCCACTCCTCAATGGAATACATTCGGAACTATAGAAACTCCTCGCCCTCCACAAGGGGGTTCTGAAAATCCAGTTTCTACTTTGAAAATTAATCAAAAGGATGGAACGATTTACATAGAGGCTCTGAAATCGATGGAAACAGTGAGGTTGATAAGTTTGAGCGGGAATGTTGTATATGAAAAGAATAGGATTGATAATAGCAACACGACTTGTAAGATTTCTTTTTTTGATGGATTTGTTGGTTTATTGCAAGTGATCTATAAAGATGGAAATAGAGAAGTTATTAAATTAAATTTTTAAAGATATGACACGTTACTTTTTTATTGTTATATTTATTCTGATTTCAATACAGCTTAAAGCCCAATTATCAGAATCAATTCGTGTAGAGGAGTCAGATCTTTCTTTTTCGCGCATGGAAGAATTTGATTGTGTTACGTGGAATAAAAGTTCTGAGTTTGTAGAACGGATAAATGCTCCTAAACTTCCGGTTATTATAGAATCGTTTGTTATTCCTTTTGGTGCGCAGGTTGCTAATATTGATGTAGTTGTTAAAGAGAAAAACTTATTGGATAGAAGTTTGTTGATTTTACCTGTTGATCCTCCTATTTCAATAAGAAATGATTTCGCAACATTATCACTAAATCTGGATAGCACTATTTATAATTCGTCTCTTGCCTATCCTACAGAGAATGTGAAGATCATTTCTGATACATACGAACATGGATATCATGTGGTGACAGTTGAAATTTGCCCTTTTGAATATATTCCTCTAAATAAAGCATTGTCATTATTGGATTTGGCATTCACAATTAATTATATACAGACACGGGGAGTTACTGAATATCCACAATACCAATCGTCTAAATCTGCAAATCGTGCCTATAATTTTGTTTATTCTAAAGTAAAGAATAAGCAAGACATGAATCGTTTTTCAAATCAAAGAACTGGAGTCGTATCCAATGAGTCGTTAAATATGAATGAAAGGAATTTAAGTGTTTCTGATGCGACAGTAAACATAATTCCTGAGTATTTGATTGTGACTAATAATGAGTTAAAAACCACTTTTCAACGTCTGGCAAATTGGAAAACGAAAAAGGGAGTGCCATCTGTCGTCATGACAATAGAAGAAGTGCAGGCACAAAATGAAGGATGTGATCTTGCTGAGAAAATAAGAAATTATCTGAAGAAATGTAGACAAGAATGGGGAGATGATTTCTTTGTTCTTTTAGGGGGGGATACTAATATTATTCCACCAAGAATGGCTACTAATGGACCTGACCGTGATGATTATAGATATAATAAATATAAAAATGATTCAACTATTCGGGCACAAGATTTATATTATACGGCATTGGATGGTAATTGGAATATGAATAATAATCATATTTACAACGAGTATTATCAATTTTTAAATCCTAATACGGGAAAAGACGTGATTATTAATATTGATCAAGCTGATTATGGAAGGGATATATATTTAGGACGTGCTCCCGTAAAAAACACCAGTGAGGCTGAAAATTTTGTGAATAAAGTGTTACTGTATGAGAAAGCTAATGCAAATATTGATTATTCCTATATTCTTAATTCTCTTAATATAGATGCGTTCATTATTAAAGATGAAAATACAGGCTTCTTGAGTGATGATGCAAGGAGTTCTATTTATGGTTATTATAGTTCATATCCTCAATTACATCGTTGGTTTCTTTTTGACCATTACAATTGTACCTGTAATAAACATTCAGCGTATACGGGGGCCTCTCACGGGGAGGAGCTGAATAAAAACAATTTTATGGCTGCGCTTCAAAACGGGGGAAATTCGGGATATAATCATTTTCATTTAGTTTATCACATGGATCATTCTTCTCCAAGAGGAATGGGGGCTTCTTCTTTGGATAAAAATGAGGCAATACATAATACGGATGTAGATCAGTTGACAAACGGAAATTATTTACAGATAGTATTGTCCAGTGGTTGTGAACCGGCTACTTTTAATGAAGATTGTATTGCAGAACATTTCATTAATAATTCCAATGGTGGTGCGGTCGCATACATGGGAAATGCAGATCGAGGGTGGGATAATGAGTATCGTCAGCTTGATAGATTATTAAAGGCTTTATATTCCAATGAATCAATTTATCATAATTTGGGCTATGTATTTCAAGCGACTATTGGCAGTAGGAATAGTGATAATTGTCGACTAACTCTTTTGGGAGATCCGGAAATGCCTGTATGGACAGCAGTTCCACAAACGTTGAATGTATCTGTCACCCCTAATACCATAACCAATGGTGAGAACACAATTTCTATACAAATCAATAATTTGCCTGCAAATCAGGAGGCACTGGTCTGTTTAATGAAAGAAGGAGAAGGATATTCTACTTTAACTATAAATGATCGGGCGGTACATTCTTTTACTTTTACTCCGTATACATCCGGTGTGGTTGATGTTACGGTTACTACAAATAATTTCCGTCCTTTTGAAACAACGATTCCCGTCAGTGTAAGTCCGAAAGCGGTTCTTCATATTTCAGATTTGGTATTTGATGATGATAAAACGGGAGCTAGTAATGGGAACAATGATAAACAATTGGATGCAGGAGAAACGATTGAACTTTCTGTTGCGTTAAAAAATGAAGGGAGTACGGTTTCGGATGTTGTGACAGGAAAATTAACTTGTAATTCTTCGGAAATCAGTATGATTAATGATGCGGTTTCATTTGGTAAAATCAATGCAGGAAGTAGCCAAGTGTCGGGTACAAAATTTGTATTTACTATTAATAAGAACTGTAGAGAGTACCTCAAGAGTGCTCAGGACCCGATAGAGTTTACTCTAAAGACACAAAATGGTACGAATTTCGTTAATGAGAAATTCCTGGTGGATGTTTTTACTCCTGAAATAGAAATTGGTAATCAAAAGATTACTTGGACAAGTAATGGAAATACGACAGTTGAGGTAGGAGAAACAGTGAAGATGAATATTGATTTAATGAATATAGGGAAGGCTGTGGCTACAGGTGTGAAGGCTGTGCTTATCTCAAACAATGCCCAGATATCGTGTTCGTCTACACCAATTGTATATCCGGCTATTCCTTTTGCTGAGACAAAAAGCAATACGATTGCTTTCCAATTTCAAACAGCAAGTAACTATACAGGAGGGTTGAACTTAACATTACAGCTTAGTAATGAGTATGGAAAGACCTGGAGTTTTCCGGTGAATCCATTGTTGCGACCTGCTATGATAGATGCGTCAACCATTAATACCCTCTCTTATAGTTCTTCGATAAATGTGTATTGGACACCAGTAAGCAATGTGGCCGGTTATAACATATATCGCAGTAACAATGGTGAAAATGGTGTCTATCAGAAATTGAATAAATTCCCTCTAACTGCTGCCTATTACTTGGATGATAATCTTGCTAAACTTGCTACCTATCATTATAAAATCTCAACAATTTCAACTAACGGGAATGAAAGTAGCTGGAGCCCGGCTTATCGTACATGGACTTCGTATCCGGTAGTCAGTCCGTTTCCACGACGAATTTCTACTGGTGCTTATTCATCTGTATCCAGCCCTAATATTGCAGATGTAGATAATGACGGTAAACAAGAAATATTTTGGATTTACGAAGATCGGTATGAAACTCGTACCAGCTATTTGATGGGATTCCGGCCTACGGGTGAGGAATTGTTTGATATCGATGGAAATGTAACTACGGTCAGCGGTTTTGCTAAAACACCAACAATGCTGACAGGCCAAGTGGCTTTTGGAGACTTAGCTGGGAATGGGGAACAAAACATTGTAGTATCTACGTGGGACGATAAGTATGGGGATAAAAACGCAGTTTACTGTTATTCTCCATTTGATAAGGATGGAGATCATAAACCGGATTTGTTATGGGAAAAAAAGATTCCTTATTCAATGTTTCAGAGTCCGGTAATAGCCAATCTGGATGGAAGTTCGGATGGGACAATGGAGGTTATTATTAAGTCGCATCAAACTTCTGATATTTTTATTCTGGATCATAATGGAGATGAGCTAAGGAGGTTAAATCCGAATGCTAATATTACCAGTAAAAAAGATTATAATTATTCAGCCTTAACGGTTGCCGATCTTGATGACGATGGACAAATGGAGATCATAGCTTCGTATGATTCATTAGGTATTTATATCTGGCGGCAGGATGGAAGACCTTTTACAACGAATCCATTTTGGAGAGCGGGGGATATTAATTTAGCTTCTGCTCCTGTGGTATGTGATTTGAATGGGGATGGAAAAAAAGAAATTCTATTCTCGCAACATCAAGTGCATGAAAGTCATATCTTTGCCATTAGCCTGGAGGGTGATAAAACGGTTGCCGGTTGGGATGGCAGCCAGACTATTCCGTATACGGTTAATGTTGTTGGGTCTACTCTTGATCATACTCTGTCCGTGGGGGATATTAATAATGACGGTCATCCGGAAGTAGTGATATTAGGTCATGAAATGGTAAAGGCATGGAAGCATACGGGTGAATTTCTTTTTAGTAAACCTATTAATGGGTTGTTTCCGCAAGAGAATTATGCAGCTAATATAGATGCTCCTATCTTGGCCGATGTGGATGGAGATGCTATACCGGATGTTGTTTTCTGTTGCAAAAACTTTATTTATGCTTTACATAATGATGGGAGTGATATTGTAGGGTTTCCAATAATATCGGATGAGCAGTTTCTGGTAGCCCCTTGTGTAGCAGATATTGATAATGATGGTAAAAATGAACTAATCGCCGGTAATGAGAAAGATTTGTATGTGTGGAAAACTGAAGGTATTCCTACAGCAATAGAATGGGGTGTTTATCGTGGTAATCCACAGAATACGGGAGAATACTTTCCTACTGTCTGTAAACCAATGCTGATAAATGCTGATGAAACATGGGATGGGGAATCTCCGTGTGGAAATGTGGTATTGCAGTCGGGACGCTTGGTGGTTCCGGGTGGTAAGACGATGACGTTGAATAATACTTCTGCGGTAATAGTTCGTTCGGGGACTACGCTTGAAGTGGATGGAGGTAGTATCCTGAATGCACGGCTTATGGTGCAGAAAGGAGGTACAGTGGTTGTCAAAAACAACGGCCTGATTAAGTTACGAAGCGGTGCCGGGTTTGAGATGGAGAATGGTGCCGTACTGGATTTACCTTGTGGGGTGATTGATGTACCTTAAATGATATTATAGGGTGACTTTAAAAAGATGTCTGAAATATGGATACTAAAGGAAGACCGGAGGAGGGATGCTTAAGTTTCTTTTAATTATTTGTATTAAGACATCTTTTCTTTTTGCTTGAGATATACGTTTTCTTGTATATGCGCTACTCTCTGATTTAATATTTCTGTTTTTAATTCTTGGCCTCTTTTGTGGTTATCTTGATGAAATCCTGTACTTTTGCAAGCGTAACTAATGAGAGAGCCAACTTATGAACCAGATAAATTCAGTATGCGTCTACAGCGCATCAAGTACCAAGATAGATGAAGTTTACTTTAATGCTGCCCGACAGTTGGGGCAATTGTTTGCCAAACGCCGTATCCGGCTCATTAATGGGGCAGGTAGTATCGGGTTGATGCGTTCGGTGGCAGATGCTGTTCTTGAAAATGGTGGAGAGGTGACCGGAGTGATTCCGAAGTTTATGGTAGAACAGGGTTGGCATCACACAGGATTAACTAAACTGGTAGAAGTGGAAAGTATGCACGAGCGCAAACAATTGATGGCTGATTTGAGTGATGCTGTTATTGCGCTGCCCGGTGGTTGTGGTACATTGGAGGAGTTACTCGAAATTATTACCTGGAAGCAGTTGGGGCTTTATCTTAATCCGATTGTTATACTAAATACGAACGGTTTCTTTGATCCGTTACTCGATATGCTTACGCGTGCTATTGACGAAAACTTTATGAGGCGTCAGCATGGAGAGATCTGGCATGTGGCTACTACACCGGAAGAGGCTGTGGAGTTGATATATACAGTTCCTGTTTGGGATGAATCTATTCGAAAGTTTGCTGCGATATGAGTATGTGGATCATGCTGACATCGGGTTTTGAGGGAATGCCTCTCCCCTACTCTCCCCGTACGGACGATGTAATAGCATTAGTATTGCTGGGTTGTTTCTTTTTGTCTTCTTTTGCACTGGCACGCAGCAAAAAGTTTCTTTCTCAACAGGCGAAGGATTTTGTACTGCATCGGGAACGTACCAGTATCTTTGCTGTTTCTACGGCAGCGGATGTTCGGTATCTGTTGTTGTTAGTACTGCAAACCTGTATTTTGAGCGGAATCTGTATTTTTAATTATTTCAATGATGTGCAACCGGCTTTGATGGAAGAAGTCTCTCCCCGCCTGTTGCTTGGAGTCTATGTACTTGCCTGTTTGCTTTATCTATTGTTTAAATGGATGCTCTATTCCTTTTTAGGATGGGTGTTTTTTGACAAAAATCGGACAAGTCTTTGGCTGGAATCTTATTCTACGTTGATCTATTATCTTGGATTTTTCCTTTTTCCATTCGTATTGTTCCTTGTTTACTTCGATCTGAAAATCATATTTTTAGTTTCAATCGGATTGTTTCTGATAATTTTTACTAAAATATTGATGTTCTATAAGTGGTTAAAGCTTTTTTTCGATAATATTAGCAGCATTTTCCTTTTAATTTTGTACTTTTGTGCCCTTGAAATCATACCCTGTTTGCTTTTGTATCAGGGTTTGAGAGAGCTAAACAATATATTGGTAATAAAATTTTAGGACGTTGAAAATTAAGAAAGTACTTGTGTCGCAGCCTAAGCCTGCTTCGGAGAAATCTCCATATTACGACATTGCTGAGAAGTATGGCGTAAAAATAGATTTCCGCCCCTTTATCAAAGTGGAAAGTGTTTCTGCTAAAGAGGTTAGACAACAGAAGGTGTCAATACTTGACCACACAGCTGTCATATTTACTTCGCGTCATGCGATTGATCATTTCTTCCACCTTTGCACGGAGCTTCGTGTGACGATTCCGGAGACGATGAAGTATTTCTGTGTGACGGAGCAAATCGCGCTATACATACAGAAGTATGTGCAATATCGTAAGCGTAAGATCTTTTTCGGAGCTACGGGTAAGATTGAGGATCTCATTCCTTCTATCGTAAAGCATAAGACTGAAAAGTATCTTGTGCCAATGTCTGATGTGCATAATGATGATATTAAGAACCTGTTGGACAAGCATAATGTTCAGCATACGGAAGTCGTAATGTATCGCACTGTCAGCAACGATTTTGGAGAAGGGGAAGAGTTTGACTATGATATGTTGGTATTCTTTAGTCCTGCCGGCGTTTCTTCATTAAAGAAGAATTTTCCGGATTTTGATCAAAAGAATATTAAGATCGGAACATTTGGCTCCACTACAGCACAAGCTGTTCGTGATGCCGGCCTTCGTTTAGACCTGGAGGCTCCTACTGTGCAGGCTCCTTCTATGACAGCTGCACTGGATATGTTTATTAAGGAAAACAATAAAGGGAAATAAAAGAAAGGAATAAGAGTTACGAGCTACGAGTGCTGCGTACTGTACGTGTGCTTGTAGCTCGTCTTTTTTTTAACTTGTAACCGGAGAAAATGAATACATTGCGCAAAGCTGAGAGGCTTTATAGTAAGATTGTTATTGAGAAGATGTTTGCAGGTGGAGCTTCGCGTTCATTTTCTGTCTTTCCTTTGCGTGCAGTGTATATGTCTGTTGACAGGCAGGAGGTGCCTGCATCTATCCTTATCAGCGTTCCCAAAAAACGGTTTAAGCGTGCTGTGAAACGCAATCGGGTGAAGCGGCAGATACGCGAAGCTTACCGGAAAAATAAGGGTGGATTGTGGCAGGCTTTGGAAGAGAAGGAACAGGGGGTGGCTGTTGCTTTTATCTATCTGTCGAATGAATTGTTCTCCTCTGCTGAAATAGAGAACAAGGTGAAGATTTTGCTTGCCCGCATAGCAGAGAAGCTGGAATGAGGCGCTTTTTGTCTTACATATTGTTGCTTCCTATTTACTTTTACCGGGTCTGTATTTCACCTATGACCCCTCCTTCTTGCCGCTTTACTCCTACCTGTTCGCAGTATGCTATTGAGGCGATCAAGAAACACGGACCTTTCAAAGGACTTTATCTGGCTATAAAAAGAATCCTACGTTGCCATCCATGGGGTGGTTCCGGATATGACCCTGTGCCTTGATTGCTTATGGAACTATTAGATATACATACCCATCACTTGACGGAAAGTACGTTTTCTGCAATTAAGAATATTCGTTTTCTCAAAGAAGAATTTTCTCCGGAGCCGGGGCGATATTATTCAATAGGCATTCATCCCTGGGATGTAGAACTGGAGGATGAGATTGATTGGGGGTTGTTTGAGGAGTTAGCTGTGCATCCCCAGGTATTGGCTGTTGGTGAGTGCGGTATTGATAAACTGGTACATAAAGAATTGTTACCGGCTCAGGAACGTATCTTCTCACGGCAGTTGGGTATTGCAGAACGTCTGCTGAAGCCTGTTTTAATTCATAATGTGAAATCTACGGAAATCATCAGTTTGATGAAAGGTCGTAGTTTTAGTTCTATTCCTTGGATATTACATGGTTTTCGAGGGAAAGAACCTCTTGCTTTGCAACTTATCCGACATGGATTTTATCTCTCATTCGGTGTCAGATACAACGAAGATACTTTACGTGCTGTACCACTTGACCGATTGTTTCTGGAAACAGATGATGCAGAGATGGATATTCATGAAATTTATAAGAAAGTAGCTGATACACTGAATATGTCTGTGGCAGAACTCACAGGGCGGGTACAACGCAACATTAAGAATGTATTTTTTAATGAATAAGAGTTGTTTCTTCGAAGAAAGAGTCGTACTTTTGCCCAGACTAAATATTTAAAAACTAATATCATTCGATGAATTTTGTAGAAGAATTAAGATGGCGTGGCATGTTACAGGATATGATGCCAGGCACAGAAGAATTGTTAGCTAAGGAGCAAGTAACGGCTTATCTCGGAATTGATCCGACTGCTGATTCGCTGCATATTGGTCACTTGTGTGGCGTAATGATGCTCCGCCACCTTCAGCGTTGTGGTCATAAACCATTGGCACTCATCGGTGGTGCAACAGGTATGATTGGCGATCCATCCGGTAAATCGGCAGAGCGTAATCTGTTGAACGAAGAGACGTTACGCCACAATCAGGCTTGTATAAAGAAGCAGTTGGCTAAGTTTCTGGATTTTGAGTCGGATGTTCCGAATCGGGCTGAGCTGGTCAACAATTATGACTGGATGAAAGAATTTACTTTCCTTGATTTTGTTCGTGAGGTGGGCAAGCACATCACTGTAAATTATATGATGGCAAAAGATTCGGTTAAGAGACGTCTGAATGGCGAAGCTCGTGATGGTTTGTCATTCACCGAGTTTACTTATCAGCTTCTTCAGGGATATGACTTCCTGCATCTGAATCAGACAAGAGGTTGTAAACTTCAGATGGGTGGTTCGGATCAATGGGGCAATATCACTACTGGTGCTGAACTGATACGCCGTACGAATGGGGGAGAGGTTTTTGCCTTGACTTGTCCGTTGATTACAAAAGCCGATGGTGGTAAGTTCGGTAAGACAGAATCGGGAAATGTATGGTTGGATGCAAAATATACTTCTCCGTATAAGTTCTTCCAATTCTGGTTGAATGTGAGCGATTCGGATGCAGAGCGTTATATCAAGATATTTACTGCTTTGTCGAAAGAAGAGATTGATGCGTTGATTGCAGAACATCAGCAGGCTCCGCACTTGCGTGTACTTCAAAAACGCCTGGCAAAAGAAGTGACAATCATGGTTCACTCTGAAGAGGATTATAATGCGGCTGTAGACGCTTCGAATATCTTGTTTGGTAATGCAACCTCTGATGCGCTGAGAAAACTTGATGAAGACACGCTATTGGCGGTTTTTGAGGGTGTTCCTCAGTTTGAAGTATCCCGTGATGCATTGGTGGAAGGTGTAAAGGCAGTTGATTTGTTTGTGGACGATGCTGCTGTATTTGCATCCAAAGGTGAAATGCGTAAGCTGGTGCAGGGTGGGGGAGTTTCTTTGAATAAAGAGAAACTGGCTGCTTTTGACCAGGTTATAACCACTGCAGACCTGCTTGACGAGAAGTATTTACTTGTTCAGCGTGGTAAGAAGAACTATTATCTGATCATTGCTAAATAAAAAAAAGTAGCAAAATATTTGGAGAATTAGACATATAACACTATCTTTGCACCGCTTTTTAACAGAAAGCGCAGTTAGTTTGTCCCATGGTGTAATGGTAGCACAACAGTTTTTGGTTCTGTTTGTCTAAGTTCGAATCTTGGTGGGACAACAAAAATATTTAATAAGAGAAGCCCTGAAAGTGAATAGCTTTCGGGGCGTTCTTTTTTTATGTATGTTGTGAAGCCTTTTTGTGTTTTTACGGCTCAGTAGATTTTTAGTGGGGATACGCATATAATTTAGCTATTCTGAAAAGGAAGAACTTCTTGTCAGCAACACCTCTAAGGTTTGCCCTGAACAATTTGATTTTAGCATTGAAAGATTCAGCTATTGCATTCGAAGAACGATTGTTGTAGAAATTAATGATTTCATCATAGTGTTCATAGAATGTAGCAGCAATGACGTTAAAGGAATGCAGCCTGGCTTCTTCAACTTTATTATACCATCGCGCCATGGCCAAACGTGCGGCATCCTTGACAGTGTTTTTTGAAAAGATCATTCGTAGGGAATGGCACAAACCATATGCCCTTTGGATGTCGGGATATTCCTTGAATAGTATTACTGCTCTTTGTTTTTGTTTCTCGGTCCATTTGTTGGCAGACTTGAATAACAGATAGCGGGAGCGTATCAGCAGTTCCCTACGGGTATCGCCGTTGGGATATCGGTACGGTACATAGTCCCCGCCGTACTGTTTTACCTCCTCCATTTCCTCGTTGGCCTGCTGTATGGCATCCCAGCGGTGCCTGATGCGCAATTCCTGCACGGCATCACAAGCCAGTTTCTGAATATGGAAACGGTCGATGACACGACTGGCTTTAGGGAATGCTGTCCGTACAATCTTGCGCATGGAATCTGAAAGGTCAAGTGTTACTTCTTCAACAGCGTAGCGGCGCTCCTCTTTAATCTGTTGCAGTACTGCGATTACATCTTCTGATTTGGTGCCAGCCACAACAGCTATCAGGGAACACTCACGTGTACAGGCATCACGATTGCTCACGAACGTATACAATTCACCGTTGGAAAGCGACGTTTCATCGATTGCCAGACGCGAACCCATATTGTCCGGAAACAGCATCCATTTATCGGCATGATCCAACTGATTCCACCTGCGGTATCCGCTGAGAATTTCCTTATATTGCTTTTCAAATGTGTGACCGTTTATATGATAGAATTCCTCAAGCATACGGCAAGTCACCGGGGACATCTCCATACGTCTCTTTTAAAAAAGCTCCAAATTCTTTGGAGTATCTCGTGCCTTTAGCTACCACATCGAGGTCAATTGGTATATTGAAACTCTTGCCGGTGCGTAAATCTGTCCAACGTCTGCGTCTGATCTTGAGAATTACCTTGTGGTCTCTTATCGGGAAGTCTGTCACACTTACAGCTGCCATAAAACCTTTGGACTCAAAATGCAAGTCTTTACTCAATTCCGGATTCATTTTTTCATCCAGACTGATATAAATCTCTTTGGAGATCTGTTCAACTCCTGAGATGAGAAAGTAGTCTAATATCTGTGCAGGCAATACGATGCGGGCAAGCATGTTCAAATAATCATTTTCCATATTGCAAAGTACGCTATATGGCACGAGTATAAAAAATTATCCCCACTAAAAATCTACTGAGCCGTTTTTACCTTTGGTTTTAATTGCATCTCTTCTTTAATTCGTATTATATATTGTTAAACAGTTGCCTTATTGTACATCTGTGGACAATATTGATAGATAATAAGAACAAAAATGCAAGGTTTTGCCGTTTTCTTTTCTTATTTTTGCATCGTGTACGCAAACGACGTGCATCTGAGAGTTATGATATTATGAACTATTTAAATAAATAAGGTATGAAAACGAACTATGAAATTCGCTATGCTGCGCATCCTGAAGATGCAAAAAGCTATGACACCAAGAGAATCCGTCGTGATTTTCTGATTGAAAAAGTATTTTCGGCAAACGAAGTAAATATGGTGTATTCCATGTATGACCGTATGGTAGTAGGTGGTGCAATGCCGGTAGGAGAGGTGCTGAAGCTTGAAGCTATCGATCCGTTGAAGGCTCCTTATTTCCTTACTCGTCGTGAAATGGGTATTTTCAATGTCGGTGGTCCTGGTGTGGTAAAAGCTGGCGATGCTGTATTTGAACTCGATTATAAAGAAGCACTTTACTTAGGCTCAGGAGATCGTGAAGTGACTTTTGAAAGTAAAGACGAAAAGAATCCTGCTAAGTTCTATTTTAACTCGCTGACTGCTCACCGTAACTATCCTGATAAGAAAGTGACAAAGAAGGATGCAGTGGTGGCTGAAATGGGTTCACTGGAAGGATCTAACCATAGAAATATAAACAAAATGCTGGTAAATCAGGTATTACCTACTTGCCAGTTGCAGATGGGTATGACGGAATTGGCTCCGGGAAGTGTTTGGAATACAATGCCGGCACACGTTCACAGCCGTCGTATGGAAGCTTATTTCTACTTCGAAGTGCCCGAAGAACATGCTGTATGTCACTTTATGGGTGAAGTAGATGAGACACGTCACGTATGGATGAAAGGCGATCAGGCTGTATTATCTCCTGAATGGTCTATTCACTCGGCTGCTGCTACTCATAACTATACCTTTATCTGGGGTATGGGAGGCGAAAATCTGGATTATGGAGATCAGGATTTCTCACTGATTACAGATCTTAAATAATGAGGCATGCGCTGAATATGCCCTGTGTCAATTTAAGAAACGACTTAATAAGAACAATTAATTAATAACCTTCGTGCTACATGTGTGAATAAGTGCTTTCATTGGCACTCTGTACATTGGCACATTAATAAATTATTATAATGGTAAACTTTTCATTAGAAGGTAAAGTTGCACTTGTTACTGGTGCATCTTACGGAATCGGTTTTGCTTTGGCTACTGCTTTTGCTCAGGCAGGTGCAAAAATCGTGTTCAACGATATCAAACAGGAACTGGTAGACAAAGGTATTGCTGCTTACAAGGCTGAAGGTATTGAAGCTAAAGGTTATGTATGCGATGTAACCAACGAAGAGCAGGTGAACGCTATGGTTGCTCAGATTGAGAAAGAAGTAGGCGTTATCGATATTTTGGTTAACAATGCAGGTATCATTAAGCGTATCCCGATGCACGAAATGTCGGCAGCTGAATTCCGTCAGGTAATTGATGTAGACTTGAATGCTCCGTTTATTGTGTCTAAGGCTGTTATCCCTTCTATGATTAAAAAAGGTCACGGTAAGATCATCAATATCTGTTCTATGATGAGTGAACTGGGTCGTGAAACAGTATCTGCTTATGCTGCTGCTAAGGGTGGTTTGAAGATGCTTACTAGGAACATTGCTTCTGAATATGGTGAATTCAATATCCAGTGTAATGGTATCGGCCCGGGTTATATTGCTACTCCGCAGACAGCTCCGTTGCGTGAGATCCAACCGGATGGTTCACGTCACCCATTTGATTCATTTATCATTGCTAAGACTCCGGCTGCCCGTTGGGGAACTCCGGAAGATCTGGCAGGACCTGCAGTGTTCCTGGCTTCAGATGCTTCTGACTTTGTAAACGGACACGTATTATACGTTGACGGTGGTATCTTGGCGTATATCGGAAAACAACCGAAATAAGAGATAAAATACAGTTATGCTGTAGGGCGGAGGAATACTCCGCTTTCGGGTTTTATTATCAAACTAACGACAAAAAGATGAAAAAGTTATTTTTCTTTATTGCAATTGCTCTTGTATGCTTTGCTTGTACTGAGAGCAAGACGGTTACTGTTACAGTAACAAATCCCACCGCTATGGAACGTGCCGGTGAAATGGTAGAGGTATCCATGGGTGATGTCTCTTCTAAACTGCAATTGGCTGACACTGCTCAGATTGTTGTGCTTGATGCTGATGGTCAGCAGGTGCCTTATCAGATTACTTATGATGAGAAAGTAATTTTCCCAGCTACCGTAAAAGCTAACGGAACAGCGGCTTATACTATTCAGGCCGGTACTCCTGCTGTATTTGATACAAAGGCTTGCGGACGACACTATCCTGAACGTGTAGATGACGTGGCATGGGAAAATGACCTGGTTGCTTTCCGTACTTACGGCCCTGCTTTGCAGGCAACTGGTGAGCGTGCTTTCGGTTATGATATCTGGACTAAATACAATACAACAGAGCCGGTGGTAGAAGCTCGTTATGCAAGTGAGTTGAATCCGGAAACAAAAGCTAAAATTGCTGAATTGAAAAAGACAGATCCTAAAGCAGCAAGTGAGCTTTATCGTTCTGTATCTTATCATGTAGATCATGGTAACGGCCTGGATTGCTATAAAGTAGGTCCTACGCTTGGAGGAGGTACGGCTGCTTTGATGTCGGGTGATTCGATTATCTATCCGTATTGCTATGCAACACAGGAAATACTTGACAATGGTCCGTTGCGTTTCACAGTGAAACTGGTGTATAACCCGCTGACAGTAAAGGATAATTCTGACGTTATAGAGACTCGTCTGATCTCTTTGGATGCTGGCTCACATATGAACAAGACTGTTGTTGCTTACAGTAATCTGAAAGAAACAATGCCTGTTGCTACCGGTATTGTTCTTCACGAACCGGACGGTGCCGTTGTGACAGATGCTGCCAATGGTTATATTACTTATGTGGATCCGACGGATAATGTGAACAATAATAACGGAAAGATTTTTGTGGGTGCTGCTTTCCCTGCTACAGTGAAAGACGCCAAAGTGGTTCTTTTCCCTGAAAAAGAGAAGAAAGAATTGCGTGGTGGTGCAGATGGTCATGTACTGGCTGTCAGTGACTATGAACCGGGCTCTGAATATACTTATTATTGGGGTTCTGCATGGGATAAGGCTGATATCAAGACTGCCGATGCATGGAATGAATATGTAGCTGCATTTGCACAGAAATTGCGTGCTCCGCTGACTGTAACAGTACAGTAATTATTTAAAGGGAAGAAGGGAGAATGGAGAGGGGAGAAGTGCTATGCAGCGTAATAGCGCAGCTCCTTCTCCCCTCTCCATTCTCCCTTCTTCCTTCTCTTAACTCCCCTCTCTTTAATCATCCTGCATAATGCCTTTTATCTGTTCCCATTTGTTGGTCGCATCGTTTTTCTGAACTGCTCCCGGGGTACTTCTTCCGTCTTGTATATACTTCTGTAACAGCTGTTTTAATTCTTGTACTACCTCCGGATGTTCTTGATATACATTGTTTTTCTCTCCCGGATCTTGTTTCATATTGTAGAGTTGAATAGGAGGCAGTGTAGCAATGACTTCTTTGTCTACATTTGGTTTCGGGTAGCTCCAACCTCCTGAACTGGGTGAACAAAGTAGTTTCCATTCGCCTTTGCGTATGGCAAACTCACCACGGATGGAATGGTGTACAACGGCTTCCCGGATTGTTTGGGGATAACCGGGATTCTCGATCAATGGCAAAATGTTGTAACTATCTTCTGCCTCATTCTCTTTTATCTGATATTGGTTCAGTGCTGCGAACGTTGCATAAAAGTCGTTTAGGCAGACCGTTTGGTTGCATTTGCCTTTTCCGGCTCTTTGGGGCCATTCTACGATGGTAGGGACACGGTGTCCTCCGTCGAAAAGATCGGCTTTCATACCTCTCCATATGTAATTGGCACGATGTCCTTTCTGTGCCATCTTGTCAATACCTCCGGCCGGTGAGCAACCATTGTCTGTGGTAAATATTAGGATGGTATTTTCTGAGATATTATTGTCTTTGAGCGCTTTTCGGATCTGTCCTACCACATCATCTACCATTAGCACAAAGTCTCCATAATCTCCTAATCCGGTTTTCCCTTTAAATCTTTCGTCCGGAAGGATAGGGGTGTGTGGTGCAGGAAGAGGCAGATACAGGAAGAACGGTTGCTTGTTTTGGGCGTGTTGATTTACATAGTCTACGGCCCGGCGGGTAAGGTTGGGCAAGCACTCCTGATGTGAGAAGTCGGAACCTATGGCACCTGCCCGCCACATGGCATATCCTCCCGACTTGGCGATGGTTTGTATCTGAGTGGTAGTAGGCTGGCTATTTTCTACATAGACATAAGGAGCCATGTCTAATGAACCACAGAAGCCGTAGAAATAATCAAATCCTAAATCGGCAGGCCCGTTAGTGATGGGTTTACTATAATCCACATCTTCCTCTGCCAGTGCATTGGCATTTGGCTTTTCGTGTCCGGCTTTCGTACCCCAGTTCCAACCTAAGTGCCACTTTCCGATGCAGGCTGTGGTATATCCGTTTTGTTTTAGCATAGAGGCCATTGTGCTTCGCGTAGTAGGGATAATGGGGCGTGAATATCCATATAATACACCGCTTTTAAGGCTCGAACGCCAGTTATATCTTCCGGTGATAATCCCATAGCGGGTAGGCGTACTGACGGACGAGCAGGAGTGAGCATCGGTAAAAGAGACTCCGTTATCGGCCATTTCATCCAGGTTCCGGGTAGTAATGCCGGAATGTTCATTGAATGCCGAGACATCGCCATAGCCATATCATCTGCAAGGATGAAAATGATATTGGGGGATTTGTTGGCCGGGAGTTGTTTTGTGCCTGTAGGTGCTGGCAGAAGCATAGGGGAACTGATAAGAATCCAAGATAAGTCATTGTCTTCATGATACGTTGTTTTTAGGATTAAAGCAGGTTTTAAAAGTACGGCTTCTGTTTGGCATTCTATGTTTACATTTTCTCAGATACTGTTAATCCCGTCTCATGTTTATGTTTACACGTCTGGCAATGTTTGTACTTCGTCTTTGTCGTTACTCTCTACTTGATGTATGTTTCGCATTAAGCCTGTGTACTTGGCTCTTTTTACCGCACTTCCTTTAAAGATCATTCTGTATTGTTCTTCTGTCAGTGCATGCCAGTTCTTTTTTTCCATCTGCATGAAGGCGTCAGTGGGTTGCAATTCCGGTGTCTGGCAGGGAGTGGAAAATCTGTTCCAGGGACAGGCTTTCTGGCATTCGTCGCAGCCATATATCTTATTGCCCATTTTTTTGCCTTCTGCGGGCGGAATAGCTTCCCGGTGCTCAATGGTAAGATAAGACAGGCAACGGCCTGAATTGAGCAAAAAAGGGGCTTCCAGCGCTTTTGTCGGACAGGCATCAAGACACCGGGTACAGTTTCCGCAGCGGCTTGTTAACGGTTGGTCGTATTCGTCTGCTTCTGCACTGAGAAATATTTCTCCTAAAAAGAAGCAGGAACCGGCATGCGGAATAATAAGCTGGGTATTTTTACCTATCCAACCCAATCCGGCACGCCATGCCCAGTAACGCTCTAATACGGGAGCTGTATCGCAGAATATACGGCTTTGTAAGGGTAGGGGAGAGTGTGCGGAGATATATTCCTGTAAGGCGGTCAGCCGGGCTTTCATGATATCGTGGTAATCTTTGCCGTATGCATACCAGGCAAACTGATACTGGTCTTCTCGTAAGAATCGGGAAGGGTAATAGTTGAGGGCTACGGATACAATGCTACGTGTTCCTTCTACTAGTAAACGGGGATCGAGGCGCTTTTCGAGGTGATTGCCCATGTAATTCATTCCTGCTTGCATGCCGTGCGAATGCCAGTGGCAAAAGGCATTGGAAACGGTTTTGTTTACCGCTTCTGCCGGTGCCACCCCACAAGCAGAAAAGCCGAGGCGCAGAGCTTCGGCTTTTATTTGTTTAGCAGAAAGAATAACTTCTCCCATCCTGTCTTTTTATTTTTCGTTACCTGTCCGCTTGCCGAACCTCCCCATGCGGGAAGTGTGGAAGCATCTTGAATTCGTAGCCTTGTTCTTTCATAAACTCGATGGCACGCGGCAAAGCGTACTGAAGGTTTCCGTTATTCCAGGATTTCAGCGAATCGTGAAACGTGATGATAGAACCATTCCGTACATAGCGTTTTACGTTTGCCAACACCTGTTCGGGACGCATTTTCTTACTATAGTCACGTGTTACCAGATCCCACATGATAATGCTGTAGTACTGTTTCAGCGCGTGATATTGCTTGAATCCCATGTGTCCGTGTGGCGGGCGGAAAAGATCGGTCTTCATCTCTTGATTCGCACGATCCGTATTTTCCAGATAATCATTAGCAGAGTACTCGAATCCACGGATGTGATTGAAGGTGTGGTTACCGATCCGGTGTCCGTGTTCAATCACCATCCGGAAAATATCCGGATACTTCCGTACATTGTCGCCTACCATAAAGAAAGTGGCTTTGATCTCATACTGATCTAACAGATCTAATACCCAGGGCGTTACTTCCGGAATAGGCCCGTCATCGAAAGTCAGGTAAACTGCTTTTTCGTCAGGGTTCATCCGGAAGATAGCTTTCGGGTATAAAATGCGGAAAAACCACGGTGGTTGCTCTATAAACATCTTTCTATCTCGTTCCTTTTACACGGGAGACGTACATGCCGTACAGTTCGTCCAGTTTGCCGGAATAGTTTTCTGACAGTTTCGATTTATATTTCTCCATGAGTTTCAGCTCTTCATTCAGTAAGGCTATGTGATACTCGAATTCCCGGGTTGATACGAAGAATTGTGAGTCGTCCAGGCTGAGATACCAGGTCATGTATTCAAGTGCCTTATTGGCCAATGCATCCATAATTTTGTCTGCTTTCTCGGTTTGTCCCAGCTGATAGTAGGCTTCCGCCATTTGTACGGCGCCGTTCTGCCAGTCATAAGGTACGTTGTAAGCAGGAATCATCTTCTCGGCATAATCCAAAGCAGCGAGGGCTTTGTCTTTTTGACCTTCCTTCATCAGCTGTTCGATGAGCTGCGCGAAAACACGGCGGTGTGTATAGCACATGCGCATCACATTTTCATCGATATAGATGCCTGGCTTGTCGATACCACCAAATTTAAACTTATTCATCAGGTTGTCGTACATCTTCTCGCTGTCAATCGTTGCCCCCAATTTCTTGGTTTCAAACGGTGTGAAGCGAGAGGCGAGTCCTTCCTGAACGAAATGCTTGTCCATACCTAACTGATTTTCTCTGCCTACGGTGATAGCCATATACATAGGACGTTCCCAGTTGGCATTTGCCAGCATCTCAAGCATCATCAGTTCACTCTTATAGAGGGCACGTTTCGGGTTTCCATTGTCATCTCTCAGCAGAATATTCATATGATCGGGGATAGAGTCGCCCAAAGCTTCCGGAATCTTCATGCCACTGCGGCGTATCGCTTCTTTATCAATCTTGATGACGATACTGTCTGTCGGGATGACATGCAGGCCCTCTTTGTCTGAACGTACCCAGTATTTAAGGATATTCTTCAGTTCATACGGATCTTCACCGAATTCGTTGTGGATATTTTGCAATGCTTCCGGGTTACCGCTACTGTCTGCCTGTGCGTAAAGAGCGTCGATTGTCTTTTTAATCTCTGGGCGTATCTGTATGTATTCGTTTGTTCCTTCTACGTATTCAACACGGTCCCAGGTGATCGGCAGTGACGGAGAGTCATAAGCAGGGCGTTTCATCTGGTCAATATACCAGTCTGTTTGCAGATAACTCAGGTTACAGGTGCGGGCATCTGTACGGAAACCTTCTGTCTCCTGGTTGTACCACAGAGGGAATGTATCGTTGTCACCATTGGTGAAGATGATCGGATTTCCGCTTTCCTGCAAGGACATCAGGTAGTTTTGTCCGAAGTCACGGGCTACATAGCGTCCTGAACGGTCGTGGTCATCCCAGGTCTGGCCTGCCATCTGAATGGGTACCAGCAGGCAGAGTGCAGAGACAAGAATAGCAGCCGGTAATTCTTGCATCTTGGTATAGTCGCGCAGCAGTTTGATGATACCTGCTACACCCATACCGACCCAGATAGCGAACGCGTAGAACGAACCGGCATAAGCATAGTCACGTTCGCGGGGCTGGCTGGGAGTTTGGTTGAGGTAGAGCACAATGGCAATACCTGTCATGAAGAACAGGAAGAATACTACCCAGAATTGTTGTACGCCTTTCTGACCGCAGTATGCCTGCCAGAATAGTCCGATAAGACCTAATAACAGGGGCAGGCAGTAGAATACATTGTGTCCTTTATTGTCTTTCAGTTCCTGCGGAAGCAAGCTTTGATCGCCTACCAACCAGTTGTCGATGAAAGGAATACCTGTAATCCAGTTGCCATGTTCTATTTCGCCGCTACCCTGGATGTCGTTCTGGCGTCCGGCAAAGTTCCACATAAAGTAACGCCAGTACATGAAGTTGAGCTGGTAGCGGAAGAAGAACTTGATATTTTCCCACTGTGTGGGGATATTGACCATAATTGCGTTGCCGCATTCATCGTAGGGCACGTCATATCCTTTGATGTCTACCCAGCCTTTGTACTGCGGAATATGTGCACTGCTATACATACGCGGGAAGAGCATGTTCTGTGCATATTGATATTCTACACGTCCCGGTACTTCAACATACGAATCTTTTTCGTCCGGCGATGTTTTTTCTTTGCGAATGTATTTGGTTGTGCTGTTTGCCTCTACAGGGATGCAGTATCCGTCTTTCACTTCCAGGGCCACCTTTGAAGAGTAAGCTTGTCCGTAGAATAACGGGCGTGTACCATACTGTTCACGTCCTAAATATTCGCCCAGCGTGAAGATATCTTCCGGAGAGTTCTGGTCCATCGGAGTATTGGCTGTAGAACGGATTACGATAAGCGCATACGAGGAGTATCCTACCATGATCATCATTGTGCAGAGCAGTGCGGTGTTCATACTGCGGGCCGAAATCTGGTATTTCTTATTGAGGTTTTTAGCAAACAGATAGAGTCCTAATGCGGCAAGTACGATAATGCCGATGATAACACTGCTCACTCCGTGTCCGTAGAACGGAATTCCTAACAGGGCAATAGTCAACATGAAAGAGATATTCATACGTGCACGGCTGGTTTCGGTATAGCTTTCATATACTCCCCAGATAATGCTGGCGGCAAGTATGATGATATAAACAATGACGCCGGTATTGAATGGCAAGCCCATGCTGTTGACGAAAAGCAACTCGAACCATCCGCCTACTTTTACTACGCCTGGCACGATACCGTAAAGCACGATTCCTACCAACACCATAGAAGCGAAAAGAGCTAACAGAGAGCCTTTTGCATTGGCATTGGGAACTTTCTTATAGTAATATACCAGTACGATAGCAGGCAGACAGAGCAGGTTCAGCAGATGGACGCCGATACTCAATCCGGTCAGATAAGCGATGAGAATGATCCAACGGTCGCTATGCGGTTCGTCGGCTACATCTTCCCACTTCAGAATAAGCCAGAATACAACGGCTGTGAACAGGGAAGAATAGGCATAAACCTCCCCTTCTACGGCGCTGAACCAGAAAGTGTCACTGAATGTATATACCAATGCACCAACAAGGCCACTACCCATGATGGTAACTAACTGGCCGGTGGTAATATTGTTTTCGTCTTTGATAATCAGCTTACGTACCAGATGGGTGATACTCCAGAAAAGGAACAGGATACAGGCTCCACTCATCAGGGCACTCATGTAATTTACCATTTTGGCTACAGTGGTAGCATCTGAAGCAAACTGTGAGAACAGATTGGCTGTCAGCATGAAGAAAGGGGCGCCGGGCGGATGTCCGACCTCCAGTTTATAGCCGGTAGTAATGAACTCGGGACAATCCCAGAAACTGGCTGTCGGTTCTATTGTCATGCAATAGACCGTGGCAGCAATAATGAAAGTAAGCCAACCGATTAGGTTGTTTACGGTTTTGTACTGTTTCATTAAGACGATAGATGTTTATTCATTAACATGTTAAGTGGGCGCAAAGATAATGATTTACGTGTACAATAGAAGTAAAAGTAATAATTATTATAAGATTTTAGGAAGGGGACAGGAGGTAAAGTAGTCTCCTGCCTCCTGTAGGACTGTTTTATGCAAAGTTCTGCCTGCGGTCGGATTTATAATAGTGCTGCTATTTTACGGATATTATTTAGTTTGTCCATGAAACTTGCATTTTGCTTCGCTATTTGCATATTATAGTCCGTTTGCATGTTGACGAGCAACTTTGCATTGATGCCTAAGGCTGCTTCAAATAGCAATGCATATTCAGTTGTAATAGCACGTTTGGCATTCAGAACTTCATTTAATACGGAATAAGACATACCGATTTGCGCAGCAAATCTCCGTTGTGAAATACCACGATATTCAATTTCTTCTTTCAATATATCCCCCGGATGTGTAGCCATACATGGTGTGAGGTTGTTGGCTATCATTTGGGGGGAAACTCCCTTTATTGTAATCATAATGAACTTATTTATAATGGTTTGACAACTCTAATATGTTACACACTGTTATAACAGGCTCACTCTCTTGATGTGTTACAGTAAACTCAATTCTGTATTGATTGTTCACTCTTATTGACGAGATTCCTTGCTTGTCACCTGTGAGGATTTCGTAATTCAATGAATTGATACTGAATAAGTCTTCTATTTCATCAGCTTCTTCAAGCGTTTTAATGCGACGTATGTAGTTTTTGATAATTTCGGGTTGAAACCGATGCTTTTTATCAGGGGATATACCCTTTTCGTACAAGTCACGCAAATATTCTTTTTCAAATGTAACGACCATATTAGCTTGTTTGTTGTTACAAAGATAGTACTTTTTTAAATTGTTTGCAAATTTGCGAACACTTTCTTATGCTGTTTTATCTTTTATAAAATGATACACCCAGATAGAAGTGACGTCTATTCCATCTGGGTGCAGGCCATTTCTTCATTCAGATGAAGAAAGCATGATTTCTATTTATCAATCATTCCAGGCTATAGAAACCGACTTGTTGCTTGTATAGGTAATCCCCTAAGCATTTCTTACATACTGGCAGGGGGATGAATACGGAGTGTGCTGTGCAAGCTTAGCAGAGTCTGATTATACAATCCGGCGGCTGCTGTGTTCTTATTTACTTCGGTGGATCGTACGCCAATGGATAAAGCCCCCTCTCGTAGAGTAACGTATAAAGCCTCGGTGTGTAACGTTGTTACATGTACATCTAAAACAACGTTACACACCGAGAAAAGGAACGTTCCTTTCTGAGAAAGACAAAGAATAACACCGAGTAACGGTAACGATGCTGTTTACAGGCACTTCCGCCACCGAAAAGATAGAGCTGTGATCTTCGTTACTGATCTGATTTGAATCAAACTGAATCCTATTTTTATGGTACACGGGGATAAGACAGATCGGGCAGATGACAACGGATTTTTTTATTGGTAATCAGGAAGTAAGAAAATCTGATCCGTCGTCATCCGTTTTACCAGTTTCATCCGTGTGCCTATAGAAAGCACAAAGCTATTTTAGCTTCTTCTGCATGTTAATGAGCGAATATGAGCAGAGCCCTTCGGGCTTTTTTAATCGTGATGATGGTGATGTTCTCCCAATATGCGGTGCGGTAACGTTCCGTGCCCCAATAATTCGATAGGGCAGTTGAAGTTACGTTCCAGCCACTCTGTAGTGACACCCGCGTCCGGATGATAATCTAACGTTTCGTTGACACAAGCGATAGATTTTACCTGCTGTAATACCGTGCCAATGTCATGGCTGACAAGGATAATGGCACATTCCTTGTTTATCTCTGCCAAAAGCTCATAGAGGCGGGCTTCAAAGCGTTTATCGATATAAGTGCTTGGTTCGTCGAGAATGAGAACAGACGGATCACTGACAATGGCACGTCCTAACAGGGCACGTTGCAATTGTCCGCCACTGAGCTGTCCGATGGCACGTTTCTCCAGACCTTCCAGTCCCATACGGGCGATGACAGCATGAACTTTTTCGTGCTGCCGGGCTGTAAACTTGCTGATAAGCGATTTTTTAGAACTCAGTCCGGAGAGTATTACTTCTTCTACAGAGATGGGAAATTTGCGGTCTATTGTGTTGTATTGAGGCAAATAACCCATAAAAAACTGGGAGTTGAGTGCCGGGAGTTGTGAGTGGTCTGCTCCATAATAAGTGATTTTTCCGGCAGTAGGTTTCAGCAATCCTAACATACATCTGATGAGGGTGGTCTTTCCACCTCCATTCGGTCCGATAATTCCTAAGAAGTCACGTTCATATACAGTGAGGTTAACGTCGTGCAATACTGTACGACCATCATATCCGGCGGAGAGTCCACGAACTTCTATAATCGGTTGTGCCATAATCGGAGAATCTTATTTCTTGTTATGATCCGTTAGCGCCTGGGCAACAGCTAACATTTCGGCTTCCCAATTATAACTCAGCGGTTGATAGGAACAATGCCGGTACCGGTTTCCCGGGCAATAATTTCTGCGTTGCGGCGGTCAAATTCCGGTTGTATGAAAATGATGCGGACATCTTTCTGGCGACAGAGGTCTACCAGGTCTTTTAGATGAGCAGGTGAAGGTTCTTTTCCGCCCTCTTCGATACTGATCTGCTGCAAACCGTAGTCGCGGGCAAAATAGGAGAGAGCCGGATGGTAAATCATAAAGCTTTGGGTTGTACCGGGCTGTTGCAGGGTTTTCCTGATGATGCTGTCGGTATGCATAATGCGTTGGCAAAGGCTGTCATAGCGGTTCAGATAGTAAGCCTCATTCTCTTTGTCAAGCTGGCAGAGAGCCTTGTAGGTGTTGCGGGCAATGATCAGTGCATTATTGGTTGAGTTCCAGATGTGCGGTTCTACCCCACCGGCATGCTGGTGATCGCCATGGTCGTGTGCCTCTCCGAGGATAAGATCGATATCTTTGGAAGTATCGAAGATCTGTATGTGCGGGGTATTGTCTATCAGGCGATCCATCCATACTTGTTCGAAGCCGATATAGCCAATGCGGAGATATGCCTTACTGTCTCCCAGCGAAACGAGCTGCTGGGGGGTAGGATCGTAAGTCTCCGGACTGCTGCCTTTGGGTACGATACTGATGACGTCGAACTTGTCTCCGGCAATAGCTTCGGTAAAATAACGCTGGGGTTCTATGGTGACAGCAATGACGGGTTTCTCATTATCTTGACTCTTCCCGGACTTACCCATGTTGCAGGAAACCAGAAGAACGATTATCAGAAGAAGAGGTATATGTTTCATATATTCTTTGGGTTTAGTATATTTTCCCTCCGGCAGCCTTTATTTTCTTGCTCTTAGTATTTCCCGTTTTCCTCCCGGAGGGCCGGGGAGACGTTCTACAGTAAATCCTGCTGTCTGAAGCATCCGGCGTACTACTCCTTTGGCGCAATAGGTGGTAAGTATGCCTTTCTCGCCCATTATAACGTGTAACCGGTCGAATAGTTCTTGTGACCACATCTCCGGCTGCTTTTCGGGAGCAAAAGCATCGAAGTAAATAATGTCAAATGAGCGATCCGTAGTCAACGTTGTAAAGTCGGCTTGTACCTTCCTTAACGTAAAACAGGGGGTTATTATTGTATCCTCTTCCCAGGGAATAATATGTAGCGTTTTGAATAGCGGATTGTCACTATAGCCCAATGGTTCTATCATTTCCCAGGGGAGTGGGTAGAGCTCAATTCCGGTGTAGTGTACTTTTCTTTGAGTCGATTCGGCTGTTTCGAGTGTCAGCAGGGCATTCAAACCTGTTCCGAAACCTATTTCGAGGATATGCGGCTCGGCCACTTCAGAGGCATTCAGACCCATGTCAATAAAGATATGTTGAGATTCTGTACGTGCGCCTTTCACGGAATGATAGTGTTCGTTCAATTCCGGCACAAAAAGGGTAGCGCTCCCGTCGGCTGTTTGTTCGATAACCCGTTTCATGATGATTATATGACGAAATTGATAATGCCTTTCAGTGCAAGCAACATGAGAATATAACGTATCAGCTTACCGGCAAACATAGAAATTGTCGTGAGCCATATATTGCTGCGCATGAACCCTAACGCAATGGCAATCACCTCCCCTACAAACGGAAGGAAAGCAAAAAACGCCATAAGTGCCCCTTTGCCTTGCAGAAATGCCTCCATGCGGTCCACTTTCTCCTTTTTTACTTTGAAGTATTTCTCTATCCAGTCTACCTTGCCGAGATGCCCCATATAATAGCAGGTCATACCACCTAAGGTGTTGCCCAATGCAGCAGCAAGCACACAGGTGACCGGGCTTAATCCTACTTCTACTAATGCTACCAACACCAGTTCGGAGCTGAACGGAACTATGCTTCCTGCTAATAGGGCAGAAAGAAACAAGCCAGGGATACCCCAGTCGATAAGTAGCTGTATTACTGAGTTTATAAAAGCGTCCATATGTTGAAGCAGAATAAGAGGATTAATCCGATGGTGGAACCGATAAAGAATACGTTAGAAGTCTTGCTGCTGGTCAATACAAAAAGATGTCCTACGAGAATGCTGACACCGATCAGAAGGAGTGACATCAGATCCATGCAGTGTATCGGTTGCAGAAGTATGAACAGGAAGATACAGAAGTTCAGGAATATCAGAAAGTGCAGATAGGAACGCGTTCGTATTTTATCTTCATATCCGCTAACAATGCAATGGGCTGCACTGACAATGAACAGGATAAACAGATAGATCAATGTGACAAGCTCCCAAAGCTGTAGATTCTTTCCAAACTCTATAGGCTGAAAATGAACCAGTTCAATGAATGGTTGGTAGAATAACTCCATCTCTCCGTAGAAGAAAGCATGCCCTAATAAGAACCAATAGGGAAGGCTTATTCCGATGATAGCTCCGCAGAAACTGCGTATTGTGAGCGACTGAAACGAGTAAGCTCCTATCAGCCAAAGAGGGATGAAGTAGAGTAATTGTGGAAATAATAAACTTCCTGCACCAATAAAGGCGAAGGAATGGAATATATAGCTCACCGGATGAGGCTGCTGGTAGCTTTTGAACAGGAAAAACAAGGAGATAAGGAAAGCTACGGCAGCTACATCGCCTGCATATAGCAAATGCATACCCGGACAGATGGTAACTAAAAGAAAGTAAAGTGACGTCTGTACCGAGGCGCGCATACGGATAATAGTGAATGTATTGTTCAACTCAATCAAGAAATAACCGATAGCCGCGTATAGCATAAAACTGATCATCCTGTTTGCCCAGGAAGGCAGGCAGGAGGTGCAAATAGATTGCCACAAAGCGTATCCTGTATCTTTTGCTGAACTCATATCAGGCAAAAGAAAAGAGGTACATATCCAGCAGACTGTGCAGATAAGAATGACAACAGGCAATGTAAACCGCCCTGCTGTCACCCGGCCTTGTAATCTATTATTTCTCATTATAACCTTATAACCCTATAACTCTCCCTCACTACAGATCAAAGCCAATATCTCTTCGAAGATTCTTCTTCTCAAACTGTATCATTTCAGCCACTTTATAGCTTTTTGCCAGTGCTTCTTCTTTGGTATTTCCATATGAACTGATAGCAATGACACGTCCGCCGCTGGTTACTACTTGTCCGTCTTTTAGGGTAGTACCTGCATGGAATAGGATGCTGTCTGTGGCGGCAGCCTGATCGAAGCCAGTGATAGGGAATCCTTTTTCGTAAGTTTCCGGATAACCGCCACTTACCAACATCACACAAGCCGCCGTACGTGGGTCTATTTCCAGCGTTTTTGTATCGAGGTTCTTCTCTGCCACACCTTCAAAGAGCTCTACGAGATCACTCTTGACACGAAGCATAACGCTTTCTGTCTCAGGGTCGCCCATACGAACATTATATTCAATAACCATTGGCTCTCCTTTTACTTTTATCAATCCTAAGAAGATAAAGCCTTTGTAAAGAATGCCTTCTTCTTTCAAGCCATTTACAGTAGGTTCGATAATACGCGTACGTACTTTCTCCATGAATTCATCATTGGCGAACGGAACAGGCGTAACGCTTCCCATACCACCGGTATTAAGTCCCTTATCACCTTCGCCGATACGTTTGTAGTCTTTGGCTACGGGAAGTACTTTGTAATGTTCGCTGTCTGTCAGTACGAATACACTGCATTCAATGCCACTGAGGAACTCTTCAATGACTACCGTTGCCGAAGCATTGCCAAACATACCGCTAAGCATCTCTTTCAGCTCCTTTTTAGCTTCATCCAAAGTAGGGAGGATCAGAACACCTTTTCCGGCACAAAGTCCGTCAGCTTTCAGAACATAGGGAGCTTCCAGCGTTTCGAGGAAAGCAAAACCTTCTTCCAATGTGTCTGCTGTGATGCTTTTATAACGTGCGGTAGGGATATTATGACGTTGCATGAACTCTTTGGCAAACTCTTTACTACCTTCCAAGCGTGCTCCTTCGCGGGTAGGGCCGATGATGGCAATGTGCTGTGTCTCAGGATTTCCCTGAAAGTAGTCGTAAATACCTTCAACTAATGGGTCTTCGGGACCAACTACAATCATGCTGATGTTTTCCTTAAGAACGAATGCCTTTAATGCATTAAAATCGGTAGCTTTGATGTTCACGTTTTCGCCTACAGAAGAGGTACCGGCATTACCGGGGGCGATGTATAGCTTTTCTACTTTGGGACTTTGAGCTATTTTCCACGCCAGAGCGTGTTCACGGCCGCCCGAACCTAAGAGTAACAGTTTCATATCAATAATTGGTTAATGGGCCAATATGCCAATATGCCAATGTTGGCATCGGATATGTAGCGCTTGTTATTATTATTATTTTTCTCTCGTTTCTTTTTCAATCGGCATATTGCCCATTGTTACAGGTTATCTTCAAAATAACGGGTTATCTTTTCGTGCAGATGTATGCGGTCACGTCCCATTACATTGTGCTTATGCCCGGGATAAATGAAAAGATCCGGATACGTACGGGCATCTATGCATGCCTTCATAAAAGACAATGTATGCTGAGGCACGCAAGTATCGTCGTGATCGTCATGGATAATGAGTAAATGTCCCTTCAGATTGCCGGCGAGATTTTTCAGATTACATTGTTCGTAGCCTTCCGGGTTACTTTGTGGAGTATCCATATAACGCTCTCCGTACATTATCTCGTAATATGCCCAGTCTATCACCGGACCACCTGCCACACCTACTTTGAAAATCTCCGGATAGCGAAGTAACAGGGCAGTAGTCATATGGCCTCCAAAACTCCAGCCATGCACACCGATACGATTACCGTCTACATAGGGAAGACTTTGCAAATATTCGACTCCTTTTACCTGATCTTTTCCTTCTTCAATACCTAAATGACGGAAAGTTACATTCTCAAACTCTAATCCGCGATTGGAACTGCCGCGATTGTCAATAGTGAACATGATGTACTTTGTTTGCCATATAGATATCCCAGCCGCGGGCACCATTCTGCCAGCCTCCGGTTACCATCTGTGCATGCGGACCTCCGTATACATATACAATGGCAGGATACTTTTTATTCGGATCCATATCAGCAGGTTTAATAAGGCGGTAATAGATATCGGTTACACCGTCTGCTGCTTTGATTGTACCGGTTTCGATAACCGGCATTTTGAACCCAAGGAATGGATTGGCAGCAGTAAGCAGATTAACGCTTTTACCTGTCTGAGTATCAATGATATCAATTTTTCTAGGTAGGGTAGGAGTTGAGTAATTGTCAATCACATAGCGTCCTGAGTTACTTGCAATAGCGTTGTGCACACCTTCAGTGGTAGTATACATGCTGAAGGGTAAGCTTCTCTCTCCTGTTCTGATATTTACAGAGAAATTGTTCCGTCCTGTAGCATCGTTGGCACTGAAAAGAACTTCTTTCTTTTTTTCGTTGAACCCTAATATATCACTGACCAGCCATTTACCTTCTGTCAGTTGTCTGATTAGTTTGCCTGTGGTGTCATACAGATACAGGTGGTTGAAACCGTCACGCTGGCTTTGATAAATGAATTTTGTAGCATCCCAGGGCAGAAAAACAATGGGCTGTTGAGGCTCTACATATTTGGGATGTGTCTCTTCGAAAAGCGTTGCCATCAGCTCGCCTGTTTCTGCGTTGTACTGGCAGAGTTTAGCATGATTTTGATCCCGGTTCAATTCTATCAGGTAGAGACTTTTCTCATCCGGTGCCCAGCTGATATTGGTAAAATAACGGTCAGTCGGGTCTCCGGCTTTCAGGTAGAGTGTTTTTCCGTTGGAAGGATTATGAATGCCTATTGTTACCAAATGGCTGGTCATCCCTGCCATTGGATAACGAATGTTGTTCACTTCTGCTATACGTTGAGTGATGTCTACCAGTGGATATTGTGTAACCATGCTTTCATCCATGTGATAAAATGCTAATAAGTTACCTTTCGGGCTCCAGAAAGTGCCTTTGCTGATGCCAAACTCATTACGGTGTACAGACTGTCCGCAGACAACACCTTCGGACTCATCGGTTATTGCATTTTCGTTTATATACAGATTGTTACCTACTGTATAAGCGACGTTTCCGGTGGTAGTGCAGTAATCCTGATTGGCAGCCTCTTTTTTCAGAGCTGTTGTTGAAACTATTTGGTTGTTTTTGAAGTCGTAAACAATATATTTACCGGGTAGCTTAATCAGCATTTGCTCTTTGTCAGACCAGGGAAAGCTGACAGAGTGGAAGTGTTGTAATTTTCCGGACTGGTTTTCTTCCAATACTTTGTTTACAATTTCCCGTGTAGTGATAGTCTTTTCTTTTCCTGTCTTTGGATTAATAACAAACAGGGTATCTATGCCTGGTTTTATACATTCATCGCCCCACCATTGTAGTCCATAAAGGTTTTCTGCATAACGATATGTTTCACCACCCGGAATAAGATCTTCCAGTGTAGGAGTTTTTAGTTCTTGTGCCATAACGTTCGTGATAAATAGAGCTTGAAGCAACCCCATTAATAATAGATAGCCTCTTTTATTCATTGTCTTCTTGTTTTTTATCTTTATTCTTGAACCAATTCAGCATTACTTTCTGACTTCCGATTTCGTATATCTTAGTTTCTATGATAACAAGTTCATCCATTATTCTTTCTTATCACCTCTCGGTTCCCAGTTCTTCTTAAACTCCCTTGGCTTTCTGTCTCCGTTGAAGCTTCGTCCTTCTCTCGGTTTTCTGTCTCTGTCACTTGAAAAGCTACGTCCGCCTTCTTCACGGCGAGGTTTAAATTCTCTTTTTTCTTTGGGAGTACCTTCTTTATTTTCTTCTTCGCCTTCCTGGCCTTTAAACTCTTTGTACTTTCCGTCAAATATCTGATATTTGCGGAACTCACATTCCAATGCTCCGTTGAATAATGGCGTTTTTTGACTGGGCTTCAGGCCGATCTGGTCGAAGCATTCCTCACGATAGGAGAGTACCCAGGCATCATTTCCAACGAAAGCGTGCTTCAGACGTTCGCCAATCATGCTGTATAATCCTAAAAGATCATTGGTAGAAATACGTTCACCGTAAGGAGGATTGGTGATGATGATAGATTTTTCTGCCGGTTGTTCAAATTGTTGGAAGGGTTGTAACTTCAGAATGATATCTTTAGAAACCCCTGCTGCCTTCACATTGTGTGTGGCTATTTCGTTTGCCTTAGGGTTATTATCATAGCCATATATTTTGTGTGTGAATTCACGTTCCTGGCTATCGTCGTTGTATAGATTATCAAACATATCCTGATCGAAATCCACCCATTTCTCGAATGCGAACTCCTTACGGAACACTCCCGGAGCAATGTTACGGGCAATCAATGCAGCTTCTACAGGAATGGTACCTGAACCGCACATCGGGTCAATAAGATCACATTCTCCTCTCCATCCCGTCATCAGAATCATTCCGGCAGCAAGAACTTCATTGAGTGGTGCTTCTACTGCTTCCTGACGATAGCCGCGGCGATGAAGTGATTCACCGGAGGAGTCGAGTGAAAGGGTACAGGTGGTTTGCGCAATATGAATATTCAGTAATACATCCGGTCTGTTGATACGAACGGACGGACGTTTACCATTCAACTCACGGAAATAGTCGACAATGGCATCTTTAACTTTGTAAGAAACGAACTTGGAATGGCGGAATTCATCACTAAATACGACGGCATCTACGGCGAATGTTTTGTTTACATCCAGTATTTCCTCCCAGGCGATGGCTTTGATCTGCTCATAAACCTCGTCGGCATCTTTGGCCTTGAAATGTTTGATTGGTTTCAGAATGCGGATGGCAGTACGCAGACAGAAGTTTGCTTTATACATCATTTCCTTGTCTCCGGAAAATGAAACCATTCGCCGGCCTATTTGTACGTCGTTTGCTCCCAGCACTATCAGTTCTTCGGCCAGTACTTCTTCCAGTCCCTGGAAGGTTTTGGCAATCATTTCAAATTGTTCGCTCATAATGAATAATGTGCCAATATGCCAATGTGGTAATATGCCAATTGGCTGGCGCGTTAAAGTTGTTATTTTTTCAAATTGTTAATATCTGATTCTCTCAGTTGGCACATTGGCATGTTCGCAATTGGGCCATTATTTCTTTGCTTTCGTCTGTACGATTCTTGCTCCTGCGGGAACATCTTCTGTTACCCAGATATTGCCTCCTACTGTAGCATCACGTCCAATGGTAATACGTCCTAATATAGTTGCATTTGAGTAGATTATAACGTTATCTTCCAGTATTGGATGGCGGGGAATCCCTTTAATTGGCTTACCATCGGTATCTAAGGGGAAACTTTTGGCTCCCAACGTGACACCTTGGTAGAGTTTTACGTTATTGCCAATGATACTGGTTGCTCCGATTACCACACCTGTTCCATGATCAATAGTAAAATAACTGCCTATCTGTGCTCCGGGATGAATGTCTATACCTGTTTCACTGTGGGCCATTTCTGTTATAATGCGGGGAATAAGTGGTACTCCAAGTTCTAATAGTTCGTGAGCGATGCGATAGTTGCTGATAGCTCTGATAGCCGGATAACAACAAATTACTTCGCCAAAACTCTGGGCAGCGGGATCACCATTGTAGCTGCTTCCACATCTGTTGCCAATACACGGCGCATATGTGGTAATTTACTGATAAATTTAGCAGCCAGGCGGGCAGCTTCTTCTCGTAAAGAATCATTGCAGGTATCACATCCTTCATTACTTCCGAAACAGAGTCCGGCTAAAATCTGTTCAGTCAGCAGATCAAATAATCTTTCAATGTTAACCCCTATGTGATAGTTGATTGTACGACTGTTGATAGTAGAATTTCCAAAATATCCGGGGAAAAGAATGGAGCGTGCCAACTCGATGACGTCACACAATACCCGTGCCGAAGGCAAGGGCTCGCCGTCCTTGTGTTGATGGAACAGTCCTTTGTATGATTCGCTTTCCGAAAGCTCATCGACTGCCTGTGTCAGAATGTGGGTGAAATTTAGTGGACTCATTAGATTCCTTTTCTAATTAATTGGCTACAAAGGTAAGAAATATTATGCACATTTTTCTATCTTTGTTGCGACATTCTATTAACAAAGAAGTTTATGGGGAGTAAAACCATCAAAGGGTTTGCAATAATTTGTTTATTCTTGTGTATCAATGGTTGCGGAGAACACACACAAACAGGAGAAGCAATAAAAAAGAATACTCAGACCGATTCGCTTGAAAAACAGGCAAGAGATTCTTTATTTGCTAATAATACGTATGCCCGTAATCTGTTGCGTAGCGGAATGGCAAAAGCCACTGATAGTCTTACTTTCTATAGATTAATGAATCATTACGTAAAAGCTTGTTTTGCCTCTTCTGACTTTGACTCTGTGCTATATTATAATCAGATAATTGCCCGCTTTTGCAGGGAAGCGTCCGATTCTCCTTCCATACATGATATGAAGGCGAATGTTTATAATATGACCGGTAATTACTGGATACAGAAAGCAGAGCCTGATTCATCTCTGGCATATTATCGAAAGGCATATGAAGAGCAGCGGTTGGGAAATAATGTTTTTAATCTTCCCGAACTTTGTTTTAATTTGGCAGATGCCAGTAATCATCTGGGTAATTATGCCGATGGAGCTTTCTATTATCGCAGGGGATTGTTTCTTTGTGATTCACTCCAGCTACCTGATACAAAGAAATGGACTGTTTATTGGGGATTAGGGCAGACTTACATGGAGTTACGTGATTTTGAACTTTCCAATTATTACTATGAACTGGCAGGGAATTATTATCAGGAGATGAATCCGTATGAGAAATGGGGATATCTCAATAATAGAGGGAACCATTTTTATTACAAAAAGGATTACTTGCAAGCCGAATACTATATCAGTAGAGGACTGCATGTACTGGATGACTATCCTCAAATGATTTTTGAACGGAATCTTAGTAAAGGAAATTTGGGAGAACTTTATATGCTGAATGGTAAACTGGACTCAGCTCAAATCTATCTGAATGATAGCTATCGCTATTTCACTGAGATGAATAATCGTTCGGCACTTTATTACATAGAAACCCAGCTGATAGAGCTTGCCTTAAAACAAGGTGATATTTCACGCGCTGGCAGGCTGATTGCCAATGCAACGCCTGGCGTACACATTGATGCGAATATGATAAATATCCGGAATCAATATTTAGAGCATTATTATGAACGTACAGGTGATTACAGGCGTGCTTATGAGTATCTGAAGCGGGATGTCGCGTTGAATGATTCTATTCGGAACGAACGGGTCCGTACGCGTGTAGCGGAACTCGATATGCGTTATCGTCAGGATACGATTGTGATGCGGCGTGAGTTGGTGATAGGGAGGCAAACGAGTGAAATGCGGGTGTTGCGTTTGACATCGTTTATCTGGGCTATTGGTTGTATTGTTTTAATAGCTGCATTGAGTGTTTTCTATTGGTTGATGAAGAAAAAGCGTGCTTTTATGCAGGAACGGCATTTGAATCAGATAAGTCGTCTTCGTATGGAAAATATACGTAATCATATTTCGCCTCACTTTACTTTTAACGTGCTGAATAGAGAAATTAGTCATTTAAAAGGCTCTGAAGAAGATCGGGAGGGGTTAGTAGGATTAGCAAAGCTTCTAAGAAAGAGCCTGGAGTTAACCGAAAAGTTAAGTATCCCGCTTCGGGAAGAGCTGGATTTTGTGCGGACTTATATTAATTTGGAACAGACCAGCTTGGGATCTGATTTTATATTGACATTGTCCATCGATGACAAATTGAATACGGAGCAAATTATTATTCCTTCTATGATTATACAGATTCCGGTAGAGAATGCTATGAAACATGGACTTGCCGGGATTGAAGGAGAGAAGCGGCTTACTATTTCTGTAATTTCTGAAGGTAATGGGGTTCGAATAATAATTGTAGATAATGGTAGGGGGTATCTTCCTCATATGATATCTCCCTCCAGAGGAACGGGTACAGGTTTGAAGGTTCTTTATCAGACAATCCAGTTACTCAATCAAAAAAATAAGGGAGAGAAGATTTGTTTTGAAATAAAAAAACTTGCCGATGGACAACAGACAGGGACTTGTGTTTCTGTATATATTCCATATAAATATTCTTATGATTTATGATGACAATGAATGAAATTTGTAAAGTCGTAATTATAGATGATGACTATACGGCTATAGAAGACTTGAAAAAGGGGCTTGCAGTTTATTCTGATATGCTAATCAAAGGTACGGCAGTCAATGGAGCTAAAGGAAGAAAGATGATAATGGAGCAACGTCCGGATTTGTTGTTTTTAGATATAGAGTTGCCGGATATGCTGGGTATCAGACTACTGAGTGACATGCGTGAGGAGGTTGTATGGGATATGAAAGTTGTTTTCTATACGGCATATGATAAATACCTGCTTCAGGCTTTAAGAGAATCGGCGTTCGATTACTTATTGAAACCTTTTACTACAGAGGAACTTGATGGGATTATAGAACGCTATCGGAAGGCGATGGTCACTCACCAGGTCACTCCTTCATTTTCGGCATCTATAGCTGCATTATTGCCCCAACGTGACACATTTATGATCAGTAGTGTGACAGGTTTCAAATTACTTCGTATTGAGGAAATTGGCTTTTTTGAATATTCTAAAGATAAACGGCAGTGGCAGGTAACTCTTTTTAATCAGACAAAGCTGAGTCTTAAAAAAAATACCAGAGCAGAAGATATTATAAATTATTCGGTATCATTTGTACAGATTAGCCAGTCGGTTATTATTAATGTTGCCTATTTAGCTGTTATTAATGGGAAACAATGCCAGCTTTATCCTCCTTTTAGTGAACGAAAAGACCTGTGCATTTCCCGTGGATTTTTGAAAGAATTACAAGAACGTTTCTATCTTATTTGATTTTTTTTGTTGTATAAGCACTTATTTAGACATTTTATGTGTGATTTGCGACAAAAATACTCATTTTTCGCAAAAAGGGTGTTTCATATTATCCTTTTTAATGCTATCTTTGTGATGTTAGGTAGGAATTGAATGTTTTTTGGTTTTAGATGATCAATTCTATGTAACTGGTTGAGCCGGAGCTTTTGTGAAAAAGTCTCCGGCTATTTTTTTTATTGATGAGTTTTGTTTGTGAGCGCCCATTTGGTACTTATAACAAAAAAGGCGAATCGAATGTTGTGAAATAGTGGTGTAGATTTGTTTTTTATATGATCCTTGTGATTATTTCTCTTCCATAAACATTCTGTCGAAGGTTTCTCTTAGCTGTTTTCGATTATTTATCAGAGCTCTTAACTCTTTTAGCCTTTCTCCATTCTTCGAGTTTTCAAACCATAGTTTTAAGTATCCTCCTTCGGCATATTTGCTCAGGAGATGATTAAGAAAACGTTCATAGTGCCATTCTTTGCTTCCCGATGGATTTTGTTTTAGCCCATATTGTACAGTCCTTCTCAATGTAATTTCAAGGTCTATAACTCTGTCTGCTTCAGCTACAATCTTTCCGTAAATGCTGCGTGGTTCGTGGTTTGAAGAGGCTCTATGATCTTCTACGGCTTCTTTCATTATCTGTATTTCTTCGGTAGAAAACCATTGGCGGAGTATCTTGTCATTTTCAAGAATAGTTCCTGAAACAAGGTGATGGGTCGCTCTGTCTTTGCACAGTCCTGTATCGTGATAGGCAGCAATGGTGTATACCATATCCACGTCTACGGGATAGCCTTTAGCAAGTTCCAGGCTTTCTGCTATTACAGTATTTACATGCATTAAATTATGTGCTTTATCAAACGATTCGTATTGCGGAATAATAACCGTTTCTATGTATTCTTTTAGCTGTTCGTTCATCTCGGGAAAATCTTATTTAATAAAGGGAAAACAAAGATACTAAATTTCTTGTAACGTCTTAACATTTATGGGTTTGTTCCACGTGGCACAGAAAAGGCCGGAATATAAATTCCAGCCTTCTGTTGTATTAATGTAAAATGTAGAGTTAGAGAGAATATGTATATCAGATATTTGTATCGTCCATTGTAACTGTCATTTCCGGAACAAGAATATAAGCATTCTTTTTACTGTTCCATTTGTAATAATTGGTAGTTACAGTTTTACCTTCGTAAGTATAAGTGATGCGCAGGCTATTTTCCCATTTTTGGTTGTTAGCATTCCATTTTAGTGCTTCACTTTCTGTCATACGTTTCTGATCATTATACTTGTAGTTGTATTTCATATAGTTGGCGAGTGCAGCACCTTCCTTTTTATAAACGGTCTGTTCTACCATCACTCCGTCTCTTTCTTCTGAGTTATAGATGAGATTCCCGTCGTTATTGTGGGCAGAAACGGTTAGGCTACCTACAAAAAGAACTACTGATAATGCAATTGTTCTTATGGAAACATTTACTTTCATGATTATACTGTTTTTAGGGTTATATTATCATATTGTTATACTTAATCTCTTTATTTGCTGCAAAGTTACATATAAAGTGGATATTAATGCTTAAAATAAGTGAAATAATTATCATAATGATAATTGTCGTACCTCTGTATTGCTTTCTTTTTGCAGGTATTAATGACAAAAAAATATCCGGCAGTTTGTTTGCCGGATATATGTTTAAACAGTTCGTGTACTTAATGAGGCATTTAGCAGCTTTCTGCTTGAGGAGTTAATTAATGTTATAAATGTTTTGGTAGGCAGCAATTGTCTTTTTAATGAGCTTCTAACCAGTTTTTCCCCCAGCCGCAATCAGCCTTTAGAGGGACATGCATCCGGTAGGCTTTCTCCATTTCTTCAATAACGACTTGTTCCACCCGCTCTTTTTCCTCTATTGGGACACTGAAATTTAATTCATCGTGTACTTGTAATATCATTTTTGCCTTTAATCCTTCGCGTTTGAAGCGTTCGTAGATGCGAGCCATTGCAACTTTGATTATGTCGGCCGCACTTCCCTGGATCGGAGCATTGATAGCATTACGTTCGGCATATCCGCGTACTACAGCATTGCGTGAATTGATGTCCGGAAGGAAGCGTTTACGATGAAAAATAGTTTCTACATAACCTTTTTCACGTGCTATTTCAATACTTTTATCCATGTAAGCCTTTACCTGAGGATAGGTCTCAAAATAACCGTCTATAAGCTCTTTTGCCTCTTTACGATCTACATTCATTCGTTCAGCCAGACCGAAAACAGAGATACCATAAATGATACCAAAGTTCGCTGTTTTAGCTTTGCGGCGCATATCGGGGTTTACCTCTTTTATATCGGTTTTGTATACTTTGGCTGCTGTAGCTGCGTGAATATCATAACCACTTAAGAATGCGTCTATCATATTTTTATCTTCGCTTAGGTGGGCCATAATACGCAGCTCTATTTGTGAATAGTCGGCAGAGAAGAAAAGAGCACCTTCGTCAGGAATAAATGCTTTGCGTATCTCTTTTCCATTTTCATCCCGGATGGGGATGTTCTGTAAATTCGGGTTGCTGGAGCTGAGGCGTCCGGTTGCTGTTACTGTTTGATTGAAGGAGGTATGTACGCGGCCTGTACGCGGGTTTATTAACTGAGGCAGAGCATCAATATAGGTGCTTAACAGCTTCTTTAGTCCACGGTGTTCTAGAATTTTTTCTACTACAGGATGTTTGTGGCGCAAGCTTTCGAGCACCTCTTCTGATGTAACATATTGGCCGGTCTTGGTCTTCTTTGCTTTATCGATAATTTTAAGTTTATCAAATAATACCTCACCTACCTGCTTGGGTGAAGCGATATTGAATTCTTCTCCTGCCAATTGATAAATCTCTTGTTCAATGGCCTCCATTTGTGTTGTGAAATGTTTTGAAGACTGTTTGAGTGCTTCTGTATCCAGAAGTACTCCATTGCTCTCGATATTTACCAATACGGGTACCAGGGGCATCTCTATTTCATAGAATAATTGCTCAGCACCATTCTTTTTCAATTCTTTTTCCAGTATATTCTTTAGTTTCAGCGTAACATCCGCATCTTCGCAGGCGTATTGATAAATAGCTTCGGGAGCAAGATCGCGCATGCTCTTCTGATTTTTTCCTTTCGGTCCGATAAGTTCTTCGATGTGGATTGTTTGATAATTCAGATAAATTTCCGCCAGATAATCCATTCCGTGACGGAGTTCAGGTTGAAGAACATAATGTGCTACCATTGTATCGAAAAGAGGACCTTTTACTTCAACCCCGTAATTTTGGAGAACGATCATGTCATATTTGATGTTTTGCCCTACTTTTAACGTTTTTTCATTTTCGAATACTTCTTTGAATTCGTTTACTATTTTTAACGCTTCTTCCCGGCCTGCAGGGATTGGTATATAAAATCCCTGATTTTCGGCGAAGCTGAAGCTCATTCCTACCAACTCAGCTTCCATTGGGTCGGTTCCGGTTGTTTCTGTATCTAACGCAAGAATTTTGGTTGTAAGTAACTTTTGAATAATTTTGACTCTTTTCTCCTTATTATCAATTAGTTGATAGTCGGTATTGAGCGTTTTTAACGTGTCTATATTTGATTTTTTTTCTTCAATCGGTCCGTTGGGCGTAATTTCTGCAAATAAATCGCTTGAATCGGGCCACTTTCTTGTGCAAAAAGCGGACCTGCAGAAAAGGGGAGAGGTTGACTCTCTTTTTTGAAGATTCTCTCCATTAGTGTACGAAACTCCAGTTCTTCAAAAATTTTTCGAAGGGCTTCTTCATCCGGTTGTTCACGTACCAGTGCACTCATGTCAAGTTCGATAGGTACATCTGTTTTTATGGTTGCCAGAAATTTGGAGAAAGTTATCATTTCCCGGTTTGTTTCTACTTTTGTTTTGAGTGCTCCTTTTAATTGGTCGGTATGTTCAAGTAGATTTTCGATGTTACCAAATTCAGCAATTAACTTTTGGGCTGTTTTCTCTCCGACACCTGGACATCCGGGAATGTTATCTGACGCATCTCCCATGAGTCCCAACATATCAATAACCTGTGAAGGTGACTGAATATCGAACTTTGCTTTGACTTGTTCTATACCCATAACCTCAAATTCCTTATCACCATACTTGGGACGGTACATAAACACATGTTCTGTTACCAGCTGGCCATAGTCTTTGTCAGGCGTCATCATATAGGTTGTGATCCCCTGTTGTCCGGCTTTGGTTGCCAGTGTTCCGATAACGTCGTCTGCTTCATAGCCTGCCACTTCAAGGATAGGGATGCGATAAGCACGGATGATATCTTTTATAATGGGTACGGAAAGCCGGATTGCTTCCGGTGTTTCTTCACGTTGTGCTTTATATTGTTCATAGGCTTCGTGTCGGAAAGTAGGTCCTGAAGGGTCGAAAGCAACTCCGATGTGTGTAGGGTTTTCCTTTTTCAATACATCCTCCAATGTATTTACAAAGCCGAGAATGGCTGAAGTATTGAAACCTTTGGAGTTGATCCGTGGATTTTTGATAAAGGCATAATACGCCCGATATATAAGTGCGTAAGCATCTAAAAAGAAAAGTTTACTGTTTTGGTCCATATTTATCTAATTTTTCATGGTAAAAGTACAAAAAAATACGGTATTAACCGTTTTATTATTACTTTTGTGCTCAAATAGTGTCATTATATGGATAGCTCGTCTTTTATAAAGTCTCCGATAGATGCGGAACTGGAAGATTTCAGAAAACTATTTGATAGTTCTCTTTCCAGTTCAAATTTCCTGCTTAATAATGTGATTGCTCATATTCGGCAGAGAAACGGGAAGATGATGCGTCCTATCCTGGTACTCCTTGTGGCACGTTTATATGGTGCTATCCGTCCTGCTACTTTTCATGCTGCTGTTTCTTTGGAGCTTCTTCATACAGCCAGTCTGGTACACGATGATGTAGTTGATGAAAGTACTGAACGTCGTGGGCAGCTTTCTGTAAATGCCGTTTTTAATAATAAAGTGGCGGTATTGGCTGGTGATTTTTTGCTGGCTACAAGCCTTGTACATGCCGGGAAGACGATGAGCCATGAGATTATTAGTGTTGTATCTTGCTTGGGGCAGGATCTTGCAGATGGAGAATTGTTACAGCTTTCCAATGTAAGTAATCCTCATTTTTCTGAGGAAATCTATTTTGATGTTATTCGTAAAAAAACGGCAGCCCTTTTTGCTGCTTGTACTAAATCGGCAGCCCTTTCTGTTAATGCAAGCGATGAAGAGGCGGAATTTTCGCGTTTATTTGGCGAGTATATCGGTATCTGTTTCCAGATAAAGGATGATATTTTTGATTATTTTGAAAGTAAAGAGATAGGTAAGCCAACAGGAAATGATATGCTGGAAGGTAAATTGACGTTACCTGTTCTTTACGCTCTGAATTCTACGAATAGTACCTGGGCACAAGAGATAGCTGTCAAAGTCAAAGAGGGGATTGCTACTCCTGATGAAATCGGACGTTTAGTCGATTTTACCAAGTCCAATGGAGGAATTGAGTATGCGGTTAAAATGATGGAACTATATAAGGGTAAAGCGCTTGACTTGCTTCATTCGCTTCCCCCTTCTGAGGTATGTACTGCACTTGAAGCTTACCTTGATTATGTAGTTGACAGAGATAAATAATACTTTTTCCATGGGCTTTCTGCATCCTGTGTGGCTGAGAGGAAGCTTGTGATTGTGATGTCTATTTCTTCTTTTTTATCTGTTTTCATAGCCTGTCCGATGAGGTAACTTTTACCTATTTCTTCCCAATTTTTAAATATCTGCCGACATTTTTCACCGGCAAATCTGATATATTCCCATGCCGTTTGCTCATCAATATATCCTGTCTCCAGGGCTACGCGTGCTAAGGTGATTAGTTCTCCCATGTCCCATGCTAAAATCCCTCGTTCGAAGTCTTCTTTTTCGATGGATACGATGTTTTTCTCACGTATGTACTTCATAAATCGGTGCAGATGATGGGCGCGCTGTATAAACGATTCTATGCCGAAAAAACGCTTACGGAGGATAGTTTCTATTTCTTCCTCATTGTCTGACGACAGAAGATAGGGCAGAAGGATAGAATATGCGGTACGTTCTCCTTCATTCTTGAGGAGCGTCAGCATTTCTGTGATGAAGGATTCTTGTTTTAGCTGAGGTATTTCTGCCAGCATTTGGCGAAGTTTATCTTTACTCATACCTGTCTCCAGACTATTCACGAAAAGACCTGTTTGTATACTAGAAATGAGCCCAATGAGCAGGTTTTGCTCTTTGTTGGCTAATAAGGCATTGCCTTCTCTGTTTTGGTTGAACCGTAATGAAATACTGCTTTGTTCCATACCCTTGTTTTTTAATTCTTCGTTAACCGAAAAGCGTGAGAACTGTTGCTCTGTATCTTTCCTGGGGCTTCGGCAAGCCGTTATGACGATACAAGCAACAGTCTCACGCTCCATTCGATATATAACAAGAGTATATACGTGAAGGTGCGTGAGACCCGTTTGCCTATTACCTTTCATAACATGAATTTTGCCGAATTCCAGGAAAAAGATAATAAATGAAACGTTCTCTAATACAGTTTATTAGCCTCTTCTCTATAGGCTAATGCTCGGCAAAGATAGTAAAAAAATGAGTATCTTTAAGTAAGGAAGTTTAGTTTTTCTTAATTATAGATATGATATTCGTGCTAAGGTTAACTGAATCGAAATGCCTGGATAATAAATGAGGATATACAAAAGAGGTGATCTGATGTTTTATTTAAAAATACAAAGCCTCTTTGGCATATCCTCACGAATTGTTTTGAATTAGAAGAATTTTATATCTTCACCTTTGATATCAGAAAGTAATAAATTTGCTAATCGGCTGGTACCCAGTCTGAAAAGCTTATTGTTAAGCCATTCTTCTCCCAGGATTTCTTTTACTATTGTGTAGTAAATCAATGCATCATTTACCGTATTAATGCCTCCGGCAGGTTTAAATCCAATTTTGTTTCCGGTCTTTTCGTAATACTCTTTAATGGCTTCGCACATCACATAAGCTGCTTCCGGAGTGGCTGCAGGTTGCTGTTTTCCTGTGGACGTTTTGATAAAATCTGCTCCGGAGTACATTGATAGGATGGAGGCTTTTTTAATGTTCGAAGCCGTTTTCAGCGCTCCGGTTTCAAGAATTACTTTCAGGTGGCGTTCTTTACAAGTGTCTTTTAACTCTTGTATTTCTTCACACATTGTTTCATAATCTCCACTCAGGAATTTACCGATAGAAATAACAATGTCTATTTCGTCTGCACCTTCCATCAGTGCCATGGCTGTCTCTGCTATTTTTACTTCAATAAACGTTTGTGACGACGGGAATCCTGCTGATACACAAGCAATATTGATACCGTCAACATCCAATGTGTTTTTTACTACTTCTGCAAAGTTGGGGTATACACAGATTGCTGCTACGTTCTTTAAATCGGGAAATTCATCGTCAAACTTGTTTACCTTTTCAGTAAATTTCATAACGCTTTCGTCACTATCCGTACTGTTGAGGGTAGTGAGATCAATACAGTTGAAAAGGAGTTTTTTTACCTCTTCTGTATTGTTTTCCGCTACTTTGTTTTCGATAATTGAAGCTACCCGGGCTTGTACATCAGCGTCGCTCAGGTTGGTATTGTACTTTGCCAATGCGGCTTCATACTTAGTCAGATGGCTGTCATTCTGTTCCATGGTCACTCAGTTTGGGGTTGTTTATATGTCTTTTGTTATCTCTTTTGGTTTTCTTTTCCAGGTTACGTGTAAAGGCCTCAGTGAGGTTTACGCCTGTCTGGTTAGCCAGGCAGAGGAGTACCCAAAGTACATCTGCCATTTCGTCTTCCAGATTGTCTTTTTCTCCTTCTTTGAAGGATTGATCACCGTATTTACGGGCCATTACGCGTGCCAGTTCGCCTACTTCTTCAGTGAGTACGGCCATATTTGTGAGCTCGCTAAAGTAACGTACTCCATACTTCTTGATCCACAGGTCGACCTGTTTCTGTGCTTCTTCCAGTGTCATTATTCTTTGTTTTTTGTATCTATACAAATGGTTACCGGGCCATCATTTAATAATTCTACTTTCATATCTGCTCCGAATTCACCTGTGCCTATTTCCTTTCCAAGTAAAGAACTAAGTTCTGTGCAGAATTGTTCATACAGTGGGATTGAAATATCCGGTTTGGCTGCTTTTATATACGACGGACGGTTACCTTTCTTTGTAGATGCATGTAGGGTAAACTGCTTATTACCAGTATTTCGCCGTTTGTATCTATGACAGATTTATTCATGACTCCATTTTCATCATCAAAGATGCGGAGATTTATTATTTTCTTGCACAACCAGTCGATGTCTTCTGTTCCGTCGGCTCCTTCGATGCCTACCAGGATAAGCATTCCTCTGTTGATAGCCGATTTACAGTTTCCGTTGATGGTAACTGAGGCATGACTGACGCGCTGTATAACTACTCTCATTTCTCTTTTTTTGTTTTATTGGAAAGGCAAATTTACAAAAATCGCTATAGAAAAATCATGTTTCACAGAGTTTTTTCGTAAAATCACATGTGCTTTGTATTTATTTATAATGAGACGTATAGCCTGTGAATGCATTTAATGTCTCTGTTATTGCAGGTTTTCTTTAACAACTTTTGCTTTGGTTTCGCCTATAATAGCGCTGATATCCTCTAAAGAGGCTTCTTTGATGCGTTTTACACTCTTAAATTCTTTTAGTAATGCGGTTTTTGTTTTGTCTCCGATGCCTTTGATTGTGTCGAGGGCAGAAGCTACCTGGCGTTTACTGCGTTTATTACGATGAAAAGTAATGGCAAAACGGTGTACTTCATCTTGTATCTGCTCCAGTAATTTGAAAAGGGGAGAATGTTGTTTTAATCCGATTGTTTGAGGTGGAAAACCAAATAAAAGCTCTGATGTGCGGTGTTTTCGATCTTTGGCAAGGCCTGCAATAGGAATATTTAAATGTAATTCCTCCATAACTTGTCTTACGGCCTCCATTTGCCTTTTCCTCCGTCTGTGATGATGAGGTCGGGTAGGGTGCTTTCCTCCTCTATGGCGCGCTGATAACGCCGTTTTACGACTTCTCTCATAGATGCATAGTCATCGGAACCTTCTACGGTTTTAATGATATACTTTCGGTAGTCTTGTTTCGATGGTTTTGCTTTCTTGAATACGACACAGGCAGCTACTGCATCCGAACCCTGGATGTTGGAGTTGTCAAAGCACTCTATTTGCATAGGTGGTTTTTCCAGATGTAACTCTTGTTGGATCTCCTTCATCAGTCGCATGCTTCTTTGTTCCGGATTTAACTTTTCTGATTGCTTCATCCGGTCTGCCTTGTATTGTTTTACGTTGAGTAAAGAGAGGTCTAATAATTTCTTTTTGTCTCCTCGCTGTGGCACGGTGAAAACGACGTTATTCAGTTCCATATCTACTTCAAATGGGACAATGATTTCACGTGAAAGGCTCTTATAGCGTTCCCGCATTTCGATGATTCCTAATGTAAGAAGCTCCTCTTTGCTTTCGTTTAGCTTTTTCTTATACTCAAAGGTGAAAGCCTGATTGATGGCTCCGTTCGTGATGTGCAGGTAGTTGATAAATGCTGAATTGTGCTCGTCTTCTTCAATAGAGAATACGTCGATATTGTGTAATATCGAGCTTACTACTTCTGATTTTGAGCGATAATTTTCTATAAGTGTATATTTCTCTTTTATTTTTTGTGCTTCTTCAAACTTCATTTCAGCGGCCAATCCCTGCATTTGCTGGAATAGCATACGGCTTATTTCCTGGGTGTTTCCTTTTAATATTTCCTTGATTTCATCGATATTTTTTAGGTATTCCTCTTGTGATTGGAGCCCTATGCAAGGTCCGGCGCAGTTCTTTATATGGTATTCAAGGCAAACGTTGAATTTACCTGTGCGTATGTTTTCCGGTGACAGATTCAAGCTACATGTCCGTAGTGGGTATAGGTGTTTTATCAGGTCTAACACTGCATTCATAGATGGCACATGACTGTATGGGCCATAGTAAGAGGAGCCGTTCCGAATGATTTTGCGCGTTTTGAATATTCGTGGAAAATATTCATTTTGTACGCAAATAGACGGATATGTTTTATCGTCTTTAAGCAGAACATTATACCGCGGCTTATATTTTTTTATAAGATTATTCTCTAATAAGAGAGCGTCTTCTTCAGAATTGACGACAATATAACGTATATCTGCAATTTTGCTGACGAGTACTCTGGTCTTTCCCGGTTCATGATCTTTGCTAAAGTAGGAATATACCCTTCTTTTTAAGTTTTTGGCTTTTCCTACGTATATAATAGTACCTTCGGCATTCAGATATTGATAAATGCCGGGCCTTTCGGGGAGGTTAGATACAATCCCTTTCAGATATTCGCTGGTTTTCAGTTCTTGGTTTGTTTCCATATAAAAAAAGGCGTAGTAACATAACTACGCCCTGCAAATATAACAATTTATATCTATAAAGACAATACGGATTCTACTTCTACATCATCTCCGAACATTGCTTTGCCGTTCAGCTCTTTTAGTTCAATGATAAAGTTTATATATACTTTCTTTGGCTTTAGTTTCTTTACTAAATCACAAGCTGCTTTCATTGTCCCACCTGTTGCCAATAAGTCGTCGTGCAGTAATACTACATCGTTTTCATCGAGAGCATCTTTGTGTATCTGTACAGTATCCTTTCCGTACTCTTTATCGTAACTCTCTTCGATGGTTTCCGCAGGAAGTTTGCCGGGCTTGCGTATTGGGATGAATCCTGCGTTTAAACGGGTCGCAAGAATCGGACCCATAATGAATCCTCTTGATTCGATGCCTACTACTTTTGTGATACCTTTGTCTTTGTACATCTCATACATTACGTCCGAGAGTTCCTGCAGGCATGCAGCATCTTTAAATAGAGTGGTTACGTCATAAAAAAGAATTCCCGGTATGGGGAAATCGGGTATTTCCCGGATACTTTTAATAAGCCTTTCTTTGCTCATAATCATGGATTTATTTCGTTTTCTTAAATGTTTTGTTTCACGTGAAACGCATGTTCTTATCTTCCCGAAAGCACCAGCAATACGTTGATGTCGCTTGGTGATACTCCAGGAATTCTACTTGCCTGAGCAATTGTTTCCGGATCTATTCTAACCAGCTTTTGGCGTGCTTCCGTTGAAAGCGATTGAATCGAGCTATAATCAAATTTGCCTTTGATCTTGATGCTTTCCAATCGGGCCAGTTTATCTGCAATGATACGCTCTCGCCCGATATAGCCTTCGTATTTAATAAGAATTTCCGCAGCTTCTATAATTTCTTCTTTTCTCTCCGTGATCTCGTCAAGTATACGCTTGAATGCCGGTACATGTTCTGCGATATTTTCTATTGTTATCTGCGGACGATTAATCAGGTCGATTAATTTACATCCATGACGCAGCGGGGTAGTACCTAATTTCTCGAGAGAATCATTAATAAGAGCTGCTTTTATCGAATAGTTTCGTGCAAAAGATATAATACGTTCCACTGCTTCGCGTTTCTTTTTCAGCAGAGTATATCTATCTTCTTTGACGAGTCCTAATTTCCAGGCTTTTTCTGTAAGACGCATATCAGCATCGTCCATGCGAAGAAGAATACGGTATTCTGCACGGGAAGTGAACATACGATAGGCTCATCTACTCCTTTGGTAACGAGATCATCGATTAATACGCCAATATATGCTTCATCGCGTGCCAGTGTAAATGGTTCTCCACCTTGGCAGTTAATGTGCGCATTGATACCGGCAATGATACCTTGGCCGCCTGCTTCTTCGTATCCGGTAGTTCCGTTTACTTGTCCGGCAAAGAATAAATTCTTAATTATCTTCGATTCCAACGTATGTTTTAATTGGGTTGGGTCAAAGAAATCGTATTCAATCGCATACCCGGGACGGTATATAACCAGATCTTTAAATGCCGGAACTTTTTTTCAGAGCTTCGATCTGTATGTTCATAGGCAATGAAGATGAAAAACCATTCAGGTATAATTCTTGTGTGGTTTCTCCTTCTGGTTCCAGAAATAACTGGTGTTGTTCTTTATCCGGGAAGGTAACAATCTTAGTTTCTATGCTGGGGCAATAACGCGGTCCTATACTTTGAATTTGTCCGTTGAAAAGAGGAGATTCTGATAATCCTTCACGAAGAATGCTGTGTACTTCCGGATTGGTAAAGCAGGTCCAGCATTGCAGTTGTTTGAGATGGCGTACATTCGTATCCATAAATGAGAATTTATGAAAGTCAGCTTCTCCATCCTGTGTGTCCATTAATTCATAGTGTACACTTCGTCCGTCTATTCGTACAGGAGTACCTGTTTTCATCCGTCCGTAACTGATCCCATGGCGTGCGATGGATTCGGTTAATTCGTAAGATGCAGGCTCTGCCATACGACCTCCGGGGAGCATGTTTTTACCTACATGCATCAATCCATTGAGGAAAGTTCCGGCTGTGAGTACGATACACTTCGCATGAAAAGTGACTCCCCACATGGTTATTAACCCTGTTACTTCGCCGTTTTCAACGAGTAATTCTTTCACTGTATCTTGCCAGATATGCAGGTTGGGAGTATTTTCCAATACTTCTCTCCATGCTCCTATAAACTTATTGCGGTCACATTGTGCACGTGGACTCCACATTGCCGGCCCTTTCGAACGGTTTAGTATGCGAAACTGGATAGCTGTTTTATCTGTTATCAGCCCATTTGTCCACCAAGTGCATCTATTTCGCGTACAATTTGTCCTTTGGCAATACCACCTATCGCCGGATTACAACTCATCTGCCCGATTTTATTCATATCCATCGTGATCAGACAAGTCTTTGAGCCCAGATTGGCCGAAGCGGCAGCCGCTTCACAGCCTGCATGTCCGGCACCAATTACAATAACATCATACCTAAAATCCATTTGTTTAATCCTTATTTGCAAACGGTGCAAAGTTACGAAAAAGTTCTGAGAGTGTTATACGTTTCTAAAATTCGCAATAAAGCAGTTATTTATATTCATTTTGCCTGTTTGTAATAATATTTAGTTACTTTTGTATTTTGGAGTGTAGGGTAATGAATAAAATACTTGTTTTTTTTATTGTTTTGGTATTATTGAGTGGCTTTATGGTTTCATGTTGTCGTTTTGAAACCTCTAATTGTATCCTGTTACGAGCCGATTCGTTAATGCAATCCTCTCCAGATAGTGCATTAAAACTGCTTTATTCTCTGCCTTATAACTCTTTGTCGAACTCCGAACAGATATATCACGGGCTTCTAGTGGCGCAAGGTACTAATAAATGTAATTTGTCTTTACTCTCTTGTGATTCGTTGGTTGACGTGGCATTGGACTATTATGGTCGTGGTGAAAAGAAAATAAGAGCTCTACTGTATAAAGAACGGATACAAAGAGAAATGGGGATGAATAAAGAAGCGATGGATAATTGTTTCATAGCATTGAAGGAGATTAATTTGGGTGATAGTAAGCAAATACATTTAAAAGCAATGCTTCATGCCGATTTAGGACTGTTGTATAAAGGGAAGCACTTATATGAAAGGGCAACGGAGCAATTTTGTTTGGCCTACCACTGTGATTCATTGGTGGCGAATGTAAAAGGGATGATGGTATCCTTGATGAATATGGGCGATGTGTATACTTTACTTGATAATAAAGAAACTGCACTCGAATGTTATGAGTCTGCATTTGTTCATGCTTTGCATCAAAAAGACTCTCTTTTTATGGGTATGCTTTGTCATAATCAGAGCCTTGCTTATGATGCGTTTGGTGAATTTGACATGGCATTGAAGTATGCTCAGAGGTCTTTGAGTTTTTATTCGGATACAGATGACTCTTTTAATTCATATATCAATATTGGGTGGTTATATTATCAAAAAAATCAATTAGACTCTGCTAAATATTATTTGGAAGAAGGTTTGAATACTACAAATGTTGGTCCTCGGGCAATAGCATGCGCCTATTTGGCTGAATTGGAGAAAGCAGAAGAAAACTATCAATTAGCACTTAGTTATAATGAACAATATGCCGGTCTGCTTGATTCTTTGAATCAGCAAAATGAGGTTTCTGATATTGAACGATTAGCTTATAAATATGAGGCTGAAATACGTGTAAATGAAGAAAAAAAACAGATGCTTCTGCTAATTCGTTCTGTTATTTCTGTTTCTATTATTTTTATTTTGATACTTATTATCTTCTATCACCAGATTTTAAAACGCCGTAAAATAGCTCAACTTATGTACGAAGAGGAGTCGGGACGTTTAAAAAGGGATATTAATCAATGTCAGCTTGAGATAGTGAAAAGAGAAAAATTACTTAAATATAAAGATCTGGAAATTAAAAAAGTCTTTGATGAAAAAGAAAAACTCTGTAATCTGAAATTTAGAGAAACGGCTATTTTTCAAACTGTAGTTGGATTGAGCGAACAAAAAGTTTTTAATAAAAAGGAATTGATGGTTTTGCGTACCGAGGAACAAAAAAGTTCTGCGTTCGACTGTATTTGAAATTTATAGTAGCTATATAACTTATTTACATAATAATTATCATGGAGTAAGCGAAGATGACTGCCTTTATTGTTGTTTACGTTTATGTGATTTTGATGATCAAACAATAGCGCTTTGTTTAGGAAATATCAATAAACAGATCGTGATTCAGAGGCGTAGCCGGTTAAAGGCAAAAATGAAAAAAGCTATATTCAATGATTAAAAATAGACACAGAAACGGGTAAAAAATGAATTTGTTATTGCTTGATGTGATAACTGTTTTATTATTAGGTGTTTGGTCGGATTGTAATGTTATCGGTTTTTCTCAATAAGTAACTTCGTTAGTCGTAGTTTTGCATGAAATTTTATATTAAATATTTTATGAAAAAAAGACTACTATCATGTTTGTTTCTGGTTCAACTTATTTTAATGCCAGTTAGTTTATTTGGAAAAGGCCAAGATACTCCTAAACGAAAACCTGCACACCTTGAACTTTTGCAGCACACTGTTCAGACTAAAGGATGCTCTCCTTTAATTACAGGCTATGTTGAAGATTGCCGGCTTATTCTATTCTTTCATTCATCGTTACAAGGTGTATACTTACAAGTTACTGATCAAGTGACTGGGAGGATTGTTTTTGAAGGCTGTGCCACAGCCTCTTCACTTGATATTCCTTTAGAATACGTAACTACTGAGTTTGAAATCGTAATGTCCATTCTGTAACTAATCCCGTGTACAAATGAAAAATAAATTAGTGAAAAGGTTGCTTTTACTCTTTTTATTCACTTCTGTGTTTATTGGTGTCTCTGCACAAAATCATATAAAATATACTTATGATAAAGCAGGTAATCGCATAAAAAAAGAAATCGTGTTGACTCGTAGTGCTTTTTCTAATGACTCAGACAATATAAAGCCGTTTACAGATAGGATGAATGAACGTATCATTCAGATTTTCCCGAATCCAACGAAAGGTAACTTACTCATTACGGTCTCGGGTGATAGTGAGAACTTGACTACTGGTCATTTGACTTTGTTTAATTTTGCAGGAAAGATGGTAGTAAAAACAGAAATAACTTCTACTACAACCAGTTTGGATATTAGTTCAGAGCCAAATGGTATTTATATAATGCAGATTGAACTTGGTGATGAGAAAACTTCCTGGAAAATTATAAAAGAATAACGATGAAAAGGCTGATTATATATATAGTAGGGCTGATAGTAGCTATCAGTTCTCAGGCTCAGATTTCCCTGAAAGATTTAGTAAACATACCTATTGATACTATTGGTCCTAAGGGGTTAGTAATAGATAGTGCAGCAATAACGAGAAGTACAATTCCTGAGATTCGGTCAACTCACTCATTTGATGGTGAACTTCATCCTCATATTCCAAATTCTTATGCAATTGATCGAACTAAAGATGTAGGGGAAATCAAATGCAATACTGCTGTAGGTCCTTCGGGGGCAATGACTATGAGTATTCCATTAGAGGTTTATCCTGATCCGAGAGGGTTCACTCCACAAATTGCGTTGAATTACAATAGCCTTGGAGGTAATGGACCCTTAGGAAACGGATGGAATCTATCAGGAGCGTCTGTTATAGCGGTGATTAATAAATCTATTTATTATGATGGACAAACCTCAGGAATAACTACTGCGAGTCCTACTTGTTCGTTTTCTCTTGATGGGCAGCGATTGTTACAGGTGGGAATCTCTTCTACTTTTTTGACCTATCAAACAGAACAAGGTAATATTAAAGTGAAGGGGTATTATGGCTCTGATTCTGTTATGACGAGCTTTGAAGCTTATTTCCCTGATGGTCGCTGTGCTTGGTATGAGACCAATAATGGAGTGACTTTTTATGTAACTCGAATGAAAGATCGGGCTGATAATGAGATTTATTACTCATATACCTCGCTTCAAAACCACTATCGATTGTCAAGAGTAACTTATGGCAGTGCTAAGCAGGCTTGGGTGGACTTCCACTATGCTACTTCACGTCCGGATATCCAAGTGGTCTATAGTGCAGGTAGAGGATTTCGATATGACTATTTACTTTCTTCTGTTTCTACGAATCTTTTGGGTTCAGTGCAGAGAGTGTATTCTTTGACTTATGCTACTCAAGGGGGTGTTTCTGTCATTAGTAAAGTGGATTGCACAGCTTCAGGGCATTCATTAAATCCTTTGATTCTATATTATGGAGATAATCAGCAGATTCCAACTTATCAAAAAGAAGATACTCAATTAGTGCATTGGTATAATTTTGATGAAGCTTGGCAAGTACGTACGGTGAAAGGTAAATTTGATTATGGGACAGATAATGATGGTATTATTATGTTACCAAATAAAGTTCATTATGTGGAGTATTGGAGAAAACCCGGAACATTTCGTCACTCAAGAAGTCATTTTGAAAATCAGTATACCGGAGATGAAACGATTGTTGTGGCAACCGGATTAAGCGGAAAGATGTCTGAATTTAATCCTGAATTGAAAACGGAATATGGCTTTATTGATATTTTTTGTATGGATGTAGATGAAGTAGAGGGAGAGGAGATTGTAAAAATTAACAATTATGTTGCAGGTGATCTTGACAAAGTTGATTTTCACGTGTATACGAGTGATCTGTTTGCAGGTATTGCAAAAAAGTATACTCGCTCTTTCTCATTTAATACGTTGTTGACTCATCGTGATACTAAAAGTATTAATCCTAAATTTTACTATACCGGAGATTTTAATGGAGATGGTAAAATGGAAATATTGGTTGTCTCTGCTTCCAATGCTTTAGGGAAAGGTGCTCCTTCAATGTGTTATTTAATTGATTTAGAGGGAAATAAAATCTTATACGAGGGAAGCCCTTTTTCCTTTTGGCAACAATTTCCTAAATATGGCGATGACACAATATCAGCTGATGAAGCAGCTAACGGTTCTCATAAAATCTATGCTATAGATTATGATGGTGATGGTAAAACGGAGTTGTGTTGGATTAATGACTCAGAAACACAGATTTATTCTTTTAGTAAGGTTGGGGAGCGTATGGTATGTAATAAAGTTGCTTCTGATATACAACTGCGTAATGGAATGTTACGAGACCGTGATCTTCTTCTTGGTGAATTCAACGGAGATAATAAGACCGATTTTCTACTATCTCCTCCTAAGGGAGGGAGCGCATCTTGGAATATTTTTACTTCTGAAGGTGATGGTACTTTTAATGTAGGGTCTATTACTATGACGATAAAAACAACATCGAATAGGTTTATATTACAAGACATGAATGCTGATGGACAGACGGATTTAGTGGAAATCTATAGTGCCGGGCCTGACGCGAGGTTACAAACTTATTTTATTGCAGACTGTACCAATAAAGGGACTAAAATTATTACTGTTCCTAACGAAACTATATTGATACCTACAAATATACAGAGTCGAAATTTTTATAGTAAATTGATTGGTTTGCAAACTGGTGGTATTGCCTCGCGCATTACTTATCAGAATGATGACTCTAAGAACAGGCTTTTAACAGGTATTGTAAATAGCTATGGTATTGTTACAAAAGTAGGCTATCAGAGACTTAATGATGAGTCTTCACGTTTTTACAGCCCAGGTTCAGGTGCGCAGTTTCCTTATCAAAATTATAAGGGAGGATTGACTGTAGCCAATAGTGTAACGACGTACTGTGATTCTGTTATGCTGAGTAATGCTTCTTATGAGTACTCAAATGCTATTATTCATAAACAAGGTCTTGGATTCAGAGGATTTGGGGAAGTCAAGGTTTATGACTATGTTACAGATAAGTATACTTCTCAAACCTTCGATCCGCAGCGTTTCTCTGTACCGATAAAAGATGAATCGTATGAACACTCAAATGTTTATACCTACAACATTGCAATTACAGCCAATAAAATAGCGCAAATTCGGTTAACAAATAAGGTCTCGACGGATAAGCTTAAGAATGTTTCACTAACGGGGAGTTATATCTATGATACGTATGGCAATGTTCTAAAAGAGATTATAAATTATGGTAATGGATTAGAAACCGTTCAAAGTAATACTTTTCAGAATATAAATGAAAACTCTATCTATATCTTAGGCTTACCTTTGACGCAAGAGGTGACAAAGAAAAGAAATGGAGAGGCGGCTATAGTGGGGCTTACAAAATGTGTTTATAATACCAACTATTTGCCAATAAAAAAAGAACAATATATCACAAGTTCTGATAAAGTAAAAGAAGAAGTTTTTGAATATGATGACAAGTTCAATTTGATTTGTACTAAGACCAAAGACTATTCCTCTACCCATTGGTTGGAAGTGAGGTATACTTATAATTCCAATGGACAACTGACTCGTAAAACTGATCCATTGGGGCTTTATGAAGATTATAGTTACGACAGTAATGGATTTCGGTATAGTGTCAAAAACCATAAAAATCACATTACTACTTATACGTATGATGCTTGGGGTAGAAAGATACAGACTGCTTTTCCTGATGGTACCACAGAGAACAGTACAGCAAAATGGATTACTTCTCCTACCGGGGCCTTGATATTAATGACTACTACCGCTACCGGACAACCGGATCAAGAGGTTTATACCGATGCTTTAGGTAGAGAAGTAAGAATTGGTGAGAAGCGATTTAACGGTAAGTATCTATATACAGATAAAGTGTATGATAATAAGGGACGTTTGCAACAGTCATCTCTCCCTTTTAAAGGTAAGGCTTCCTTATGGAACAGATATACCTATGATCAGTATGATAGACTCACAGGTGTAGATTATGCTTCCGGAAAGACTGATAGTTATTCGTATAACGGATTAAGTGAGACATCTGTTATTAATGGATTGCCGAGCAAAAAGACATACAATGCCGCAGGTGAATTAGTAACTGTCGAAGATGGTGGGGGTACAATCACTTACAATTATCGCGTAGATGGACAACTCTCCTCCATTGAAGCTCCTGGTGGTGTAACTACTTTATTTGGATACGATAGATATCTTCGGCAGACAAAATTGGTGGATCCCAGTGCGGGAATTAAAACATTTGAGTATGATGCCGCCGGTAATATCAGTAGGGAAACAGATGCAAACGGGAAAGTAACGCAAACGATATACGATGCCTACAATCGTATAACACATAAAGAACAGATAGGTGAATTCACTACAAATTATATTTATAATTCGGATGGACTCTTAGCATCTGAATCAGGTACTAATGGTTCAGGTAAAACTTATATCTACGATGATTTAATGCGTCTTTCCACTGAACGAGAAGAGGCTGTGGATGATAAATGGTTGCAGAAGACATATACGTATACCGATGGCAATATCTCTTCAATAGCGTATGCATCTCAAACAGGTGATATTGCTACGGAAAATTATACTTATGCGAATGGAACTCTTTCGGGAATCAGGTTGAACAATTGGATTTCTATTTGGCAGTTGCAAAGTGAGGATGATTTGGGATTATTGACTAATGAAACTACTGGACCTTTAAACCATGTCTATAGCTATGATAGGTATGGGCACCCCACACAAAGAATTGTAGCGACTCAATTTGGAATAGTACATTTCTCTACGTATAACTTTTCTTCGCAAACCGGTAATTTGAATTGGCGAAAAGACGATATGCGTCAATTACAGGAAAATTTCGGTTATGACGCTTTGAATCGTTTGACTTCCTTTGGTGGGAAAACAATGACATATGATGAAAAAGGGAATATAACAGATTATACCACTGTTGGTAAATTTGATTATAGTACAACAAAGCCTTATGCTATAGAGCTTGTTACTCCGTATGGCGATGCTATTTCGTTACGAAATCAGGCTGTGACTTACAATGCTATGATGCGGCCCGTTTTTATTTTTGAGGATGATTATACTGCCATTTTGGAGTATAATGGAAATGCTGATCGTATAAAAATGGAGTTGGAGGAAAATGATACAAATATCCTGACCCGTTATTATATCGGTAATCAATATGAACTTGATCTAACAAATGACTCCATTCAAGAAAAGCTCTATTTAGGAGGAGATGCGTATTCTGCACCTGCAGTTTATGTGAAAAAAGATGATGGCAATTGGGATATTTATTATATTTGTCGTGATTATCTGGGTAGTATCACACATGTGATCGATCCTATGGGTAGTCTTGTCCAGGAGTTAAGTTATGATGCATGGGGCAGACTTCGTGATCCTGAAAACCATGAACTCTATGCACCTGGTGATGAACCTGCGCTTTTCTTAGGAAGAGGTTATACCGGACATGAGCACTTGGCGGTCTTTGGATTAATTAATATGAATGCTCGTTTGTATGACCCGGCATTGGGACGTTTTTTGAGTCCCGATCCGTATGTACAAGCTCCGGATTTCAGTCAGAACTTCAATCGGTATAGCTATTGTTTAAATAATCCGTTGTTGTATACCGACCCTACGGGAGAGTATTTTCTGATTGACGATCTTATTTCCGCTATAATCGGTGGTGTTGTCAATGTGGTCATTAATGTAGTTCAAGGCAACGTACACAGTTTCGGTCAAGGTGCTGCCTTTTTCGGTGCAGGTGCTCTTTCAGGGGTCATTACCATTTATGTCGGGCCTATAGCTGGTGCTGCAGTATTGGGGGCAAGTAATAATATCTTAAGTCAGGGTTTCAATAATGGCTGGGGGAATATTAGTTGGGATCAAGTAGGAAGCTCTGCCGTGATGGGAGCTGCAACGTCCTATCTGGGTGCTTCTTTAGGGAACGCTTTGTCAGGGCCTATTCAAAACCTTACTTCCGGTATTGCGAGTCCGGTATTGCGGGAAGCTCTGACACAAGGGGCATTAAATGCTACTACCGGCTTTGCCTTGAGTACAGGTATGGCATTGGGTACCGGTTCAAGCCTTGGTGATGCTTTAAAGCAGGGAGGTCAAGGTGCTGCGTTTGGAGTGGCTTCGGGGGTGATTAGTGGAGCTGTAAAAGGCGTTGGTGAAGTTGCGCAGGCAAAGAAAGCGGCGCAGGGTGGAACAAATAGTGTTTATCAGGGTACCGATGCAGAAGGAAAAGTAAGATATGTAGGCATTACTGAACGAGATCCTAATGTGCGGTTTAATGAGCATCTGAATTCCGGGACTAATAGGGCTGGATTGAAGTATACCCCGGTACCTGGGACAGGAAATTTACCTCGCATGCCAGCCCGCATAATGGAACAGAATTTAATAAATAAGTATGGAATGCAAAAAAATGGCGGACAATTATATAACCAAAGAAATTCAATTTCTCCAAAATTCTGGAATGGATTAGGAATAAAAAAATGATTATGGCAAAAAGAATCGTAACCAAAATCGGTGATGTGTTTTGTTCTGAAATAGATGGTCAGTGCAAACGCTTTTTTCAGTACTTTGCAATAGATAGTACAATGTTAAATAGTTCTGTTATTCGGGTATTTAAACAACATTATCCTATGGACTACATTCCTGATATCTCTGAAATAATAGTTGGTGAAGTTGAATTTTATGCACATACTGTTTTGAGGAGAGGTATTGCAGATGGCATTTGGTATAAAGTAGGTAAATCTTTAGAGTTAGGCGACTATCAAGATGTCTTTTTTAGAATGAATGGAGATATTGACAGGGTTGAAAGGTCCGAAAAATGGTATGTCTGGAAAATTGGCGAACCTTTCATTTATGTTGGCAAATTACCTGAAAAATATTATGAGGCAGATGATGGAAGTGTGATGCCTTACGAGAATCTTATTGCAAGATTCAAGACAGGTAAGTATTCATACTTTTTTCCGGCATATTGAGATTTGTGTTTAGGTTTCTATATTTATAATATGGAACTAATTCATATTATAGATATATGAACTCATATGACCAAAGATATTCATTCTCTCCGAAATTCTGGAATGGATTAGGAATAAAAAATGATTATGGCAAAAAGAATCGTAACCAAAATCGGTGATGTGTTTTTGCTGAAATAGACGGTCAGTACAAGCGCTTTTTTCAGTACTTCGCAATAGATAGTACACAATTAAATAGTTCTGTTATTCGGGTGTTTAAAGAACATTATCCTATGGACTATATTCCTGATATTTCTGAAATAATAACTGGTGAAGTTGAGTTTTATGCTCATACCGTTTTGAGAATAGGTATTGCAGATAGTGTTTGGTATAAGGTTGGTAAATCTTTAGAGTTAGGCGACTATCGAGATGTCTTTTTTAGAATAGATGGAGATATTGACAGGGTTGAGAGGTCTGTAAAATGGTATGTGTGGAAAATTAATGAACCTTTCATTTATGTTGGCAAATTACCTGCAAAATATTATGATGCGGAGGATGGAAACGTGATGCCTTATAAGGAAATTGTTACAAGATTGAAGACTGGTAAGTATGCCTATTTCTTCCCGGCATATTGAGTTTTGTGTTTAGGTTCCTATGTCTATAATATGGAACTAATTCATATTATAGATATAGGAACTCATATGACCAAAGATATTCATTCTCTCCGAAATTCTGGAATGGATTAGGAATAAAAAATGATTATGGCAACCAAAAGAATTGTAACTAAAATCGGTGATGTGTTTTGTGCTGAAATAGACGGTCAGTACAAGCGCTTTTTTCAGTACTTTGCAATAGATAGTACACAGTTGAATAGTTCTGTTATTCGGGTATTCAAGCGACATTATCCTATGGACTACGTTCCTGTTATATCAGATATTGTAGTTGGTAGTGTGGAGTTTTATGCACACACAATGTTGAAAGGTGGAATTACAGCTAATGCTTGGTATAAAATAGGAAAATCTTCAGTGCTTGTTGATTTACAGAATATTATCTTTAGGGTTTCTGAGGATTATGGGTCTGAGGTAACTAAATCAGAAAGATGGTACATTTGGAATCTCAATGAACCTATGATTTTTGTGGGCAAACTACCTTCAAAGTATTATTCAGCAGATCTTGGTTCAATTATGCCTTATATTGCGATCTGTAATAGGCTTCGATTTGGTAAGTATACTCATTTTTATCCTCTTTATTGAAGGTTTACCTGATGGGTTAGAGATTGTTTAAAATAACAATGAAAAAAAGTTTAATGCTTTTTGAAATTAAGTGGTAATAACATAATTATGGCAAAAAGAATTGTAACCAAAATCGGTGATGTGTTTTGTGCTGAAATAGAGGGTCAGTGTAAACGCTTTTTTCAGTACTTCGCAATAGATAGTACACAATTAAATAGTTCTGTTATTCGGGTATTTAAACAACATTATCCTATGGACTATATTCCTGATATCTCTGAAATAATAGCTGGCGAAGTTGAGTTTTATGCTCATACCGTTTTGAGAATGGGTATTGCAGATGGTATTTGGTATAAGGTTGGTAAATCTTTAGAGTTAGGCAACTATCGAGATGTCTTTTTTAGAATAGATGGAGATATTGACAGGGTTGAGAGATCTGAAAAATGGTATGTCTGGAAAATTGGTGAACCTTTCATTTATGTTGGCAAATTACCTGCAAAATATTACGATGCAGAGAATGGATATGTAATATGTTATGAGGATCTTATTGCGAGATTGAAGACGGGTAAGTATACGTACTTCTTTCCGGCATATTGAGATTTTTTTAAGTTCCTATGTTTGTTAACATGAAACTAATTCATATTAACAAACATAGGAACTCCTATAACCAAATAAATTCAATTTCTCCGAAATTCTGGAATGGATTAGGAATAAAAAAATGATTATGGCGACAAAAAGAATTGTAACTAAAATCGGTGATGTGTTTTGTTCTGAAATAGAGGGTCAGTACGAGCGCTGTATATGATAAAAAGTTATTTATCAGCTAATTAATCTATTTGTGAGTGGTAAGGTTGATGAAAGTGATTTTGTGATGAATATTATTTAGTTTATAATTATTATAAAGAGTACTACTAAGGTAAAGAGAAAAAAAGAACTTTTTTTAATCAGTTTTCCTGTTTGTAAATTGTCCGTTAAAATAAAAAAACATTTATCTTTGCTGTATAGAAGTCATTGAGAAGAGGCAGAAGAAACATATATAAACAAAACTAATAGTACAAAGCTTTATGAAACTAACTAATCTATTGTCAATCTCCGTATTGCTACTTTTAGCTTCCTGTTCACCCAAAGTCGTGACAAATCTGATAAAAACTTATCCAAATCCAGTTCCGGCCGATTCTGTTCGGGTCTTTGAATTGGGAGAGACAGTGCCCAACACTGCCGAAGCCATTGGACGCGTTTCTGTTATAGATCCCGGTACGGCTACGAAATGCCGGTATAATGAGGTCGTTCATCTTGCACAGGAGGCTGTTGGTAAAGCCGGTGGAAATGGTTTTGCTATAACCTGGCATGAGGATCCGTCTTTCTGGAGAAGTTCGTGCCATCAGATATCCGGATTGATGCTTTACCTTAAAGATAATGAAGTGGATACATTGAGGGCAAATCCCGTGCAGTATGCCATCGATCTGAACTTTGTAGTGGCCAGAGACAAGAAGCAATCTGAGCGGAGGAATCCGGCACCTGCTAATACCTTTGAAGTTAGCTTGGGGTATGGTTGGATAAGCAGTAAAATCTATGATGCTAATAATGTGTCTTTGGGGAGTAAAAGCGGTTTAGAGTGGAAGCTTGGCTATGAGCATATATGGACTTCCGGATGGGGAGTAGGTATGCAATATTCTGGTTTTAAAGCGGAGCTTCCGGGAGGAGATATGGTGCTGTCTTATCTGGCACCGGAGGTTACATTACGTACAAAGTTTGATAAATGGATTTTGAAGTGCGGAGTAGGCATGGGGCTTTTTCTTTATAATGAACCCTATTACAGTACTGCCGGATTTGGCGCACATGTCACTATGGGATTAGAATATATGTTGTCGAGCCATGTGGGACTTGGCGTATCAGCCAGTTCAATTGCAAGTAACTTGCCGAAACGGGACGGAGTTGAACTAAAGAAGGATGAAAAGAGCGGAATAAATCGTGTCAATGTATTGGGCGGATTGAGGTTTTATTTCTAAAATAGGCCTGTTGCTCAATATAGATTTATTTAATTGTTTGATCCGGTAAACAAACATACAGTTATTGAATAGTATGTGAAACCTGATGATAGATTAAGAACATTTTTCTTTATATTTTCCATATGGGGGAGTAGTCATTTGAGCTAAATAAACTCTTCGTTCCTATCTCATGTTTAAAAACATAATAAAATTTAATTGCAAAGGTTTTTATTGTGGTAGGCGCATGTGTTATACCTGATACATGCGCCTTATACTAATTGTTAAAATCTAAAATTTTATACCTGTACTCTAGTTCGTCCAGAGGGGGGTCGAATTTGTAAACACCTCCACCTGTAGCGTGATATAACACTTGGTATCCAACTGTTCGCATAGTACATTGTCGTCCATTTTGGCTAACAGTAAAGCCTCTTTCTCCTTTACCGATTGCATTAGGGTCAAAACCGCAACTTGGTGAAGGGAGAGGAACCATATATAAACCATCAATATACATATATACAATCTTGGTTACATTGTATAAATCAACAAAATAAATTCCAGTACCAATGTTAGTCGGAGAATTCCTCAAAAGCACCTTGACTTTACTTTGAAGCAATTCATAGCTACTATATCCATAGAAAAACTTATATGGTGGCAAAGGTGGCATGTCCTTGGTAGCAGGATGCGTGCTTTTATATTTATCAATCTTCTTTTGATGCTCGATTTCCATCAAGTTCGGATTTTCCTTTTCATAGGTTCTAATCAATGAACAAAGCGAGTCCATCGTTATAGCTTTTACAGATTCTGCATAAATATTAAGTTCTTCATCAGACATGCGTGAGAAATCAACATCTTGCATGGTATTAATACCTGTAATCTCTTCTTCATTAGAACAGTTAATAAATAATATAGAAGTAATGCCAAATAACAATAGTAGATAGTTTTTTGTTTTCATGTTCATTTTATTATTCTAAAAATATTATTGATATTTATTGTAAAAAAATACCGAATAAATGTAATAAAAATATTTTGTTTACGTTAATTAATTAAATCAAATTCAAATATTATGTTTAAATATTTATTGGTGTTATTTTTTCTGATAGTTTTTTCTCAAAATGCTTTAACTCAAAGGTTAAAGATAGAGAGCGGAGTTTCATTTTCTTCTACAAAAAAAACTATGTACGAAGAAAGAGCAAATCATTTCCAACTGTCTATTGGTTTAGATTATTTTGATAAAGGTTTCTGTTTTTTATCAAGCAATGTCGGATATTTTAGAAAAGGAGGAAAAGTAACATTAGGCCTTGTAGAGGAATATTTCAGTAGTAGTGGAGTGGAAACGCTATATATAGATTGCATAACAGTAAACACTACCTTCAATTTGAAAGCTCAATTGAGAAAATCAATATTTTATTGCGGTATAGGCCCTCGATTTGACATAAATATGAAAGATGGGGTTGATTTTAACAATGCATCAATACACGAGCTTGTTGAACCCAATATTCCGCATATTAATAAAATTTCAATCGGGCTAAAATGCACTACAGGATTTTATTACGATCTTTTTCCTTTTCAGTTGGGTATATATTGTGATTACCTTCCGACATTTACGAAGACATTTAAAAATAGTAGTACCAATAAAATGTTTGGGAATAATCGGACTTTTAATATCGGAGCATCTTTAGGGTATAAATTATAAATATACTCCAAAGCATAAAGCTTTTAATTAAATTTACATAAGTAGGTGAGCTAAATTAGTTTCTAACAATAGAATCTTGTGCTCTAGACCCTGAACTCTCATGGAAGAATTATCTAGAGCTCTATATTATTAAGATAATTATACCCCACCTACTATGTCATATAATTAAACATCTAATAGTTAAGATGAAATGTTTAAGCATATGATATTTGTATGTTAATAAAAGTACTTATATCTATATTCCAGGCTGTTCAAAGGCGGATCCCAACGTCCCCAGTTTATTCCTGTAATGTCATATTCAATCACATACCCAATTGTTCGCATATAAAACTTATTACCTGTTTGACTGAATGAAAACCCTCGGCTACCGCCGCCTATTGCATTTGGATCTAATCCACAGTTTGGCGAAGGCAGACCTACTCCCAAAGCACCTTCTGGGAGATACACCATCTTTGCTACATTGTACAAATTGCAAAAATAGACACCATCCGCCATTCCTGTAGGAGAATTTCGAATAATAGTTTTTCTGTTTTTGGGAGGGATGGGCTCATCAGATTTCGAAGAATATCCATAAACATATATAATTTCACTTTCCTGAGCCCGAGTCTGAGGAAGCTCGGACAACCTATTCCGATGTTCAACTTCTTCTTTAATTGGATGTTCTGCTTCATATGCCTTAATCCATGACATTAATGAGTCCATTGTTATTGCTCCTATTGATTCCGCATAGGCTTCAAGTTCTTCGTCGGACATTTCAGAAATTTCACTCTTGGGTTGTGGAGGATCAGTATTCACTTTCTCATCCTGTGAGCAGCTGCTTACAAAATACAATAAGCCAGCAAGTAATAATGTACATTTCATAATAATAAATTTTAGTGTTAAAAAACTTATATTCTATAATAATTCGCTTTAAAATGTGGTATTATTTTTCATAATCAATATTTTATCTCATGTGTCAACTATGTAATATGTAAAGAATAACATAGTGGTTTTATGTTGAAAATGTCTCTATAGATGTGACTATAGCTGATGATTTCATTTGTGATTTTATTATGTTTTATTTACATATTAGTAACACTTTACCGTCACCCTAAATTGTTTATATTATTTCTATTTTGCAACTTCTTTGTTTATAAGGTTTTTCTAAATTCAATAGTATAAACTAATTAAGCGAGGGCTTGTGATTAATTGTACAGATAAAATTCTCCTTCCAATGTACCTTGAGGAGAAATAATTTCAATGGTGTATTTGCCCGGTTTGTTGGGAGATAATTCAATAGAAATAGCATCATCAGTTTTAGCATCAATGTCTTGCTGATAGGTAACTTTTCCATCTGCATTCACAATCTCAATAGTAGCATTTTCTAACGGCTGATTAAACCTTGTTAATAAAACACCTCTCCAATCCATTTGCACTTCAACGTTTTGAGAAGTAAGTTGTCCTTTACCTGTTAAGATGATTACTCTTGTCGGTACTCTTGGCTGAGCCTGCATTAGAATGCTTACATTTACAGCCAGTGTAATAATGAAAATAATTTTTCTCATGTTTCTTAGTTATTATGATGCAAATATAACGCGATGTTCAAGTATGGACAATTAAATGATGTGCGAAGTGAATTTTGTGTAAATTGCAGATCATCAATGATGTAGAGCTAAATATTGTGTTAAATCAGCAATTCATTTTTATTTTTGAAGAAAAAATGAACTCAAATAATTCTATTGAGGCAAAAGAGTCTGCTAATCTTTTCTTTATCCGAGTCTTTTGAGAACGAATCGCGTCATTTGTGACGCCGCGAATAAATGCGCATTCTTTAGTTGTAAATTGCGCCAAGGCTAAACAACAAAAAAGACAATCATCTTCTGGCATATCAGTAAATGCCTGTAAATATTGAATGAATACATGATATTTTGTATTTACTACTTCTGAAAACTTCTTTTGTTCTTTAGCCGTTAGTAATGAAGGATATTTTTTGAAATGTATTCTCATTTCGACACAGAATTTCGATTTCACAAAACTTTCGTTGCATCCGGTAGCATATTTTTTCATCTCATCAATAATTCTGTTTTGTATTAATGATAACTTTTGCATTGTTTCGACTTGTGAGAGTTTCGCTGTTTGCTTTTCCTTTTCTTTAATGTGTATGGCTAACTTCCGGTGTAGCCTATTCATTTCTTTAACTAATTTTTTTATTTCCTCTCTTCTGTTTTTTTCAATATTTCTGAGTTTTATTTTGTGCATAGATATTGTTACTAAGAACACGACAGATGAAAGAAACAAAACAAAGCCTATCCAAAATATTAGATTATTCTTTTGCTCCGTGATAATGTTGTCAGTGAAATAACTATACTCTGCTGATTGAATTAAGTCCGGATGGCTAATTTCCTCAATTGAATCCCGAAGTGTTGTAAAATGACTGAGATAATATGCTGTATCCGAATTGTTTAACAGTTTTGAAAGCTCATAGAGCATATAATAACTACCAGCCTGGGTGTTAAGATTCTTGCACTGAGTACTAATGGTGTAATAATATTGTGCAGAATCATATTTCTGTAATTGATACATAATATCAGCTCTTGCAAAACTATTAATATATTTGCTTGTACTATCTTTAGTCATATTTAATGCTTGGATGTTGTGTTTTAACGCTTCATCAAACTGTTCCAGTTCAAAGTAAGCATTCGATATATTATTATGGATACGAACAACTTCTTCCTTATCATTTATTGATTCGGATAGTTGCAAGGCTTGAGATAGATAAATTAGACCGGAATCGGGCATGGAACGATATGTATAACTCTTCCCTATTCCTCTTAAAGATTTGGATGCATTAATTTTGTCAAGGAATAATTGGTTATATTTTAACCCTGACTGATACGATAAAAGAGATTTATTAAATAGATAATGGGACAGATATAAGTCTCCCAGTTGATTATAAATTAATCCAATTAGCTTTGTATCTTTGGAGGCCATGGATTGCTTTATAGCTCTCTGATACATAACTACCGCAGAATCAGGTTGCATTCTTTCTTCCATAATCCTTCCGTATTCAAACAACTCAATGGCCGATTCTTTATTCGTGTGACAAGCAAATAAGGTGATTAATAATAGAATGCTTAAGCATTTTGCAATTGGTTTAGTGGTTCTGTTCATGTTTCTTTATATTTCTACAATCTGTTTTTCTTGCTTTATCTTATTTGAGAGATAGTATAAATGGACTATCATGGCATGTATAGATAGTACTATACTGTCAACCTATTTAATATTACGGCCTGGTAGCTGTTTTTACGCTTTGGAAGCAAAGATAGTAAAGATTTTATTCCTTTTTATTGATGTTAGGAATAATATTGTAAACAATATCGATAGTAAGAGGCTCATAGGGAAACTTCCGTTACGATGTATCAAATTGCTCGGCTTCCTTGGGTGGAGAGACAATGAGGTATGACGACGATGACAAAGGGGATATTTTTGTACTGACTTCTGGTTTTAAAGCGGAGCTTCCGGGAGGAGATATGGTATTGTCTTATCTGGCACCGGAGGTTGCATTACGTACAAAGTTTGATAAATGGATTCTGAAGTGCGGAGTAGGCATGGGGCTTTTTCTTTATAATGAACCCTATTACAGTACTGCCGGATTTGGCGCACATGTCACTATGGGATTAGAATATATGTTGTCGAGCCATGTGGGACTTGGCGTATCAGCCAGTTCAATTGCAAGTAACTTGCCGAAACGGGATGGAGTTGAACTAAAGAAGGATGAAAAGAGCGGAATAAATCGCGTCAATGTATTGGGCGGATTGAGGTTTTATTTCTAAAATAGGGCTATTGTCCCGAATCAATCCATTTAATTATTTGAGATGGATCTTGATTTTGTGGTATGAATAAATTATTACAATAAAGTCGTGCGGTTTATTTTCGTTTTATACCGATTGTCAATTTTGTGAACTTTCATCTTGAAACTCTACGAAGATCACTCCGATGCTCTACGAGAAACGACCCGATCTCCGTAGAGTTTCGGGTCGTTTCTCGTAGAGGAAAATTGTGTTTTGTAATGTCTTGATTGCCAATGAGTTGTAGGTTTACTTTGTGTCGCTTATTTTTGATGTGTCAATTCTCTTTTTTATTCTGTTTATCTTTCTAAATAATTACAAATGAAAGGTGGTTCCGAATGTGATTTTTGTTATCTAACTGTAGGACGCTAACCAAATTATAGATGCTATGCAAATGTTTCTTGGATATATAATTCAAGATACTATAATCGGTAAAACAAACTATGCATTTTAACTGT
>BAJA01000003.1 GCA_000613465.1 Bacteroides nordii WAL 11050 = JCM 12987
CAGTATTTAACGCACAGTTAAAATGCATAGTTTATATCTATAAAGTACGTACTTTTGTAGTACTCTATGTCGTGACTTCTTATTTGTTAAAAACCTGTTTCATCGGGCGGCCGATCCATACTTGCGGTTGTTTCAGTCCGAAGATGTAGGCGATGGTTGATGCTACGTCAAATTGCATCATACTCTCGTTGAAGTTTAATCCTTTTTTGATGTTTTTTCCGCAGATGATGAATGGGGTTTCCATTTCATTCATCGTTTTTCCGCCGTGTCCTTTGTTAATGCCACCATGGTCTGCAGTAACAATAAAGATCGTTTTGTCAAATATTCCTGCATCTTTGGTAGCCTGAATAATTTGTCCGATATATCCGTCCAGTTCTTTCAGTTTGGCATAATACTCCGGTGTGTCGTGACCTGCACCATGACCTATATGATCGGGATTATCAAAAGCAACCAGTGTGAGGGTCGGCTTCTTTTCTTTCAGATAGCTAACTGCCATTTCGCACAGAGCAGTGGGATACTTGTTATAATCCGGTGCCTGTTTGTGATAGCTCAATGCAAGTGTATCTACCAGATATTTAATGCCGTTCCATTCGTACAGGCAACCAATCTCTGCTTTCGGAGCAGCATCCCGCAGTACTTGAAAAATGGTAGGGAAAATACCGTGCTGGTTCAATTCGCGTGAGGGAAGTTCCGGAGTTTTAGATCCCCATTCGGTATAACCGTGCAGTTCCGGACCTGCTCCCATGAACATGGAAGCCCAGTTTATAGCACTTGAAGAGGGGAGTGTAGAACGTTTTTTTAAAGTATAGCTACCGTTCTCCATTAAACTCTTGGTGTTTGGGATATCTGCTTTCTCTACGCTATAAGCTCCCCATCCATCGAGGCCGATAAGAATGACATGTTCGGCTTTCCATTTGGCGGCAAAACTGTTGGGGACAATAATAAACAGGGCAAACAGGCTGATTGCCCAACTTGAAAATAGATGTTTCATGGTGTTTCCTTTACTTTTTTAAGATTATATATTTAATAAGCTTAACTGCCGGTAAGATATAAAGAGAACTCACCTCTCACCAGCAGTTATGCAAATAAAGGTTTTTTCACCGGAATCAGTCTGTATCCTTTGTTTAAGTAAATGCCATAATAGTTCATTTGGACAATGTTGCCCCTTATAATGGACAATATATGTAGAGTTTTCAACCCTATCGCAACGCCAGTGCTTTGTTTTCTGCCGCTTCCATTATCTCCCGTTCTCCCGGCCCTTTGTCATTGATGCCGCAAAGGTGAAGGATACCGTGAATAATAGTACGGTGAAGTTCTTCGTTATAGGTGGTATTGAACTGTTCGGAATTGGTTTTTACAGTATCGAGGCTTATAAAAAGATCGCCCGAAAGACGATCTCCTTCGCAATAATCGAATGTGATGATATCTGTATAGTAATCGTGTTGCAGATATTGCCGGTTCACTTCTAATATTTTTTCGTCCGAACAGAAAATATAGGCGATTTCACCGAGTCTCTTTCCATAAGTGGCAGCTACGGATTTGATCCATTCTGTGGTTTCCCGTTTCTTAATATCGGGCATCTTTACGCCCTCTGTCTGATAAGTTACAGCCATGATAATGTATTGTTTTAAAAGAAAAATAAATAACTGAAAAATATGGCAGCAATGATACCCGAAAAGTCGGCTATCAAACCGCAGGTAACGGCATTTCTTGTTTTTGTAATGCCTACACTGCCAAAGTAGACAGCCAGAATATAGAATGTGGTGTCTGATGCCCCGCGAACTACACAGCTGACGCGGGATACAAAGGCATCGGGGCCAAACTGTTTCATGGTGTCAATCATCAATCCGTTGGCAGCACTGCCACTCAGTGATTTCATCAGTCCGGTAGGCAAAGCACCGACAAAGCTGGTATCCAGTCCACAAAATCCTACAACCTGTCCGATTCCGTTGACAAGAATATCCATTGCTCCTGAAGTGCGAAAGACTGCAATACCTACCAGGAAAGCTACCAGATAAGGTATGATTCGTACGGCAGTACTGAACCCTTCTTTGGCTCCTTCTACAAAAGAATCGTAAACATTTATTTTCTTTCGTATGCCCGTCAGGATAAAGAGAATGATTACTCCGAATAGTATGATATTGGCAATCAGCGTAGAGTAAGTTCCCATTTCTTCACGTGAAAGAACAGTGAAAAGGTAAATCAAACCTCCGAAAAAAAGACTCAATATTCCCATTAATATCAATATGGGTTTGTTTATCAGGTTGATGCGTTGGGAAATGCTAACAACAATAACTCCCACTAATGTTGAAATGAATGTACTGAGCAGAATTGGGATAAAGATATCCGTAGGTTGTGCAGCTCCCATTTGGGCACGGTATACCATGATTGAAATAGGTATCAGTATCAGTCCGGAAGTGTTGATAACAAGAAACATGATCATTGGGTTACTGGCCGTATCTTTTTTCGGATTCAGTTCTTGTAACTCTTTCATTGCCTTGAGCCCCATCGGAGTAGCAGCATTATCAAGTCCCAGCATATTGGCAGACATATTCATAAAAATAGATCCCATTACGGGGTGTCCCTTGGGGATATCGGGAAACAGGCGGCAGAATACCGGGCTCAACCAACGCGACAGTGCATTGATAAGACCGCTGTTTTCACCAATCTTCATGATGCCCAACCATAAGGAGAGAACCCCGGTTAACCCGAGAGAAACCTCAAAAGCCGTTTTGGATGAGCTGAACGTAGAGTTGATGATTTCGGTAAATATTTGTGTGTCTCCTGTGAAGATAAGCTTTCCGAGTGCTACGATAAAAGCTATGATGAAGAATGCTATCCAGATGTAATTTAGAACCATAATGTACTTACTGTATTATTTGCAAAAATAGATATAACTTTCCATTAATCATCCATATTTTGTTTATTTTTGGCGGGGATTCGGTTTGCTATATTTATACAGATAACGATATGAAGACAAAAGTTGAGAGTATTCAGAAAGAGCTGGAAGCATATATTGACCCGGTGAAAAGGGAATATTTGCCCAATTTCTTTAAGACAGGGAAGGGGCAATACGGAGAAGGTGATAAGTTTTTAGGGGTAGTAGTTCCCAATACACGTCTGGTGGCAAAGCGGCACAAAGAAGAACCGTTTGAGGTGATGGCAGAACTCTTGCAAAGTGACTGGCACGAGTGCCGCCTCTGCGCATTGCTTATGTTGGTAGAGCGCTTCAAGAAGTCCGGTGAAAAGGAGCAAAAAGAGATCTATGATTTCTATCTGACACAAACGGAACGGATCAATAACTGGGACTTGGTGGATTTGTCAGCTCCCTATATTGTAGGAGAGTATCTGAGAGACAAATCGCGTGAAGATCTGTATCGTCTTGCCGGTAGTACGCTTCTTTGGGAGCAGCGTATCGCGGTAGTTGCTACGGCTACATTGATAAGAAACAACGATTTCGTCGATATCCTCCGTTTGTCGGAACTGTTGTTACATCACAAACACGATCTGATGCAGAAAGCTATCGGCTGGATGCTTCGTGAAATGGGGAAACGGAATCGGGACTTATTACTACAGTTTCTTGATAAGTATGCACGTGAAATGCCCCGTACGATGCTTCGCTATTCGATAGAGAAGTTGACGGATGAAGAGCGGAAACACTATATGCAGCGCTAATTGAACAAGATGAAATAGTTTGAGATAATCCATGTATTCCGGCTACTTTATCAGAGGTATATTCGGAAAAGGAGGCAATTATCCTGTCTGCTCGATACAACTATTCTCTGATTTGTACTATCTTTGTTAAAAAAGCGAAGATAAGCTGCACCTTGGCATAAAAAATGAACGCGTTCATTTTATTCTACTCTCGGTTTGCATTATCTTTGTACGATATATAAAAGAACGAGGATGTGATTTTATGGAAGAAGATTTCAATATACGCGATCATCAGTTGACAAGCCGGGAACGGGATTTTGAGAATGCGCTCCGTCCCCTTAGCTTCGAGGATTTCAGCGGGCAGGATAAGGTGGTGGAGAATCTCCGCATTTTTGTCAAAGCCGCCCGTCTTCGTGGTGAAGCATTAGACCATGTATTGCTGCATGGCCCTCCCGGATTGGGAAAAACAACTCTCTCAAACATTATAGCCAATGAACTTGGAGTAGGCTTTAAAGTCACTTCAGGCCCGGTGCTCGATAAACCCGGTGATCTGGCGGGTGTACTTACCAGTCTTGAACCGAACGATGTCCTGTTTATTGACGAGATCCACCGTCTGTCACCTGTGGTAGAGGAGTACCTGTACTCTGCTATGGAAGACTACCGGATTGATATTATGATAGATAAAGGACCCTCTGCACGCAGTATTCAGATAGATCTGAATCCTTTTACGCTGGTGGGAGCTACTACCCGTAGTGGGCTGTTGACAGCTCCGTTGCGTGCGCGTTTTGGCATTAACCTGCATCTTGAATATTATGATGACGATGTGCTGAGTAATATTATCCGTCGTTCGGCTGCTATCCTTGATGTACCTTGTTCGATACCCGCTGCGGGAGAGATTGCTTCGCGTAGCCGGGGTACCCCTCGTATTGCCAATGCACTGCTTCGTCGTGTGCGCGACTTTGCTCAGGTGAAGGGTTCCGGTTCTATTGATACGGAGATTGCTACTTTTTCACTTGAAGCACTGAATATCGACAAATACGGATTGGATGAAGTGGACAACAAGATCCTCTGTACCATTATCGATAAGTTCAAGGGTGGTCCGGTAGGACTTACTACCATTGCCACCGCTTTGGGTGAAGATGCCGGAACAATCGAAGAGGTATACGAACCGTTCCTGATTAAAGAAGGTTTCCTGAAACGTACCCCTCGTGGGCGTGAAGTGACGGAACTGGCTTACAAACATTTGGGGAGGAGTCTTTATAGTAGTCAACAAACACTGTTTTAGTGATTAGTGATAAATGATTAGTGATAAGCGATTGAGCGTATGGAATATAGAAAAGGGATTTTGAAAACTAAGACCAAGGCTTTTGCTGTACGTGTTGTAAAGCTCTATCAGTATCTGTCACAAACTAAAAATGAACATATAATGTCAAAACAATTGCTACGTTCGGGTACAGCTATTGGTGCTTTACAACGCGAAGGAGAATATGCAGAAAGTAAACTTGATTTCGTTCATAAATATGCTATTGCGCAGAAAGAATGTAACGAGTCTCTTTATTGGCTGGAGTTACTTCATGAAACTTCGTATTTAAATACAGAAGAATATAGTAGTATGTTTACTGATGCCGAAGAGATAATGAAGTTGCTAACAGCAAGTATCTGCACAGCCAAAACTAATCACTTATCACTAACTCGTTAATCACTAATTAACATGGGTGGATTAAAGTCATTAGCCAAAGATACTGCCATTTATGGTGTTAGCAGCATAGTAGGGCGTTTCCTCAATTATCTGTTGGTGCCTATTTATACAATTTCTATGCCCGCTTCTACGGGAGGATATGGTATTATTACGAATATGTATGCCATTACGGCACTTCTGCTTGTACTACTTACATGCGGTATGGAAACCGGATTTTTCCGTTTTGCCAATAAGGGCGGAGAAGACCCGGTGAAAGTTTACTCTACTACCTTATTGACTGTAGCAGCTATTTCTCTTTCGTTTCTTGCCGTATGTCTTTTGTTTCTTGAGCCGATAGCCGGAGTAATGGGGTATGAAGAGCATCCCTGGTATCTTGATGATGCTCATTGTGATCGCAATGGATGCTATACAGGCTATCCCTTTTGCTTATCTGCGTTATAAAAATCGTCCTATTAAGTTTGCAGCTTTAAAGATGTTATTCATCTTTGCCAGCATTATTCTCAACATTGTCTACTTCGTGTTTATGAAAGGAACCAATGTAGGCGCTGCTTTTCTGATTAATCTTATTTGTACATCGCTGGTAATGCTTTGCCTGATATCCGAACTGCGCGGTTTCCGTTATACACTGGATCGTGATTTGATGAAGCGGATGTTTCGTTACTCTTTTCCTATTCTTATATTAGGTATTGCGGGTATACTGAACCAGGTGGTTGATAAGATTATCTTTCCGTTTGTTTATCCCGATCCGGTAGAGGCTGATGTGCAGTTGGTATATATGGAGCCACCAGTAAGATAGCGATGATTATGGCTATGTTTACACAAGCATTCCGCTTTGCTTACGAACCATTTGTGTTTGGTAAGAGTAAAGAGAAGGATAACCGGCAAATGTATGCACAAGCCATGAAGTTCTTCATCATTTTCACTCTTTTAGCCTTCCTCACGGTGATGTTTTATCTCGATATATTGCGTTATGTTATCGGACGTGATTACTGGGAAGGGTTGAAAGTAGTGCCTATCGTTATGGCTGCCGAGATGTTTATGGGTGTGTATTTTAATCTCTCGTTCTGGTATAAACTGACGGACGAGACGAAATGGGGAGCTTACTTTTCGCTGACAGCTTGTACGATTGTTATTCTGATGAATGCCTTTCTGATTCCTGTGTATGGCTATATGGCTTGTGCTGGGCAGGTTTCACCGGATATGCTGTTGCCATGTTGCTCTCTTATTTCGTGGGACAAAAGAAATACCCGATCGCATATGACCTGAAGAGTATCGGTGGATACGTACTTTTGGCATTAATGATCTATGTGGCAGGAGAGTGGATACCGGTGGATAATATGTTGCTCCGCCTGCTTTTACGTACGCTGTTACTGTTTGTATTTATAGGATATATCATCAAACATGATTTGCCGTTGAAGCAAATTCCAGTTATTAACCGTTTTGTGAAGAAGTGATTATGAAAACAGACAACCGAAACATTTTTGCCGTAAAGAGCTTTCTTCGTGAGTATCTCGATTTGCGAAAGGACAAGGACAATGAGTTGGAAACCATTGACTCTATCCGTAAAGGAGTGGAATTTAAAGGAGCTAACCTCTGGATTCTGATCTTCGCAATCTTTATGGCTTCGTTAGGACTGAATGTGAACTCTACCGCAGTAATTATCGGTGCGATGTTGATTTCCCCATTGATGGGACCTATTATGGGAGTGGGGCTATCCGTCGGGCTGAACGACTTTGAATTGATGAAACGCTCCTTAAAGAGTTTCCTCATAACCACTGCATTCAGCGTTACTACGGCAACTGTTTTTTTCCTTTTCACCCCCATTGCCGAGGCGCAGTCGGAATTGCTGGCACGTACTTCACCTACGATTTATGACGTATTCATCGCACTCTTTGGTGGATTGGCAGGTGTTGTTGCCCTCTCTACAAAGGAAAAGGGAAACGTGATTCCGGGCGTTGCTATTGCTACGGCATTGATGCCCCCACTCTGTACAGCAGGATACGGGTTGGCATCGGGTAACCTGATTTATTTTCTGGGAGCTTTCTACCTCTATTTTATCAACTCCGTTTTCATTAGCCTGGCTACCTTTATCGGAGTACGGGTGATGCATTTCCAACGGAAGGAATTTGTAGACAAGAAACGTGAGAAGACGGTACGCAAATATATTATCCTGATCGTTGTCCTTACGATGTGCCCGGCTGTTTATCTGACATTCGGCATTATCAAAAGCACTTTTTATGAAACGGCTGCCAATCACTTTATCAATACGGAATTGAATTTTGAAAATACACAGGTGCTTGATAAGAAGATTAGTTACGAACACCGGGAGATTCGTGTGGTGCTTATTGGTCCTGAAGTTCCTGAGGCTTCTATTGCTCTGGCGCGTAGTAAGATGAAACAGTATAAACTGGAGGAAACAAAGTTGGTTGTGCTACAAGGTATGAACAACGATGCAATGGATATTTCGTCCATTCGTGCCATGGTCATGGAAGACTTTTATAAGAACAGTGAACAACGGCTGCAAGAACAACAAAAAAAGATTTCCTCTCTGGAAAAGAACCTTGAGAAGTATAAATCTTATGATGAAATGAGTCGTACTATTATACCGGAACTAAAGGTATTGTACCCTTCAGTGACAACCGTTTCGATCTCGCATACACTTGAAACTACGGTGGATTCGTTGAAAACGGATACGATTGCATTGGCTGTACTGAAGTTTACCCGTCATCCGAGTGAGAGTGAGAAGAGGAAAATAACCGAATGGCTGCAAGCCCGTGTAGGGGCGAAGAAACTACGTCTGATAACAGAGTAAAATAAAAAACTGACTGCTAAATTCAATATAGATGAGACTTAAACTATTTACAATTATTGCCCTTTTCATCTCATCGGCTGTTCATGCTGACGAGGGAATGTGGCTATTGGGGAACCTGAATAAACAAACGCGGCAAACGATGAAAGAACTGGGTTTGCAGATGCCTGCCAATAAACTCTATAATCCTAAGAAGGCTTCGTTGAAGGATGCCGTTGTTAGTTTTGGTGGGTTTTGTTCGGGGGTAGTTGTCTCAGAAGACGGATTGGTTTTTACTAATCACCATTGCGGTTTCAGCAGTGTGCAGCAACATTCCACCGTAGAACACGATTACCTGAAAGATGGTTTTGTGGCTCGTAACCGGGACGAGGAGTTACCCAATCCGGAGCTTTATGTTCGTTTTCTGCTTCGCACCGAAGATGTGACCAAGCGGGTGCTGAAAGTAACCCATGACGCTATGACCGAGCAGGAACGTATGGTTGCTGTTGATTCTATTTCGCGTCTTATAGCAGACGAAGTGAGTCTCAAAGATTCTACTCTTGTGGGAGTCGTTGATGCTTATTATGGTGGAAATGAGTTTTGGCTTTCAGTTTATCGCGATTTCAACGATGTTCGTCTGGTGTTTGCTCCTCCTTCTTCTATTGGAAAATTCGGTTGGGATACGGATAACTGGATGTGGCCCCGCCATACCGGTGACTTCTGTGTTTTTCGCATTTATGCCGATAAAAAGAATCGTCCGGCTGATTACTCACCGGACAATGTACCCTATCATCCGACCTATGTAGCACCTGTTTCGCTTGACGGATATAAAGAAGGGTCTTTTTGTATGACTTTGGGCTATCCCGGTAGTACGGAACGTTTCCTCTCTTCCTTCGGCATTGAGGAGATGATGAATGGTATGAACCAGGCGATGATAGATGTGCGTGGTGTAAAGCAGGCTATTTGGAAGCGTGAGATGGATCGGCGGGCAGATATTCGTATCAAATATGCTTCAAAGTATGATGAAAGCTCCAATTACTGGAAAAACAGTATCGGGACAAACAAAGCCATCCGCAAGCTGAAAGTACTTGAAAAGAAACGAGAGTTGGAAACGACCCTCCGTCAATGGATTCAGAATACTCCTGCCGAACGGGAGAAACTGATGCATTTGTTATCTTCCCTGGAACTGAACTATAAGAGCCGTCGGGAAACCAACCGTGCGTTGGCCTATTTCGGTGAATCCTTTATCAATGGGCCCGAGCTGGTACAGCTGTCTCTTGAGATTCTTAACTTCGATTTTGAAGCCGAAGAAAAGCAGGTTGTTGCGCGGTTGAAGAAATTATTGGAGAAATATGACAATCTGGACCTTTCGATCGATAAAGATGTGTTTACTGCACTTCTGAAAGAATATCGTGAAAAGGTTTCTCCTGAATATCTGCCACCGATGTATCAGACGATTGATACGCTGTATAACGGCAATGAACGGGCCTATATCGACACTTTGTATGCTCGCTCCGAGATAACTACTCCACGGGGATTGAAACGCTATCTGGAGCGTGATACAACATTTAGTATGCTGGATGATCCAGCCATTTCTTTGGGCATTGATCTGCTGGTGTCTTATTATGATATGAACCAGGCCATCGTGGAGGCTTCGCAAAACATAGAAAAGGATGAACGGTTGTTTAATGCGGCTGTTCGCCGGATGTATGTCGACCGTAACTTCTATCCTGACGCCAATTCCACCATGCGGCTTAGTTTCGGGACGGTTTGCAGTTATTCTCCGTTTAATGGCGCTATTTATAACTATTATACTACTCCGTTGGGGATTTTTGAAAAGATGCGGGACCATCAGGACGATCCGGATTTTGAGGTCAGTCCTCGTTTACTGGAATTGTTCAGTGCCGGAGACTTTGGGCGTTATGCCGATGAAAAGGGCGAAATGAGAGTCTGTTTTATCTCCAACAATGACATAACAGGTGGTAACTCCGGTAGTGCCATGTTTAATGCCAAAGGAGAATTGCTCGGGCTTGCTTTTGATGGCAACTGGGAAGCGATGAGCAGTGATATTGTTTTTGAACCCGATTTGCAGCGTTGTATCGGCGTAGATGTGCGTTATATACTTTTCGTTATTGAGAAGTATGGAGAAGCGGGTAACCTTATAAAAGAGTTAGATATCCGGTAAAAGCGAGTAATATGCATCTTTCTACCGTTTGAGAATGATCACTGTTACTGCGGTAATAATGAGTATTATTCCTAAACCTACGCTGTTCGTGAAGGGTTCGCCGAACATGAAGATACCTACACATACAGCTGTAACCGGTTCCATTGCTCCCAAGACTGAGGTGAGTGTGGAACCGATACATTTTACTGCTCTTACCAGTGCAAGATTAGAAATAACGGTTGGGATAATGGCAAGCATTACCAGATTTCCGGCTGTATGCAGGTTGGGGATCGGTTGGATATGTCCTGTTGTACCAATTCCTATGAAAAGGAGCAGGGTTCCGAAAAGGAAGACATAGAATGTGAGCCGTAACCCCTTCATCTGACCTAATTTTAGCTGGCTCACAGTGACTAAATAGAGCGCATATCCCAAAGCAGAGAGGAGAACGATAAAGATACCTATAAATGTAATACTTCCCGAATCATCTCCTTGAGAAAGAAAGAATACTCCCGCCACAGCCAGAGCTATGGCCATAAATCGCCAGATCGATTTCTTTTCCCGGAAGAATAGCATCATGATCAGTGTAGTCAATACAGGATACATGAAATGCAAAGTTGTAGCTATCCCACTTGCCATAAATTTATATCCCCAGAATAAGAACACCGCAGATATAAGATAAAAAAATGCCAGTAAAAGGAGGGAAGGTATATCACGGCGGTTGATACGAAATGACTGTCCGTCAATTAACAAAATAACTCCTAAGCCAGTGTGGCAAAAGCGAATCTATATAGCAAAATGGATTCAAACTGCATCCCTTGATGCATTGCAGGAATGGTAAACATCGGGATGAGGCCGAAGGATGCCGAAGACAGTAGACCATACAGGAAACCATTTAGTTTATTCATATCAAGGGATGGCGTTAATCAGTAAAAACGCTGCAAAGGTAGTGTTTTTCTTGGCTTCTTTTATTTTCATTCGGCTATATAAAACAAATCACCCGGATATAGATTATTTCTACATTCGGGTGAATTGTGTGTATAATACAAGTTTTTTTATAGTAACGATTCTATAAGATTATTTTTTCTTTTTTCTACGTGCCCATCCTTCTTCACTAAAATCCGATTTTTCATCTTTAAAGAACTGCTGCCAGTCGTCTTTTTTACCACGTGCATTACTGTATCCACGTTCCTCACGGCTTGGCTTTTGTTTTTTGCTGTCAGTAGAAGCTGAAGTTGCTCTGGCCGGTTTGTCTTTGCGTGGTTTTGTTGATGCAGATGACTTTGCATCTCTGCCGTTATCTTTGTATCTGCCACTGTTTTTGCGCCCTTCTCCGCCTTCTTCTCCGGCTATTTCGACTGAAACCCTACGTCCATTCCAGTTTGTGCGATTCAGCGCTTTTATAACACTTTGTGCCTCTTTTTCATCTACCTCAAAGAATGAGAAGTTCTTCATCAGATCAATACGTCCCAGTTCGATGCGTCCGCGAGTATTGCTATTCAGCAGGTTGATAAGTTCGTTCGGGAAAAAGTTGTCCATTTTACCCAGATTGATGAATAAACGGGTGAATCCCGGTGCTGCTGTACGGCTACCGCCATTATCACGCTTCCGCGTCCTTCGGTGCGCGTGCCACGTTCGCCACGGCTATCGGTTGCAGTTTGTATTTCTTCGCGGTCACGATAGTATTCAAGGAAACGGTTGAATTCCATAGATACCATGCGTTTGATAACGTCTTCTTTACTCAACCATTCCAGCTTACGGTAGATTTCGGGCATGAAGTCCGCTATCTCTTCCTCATTAACCTTTACTTTTTCAATATCGTCAATTACCTTGATGAGCTGTTTCTCACAGATCTGCTTGCCTGTGGGGACTTGCTCCATAATGAACTTTTTGCCAATGATACGCTCTATCTCACGCATTTTCCCTTTCTCGCGCATGTTAACAATAGCGATAGAGATACCTGTTTTTCCCGCACGTCCGGTACGTCCGCTGCGGTGCGTATAGCTTTCCGTATCATCCGGCAGGCCGTAATTGATGACGTGGGTTAAGTCGTTTACATCCAGTCCGCGTGCAGCTACGTCTGTAGCGACTAATATTTGTATATTGCGTAAACGGAATTTCTGCATAACGGCGTCACGCTGTGCCTGAGAGAGTTCTCCATGCAATGAATCGGCGTTATAGCTTCCTGCATTAACTTGTCGGCAATTTCCTGCGTCTCTTTACGGGTACGGCAGAAAACGATACCATATATCTGCGGACAGTAATCTGCTACACGTTTGAGTACGGCATATTTATCTTTCGCCTGAACCATATATGCAATATGCTTCACGCTATTTGTACTTTCGTTTTTACGTCCAATGGTGATTTCTTTGGCGTCGCGCAAATAGTTCTTAGAAATACGTGCTATTTCCGGACTCATAGTAGCTGAGAAAAGCAACGTATTACGTTCTTGCGGAACGTCTGCCAGAATAGCGTTAATACTGTCTGTGAATCCCATATTCAGCATCTCATCAGCTTCGTCCATTACAACATTGCTGATAGTAGAGAGGGAAACGGTTTTGCGTTCCATCAGATCGAGCAAACGACCTGGAGTAGCTACTATGATGTGTACACCACGTTTCAGACTACGTATCTGGCTATCTATAGATGATCCACCATATACGGGCAGTACTTTTAATCCGTCGATGTATTTGGAATAATCATTTAAATCACCTGCTATCTGCAAGCAAAGCTCCCGTGTAGGGCAAAGGATAAGCGATTGAGGAACACGGTTTTTTACATTAATCTGTTGTATCAGCGGCAGACCAAATGCGGCTGTCTTCCCAGTTCCTGTTTGAGCAAGAGCTACTACATCATTATTTTCTCCTAAAAGGTACGGAATCACTTCCTCTTGTACCGGCATGGGATTCTCGTATCCCATTTCTTCGACTGCTCTACGTATCTCCGGAGAAACGCCAAGCTCTTCAAATGTCTTCATTAAATCTCTGTATATCTTTATATTCGGGCGCAAATATACGTAAAATTAGTGGAAACTAATTCTTTTGACTATAGCATTGTTTGTTTTTTATTTAATTTTGCATACTTATAAAGGTATATTACCGTTATTAGTGCATTACAGCGTAATCTGAGAGAAATGTTATTTAACTCTTTTGAATTTTTAATTTTCCTGCCGGTTGTTTTTCTACTTTATTGGTTTGTATTTAAATCGTTAAAGTGGCAAAACCTGTTTATTGTTGCAGTCAGTTATTTGTTTTATGGATGGTGGGATGCGCGTTTTCTGATTCTTATCGCATTTACAACCTTTTGTAGTTTTGGAAGTGGCATTTTGCTTGAAAAAAAAGAAGGAGACCGCAACTTACAGAAATGGATAAGTGTCGCTAATATATTGTTGAATCTGCTAATTCTTGCAATATTTAAGTATTACAATTTCTTCGCAGAGAATCTTACACAACTATTTCTTACTTTTGGATTACAACTGGATTGGGTAACACTAGATATTCTTTTGCCGGTGGGTATCAGTTTTTATACTTTTCAGGCATTAAGTTATACGATTGATGTATATCAGCATAAAATGAAACCAACACATGATATTGTTGCTTTCTTTGCTTTCATTAGCTTCTTTCCTCAGTTGGTGGCAGGTCCTATCGAAAGGGCTACTCATCTTCTGCCTCAGTTCCTGAGATCGCGTAGTTTTGATTATGCTAAAGCTACGGATGGGATGCGACAAATATTATGGGGACTATTTAAGAAGTTGGTGATTGCTGATAATTGTGCGGTTGCTGTCAATCAGATTTTTGAAAATTATTATCAACATGATGGTTTGACTCTTTTTTATGGAGCAGTACTTTTTACTTTTCAGATTTATGGAGATTTCTCCGGTTATTCTGATATCGCAATAGGTACGGCTCGTCTGTTTGGTATTAATCTAATGAGGAACTTTAATTTTCCTTATTTCTCACGGGATATTGCGGAGTTTTGGCGACGTTGGCATATTTCTCTGACTACGTGGTTTCGTGATTATATTTATATTCCCTTGGGAGGAAGTCGGGGAGGAAAATGGCAAAGCTTCCGTAATACAGTGGTTATTTTTCTGGTTAGTGGCCTGTGGCATGGAGCTAACTGGACTTTTATCTGTTGGGGGGCCTTTCATGCTTTACTATTCTTACCTTTATTGCTGCTGGGCAGGAATCGTAGATTTACGGATGTTGTAGCTAAGGGTAAGAAACTTCCTACGTTACGAGAGACAATCCAGATGATATGTACATTCATTTTGGTTGTGTTGGGCTGGATTATTTTCCGTTCCAGGACAATATACGATGCCTGGCAGTATATTGTTCGTATGATAACTAATGGGCATTTTGGAATCCCTCAACAAGGAAAGATGGCATGTATGTTTATTGCGGTGTTGATACTTGTAGAATGGATTCAGAGAGATAAGCAACACGCTTTGCAATTGGATGGGCAGATAAAGTCTCCTTTGCTCAGATATGCTATTTACTATGCGATCATTTCAGTATTGTTTTGGCAGGCAGGTCAAAGCACTCAGTTTATCTATTTTCAGTTTTAAGAGATATTGGTATGACAAGGAGCGGTATTAGAAAGTTTATATATAAGACGTTGCTGATGGCAATTCCGTTTGTACTATTGTTAGTGCTATATTTTGCCTTGGATGTTTTTAAAGTTATCTATGATTACGATGCATTCTATGCTGAAGATGAAAAGCCCGGTGTCGGTTTAAATGCCGGTATATAAGTACAACTACCTTTGAAAAACGGCATGTTGCTCTTCATTATGATTCTTTTGTTTTCGGGAATTCAAGAAGTATGTACTACGAGATAGCCGATTGGAGAGAGTATCTGCCGGATAGTAGTAGTTGCTTTCATTTTGATGCGTCTTTGGAGTCATTGTATGCATTGTATAAAAAAGTGATGTATATAGACAAAAGTGGAAATAGTATTCATAATGCTTTACTAATACTTGATAAGTCAATTCTTGAACAAGATAAAAGTAAAGATGGACATCTGTATTGTATTGCCCCTCAGTTGGAGAATTATACGAATATTTTTGGTTTTCATTGTTCATTTATTAAAGCTTTCTTTAGTCCAAAATTTCTGTATGCTTTAGCCGATTTTAAATTGAGTGGTGAAGTGAAGAAGTATATGGCAGAGAGTTATTTACTTTCAGATGAGCGATTCCGATATGACAAGAATACTAACGAGGCTAAATCTGTGGAGTTTGAACGAGAGATAGCTGATGGTACTTTTTATAATGAAAAGAAAATGAAGGTGTTTGAGGATAAAAGTTTTCCTGATTCTGTGTCACGACCTGTCATAGTGATTAAGCAACGGGAAATGCTGGAAGAAATGGTGCAAATTTTTAAAAAACATCACACTGATTATAAGATCGTGATAAATCCTTTATTTGATCAGATAAAATTGAATCCTCAGGATCTGGGCATTCTCAGGGAAATATTTGGAAAGGAAAACGTTTTTGATTTTTCGGGAACAAATGAAATTACGGTTGATTACCATAATTATTACGAAGACTCGCATTATCGTCCACACGTTGCCAGAAGTATATTGAAGAGGATATATACCTCTCATTAGTATTATTCCAGCAAAATACTTTGTAATTGCTCGATGTCCTTAGTGGTGAGATCGAGTCCCTTTTCAAGGTAAGTCGGCACATCTCCATACGTCCGCTCTATTTCCTCTTTGGCAGCATTCAGAAAATCCTCTTTTGCCGTATAAACGGTAGTGATGGCTTCCTGCGAATTTACCGGAAGTTTGTAGGCATATTTAGAGGCTTTGGGTATATTAAAATAATCGTTACTCAGACGATAATCCTGCATTATGATATCTTCGTTTACACCCAGAGCGGCAAGAATGATGGCAGAGGAAACACCTGTGCGTCCCTTGCCGGAAGTACAGTGAATGATAATGGGATAATTGCTTTGATCCTGCAAAATGCTGAAAAGCTTTTTATACTCATTACGATAATCTATTGCCAGTTTACGATTCATTTGCTCTACGATACGGTTGATGGTATCACCCTTGATTTTTCCCTCTTGTATGCCTTGTAACACCTTTTCCATGTTACCTGTTGCAATGGGAATGTAAACGACATTGAAGCCTTTTTGAATCTGCGGATAGTTATTACGTTCTTCGGGAGTACGAAAATCGATAATGGTTTTTATTCCTATATTTCTTAGTTCCCTGAGTGCAGCACAACCGAGGCTGTCAATCTGTGCCGAGCGATAGAGCATCCCCCAACGAACGTTTTTTCCTGTGGCAGAGGATTTATATCCACCCAGATCGCGGAAGTTTTGTATACCGGGGATATTCACATTTCGGGTCGCTATTTTTACACGGTATTTATTGTTAAATACCATCATATAATAATACCGTCTGGAAGGGTCGTCTGTGACAATGGTCATTCTACCATCGGAAATAGGGGCAGCGGCAATTGGGAGTGTTTCCGGTATCATTTCCGGGTTGGTAGACGCGTATACTTTCACCTGCCCCTGAATAAGAGGGGCCGTTTCCCACTTAATGATACAGTTTCCTACATTGTTTTCCTCACAAACAACCGAGATATTCGGTGGCGTTTTGGAACATGAAGGGAACAAAAGGAAAATAGCAAGCCAGTTGATCAGGTTCTTATACATAGTATATTGTCTAAAACTCTAATTGCAAAGATATGAATAACTGGCAGACTTTGTTATTACTTTGCTATTATTAGACAAACTACAGAGTTTTTAATACTCACACAGATCCACATGGAGATACCTATACTCGTTCTGGAACGTAGAATATCCGGAACTTATTTCTCAATGAGTTTTTCAGCGAATTCCTTTGAGACTGAATTGTTGAAGCTCTTACAAACTTCTGCAGCAAAAGCTTTGCCATACCCGATGATTTTATCCCATATTTCTTCATTCAGGCCATTCAGGTCGCGATAGCGTACATCATACTTCAGCATACCATAAATAAGTCCGGCGTTGAAGTTGTCCCCAGCTCCGATAGTGCTTACTGCATTCAGCGGTTCTATCGGATAGTCTTTCCGAAAGTTTTTGGTGCGCAGTGCGATTTGTTCTGCTCCTGCCGTACAAATAAAATTAGGGCAGTAGAACTGGATCTTATCTTTGTATATTTTATCTGTATCATTCAGTCCGTACATATAGAAAAAGTCTTCTATTGATCCACGTACAATATCTGCGTACTCCAAATTTTCGATAATGGTAGATGCGAGCTTCATAGCTTCGTTTTTGTGTGAGCTACGGAAGTTGGGATCGTAATATATAATCGCTTTTTTCTCTTTTGCTGTTTCCAGTAACTCCACTATTTTTTCGCGGAGTACAGGATTGAGTGCATAGTAAGAACCGATAACTACGATATCGTCTTCATGTATTTCCGGAAATAATACATCAAGGCGCTGTTTGGGATAATCTTTGTAGAAGATGTATTCTGCATCGTTACGCTCGTTCAGAAAGGCAAGGGATACAGGCGATTTTCCGTCGGGGAAAACGTTTACATGTTCTGTTGGCAACCCATTATCCTGCATGAATTGCAGAATGATGTTACCTACATGATCATTTCCCGTTTCACTGATAAAGCATACATTTATACCCGTACGCCTTAGCGATACGATACCATTGAAGACAGAGCCACCCGGTACGGCAGCCGAGGGCCGATTTCCTTCAAAGATGACATCGAGAATTGTTTCGCCAATACCGATTACTTTACGCATAACTCTCTTGATTTTTCTCCCAGATAACCGCCATGATGACGTTTGGAATATTCTTCAATCGTAAATTGAGTTTTTTTCATGGTTTGTACCACCAGAATGTCTCCAATTACAGTCATTACGGTAGTCGATGTAGTAGGGGTCATTCCCAATGTACATACTTCCGCCGGTTTACCTGTACTGAGGCAGACATCTGACTCATCGGCCAGTGGACTGTCCGGATTACCAGTAATTACAATAAATTTCAATCCGGGATTCAAGTTGTGTGCCAGCTGTGTTAATTCCACAATTTCACGTGTTTTACCTGAGTTGGAAATGAGTAATAGCAAATCATTCTCTTGCAAAATACCCAGGTCGCCATGCTGTGCTTCACTTGGATGTAAAAAAACAGAGGGAATACCGGTAGAACAGAATGTGGTAGCAATGTTCATGGCAATCTGCCCGGCTTTTCCCATGCCACTGGTTACAAGCTTACCCTTTTTGATACAAATTTGTTCTATGATAAGGTCTACAGCCTTTTCATAAGCGTCTGTTACGGGGATATTCAGCACAGCTTGTGCTTCCTTCTGCAAAAGGTCTTTAATGGATTCTATCATATGGTCATTATTTCTTTTAATTCTTCCGGTGTGTGGGCTATGTCATAGTATGTAGAGAACGGATGACGGGCGAACCCTTTACTTTCTATCTCTTTGAGTGCTGCTAATAAGGTGTCGTAAAAACCATTCACATTGTAAAACACCACTTTCTTATGATGATAACCGATGGATGCGGCTGCCATGACGTGGAATATCTCGTCCAATGTACCTACGCCTCCCGGAAGAGCCAGTAATATATCTGATTCTTCTACGATAATGTCTTTACGATCACTGAGGTTATGGGTATGAATAATACGATCCGGCAGCGTGCTGACTTTTCCGTTCTCTTCAAGTTTGGCGGGAACTACACCAATAATGTGTCCACCGTTTGTTTTTACTGCCTGTGCTATACATTCCATAAGTCCGAGACTGGCACCGCCATATATAAGAGTTTTGCCTGTTTCACCTATCCATTTACCTACCCGGACAGCAGCATCGGAATACATTTTGTCAATGTTTTCTGATGCAGAACAGAATATTCCTATCTTTTCCATACACGTTGTCACTGTTATAGTCTACAAATATCTGCAATTTTCTATAAACGACAATAAGTTTTATTGTATTTTTGTAGCATCAATAAAACTTAGTACTGATAATGAAGAATTTACTAACGGAGCAGGTCGAGCATACTCTGTCAAATGGCTTGAGGATTATTTGTAAACCTGTAGTTTCCGATGTGACTTATTGTGGTTTTGCTGTGAATGCCGGTACTCGTGATGAGACTGAAAATGAACAGGGAATGGCTCATTTTGTAGAACATCTTATCTTTAAAGGCACGCAAAAGCGGAAGGCCTGGCATATATTAAACCGTATGGAGCTGTGGGAGGTGATTTGAATGCCTATACCAATAAAGAAGAGATGGTAGTTTACTCTGCTTTTCTGGCAGATGACCTGTCGCGTGCAGTAGAATTGCTGGTCGATATTGTATTCCGTTCTACTTTTCCGCAGCGTGAGATAGAAAGAGAGACAGAAGTGATCATTGACGAAATACAATCTTATGAAGATAATCCTTCGGAATTGATCTTTGATGACTTTGAAGATATGATATTCCGTGGGCATCCATTGGGGCGTAATATTTTGGGGCGCCCGGAGCTGCTGAGGCAATTCCGGACAGCTGATGCTCTGGCATTTACACAACGACTGTATCAACCCTCTAATATGGTTTTCTTTGTTCAGGGAAAAATTGATTTTAAGAGGTTAGTTAATATGTTGGAAAGGCTGATGGCGGATATACCGGCTGGCGAGGTGAAAAATTTGCGTACTCCACCGCCATTATATGTCCCGGAACACCTGGTAATACCGAAAGACACTCACCAAGCTCATGTGATGTTAGGGAGCCGGGGGTATAATGCTTATGATGATAAACGTACCGCTCTCTATCTGCTGAATAATATTTTGGGTGGTCCCGGTATGAATAGCCGTCTGAATGTTGCTTTACGTGAACGCCGTGGGTTGGTATACAATGTAGAATCCAATCTGACTTCTTATACGGATACCGGTGCTTTTTCCATCTACTTTGGTACAGACCTTGAGGATGTGGATACTTGTCTGCGATTGACTTATAAAGAACTAAAGCGGATGCGTGATGTAAAGATGACTTCCTCACAAATTGAAGCTGCCAAAAAACAGTTGATAGGGCAAATCTGTGTAGCTTCGGATAACTTTGAGAACAATGCTTTGGGTATGGCTAAAACTTTCCTGCATTACAATAAGTTTGAGAATCTGGATACAGTCTGTAAACGTATAGAGACATTGACGGCAGATAATCTTCTTGAAGTAGCCAATGAGATGTTTGCAGAGGAATATCTGTCTACGCTGATTTATAAATGATATTATAGCACTTACGGCTTTTCTTCCCGGGGTATCTCTTTTATCCCGGTGAAGAACGATGTACGACATGCACATCTGGTACTGCACGAGATGTGCATGTGGAACATCCCGACATGTGCATCTCGTACAGCACGACATGCACATGTCGTACATCGTTCAATTACGACCTTTCGTTCGTTTGATTATAATGTATGATAGAGGAGAATGAGACACAATAGATTAAGGAACGAGACCGGTACGATTATTGCGTTTTGCGCTTGTCGTATCACTTAATTGAGGAACGGCAGGTATATGCAATTCTTAATGTTAGTGAATTTGTTTAATAAAAAGGAACTTGTTTGTCGTTTAACTAATATATTTATAGCTAAATAACTGGTATACGACGAAACGTCTCGTTTTAATTTTTTTGTATAATAAGTAAATAGTATCATGAAAGTAAGATCAATGTTATTGGGCTTGTCCCTGACTGCTCTGCCTGTTTTTGCGCAGACCCCGGTTTATCTTGACGATAGCAAGCCGATAGAAGAGAGAGTAGAGGATGCTCTATCCCGAATGACAGTAGAGGAGAAGGTGTCCATGACGCATGCACAGTCAAAATTCAGTTCCCCGGGTGTGGCGCGTTTGGGTATTCCGGAGTTTTGGATGACAGACGGACCTCACGGTATACGTCCCGAAGTGTTGTGGGATGAATGGGATCAGGCTGGCTGGACCAATGATTCCTGTGTGGCTTTTCCGGCTTTAACTTGTCTGGCTGCTACCTGGGATCCGACAGTGTCTATGCTCTACGGAAAAAGTATCGGAGAAGAAGCCCGCTATCGTAATAAAACCGTTTTGTTGGGACCGGGTGTGAATATCTATCGTACACCGTTGAATGGGCGTAATTTTGAATATATGGGCGAAGATCCTTATCTGGCAGGGCGTATGGTTGTTCCTTATATACAGGGAGTACAAAAGAATGGAGTGGCTGCCTGTGTGAAGCATTATGCGTTGAATAACCAGGAAGTGAATCGCCACACTACAAATGTGATAGTAGATGACCGTACTCTGTACGAAATCTATCTGCCTGCTTTTAAGGCAGCTGTTCAGGAAGGTAACACATGGGCCATCATGGGTTCTTATAATTTGTACAAAGATCAACATGTTTGCCATAATCAATACCTGCTGAATGACATATTAAAAGGTGAATGGGGATTCGATGGTGTAGTTGTATCCGATTGGGGAGGTGTACATGACACAGACCAGGCTATAACCAACGGACTCGACATGGAGTTTGGTAGCTGGACCAATGGTTTGTCTAACGGTACGAGTAATGCTTATGACAATTATTACCTGGCGCAACCTTATCTCGAACGTATAAAGTCGGGTAAGGTAGGTACAAAAGAGTTGGATGATAAGGTACGCCGTATTCTTCGTCTAGCCTTCCGTACAACAATGGATCGTAACCGTCCTTATGGCACAATGAGATCACCGGAACACTATGAAGCTGCCCGTAAGATAGGTGAGGCGGGTATTGTATTGTTACAAAATAACAACGATCTCTTACCTATCGATCTTGATAATACAAAAAAAATTGCCGTGATCGGTGAGAATGCTGTAAAGATGATGACTGTAGGTGGTGGTTCTTCTTCTTTGAAAGTGCAACGTGAAATATCTCCGCTGGATGGCATTCGCAACCGCGTTGGTAATAAGGCAGAAGTTGTCTATGCGCGCGGTTATGTAGGTGATGCAAGTGGCGAGTACAACGGCGTCGTTTCAGGGCAGAATCTGAAAGATGACCGCACTCCGGAGGAACTTATTGCTGAGGCTGTACGTGTGGCAGGTGAAGCGGATTATGTAATATTCATTGGAGGATTAAACAAAAGTGCGCATCAGGATTGTGAGGACTCTGACCGTGCCGGACTTGGTTTACCGTACGATCAGGATAAAGTTATTACAGAACTCGTCAAAGTTAATAAGAACCTGATTGTAATCAATATCTCCGGCAATGCTGTTGCAATGCCTTGGGTGAAAGAAGTCCCCGCTATTTTGCAGGCATGGTTTTTAGGTTCGGAGGCAGGGACAGCTATTGCTGCTGTATTGACTGGTGATGTGAATCCGTCCGGTAAATTACCTTTTACCTTTCCTGCTAAGTTGGAAGACGTGCCCGCACATCAGCTGGGCGAGTATCCCGGCAATGAAAAGGTAGGTAACATTGTCAACGAAAAGTACAATGAAGGTATTTTCGTAGGGTATCGTTGGACCGATAAACAGAAGAAGGTGAAGCCACTCTTTCCGTTTGGTTATGGGTTGAGTTATACTACATTTGAATATGGTAAACCGGTTGCCGATAAGAAAACGATGTCTGCCGATGATACAATTACTTTTACGGTATCTGTAAAGAACACTGGCACCCGTGAAGGTCAGGAAGTAGTCCAGCTCTATATCAGTGATAAAAAATCATCTTTGCCCCGTCCTGTTAAAGAGTTGAAAGGTTTTGATAAAGTAAAGCTTGCTCCGGGTGAGGAAAAGACCGTATCATTTACGATAGCTAAAGATGCCCTGAGTTTCTTCGATGACACCAAACATGAATGGGTGGCCGAACCGGGTAAGTTTGAAGCTGTAATAGCTGCCTCTGCCGCCGATATTAAAGGAGTGGTTCCTTTTGAATTGAAATAAAAAGATCAGTGTATTATAGTTGTACTACTGATAACGGTTGGTTACTGGGCTATTTTATCTCTAAATCAAGTTTACAAAATTTGTAAGCCCATCATTGATAAACAGTATTTCAATGATGGGCTTTATTTCGTTTTTATTCTATGTTTATCGTATAATCTTCCTAACAGTTCTTACTCCGTCAGCAACTACAGAGAGCAGGTAAACGCCTTTTTTCAGTTCTTCCAGACCTTCAAGCTTAATTTCTCCGTTTCCTTGAAACTTATTTGTTGTGTGATACACACACAAACCATCCTGAGAATAAACACGAATGTTGCAGGATGTATTATTCATGTCTGTATAACGGATAACAATGCCCTCGGAAATAAGAGTGAAGGGTATTTCAATATTACTTTGCTCTTCCGTTATAGAGGGTTGTGATATGCCGGTGGGGTTGGATTGTTGTTTTTTTACATAGTCACGCAAATAATATCCCAAATGAGGAGGCTGATTATATGCCACATTCTGCCAGCAGATAGACATTCTGTAAATATGATCGTGCATCAGGCACGGAACCCGATACGGAGAGGTAAACGGAGTAGAGAAGATCATCAGATTACTCTTGGTGCTTCATCATAATAGATACACTCTTCTCGCCAGTCTCCGAAAATATCGGCTTGCAGCGAAGGGGTATCTTTAATGAGGTTTACGCCGCAACCATAAGTCGATACGAAGTTGGTCACGGTAGCACAACTGGAGGTTGCATTTACCCATTTAGAGATAACTCCTTTTTCCTGTACTTCCTCAGATAGATTTCCTGTCCAGTATGTGCGGAAATTGACGGGGGGACGTTTCCCTGAAATAGAGTCGCCATCGCAGTTGAAGGTTATATTGTTGTAAGAGCTGCCATCGCTACTTAGATTGAACTTAGCCAGAGACCAATATTCGGCACCACGTGAAAGCGAATCGATATCTGCACAAAGACCACGGCCGATGTCTGCCCCCATTTTACGTCCCGAAAGTATTTCTCCGGTCCGGGCATCACGCATTTCAAAACCATAAGCAGCCGACTTTTCTTCGTGTACCATAAATACTTCCAGACCATCACGATCCGGGATGAAGTCACCTAAATGAAGAGCGTCTCCGTGTCCCAATCCCGTACGATAGAGCAATGAACCGTCGTGATCGATACAGCAGGCGCCATAAACTATCTCATCGCATCCGTCACCATCTACATCTCCTACGGCAAGGCTATGGGCACCTTCACCATAGGCATCTTGCCCTTTGACGGTGGATGCGTGCATCCATTTTTTCTTCAACTCTTTACCATCAAAATCCCAGGCACAGAGATAAGCGGCTGTATAATATCCCCGGCACATCACAAGACTGGGTTTCTTTCCGTCCAGATAGGCAACACATGCCAGATAGCGTTCGCTTCGGTTTCCGTAACTGTCACCCCATGCTGAGTCTGAGATGATATTGCGACTTGGTTCATAAGCTACGGTAGAGAGTTCTTTACCGGTGCTTCCTTCAAAAACAGTCAGATACTCCGGCCCTGTTTTTATGACCCCTTTCTTACCACCATAGGTCCCACGATAATCGGCAGTAGGATCGTCACTACCCATTATTACATGGTTTCCTTGTCCATCAATGGTTCCCGGGGCTGTCTTACAAGCTACTTCGGCTTTGCCGTCACCGTCCAGATCATAGACCATAAATTGAGTATAGTGAGCACCGGCACGGATATTAACTCCCAGATCTATTCTCCATAATTTGGTTCCATTCAGTTTATAACAATCAAGATAAACATTGCCGGTGTAGTTCTGGCTACCATTCTGGCCATTGTCGCATTGATTAGTGGGGTCCCATTTCAGGATAATTTCATATTCACCGTCTCCGTCTACATCACCTACACTTGCGTCTCCTGGGGTGTAGGTATAACTACTGCCCTGAACTGTGCCTCCTTGAGGGCGGTCGAGAGGAATGTTCAGGTATCCTTTTTCCAAAACTAATGCTGCAGCGGTTTCAACTACTTTACCGGCACTCAATGCTTCGACTGTATAGTTTGAATTAACTGATCCTTCAGCATCCAGATAATTGGTACGTGATGAGAGTGGCAGAGTATTTAGTTTTGTACCGTCACGATATATATTAAAAGCAATATCATCGGGATCTGTGGCAAGCCAACGCCAGTTTACCAGCATTCCATCGTTGGTGTAGGTTGCAATGGCTCCCCGGTTCAGACGCTCCGGATCGAGTACTTGCGGCCCACATTCTCTGGCAATCACAATGTATTCGGAAACTTCTTCCGACGGAAGCATTCCCTCTTTTACGGCGATTGCCTTAAGTGTGGTGGTTGTACTCAAAGAGAATCCTTCTGTATATACAGAGGCTGAAGAGGATAGGGCGGAGCGTCTTTACTGTAATAAATGGTAGCTCCATGGGTGGGACAGCTGATTGTTACATTATTATCGGTGTCATAACTGATAACGGGATTTTCCACTTGTGCGGGCACGGTATATTCACTTTTTGTTGCAGCCAGATAAGAAGCTGCATTTGTGATCAGCGTTTTCGCATCAGGGGTTAATGTTTCAATTGCGGCATAAGAGAGAGGAATGAGTATATAGCCATTTTTTCCGTTACTCTGTTTATGCTCATGTATGGCATTATATCCGTTTGAGGCATTGGTAGCAAGTACTTCATCCGAAGCGATAATCTCTTTAGGAGAGGTATAGCTCTGTACATTATTACTTGTTTTCGCAGTACCGTCAAAGAGAGTGATGGTACCGTCAAAATTGATGCCTTTAAATAGAGAGTGTGTTTTAAATGCATCGGATACTATGATTTGATTCCATCCTGTAGAACCGGCTGTGGGATTTATTGCACTGGCCCAGTTCCAGGACGCACTTCCATAATAAAATGCTTTTAAATTTAACATTGGAACTTTTCCTACCAGATTTGATAGGGCTATACCAAATTTATTTGTACTGGCAACAGACTCAGAAGCAACTACCAGATCGTACTCTTTTAAGCGCTCTTTATAATAAGTGCCCGGGATGGAGTTATAGTTGTTTGCATCAATCGTTGTTACTGTAAACGATTTTACCAATGTCAGATAGACCGGATCTTTGGTAATGGAGTAATTGGAATATTGAGAATCGTAGACGTAGGCGGCATTAGGAAGATTCTGAGAATTTGCAATGAAAGCTACGTAATACAAGCGACTGTCGGCTCCACTTGTGCAAGTTTCCTCTGCCCAGGAGGTGACAGTGATGGTATACCGTTCGGCAGGGATCAAATCAGAGGTCTCAAGCACACCTGCCTCATTGGCATCGCTTCCTCCTAACAGAGTGATATTTGTTCCTGAATTGCCGGAAATAACGGCACGCACATAGCGGGTTGCGGCGCTACCACTTTGAAAGGCTAATTTCAGTCCGGAGATACCAGTGACGGTAAATACAGCTCCTTTATTGTTATTGGCTCCTTTAACATCCAGCCAGTCCGATTCCATAGTGACGGTGCCATCAGTAAGTGCATCGGGAAATGTAGCCGAACGGGATGAATAATAAGCGAAAGTTCCTGATCCTTTTCCATCGAGGCACCAACCTTCATTGTAAGCGGCGGTTAACCCCTCTGAATTGGTGTAAAGGACAAAAGATTCTGTGAACGATTTTACGGCAGCCTGCAGGGATAAAGCGCTGCACAAAAAGAGTAAAGAGAGGAAAAGTCTCCAATAGTTTTTCATAATTGATTGGTTTTTAAAATATCACATCATAAAACTTATCACAAAAGTATTTCATGTAGGGGAAATAGACGGGTATATATTTTCCTATAAAGTGGAAAAATTGGGATTTCTTTAGAGAAAGGTGGATAAAATGATTTATTGAATAGAATAGGGGGGATATATAGATCAGATAATGAAAAAGCCCATCTGGCCGATGCTTTCTACCAGATGAGCTTTTGCTGATGTGTTTTGTGAATAAGATATTATTTGTTACTTATGTCTTCGGGACGTACATAGAGTAGAATGAATTCACTTTTGATATCTATTTTATTGTTGGCTTTGTATAGGTTAAGGTAATCCGTACGTGCCGGATTCATCAGATAGATACGATACAAGTCTTTGCAAAGCTCTTGTTGTTTCATATTCCAGTCGCTGATTTGCTGATAAGGCCATGCTGATACATCTTTACCCAGATAGGATGCAAGAAAATCAGCTGCCTTGTAGAAGTTACGTCCGTCGGCAGAAGTATTGTTGTCGAGGGAAAGTCCCATTTTCTTTCCCATTACAAAGATGTCAAGCATGTGTTGCAAGTTGTATTCTGAATAACCAAAAGCGAGTGTGCGGCGAAGTTCCTGAGGTTGTTTCCCATCCGGTTCAACTTGCTTATAAACACGTTTTTCGGGGAATTCTTTAACGAATCGTTCTGCAGTGGCCTGATCTCCGGCATACATAGCGAAAGCGATTACTTGTGCATCATAGGCTATACTGTGATTGTTTTTGGCATTATGCTCTTCTTTTCCTTGTTCGCTGGTCAATATCCAGTTTAACAGTTCCCCAAACCAGGCTTTGAGTTGTTTGGAGTCGTTACTGGTGAATGCTTGCGATTGTTCCAACAATTGCACTGCATCGAGCATTTCTATAAAGGAATAAGTGTCAATCACTCCAAAACTGCGCCCTTTGTTGTTGTGGCGTCCCGGAATCATTTGGGCATATTCCAGATTAGGGTTCATTCGGGTATCTTTATTAAAGAACCATACACGGATCAGTTCCGTTGCTTTTTGTGCATAACGTTCGTCGTTGCTGAAATACCATGCCAAACTGAGTGTTGTTATTCGGCTGGCAGTACTTCCCAGGCGGTTACGATCCAGTTTGTTCAGTTCAGGATTTGATTCTCCGTCGCGGCTGATGTATGGTAAGCCGTCGGGCTTTGTCGGATCGGGCCAGTAATAACGCGCCTGGCTCATGTAGTCGTGTTTATCTCCACTGGCAGGTGTTTTTTCTTTATCCATGACGGAATAAGGAACTGCATTGAGTAATTTATCAGCTCTTGATTTTAGCTCCTGAAAGATGTCTGAATAAGGTTGCTCCTGTATAGATTGTTTGACGGTTTTGAGATGCTCTGCATCCCAAATAGATTGTGCATGCATACTGCCGGTTGTGAACAATAAAACGACAATAAATGAGGTAACTCTTGCTTTCATAGTGTTTTTGTTTTGAATTTACTAAACTTTTCAAAGCCTGGTATCATTCGGATGGAATTTTATTTTTAGTGTACCGGTGCACTTTTAAATTTTATCTCAAAAGCTTGTACCGGTGTATCTTCGTGATAAAAACACGAAATAATGGTTTAGGAAAAGGAAGGAGAAGCTTTTTTTTAGTATACTTTTTCTATGTGTTGATTGAGTATAAATTTGCCTGTCTGTTTCTACTTCTTTTTTATCTCGAAAAGAAGTAGAAACAGATTGTTTGAAGATGCTTTCTTGTTTAGAAATATCTTAAAAAAGGTTATTGCTCTATTTTCTTGTTTGTGGTTGTAGGACTAATAAGCTTTCCGGCCCCATATTGAATAGTAAGTCTATCATACTTAAATTCGGACGAAAACCATTCCGGGCTTCGAATACCTGGTAATAAGGGTGGGGAATAAATTCCGGGTCCGTCTCCCGGAAATCTTTTTTGGGATGGATGGCTTCTCTGAAATCATACTCATCCGGAGCAAAATCCATTTTATATTCTGTAGTTCGTTTTAGGGCTACTTCAATATCTGTAAGTTGACAAATCAGGTGGCAGAGTTCTTCGTTGAAATCGATTAAAAACTCGTATTTCTTCTCATAGAACGGATGAAAATCATCTTTATAGTATTCAAAAAACGGAGTACTATTGTAGGCCGATTCAATAGCATTCCAATGCATATGGCGCCAGTTCCCATGATCGGAAATACGGATATCCTTCATGGGGCATTTCGGATTTTCCGGTTTTACAGTAGGGATAGAAAGTGCAATATCACCATCCGGACCGGCAATAGTACAACGATTACGATAGGTCTGCTTCATATAGTGGTCATGCTGCTCGATAAAAACTTTATCATAGGTAACCAATTTACTATAGTATTCTACGGGAGCCAGATAGGCTGAAGAGAGAAAAACAGTTTTCATTTGTAATTCATCATTAAATATTCATCATTTATTCTCATCGTACAGGTTGAAAGAAGCGATTCCACCTGTAACCTTCAAACAGATTTGTATTGCTCTCTTTGGAGAACCAGATAAGAGAGGCTTTTCCGATAATATGATCTTGTGGTACAAGTCCGAAAAGGCGTGAATCGGATAAATTAACAGAATTATTGGATACCATCCAATAATAATCCTTACTGAAATAACAGTGTTGTACAGGGTGTCCGTCTACATACAATGTATCATGTTTGATTTCTGCATGTTTACCCTCATGCAATACAAGTGTGTTACGGAGTAGTGTCCTGTTCCAGGGGTATACCCGGACGGCCATCCCTTTCCGGGGGATTATCAGCGGGTTAACTACTTGTTTTTCTCGGTCTGACTCAAGTGGCTGTATCCAGTTTGATCCGTTCATGGCCTGTTCCAGTAGGTAATATTCGTAACGGCTGAAACTTCGTACGTTATTGACGGAATCCTGTCCCATCAGTTCATTGGGAGTTATGGATAAAATACTCAGGAGCGAATCAAGTTGTTCTTCTCTGGTTTTCGGGTAGGTATACAACCTTTTACGGTCAGGTCCTGCTACGCTTTGGGAGGATACTATCGTAAATAGTGAATCAATCAATAAGGTATCTCCTGGTACACCTGCACAACGGCTTATAAATACCTCCCGCCTGTCTATAACGGGCTGTGTTGTACTCGCAGGATTATTGAATACAACAATATCCTCTTTTTCCACTTTTCGTTCTCTCCATCTGTGATAAGAAAAAAGAGACATCAGTGGCAGGCGAAGTCCATAACTCCATTTGTTTACTAATATACGTTCACCGCGGAAGAGAGAATTTTCCATACCTGCCGAAGGGATAAGGCATGAGGTAAAAACAAAGCTGCGGAGCATAATACGATGATTATTGCTCCGGCTAATGCTATTATCCATTTTAGATTTCTCTTCATGGCATTTTAGTTCTTTAGTTTTTCAGTTTTTTAGTTCTTTAGTTTCAATTTATGATAACTACTGAGAACCGACCAACTCACAAACTCATCAACTCATAAACTTATCGACTCGCAAACTTACAAACTTACCAACTCACAAACTCACACTCATTTCACCCATTTAAAGATACGGTTCCAGCGGATCTTTCCGTTAAACCACCCCCGGTCTTTATCGAGAGATAACCATACTACAATTGGCTTACCTACTACATGATCTTCGGGTACAAAACCCCAATAACGGGAATCCTGTGAATTATGGCGGTTATCACCCATCATCCAGTAGTAATCCATCTGGAAGGTATATTTGTCTGTTTTTTGTCCGTTAATGTAGATACCATCGTCTTTCACTTCCAGCTTGTTACCTTCGTACGCAACAATACATCTCTCATAAATAGGAAGATTGTCCATCGTCAGTGTGATGGTAGAACCTTTGGCTGGTATCCATATAGGACCATAATTGTCTACTGTCCAGTCTGTATACAAGTTTAGTGGATAGAGATCGTGTGAGGGTCTCTCTGTTGAGATTGGTTCTATCGAAGTAACAAGGTCTTTGCGTGCAAGCAATGTGTTGCGTGCTTTTTGGGTAAGTGGCAAGTAGAAAACAGTTGCTCCCGGTTGGTAGTATTCTGTATCTTCGTTGCTTAATCCCAACTCATCATGGAGGAATTCGTTGGGTATCATCTTACCGGTGGCATGTACGGTATAGAGGAACTGAAGGTTTTCCGGTTCTTCCTGTGCTTTACCGTCGATGTATATGATGCGGTCTTTTATCTGAAGAGTATCTCCCGGAAGTCCGACACAACGTTTTACATAGTTTTCGCGGCGGTCTACCGGCCGATAGATTATGTTACCGAATTTTTCAGGGTGTGCAAACACGTATTTTCTACCGGCATCCCGATAAAGGTCATATACGATCCGTTGTTGTTTACGATTCAGACTATCCATGTTGATCGGATTGGAAAAAGTCCCTTTTCCTTCCCGATAAATGATGTTATCGTAGAAGTCAGTTTGTTGATAGGTGACAGCTACGGTATCTCCTGCCGGGAAGTTGAATACTACAATATCGTTCATTTTCACTTTACCAAATCCCGGAACACGTTTATATTTCCATTGTGGCCACTCGATATACGATTTAGTGTTTACAAGAGGCAATGTATGCTGCGCCAACGGCATAGAGAGGGGGGTATTGGGAACACGAGGCCATAGCTCATTTTACTTACATATAGAAAATCACCTACTAACAGAGATTTCTCTAAAGAAGAAGAAGGTATCTGATAGTTTTGAAATACATATATGTTCACGAAGTATACAGCTACCAATGCAAAAACAATGGCATCCACCCAACTCATGACATTACGTACTGTAGAGTTTTTCGATTTCTTCCAGAATGACCAGGGGACTTTCTTCGTGATATAAATGTCGAAGATAAAAGGAACTACGATGAGTCCCCACCAGCTTTTCACCCATACTAAAAAAGCCAGGTAGAGGAGGATAACGATGGCACATTTAATCCATTGTGCGCGCGTTGCTTTTTCCATGATATAATTTATTTATAATTATTCTTTCAAAAACGGAAACAAGTCACTCATGCCTAAATACCCTTGTTTATCCATAGTATATTCGGCAGCTAATATAGCACCTAAGGCAAATCCACCACGGTTTTTGGCATCGTGTGTAATGGAGATACTGTCAACTGCCGAATCGTAACGAATGGTGTGAATGCCGAAAACCTCTCCTTCACGAATGGAGTGAATAGGTAATTCGTTGGCTGTGACAGCCACTTCTTTTACCCAATGGTCTTTACGGTCCAGATTTTCAAGGATACCTTCGGCCAGTGTGATAGCAGTACCACTTGGTGCGTCGAGTTTATGTATATGATGTGTTTCGCTCATGGTCACATCATATATTGGGAACTGATTCATTATCTTTGCCAGGTATTTGTTGACAGCAGAGAAAATAACGACTCCCAGACTGAAATTAGAAGACCAGAAAAGTGTTTTCCCTTCTTTCTCGCAAAGGTTTTTTATTTCGTCACCATGTTCTGCCATCCATCCGGTACTACCCGAAACGAGCTTTACGCCGGCGTTGAATGTCTTGATATAGTTGTTGTATGCCACTGTCGGATTGGTGAATTCAATAGCCACGTCCGCAGAGCGGAATGCTTCAGATTCAAAATCATCCTGATTGTCGACGTCGATAATGCAGACTATCTGATGTCCGCGGCTAAGGGCAACTTTTTCCAGTTCTTTGCCCATCTTTCCATAACCGATTAATGCTATTTTCATTGTTTTACTGACTTATATTCAAAATAATAGTCGCAAAGATAAGATTTTTATTACATTTGTCGAACACATTAACGTCTTGTTAACATGGAACAACTCTTGCACTATGTCTGGAAACATAAAATATTCCCTCTTACTCCATTGCAAACAACCTCAGGATTGCCGGTAGAAGTCATTGATACCGGTTTGCAAAATACGCATGCCGGTCCCGATTTTTTTAATGCCAAACTAAAGATAGACGGCACTCTTTGTAGGTAATGTAGAAATACACACAACTTCTTCTGATTGGTATCGTCATGGACACGATCATGATAAAGCTTATGATTCGGTCATTTTACATGTTGTTGAACAAGCTGATTGTGAGGTTTTTTGTTCCAATGGCGGGCAGGTTTCCCAGTTGTTACTTGTGTGTCCGGAACATGTAAAGCAACATTATGAAGAACTTCATGCAAGTGATATTTATCCTCCCTGTTATTCTGTTTTGTCCGCTTTACCTAAACTGACGATTCACTCTTGGCTTAGTGCATTACAGACAGAACGTTTTCAGCAAAAGGCTGATGTGATTGCCAAACGGTTGCACTCTTGTAATAATAATTGGGAAGATGCTTTTTTTATTACCCTGGCCCGTAATTTTGGTTTTGGTCTGAATGGAGATGCTTTTGAAACATGGGCCAACCTGATCCCTTTTCGGGCAGTAGATAAGCATCGGGATGATTTGACACAGATAGAAGCTTTCTTCTTTGGGCAGGCAGGCTTGCTGGAGGAAGATGCTACAGATGATTATCAGGCCCGGATGCAGAATGAGTTCCGTTATTTACAACATAAATTTGAACTGTCTGCTGTAATGGATAATGCTTTATGGCGTTTTTTGCGAATTCGTCCAGGTAATTTCCCGCATGTTCGTCTGGCGCAGTTAGCAGCTCTTTACCAAGAGGAACGTTCATTGTTTTCGCGTGTGATGGAGGCTAAGACATTAAAAGAGATCAGGCAGATATTGATAGCAAAGACTTCTCCTTATTGGGAAAGTCATTTTATTTTTGGTAAATCCTCTCCCCAAAAAGAAAAGGGAATTGGTGCAGGCGCACAAAATCTGTTAGTTATCAATACTGTTGTTCCTTTTCTTTATGCTTACGGGTTGCATAAAGCGGATGAACGTTTGTGTGATCGTGCTACTGATTTTCTGGAAGAGCTGAAGGCAGAAAATAATTATGTGACTCGTTTGTGGAGTGGGGCAGGACTGCCTGTACATACAGCTGCCGATAGTCAGGCTTTACTGCAACTTCAAAAAGAGTATTGCGATAAAAAGAAGTGTCTTTATTGCCGTTTTGGTTATGAGTATTTGCGAAAGAAATAAAAACTAAAACTAACCGATTATCAGGTAACTAAAATATTTTTCCTCTTTTACTCAACGCATTCAAACTTCTTTTATCTTTGTCGAAAAACGAAGATAAGCTGCACCTTGGCATAAAAAATGAATAAGTTCATTTTATTCTGCTCTCGGTTTGCATTATCTTTGCAGCCAATTTAAATGCAGTTAATTATGAAAACAAAAAGAGTTGTGTCTTACCTGTTGGTAGCTGTTCTGTTAGCAGGTGTTTGCTGTGTGTCCTGTGGCAATATGTCCAAAAGAAAAGCAGAGGCTCTTGCTGCCAATGTAGACGGGGAGGATTTCCCTGCTTTTTTAGAAAAGTTCACTTCCAGTGCAGCTTATCAGTATACACGTATTAAGTTTCCGCTGAAAACTCCTATTACTTTGATGACTGATGATGGAAATAGTGAGAAAACTTTTCCTTTCACCCAAGAGAAATGGCCATTGTTGGATAGTGAGGTATTGAAAGAAGAACGTATTAGCCAGGAAGAAGGCGGTGTGTATGTTTCAAAATATACGCTTAATGAACCTGCTCACAAAGTTTTTGAAGCCGGGTATGAGGAATCTGAAATAGATCTTCGTGTGGAATTTGAATTGATTGAAGGAAAATGGTATGTGACCGATTGCTATACCGGTTGGTATGGGTTTGACCTTCCGATTGGTGAACTTAAAGAAACAATACTTCAGGTTCAGGAAGATAATAAAGCATTTAAAGAATTGCACCCTTGACAGAAAAACTTGAACCGAGGGTGATTGACTTGAAAAATAAGATGCCAAAAACGGATAAATAATACTTTGTGTTACTCTGTAGTGAAATAGATTCGCACCTCTACAAGAAGTTCTTCTATCCACGGAGTCGTGAATAATTATTGTATTATTCTGTACGATTTAAGCCCCTCTTTTTCCGAAAAGAGGGGTTTCTTTGTATCCGGTAGTAATCTTCAAAACTAATACATAAATAAATGAAACGAATTCTTATCCGTAGCACTGCTTTATTTACTTTTCTCTGGTTGGTAACAGCCTGTCTGCCTTCCGGAAAAAATAATACCTCTTTAACTGAAAATTGGATTGCAGAGGATGAATCTGCCGCCATGCAATTATCATTGGTGTCGGATACTTTGGACATTGTTGTACCTGCAGGTCTCACTTTATGGTATAATGAGCCATTGACCGGTGAGTATGAAATAAGTTATCACATAGCTATGTTAATGGAAGACGGAAAGCAGGATCGGCTGAGTGACCTGAACTGTTTCTGGGCTGCCAATGATCCGCAGTATCCTGATGATATTTTTGCTCGCAGTGAGTGGAGAAACGGAGTTTTCAAAAATTATAATACATTGAATCTATTCTATGTGGGCTATGGTGGTAATGAAAACACAACCACCCGTTTTCGTCGCTACTATGCTGAATTTTATGGAGTCGATGATGCCCGTGTAAAACCCTTAATTGCTGAATATACTGATCCTGCCCATCTTCTGGTAGCAGGAAAGTGGTATCACATTGTGATTCGCGTAGAGAAAAAACAAACCACGTATACAGTGAATGGTGAGGAACTTTTTCGCGCTTCTTTAAAACCGGGAGAGGGGGATGGATATTTTGGCCTCCGTTTGCTCCAGAATCATGTCCTGATGACCGGATTTCAAATCAAACAAATGTGATAACCACACAATTAATACTCTAAATGATGAAACAATCTTTTATGAAATTGGGAGCTGTATTTTTTCTCTCTCTTTTTGGCTCTGTTACCTTATTGGCACAATTGGTGAAGAATGATCGTATGTTTTCTTTTGAGGAGTCGCAAGTTCCTGCTTGTATCAGTAGCGAATCTTCAAAATTATCCATTTCACCGGAACATTATAAAGATGGTACGCATTCATTACTATGGACTTTTCAACCGAATGCAACACTTTCTTTGAAAAAAGATCTGAAGTTTGAGAAAAAAGATCCTACCGGGAAAGATCTCTATCTTTCGGCTTTTATTGTATGGATATATAATGAGCGGCCACAAGATAAAAAAATAGAATTTGAATTTCTGAAAGATGGAAAGGTTTGTACGTCATTTCCTTTTGGGATTAACTTCAAAGGTTGGCGTGCTGCTGGGTATGTTATGAACGTGATATGCAGGGTGCCCCTGAAGAGGGTATGAACGAACTTCGTATGGTTGCGCCGGACGTAGAAGGCCAGCTTTTTATCGATCATCTTATTACAGCAATCAAAGTAGATGCCCGCCAGCAGACAGCAGATTTACAGGTGCCTTTTGTGAATGCCGAAACTACGAATCATTGGCTTGTTGTCTATAAACATTCGCTATTCAAACCGGATATTGAGCTTACTCCGGTTAGTGAAAAACAAAGACGGGATATGCAATTGATAGAGAAACGTTTCCGTGATATGGTATATACATCTTCCATGTTATCGCAGAAAGAGATTGAAATGATCCGTAAAAAATATGATTTTTATAATATCTCTTATAAAGATGGAAAAGTGACGGGTGTACCTATCTTTATGGTACGTGCTTCTGAAGCTTATGAGCGTATGTTTCCCGATTGGGACAAAGATATGCTTACCAAACAGGGTGTGGAAATGAGAGCTTATTTTGACTTGATGAAACGGATTGCCGTAGCTTATAACAATGCTTCGGATGATTCTGTCAGAGCGGAGATGAAAGATAAGTTTCTTGCCATGTATGATCATATTACCGATCAGGGAGTAGCATTTGGCAGTTGCTGGGGGAATATACATCATTATGGTTATAGTGTGCGTGGTTTATATCTGGCCTATTTCCTGATGAAAGATGTGCTTCGTGAGGCAGGGAAATTAAATGAGGCTGAGCGCACACTACGTTGGTATGCCATAACCAATGAAGTCTATCCGAAACCAGAAGTTGATGGTATTGATATGGACTCTTTCAATACGCAAACAACAGGACGTATTGCAAGTATTTTGATGATGGAAGATACGCCGGAAAAACTTCAGTATCTGAAATCTTTTTCAAGGTGGATTGATTATGGCTGTCGTCCGGCTTTGGGGTTAGCCGGAGCTTTCAAGAAGGATGGAGGAGCTTTTCATCACCGGAATAATTATCCTGCTTATGCTGTTGGAGGTTTGGAAGGAGCTTCAAATATGATCTACCTATTCAATCATACTGATTTTGCTGTATCTGAGCTGGCTCACCAGACAGTGAAGAAAGTATTACTTACGATGCGTTTCTACTGTAATAAACTCAATTTCCCACTATCTATGTCCGGACGTCATCCGGATGGAAAGGGAAAACTTATTCCGATGCAATATGCAGTGATGGCTCTTGCCGGTACGCCCGATGGAAAGGCTGATTTTGATGCTGATATGGCAGCAGCTTATCTTCGCTTGGTAGCCGGTACATCTTCTACAGGAGAAGATCCGGAATATATGCCTCAATTTAGCAATGAGGAAGAGAGGCGTATGGCTAAAATTTTGTCTGATAAAGGTTTCCGACCGGAACCGGATCCGCAAGGAAACCTTGCTATGGGATATGGCTGCGTATCTGTTCAGCGTCGTAGTAACTGGGCTGCAGTAGTCCGTGGGCATTCGCGTTACCTTTGGGCAGCCGAACATTATCTTGGCGCTAATCTTTACGGACGTTATCTGGCTCATGGAAGTATGCAGATACTGACTGCTGCTCCGGGGGTGGTTGTGACTCCAGATACAAGCGGTTGGCAGGAAGCCGGATTCGACTGGAACCGGATTCCCGGTGTGACTTCTATTCATCTGCCATTTGATGATTTACAGGCTAAAGTTTACAATGTTGATACCTTTTCTGGTATGGAAGAGATGCTTTATTCGGATGAAGCATTTGCCGGTGGCTTGTCTCAACAACATCAGAATGGAAATTTTGGAATGAAACTGCATGAACACGATAAATACAATGGTTCCCATCGTGCGCGTAAATCTTTTCATTTCTTTGACGGAGTGATTGTCTGCCTCGGATCAGACATTGAGAATACGAATGGTGAATATCCTACGGAAACTACCATTTTTCAGCTTGCTGTGACAGATTCGGCAGGGCATGCCTATTGGAAGACATATCAGGGGGATGGTAAAGTCTGGATAGATCATATTGGTACGGGGTATTATGTACCTGTTGCTGCTAAATTTGAGAAGAAATTTCCACAGTATTCACGTGCACAAAAAGTGAATAAAGAGACAAAAGGAGATTGGGTATCTCTGGTTATAGATCATGGAAAGTCGCCCAAAGGAGCTTCTTATGAATATGCTGTTTTTCCCCAGACCGTTGTACCCGTTATGAAGCAGTTTGCAAAGAAACCTTCGTATAAAGTATTGCAAAAGGATCGTAATGCACATATTGTACGTGATCTGAAAAGTAATACCACTTCGTATGTGCTCTTTGAAACTCCTTCTGCCGATCTGCCCAAAGGATTGTTGATGAAAGCAGATACTTCCTGTTTAGTAATGGTACATGAAGAAAAAGGAAAAGCTCTGCTTACGGTAGCTCAGCCCGATCTTGCCTTTTATCGTGGTCCGAGTGATGAAGCTTTTGATGAAAATGGTAAACGTATAGAGCGTAGCATCTATTCCCGTCCCTGGATTAATAATGATAGTGGAGAGATTCCAGTGACGGTTACATTAAAAGGATGTTGGACTGTGAAAGAAACGCCTGCCTGTCAGGTTGTATCTTCAGATAAGAATTCTACGGTGATTCGTTTCATCTGTAAAGACGGTATGAGTCAAGATACCGAACTGATTCCTTTTAAAAACTGATGTTTAATGAGGCTGTGCCAATAGTAAAACTTACTATTGTTAAAACGCAGATTAACGCTAATTTACGCAAAGATTCAATTGAATCTGCGTTAATTTGCGTAAATCTGCGTTTCTACGGTTATCTGTTGATAGTTGTCTCAGGCTTTTGATACAGTCTCATCTTCTGATAGAAAAGATATAGTCTTATTTCTTAGCCAGAAACTTTTTGGTTAACCATTTTCTTACAGGTTCATCATATAGCTTCAGGCAAAGATAAGCCAGTACAATACTCAATGCGTAAACACACAAAGCAACTTGCCAGGTTTCACCCAAAGTATAGAGCTGATTTTTAATCAACCACGCATAGAATAAGTACATAATAGGATAATGTACCACATAGACAGGATAAGATATATCTCCCAAAAACTTGCATATCACGGTTGACTTCTTATCAGTTGTGGTTCCCGATGCTCCCAGCCAGACAAGAATAGGGAAAGCTACAATAACACAAAATACTTCATAAGCACCATTTACGCAAAACGGCTTCGCACCTTCCAGATAAGGCACTGCGAACAAAGCAATCATAATAATTGTGCATATCCAGAAGGCACCTCTCAACTTTACAGGTTTGAAGTTACGCGACAAAAGCATACCCATGGAGAAAGGGAAAAGCATTCTCAATGTCCCGCCGATGAAGTTTACACCGTCCAATGTCCAGCCCACTCCTATATTTCCATAGCCAGATATATCAAGTACCGCGAATAATGTCAATGCAACTCCCAACACTGCTACAAGTACAGCTAATGCCTTATTAGACAAGCGGCGAATAAACAAGGCATAAAGAATATTTCCTATATACTCAAAGAACAGCGACCAGCAAGGTCCGTTCAAAGGAAACATTTCACCGTTGCCACGAACTTCATAGCCCACCCCCGGCATCGCAGGAATAAAGAACATCGTACAGAGAAGAGACAGCATCACCATTGATATGGCAATATGTGTTCCATCCCATTGCACGCACCCTTGGAGATAGAATGTAACAGCGCCTAAAACGGCACCCATGATTACCATAGGATGAAGACGTATCAAACGACGTTTAAAGAAATTTTTCATAGTAAGACCTTTCCCCCAGCGGTCATCATAAGCATAACCGATAACAAACCCCGAAAGGATAAAGAAAAAGTCTACGGCTAAGTATCCGTGATTGAGGGTGTCAATAGTACCATTACTGGCAAAAGCGTAGCCTTCGAATATATGATACAATATGACTACAAGAGCCGCAACGCCTCTCAGCCCGTCAAGGAGTTCGTAGTGAGGTTTAGAGTCTGCAAATGCAGAAGCAGAGATGTTTTTCATGTTAAATCTATAATTCAAATTATTATTAGTAGTAGTGTTATTGACGACGCGCCAAAGTTACGGAACTTATACATCTAAAAAGTTGTCCTACGACAAAATCTTACCGGACAGGAAAATTATTTGTGTGCTCTAAGGCAGCTGAGTGTTGGAAGTGTTATGCTAGATAAGATGCAATATACCCTAATTTTACCCGCTGGCATACTTGAGGGAACTGCTGCTTAAACTCTTCGTACCTTTCTTTAGCCGAGAGTGTCAGGCGATCTTTGTGTGAACGGTGCAAGCGCCTGTATTCGTTTTGATGAATAATTCTTCCCCAATTGGCCAGTTCGATATTGTTTTGAAATAGCCGGAGCAAGTCGGTGAGTGATATCTTATACGCAACAACTTCTTCAAGCGTTTCCACAAACTCCTCACTTATCTTATTATAATACAACTCATCCATACTGAAAACAATACTTCCTTCGTATGCAAAGGAGGTTGTTATTTCTTCTCCGTTTACCAGCCAGAAAGAGCGAGTCATTCCTTTTTCAATGAAATAAGCCGATTTACAAAATTTATTTGCCTCTATCAATTTATACTTCTTGGGGAAATGGCAGATTGTTACATTTTCCTTTAAAATTTGTAAGGTATCATCAGAGAGCGGATACAGAGAGTTTATCTTGTTTATTACATTTGTCATAAAGTTGATGCTTGATTTTTTTTCATTAGCTACAAAGATAATGCAAACCGAGAGTAGAATAAAATGAGCTTGTTCATTTTTTAAGCCAAGGTGCTGTTTATCTTCGCTTTTTGGCAAAAATAGGAAAAACAATTCTGTCCTCCAATATAATCATATGGTTTATACCGATATCCTCTTTTATATCGCTAAGATTCTGAGAAACAATTGTATGATTCTTTATTAAAAATCAGCATGTAACTTTATTAGTCGGCTAAAGTCCTATTCATTCTGGTTTAGAGCAACCCTATTGCTGCATTATATTTTGCCAGGCTTGTACTTTTGTGTATTGCTTTCCATGCTTTACGACCAATTTGTGGCTCAAGATATTCCCAGAAAGTTTTTATTTTGTTGAGTAATTGATCTTCGCCGCCTTCAAGCCGTTCTTCATAACGGGCAAATACGATCTTGTGCATTTGGTATAGTTTCTCTTTCATATCCTCGGTGGAAAGGGACTTTTTCTCTTTATATTCGATGGCTAAAGCCGGATTCATCAGTAACCCTCTTCCAATCATGATTCCGGATAGAGTGGGGAAGCTATCGTGAATACGTTCTATATCTTCAATATTACTTATATCTCCATTATAAATCAAAGGGTGGCGACAAATTTCTGCAAAGGCGGCAAATCCTTTCGGATCGACATCTCCTTTATATTGCTGCTTTCCCAATCGTGGATGCATGGTGATATGTTTTAATGGATATACATTCAATATGGGGGCTAACTTCAGACACTCTTCAGCATTTTCCCATCCCAGACGCATTTTCACAGAGAAACTTATTTCCGGATATCTTTGGGTAATTTCTAATAGTTTCTCTACTTCTTCGGGAAAAGGAAGGATACCGGAGCCGTTGTGACGTTTGGCTAACATAGGAAACGGACACCCCATATTTATATCTACTTCCTTATATCCTTTTTCGGTGAAAAGGGATAAAATGGTCTCAACTTTTTCTTCCTCATGTCCGATAAGTTGGGGTATCAGGTGGGGGACTTCGTTAGTTCCCGGTTCTATATCCCGAACATCCCTATTCCGGAACGTTCCTTTGTCGAGCCGGATAAAAGGGGTATAATAAGTATCTATTCCACCAAAGATTGCGGAATGCGTGTTACGATAGATCGCGTCGGTATATCCTTGTAACGGGGCAAAATGAATTGGAAGTGTTGCTGGCATACAATATTTTTTAGGAAGCAAAAGTAAGGGTAATATTTCTCATTGTCAACTATAAAATGAAAAAGCCTCATTCTTTGTTTTGGGGAAGAATGAGGCTTAGAGATATAAAATTGATTAAGGTAGAAAAATCGTTATATCGTATTTATTTAAATACCTGTTTCATTGGCCGTCCGATCCATACCTGAGGCTGTTCGAGTTTAAAGATATAAGCAATGGTAGAGGCTACATCAAATTGCATCATACTCTCTGTGAAGTTATAGCCTTTTTTTATATTCTTACCGGAGATGATAAAAGGAGTTTGCATTTCTTCCATTGTTTTACCGCCGTGTCCTTTATTGATACCCCCATGGTCAGCAGTTAAGATAAAGATCGTTTCGTCCCAAATACCAGCTTCTTTTACGGCATTTAGTATTTCGCTTATATATCCATCCAATTCTTCTAATTTTTGATAATATGTTTCTGTATCATGTCCACTTTGATGTCCTACATGATCAGGCTCATCAAAGAAAATGCCTACGAAAGCTGGTTTCTTTTCTTTTATATATGCACAAGAATGGGTTGCAACAGCTTTATCAGCCTTTCCTGAAGGATCATCTTCGGCTTTTACATGCATTTCTTTACTCATAGCCTTCATTTCTGCCAGATACTCTAATCCGTTCCATTGACAAAAGAATCCGATTTCAGCTTGAGGGTTAGCATCTCTGAATAACCCCCAGATGCTGGGGAAAATGCCATAATGGCTAAGTACACGAGAGGGTAATTCCGGCGTTTTCGATCCCCATTCTGTGTATCCGTGTAATTCTGGACCTGCACCCATAAACATAGAAGCCCAGTTTACAGCGCTTGAAGATGGTAGTACAGATCGCTTTTCCAGGGTGTATGATCCATCTTTCATTAATTGTTTTACAGTGGGCATATTAGCTTTTTCCATACTGTAAGCACCCCAACCGTCTAATCCAATAAATACTACGTGTTTAGCTTTCCATTTAGCGCCGAATGAAGGTGTACATGATAGCAGTAAAGCAAGGCAAAAGATAAGCTTAAAGAATTTGTTATTCATGATTATTTAAAATTAGATTAAGAGTAATTCTGTTCACAAAGATAATCGGTCCATTCCATAACTTTCTGCCTATAAAAGAGCTATTTATTACAAAATAGTACATGATATAGTCTATTTTTAGCTCTTTAATTATAAAAAATAGAATTGTACAATATTGGAGTATTGATGAACAAAAATGTGTATCAGGTAAAATCCTTATTCATACTTTTGTGCAGATAAAATACAAGCCTAATAGTAACTTTAAACAAAAAAACTATCGCTTATGAAAAATGTGATTATTACTTCAGTCTTAGCTCTAATGCTTGCAACAGGTGCAAATGCGAAAAACATTTATGTTAGCCCGGATGGTTCTGCATCTAATAATGGTGAGTCCTGGAATTCTCCGATTAGTGATCTCGGTACAGCTTATTCAAAAGCATCCAAAGGCGATGTTATCTATATGGCAGGTGGTACTTATATGACTACTACTACTATTAATATGGTAGAAGGAGTACATGTATATGGTGGATTTGCCAAAGGTGAAACATCTATAGAAAATCGTGTACGTCCCAATGCTGCTACAGAGCCTTGGAAGTTTACGAACGAAACTATAATTACCAGTGGAAATCAAACTTTCCGTCTGGTAGACCGTGTGGATAAAGATAATTTTTGGGATAATACTATTGTAGATGGTATTACTTTCAAAAACAATGTTTCAACAGACGGTCGTGTTCTCTATCTTAGAAACTCTGTAACTCTTCAAAATTGTCAGATTTTAGATAATGCTTGTACTAATACAGTGGTTTATGGCGAAGAAAATACAATAGTTCGTGACTGCTATTTTTCTGGCAATAATACCAGTAATCCTGAAAAAGAGGCAGTAACTCTTCAGCTGCGTGGATGTCACTCAGAGTATTTCCCAGGTAATCAGTTATACGATTGTGTTTTTGAAGGTAATAAAGTACCCAGTTTATCTATTTATAATACAGCAGAGCAAGTTAGTGATCAAGACGGTACATTGGTAACAAATTGTATTTTTAGAAATAATGTATCTTCTTGTATCCAGATTAATAATCAGTGGGCTAAACGTTATTTGAAAATTACTCACTGTTTGTTTGAGGGAAATACTTCTAGTAATATAGGCACTGTTCTTTCTGGTAATTCAGAAGTATATTATGATTTTGCCTTCAATATTATTCGTAATAACACAAATGCTACTCCTGCTGGTGAATCCTGGAGAAATGCAATCATTGCTACAAAAAAGAATGCACAATTTGAGAACTGTTTAATTGTAAATAATTCTTCGGAAAATCTCTTGATTGATTTGCAGGGTAGTACAATCTACAATAATACAATTGCTAATAATAAAGGTACTGTATATGTAGGTGAGAGTTATGCAACAGTGATGAATTCAATTATGGTGAATAATCAGGCAACTCATAATAACAAAGCAGTTTATGCAATTGATAACTCAGCAGTGCGGTTTTGTGCTTCTGATATAGAGATTACTAACAGTTCTACAGATAGTAACACCCCTGCTTTCTTTGAAGATAATATTATAGAAGCTGCTCCGTTTGTTAAGTCTACTACTTTTGTTGGATCTACTACGGATGCCGCTAATATTCAGGCCATAAAAGATGCAGATTTTTCTTTGACCAGCAACTCTGCATGCGTGAATACAGGTTCTGTTGACTTTATAGATGAGTTTTTTATGACTCAGGAATGGATTGATGAATTCATGAACAAAGATATAGCAGGTAATGAACGTATTGTAGATGGTAAAATCAATATGGGTGCTTATCAAGGAGGAAAAGGCACAGGTATTAACAATACCAGCATTGAAGAAGGCATGAATTGTAATGTAATTGTTGATGGAGGTATGATTTATATATCATCTGAAAAAGACGGTTATGTAACTCTATATAATGTAAATGGAGCAATGGTTGCATCTACAGAAATTGTAGGTGGCAATGCTTCTATCCCAGCAGCTCAGAAGGGGCTCTGTTTGGTTAAAGTTATAACAGGTAATCAAGTTAAAACTTTTAAAGTAGTTATTAAGTAATAACTGATACTATACGAAGGACGGTGTTACACCGTTCTTCGTATCTTCCTTTTTTAATAATTTAAAATTATAACACTATGAAGAAAGTCATTTTATTGTCAGTGAAATTCGTCTGCTTTTTCATTGTCAGTTTTTTATTGACACAAACGACTCTTGCACAATCGGTCTCCTCTATTATGGGTAAGGTCCTCGACAGCACTGGAGAAAGCGTAATCGGGGCATCGGTTTTAGTGAAAGGTACTACAAGCGTACAATAACCGATATTGATGGAAATTTTAAACTGGATAATGTTCCTTCTAATGCTACGTTGGTAGTCTCATATATCGGTTATCAGACACAGGAAATTCCCGTTGCAGGAAAGAAGAATTTTACTGTCAAACTTGCTGATGATACACAAACTTTGGATGAAGTTGTTGTTGTCGGATATGGTGTACAGCGAAAGTCTGACCTTACAGGTTCTGTTGCTTCTGTAAAAGGAAGCGATGTGATCAAGAGTGCACCTGCGGCAGATATCACTTCTTCTCTTCAAGGACGTTTGGCTGGTGTAAGTATCGTATCCTCTTCTGGACAGCCAGGTTCTTCTTCTACTATTCGTGTGCGTGGTATGAACTCTATACAAGCTGATAGTGGTCCGTTGGTAGTTATTGATGGTTTTATTGGTGGCTCGCTTAGTTCATTAAATCCTTCGGATATTGCATCTATTGAAGTGTTGAAAGATGCTTCTGCTACTGCTATATATGGTTCTCGTGGTGCGAATGGTGTAATATTAGTAACCACTCGTAATCCGGAAGCAGGTAAAGTAAGAGTAGAATACAGTGGTTATGTAAATTTTAAAACTCCTTATAATCTTCCGGATGTAATGGAACCAGGTGATTTTGCAAGATTAGCAAATGAATATGGAGCAGCGCTTAGACCGGCTAATGAGGATGGTACCCCATATCGTTTTTATTCAGACGAGCAAATCAAAGCTTTTGATAGAGGTGAAAATGTATATGATTATGTAGGAAATATTTTCCGTGATGTTGCTATAGAGAACAATCATGAACTTTCAATTTCCGGTGGTAGTGAAAAAACTAAATTTTTATTCTCAGGAAGTTACAATAATAATCAAGGTACTGCTAAGAGTTCAAGTGCAGACACTTATAATTATCGTTTAAAGGTTGATACAGAGATCAAACCCTGGCTAAAATTTGGTGCTAATCTTTGGGGTAATTATTCTAAGAGCCAAGGGCCTCGTTTTAGTCAGTATCGTGGAGTTTTGATAGAATCTTTGATTTTTCCGAATACCATTTTACCCAAAGATGAAAACGGAAAATACAATAACGCAAATCTGACTGGCCCTCAGTATAATCCGATGGGACATATTTGGGAGATAGATAGTAATGGATATAGATATACTTCTCGTATTCAGGGTTATGCTGATGTTACTATTCTTAAAGGTCTGACTTTTAGAATGACGCAAGGATTTACTTTTGGAGATTATGTGGCTCGGTCAACTTATGGTAGAGATAGTTATACTACAGTGATGGCTAATGGGGATAAGACAAGTGCTACGGCTACAAGTACGCAGAATTATAGTTGGACAAATCAGAATATACTATCCTATGTGAAAGAGTTCAATAGAAACCATAGAATTAATGCCACAGCTGTATTTGAACAAATGTATTCGGATGACTTTATTCATAAGACAGAGGCTAAAGGAGGATTGGTATCGACTGTTATTGGTGCAAATAATACCGCTTTGGGTGATATAATGTATGCTTCTGGCGATAGAACTAAAACAACAATGATGTCTTGGATGGGACGTGTAAACTATGTGTTTATGGATCGTTATATGTTAACGGCCTCTTGGCGTTATGACGGTTCTTCCCGATTGAATAAAGATAATAGATGGGAACAATTTCCTTCTGTTGCTTTGGCATGGAATGCAAAACAGGAAAGTTTCTTACGAAATGTGGACTTTTTAAGTCAATTGAAATTACGTTTGGGATATGGTGAAACAGGTAATCAGGCTGTAGCAGCTTATTCAGAATATACCAAACTGAAAGCTACAAGAAATGATCAGAATCATTTGGCTTTATCTACTGAGCGTATTGGAACCCCTAATCTAAGATGGGAAAGAACGCAACAATGGAATGGTGGTATCGATTTTGGTGCATTTAATAACCGTTTGACTGTTTCATTAGATGTTTATCATAAGTTGAGTAAAGATGTACTCTTAGAGGTAGATGCTCCGCATTATACAGGTTTCTCAAGCCGACTGGAGAATGCTGCCCATATTTTGAATAAAGGCTTTGAAATAACTATTGGGGCAGATCCAGTTGCTACCAGAGATTTTAATTGGAATACCAATATCACTTTGTCTCATAATAAAGGTACTATTGAAGAACTGTATAGCGACAAATCTTATATGGTTATTAGTGGAAATTATGAAAATAGATACTTCCGTAATGTAAAGGGGCAAAAACTAGGTACTATGTGGGGATATGTCAGTGATGGTGTATGGAAGTCATGGGAATTGGCGGATGCTCCTAAGGGGACAGCGGCAGGTTCGTATAAATTTAAAGACATTGATGGTGTAGAAGGTATTAATGAAGATGACCAGACTGCTATTGGTAATGGGCAACCGTCTTTCCAGTGGGGATGGAATAATACACTGACTTATAAGAATTTCGATTTGGGTATATTTGTTATGGGAGTGCATGGGTTTGATATTTATAACTATACGCGTGAAGCTCGTTTTGCTTCAAATGGCCTTATCTCTCTTGGACCTAATCCGGAATGGGCAAATCGTTGGACACCAGAAAACGAGAATACGGATATAGTGGGTTTTGTAGACGGGATTAATGCTTTGACTCCTTCTTCTCAGTTTGTGGAAAAAGGTGATTTTGTAAAGGTAAAAAGTATAACATTGGGATATTCTTTATCAAACACAACTTTGAGTAAAGCGGGGATTAGCAAACTTAGAGTTTATGCGTCTATTCAGAATCCATTCCTGTTTACAGGATATTCTGGTATCGATCCGGAAGTAACTTTGAAGAGTCCATTGACTTCTGGTATTGATTGGGGATATTATCCTAATGGGCGTAACTATTTGATAGGACTTAATTTTGCATTCTAAAATTAAAATCACAAAGTATGAAAAAACTAATTATAACATTGGGGATTAGTGGTATATTGTTTGCTGGATGTGTAGATTTATCTCAGGAGCCTCTGAGTTTTCCTACACCTGAGAACATTGAATATACAGAAGAGAACGTAACAAGTTTGACAAATGGTTTATACACTTCTCTTTGGGGAGGTAACTATGCATACAATTGCCGTACCATATTGATGGGATTGGGGGCAGATGATGTTGCTTGTGGTTCTTATAGTAAACGTGGTGTTTATTGGGATCAATTACATATTGATATGGGAAGCATGGAGAATGATTTTATGACCATGTGGGATAATATGTATAAACTTATACAAGGAAGTAATCAGTTAATTGAGGGTTTGGAGGCAACATCTTCAATGACTACAGAGGAGAAAAAACAATATTTGGGTGAAGCTTATTTCATGAGAGCATTTGCTCATTTTAATTTAGTCCGTTGGTTTGGTGATGTACCTGCATTTACTGATTCAAAATGTGCGAAAGATTTCTTGGGTAATACAACAATTACTCGAAATAAAGTAGAGGATATTTATAAAAAGCTGATTGTTCCCGATTTGCAGTTTGCTGAAATGCTATTGCCTAATCGTGGGCGTACTACTGCTCCTAATTCCACAGTATCTAAATGGGCTGCTAAAGCTTGTTTGGCAGAGGTTTATTTGACAATGGCTGGTTGGCCGCTGAAACAAACTCAGTATTATGCTGATGCAAGAGATAAGGCTTTTGAGATAATTGACAAGGGTGGATATGATTTGTTGCCACATTATGAGGATCTTTGGAAAGAAGCTACTAAAAGTGATGATACGGAACATATTTTTGCTTTGAATCATTCTACTACCATGTATAGTAATTATGGTAAATCATATTTTATTATTGAAGAGTCTACTGCAGCTTGGTCTGACTATGTTGCTGATCCTTATTTCTATGAAAACTATCCGGATGATGAACGTAAAGAGTTTAATTTTATAGATGAATTTATAATTAACAGAAGAAAAGTCAGTTATAAAAATACTACAATGAAGTCTCCTGCTATTAATAAGTATCGTGATTATGGTGGTGTGAGCTCTGCACAGTCTTTGGGTATTACTCCGATTTATCGTTATGCAGATGTTTTGTTAATGTATGCTGAGGCTCAGAATAAAGCAGAGCATACTCCTAATACATTGGCTTACAAATGTATTAATGATGTTAGGAAACGCGCTATGGGTGGTGTTGAAAACCCATTGACTCCCGGTTTGAGTGAAGAAGATTTTGATAAAGCTGTATTTGATGAAAGAGGTTGGGAATTCTTCTGTGAATTTAAGCGTTGGTTCCAACTTGTCAGGACAGAAAAAGTGTGGGATGCTAATCAACTCAATCCGGACATGAAAGCGGGAATTGATAAATATGGTGTTACTAAAAATAATAGAGATGTCTATTTGATGCCCCTTCCTTCTGCAGAGGTACAAGCTTGTGGATTCACTCAAAATCCTCGTTAATAGCTTTTTGTTAGTTAGAATATAATTCGGAGAAGTTACTTTTTTAAAAGTAACTTCTCCACAAAACCAATAAAATTTATGAAAAACATTTTCTTAACACTGTCCTTTCTGGGCTGTGCCGGATTGGCTTCGGCGTGGTTTGCTCCGGCTGCAATAACGTGGTATGAAGAGAATATTCAGACTACGGAAATTTTGGCTACAGCTGAGAATCTGATTAAGGATTCTGGCTTTGATAATGCAGATTTTTCAAAAACATTTACTGATGAACCGCGTGTATATGGTTCATGGGTTACTTATACAGATGCGAAAGAAACCAATACTGTATCTTATGAAGTGGTAACCGATCCTGTCCGTGGTAAAGTCGGTTCATTTACTGGCAGATCACTTTCTTGGTATACTTCTTTTTTCGCACAACGTATTGAAACTACTGCTAAAAAAGGTATTTATAAGCTCTCCTTCTGGGGTAAATCTGCAAATGGCGGTAAAGTGAAAGCTTTTTTTAGAACTACCACGGCTAGTGATACTGATGGTTCAACTTATTTTATAAAGTATACTGATCAGCCAACTGACCCCACTGCAAAATGGCGTGGTACTTACTATAATCAAAGTTTGTCTACGGAGTGGAAAGAATATTCGGTAGAGTTTGATTTTACAAAGGTCGGTAAGACTATGTACGATATGACATTGAACGATGCTGTCGATGCAACTGATGTGGATTTAACTAATTTTACTCTCTGCTTCCAAGGTGAAAATGCTGATAAAAATATTCTGATTGACGATGTTAAACTTGAACTGGTGAAAGATTTGTCAGAACCGGAGCAGCCGGAAGAACCGGGAGATGCTTTAATAAAAGATTCAGGTTTTGATAATGCAGATTTCGCTAAGACCTTTGATACAACTCCTTCAGTTTTCGGTGAATGGGTAACTTATAAAGACCCTAAGAATGAAAAAAATGAGGTTAGTTATGCGGTTGTTGATGATGCTACTAAAGGTAAAGTAGCTTCTTATACAGGTAAACCATCTTCTTGGTATACTTCTTTCTTTGCTCAACGAATCGAAACTACTGCGAAAAAAGGTATTTATAAACTTTCTTTCTGGGGTAAATCAACTGATGGTGGTAAAGTAAAAACCTATATTCGTCTAACGGATGCTGCAGGAGGAGATGTACAGAAATTCTTTATTAAGGAAACCGGAAAACCGTCTGATCCTGCATCGAAATGGTATGGTTCTTTTTATAGTACATCATTGACTACTGAATGGACAGAATATTCTGTAGAATTTGACTTTACGAAAACAATTGCTAGTATGTATAGTGTACCATTAAGTGACGCTAAAGATGCAGACGAGGTAGATTGGACTAATTTTAGTATTTGTTTTCAAGGTGATATTGAAGCTAAAACTATTTTAATAGATGATGTAAAATTGGAATTAGTAAAGGATTTGTCTGAGCCGGAACCTGAAGAACCGACTGATCTAATAAAAGATGCCGATTTTAATGATGCTGATTTTACAAAAACGTTTGATGCAAGTCCTGCTATTTTTGGTGAATGGTTGACTTATAAAGATCCTGCTAACGAAAAAGCTGCAATAAGTTATGCGGTTGTTGACGATGCTACCAAAGGTAAAGTGGCTTCTTACACAGGTAAACCATCTTCATGGTATACATCATTCTTTGCACAACGTATTGAGACTACAGCTAAAAAAGGTATTTATAAACTCTCTTTCTGGGGTAAGTCTGCAGATGGTGGTAAAGCAAAAGTCTTTATTCGTTTGACTGACGCTGGTGGTAAGGATGTACAGAAATTCTTTATTAAGGAAACCGGAAAACCGTCTGATCCTGCATCAAAATGGTATGGCTCTTATTTTAACACGTCTTTAACTACCGAATGGGCAGAATATTCTGTAGAATTTGACCTTACGAAGACAATTACCAGCATGTATAGTGTACCGTTAAGTGATGCAAAAGATGCTGATGAAATTGATTTAACTAATTTCAGTATTTGTTTCCAGGGAGATGTTGCAGATAAAACTATCTTGATAGATAATGTATCATTTATCCTTGTGAAGGATTTATCGGATCCTGAGGAACCCGATCAACCGGGAGAGAATTTGGTAAAAGATTCAGGTTTTGAATCAAATCCGGATTTGACCTTACAATTGGAAGAACCGAAGGTTCTCGGGCAATGGGTTGCTTATAAAGATCAACAGTACGAAACCAAACCAGTTACTATTACTGTAAGTGACGATGCAACTCAGGGAAAAGTAGTAGCTATCACGGGACAAACATTCTCCTGGTATACAACAGTATTATCTCAACGTATTGAAGGAACTATTCCTCAAGGTATTTATCGTTTCTCCTTCTTGGGTCGTTCAGATGATGGTGGGCAATTGAGAATCTATACACGTACGACGGATGCTGATAATAGTAATACGAACAATTTCTTTATAAAAGAAACTGGAAAACCAAGTGATCCGACACAAAAATGGTACGGATGTTGGCAGAACTTTACTTTAACTAGTACGTGGAAAGAGTATTATGTTGACTTTAACCTATCAAAAACAGCTAATAGTATGTATCAGTGGACCTTTGATCAGGGTATTGTTAAAAATGCTACAGACGTTGATTTAACTAACATGAATATTTGTTTCTTAGGTAACAAAGAAAATGCAACGGTTTATATTGATAATGTGAGCTTTACTAAGATAGCTGATATTGATGAAGAAGATCAGAAATTGATTATCCAGTATGATTTTGAAGAAGCAACAGTACCTTCAGAGTGGAAAGCTACCGGTAGTGAACTTAGTCTGACTAAAGAACATTTCAAGAAGGGAGTACAAGCTTTGTGCTGGAATGCTGCTGATAAAGCAACATTAGAACTTCCGTTCAATAAGAATTTGGCTGTAAGTCCTCAGAATGCTGCATTCTTCAATATTTATAGTACGAGTGCTAATAATGATACTATTTACACAGAATTCTTGGATGCTAATGATAAGGTTGTTAAGAAAGCTACTATTCTGGTAAATTTCAAAGGCTGGCGTGAGTTCAGTCGTGCATATGATGAATATGCTAATAAGGCGAATGCAAGTGTGAAGAAAGTACGTTTTATCTATGCTGCTAAGGAAGGTAACGGACAAAAGATTCTTCTTGATAATGTAGACTTTAATGCTGTTGTTGATAGTAAACGCCAGTATCCCGATATGATGGTATTGGATACTGAATATCTGAATGCAGACAATTCTCGCTTATTGAAAGTATACAACTTCGGTGCGGATGTAGTTCCAGGAACAGCAACAGAGGCAGAGATTGCAGATTTGAATACATTGAAACCTCAATTTGCGAGAACACCTGTAGGAAATACTGGTAAAATCAGAGAATTGCTTAGTAAAGTGTCTGCGATGAATATTGTAAGAAACAGCGATGGTACTGTATCAGGTAATGTAATGCCAACTCCTAAGGAACTGACTTTGGATTATTTGAAAGAGTTATCTTCTGATATTGAGATTATGGCAGCATCTGTCAATAACCAGCAAGTGAAGACGGCATTCAATAATCTGGTTGATCTGATCATTGATCAAGGTATTTTGTATAATTTTAGTGGACTCACTTATAGTGATTATACGAATGTGAAGGGCATTCCGGCTGGATTCCTCAATGCTATGAATGCTTATACAGATGAACAAAGAACCGAAATTGTGAAAGGTGTAAAATGGATGATCGAGTTTAATTTAGCTTATGCTCCTCTGGAATATATCCTGTCACAATTTAGTTCGGACTACATTTATAACTTCTTGCCTAATCTGTATACATGTGCAGTCAATGCTGCTGATCAGAATGAGGCTGTAGAAAATCTGAAAGGCCTGACTCAATTGTTGGAGAATGCAAGTGAGTATGCTCCAGGTAGTAATGATATCCTTAAACCGGACGGTACAGGGTTCCACCATAATACGCAGTATAATAATTATATGTATGCATATAATACTTGGGTAGAATATATCAGCTATTTGAAAGGTACAAGTTTCCGTATTAACAAAGATGCCTATGAACGTATCAAAAAAGCGGTAGTAACATTGTATATGATGTCTACTAAATCAGAAAATGATATCCATCTTTTTGCTAATAGCATGGCAGGACGTCATCCATTGATAGGTGGTACTGAAATCACATTCAAAAAAGACTTGTTTAAGAAGCTGATCGAAACAGGTGGTGATATCCTTGGTACAGGTATTGATGCTGAACTGGCTGCTCAATACAATTACTTCTTTATGGAAGATTTCTATACAGGAGTCAATAAAGCTGATGTAGACGGATTCTATCAGTTCAATTATAGTCCTGCCGGTATCTATCGTCAGAATAATTGGGTAGCTACGATGCGTTGTCCGACTACTAAGTTCTGGGGAGGTGAAATCTATAGTAAAACCAACCGTTTCGGTCGCTATCAGGCACACGGAACTCTTGAAGTGATGTATGATGGTGCAATGGAGAACTCCGGTTTCCCGAAAAAGAATGCAAGCCTTGGTACTAAAGTGACTGGTGGATGGGATTGGAATGTAGAAGCAGGTGCAACCACTGTACATTATACTTCCTGGAAAGAAATGATGCCTAACAAGAATGTGACTGATCGTTTTGATCAATATTCAAAAACAACCAACTTTGCCGGTGCTTTAGCATGGAAAGATTGTGGTATGTTTGGTGCTGAATTTGATCAGGATGATTCTTGGGGTAGTCTACGTTTTGTACCGACCAACCTGACATTTAAGAAATCTGTATATGCATTTGATGGAATGTTGATCAGTTTGGGTAGCAATATCTCTGCATCTGGAGCTTATGGTGACGACATGATTACTGCAACCAATTTATTCCAGGGTATTGACTCTGAAGTAAGTGGTGAACTGGTAGTAAACGGTGAAACAATGGCAGCTGGTGCGGAAACTAAAACAAATGATTCGTCAGCAGACTTATGGATGGTTACACCACAAGGTACCGGATATTTTGTACCCAAAGGCAATGATCCGATTATCATTAAGCATGGTGAACAAAGTTCTCCGAATGAAACCGGTGATAATGTAGATGATCCTGTGACTGTAACTGCTGCCAAAGCATATATTAATCATGGTGTAAAAACTTCTGGTAAAGAATATGTCTTTGTAGCTGTTCCGGCAACGAATGCAACTGATATGGCAGAACTGGCAGCTAAGATGGCTAACAAGGGAGGTGAAATTTTTGAGATAAAAGCTCAGAATGAAAAACTTCACGCGCTGGCTTACAAACCTGCCAAAGTTACAGCTTATTCTATCTTTACAGCTGTAGACGGTTTGAACTTCGGTCGTCTGAAATCTACTGCTTCAGAAATGTTGTTGATGGAGAAACCCGGCGTTAATGATAAGATGCTTTCATTGGCTATTTCTAATCCTAACTTACGTCCGCAAGCGGATAATGTTTACGGTTGGGTAGCTACTCCTACACAAACCAGCATTGTTTTGGATGGAGAGTGGGTTCTGAATGGTGATGCAATAGACGGTGTTACTATCACTCCACAAAGTGATAAAACTACAAAGATTGATCTGACTCTTACTGAGGGAGAACCTGTATATATTGACTTAGTTGATAAAGACGCTGTAGGCATAACCACAGTAGATCAGTCAGAACAGGCACACGTTTATACAGCCGGACACGACGTATTTGTTGTAAATGCTGTGGGAACAGCTATGGTATATGATGTTGCCGGACAGGTTATTAAATCTGTTGACGTAGACGGATCGGCACGTTTCACTCTTGATCAGCAAGGATGTTATATTGTGAAGATCAGTGATAAAACAGTGAAGGTTGTAATTAGATAACCTTTCGATTTCGTAATTTTTCTAACCTTTGATTGGAACCGACTCCTTTGGGAGTCGGTTTTAATTTTTGTGTATTTCTTTTGTTATCGATTGTGAATTTGTTAATTTTTATGTGTTATGAGTAGATTGTTTAGGGGTATTAGCTGTAATTTGTTTTATTCAATAAGTTCTAACTTTATCCTTCTATTATTATTACTTCCAGCTAATTTATTATATTCTCAAACATTATTAGAACTGGAAAATAGTTGTATTCTCGAAAGTGGAATACAAGTAAAGAAACAAGTATTTTGTACTAATGACAATGGTGGTTTAAAAGGCCAAAATGTATTATGGGATTTTAGTAACTGGAAACTGATAAATCAAAATTATACTTCCAAGTATTTTGATACGGGTTTAAACTCCATTTCTAAATATGAGCATCGTACTTTCTATAATTATAAATTAAATAATGACACTCTATTTCTGTGTGGATATAGAAATTCCACTACTAATGTATCTTACTTACTTCCGGAAGTTTCTTTAGTATATCCGTTTGGATATGGAGATAGTATTTCGAGTTATTTTTATGGGGTTGGAGATTATAGTAATCATGTCGGTTTACAAATTTATGGGAAAAAAGATATCTGTGCAGATGCTTTTGGTACACTAATTCTTCCTTCTGGTGATACAGTGTCGAATGTTATTCGATTGCATTCGGAAAAGATTATGCAATATCGGTTCGATTCAGGTATATTCTTAGAGTTGGATTCACTTTCGGTGCCTCCAATGGATTCTATTATTAATTATCTATCCAATAATAGTGATTTGATAAGAATGGATGTTTTTGAGTGGTATATAGAAGGATATTGTAAACCTATTTTTGAGACAGTAAAGAATACGGTATATAAATCCGGGAAACCATATAAATATTTTAGTACAGCTTTTTATTGTCCAATAGACGAATTGGAAGGTGTTGATATAGGAATACAATTGGCTAAAAAAACGGATAAAACTCCTCCAATCAATACTTTGGATGGAGAAATGGTTGATTTCAACTCTTTCTTAGATAAAGAAGGTAGAAATATATTGCTGGAATATAATAGTATTGAAGGGGCTACTATTGATGTGATGCTTTTTGATATTCAAGGGCGTTTATTGTTCCGTGATAAATCATTAGAGCAAAATTCCGGTAAATATAATTTTTGTATTGATATCTCTCAGTATGCACAAACAGAATTTGTAGTGAGACTTTCTATAAATGAAAAAACGTATAGTAAAAAGGTATTTGTAAAATAATAGTGTTATGAAACAGTTTGTTTTTTATATATTGATGATTATTTCTGTAATACGGATGCACGCGCAAACTACACCAATCGCTAATCCAAGCCCGGATGCCGCAAATTTAGGGTGTGTTGATAATATTCCGGTTAGTCTACATACCGGAACGATTAAACCGACAATTAATTTATTTGATTACACAGAAAATGGATTTCATCTATTGGCTAATTTAGGTTATAATATGTCTGGCGCAAGGCCGGATCTGAGAGCAGGTTGGGTTGGGCGAAATTGGAATTTAAGTGTAGGAGGAGTTATTACTCGAGTTATAAATGGTAAACCAGATGAAACTCCTGCGGGTTTAGGGTATTTGTATTGTGCCGATAAAATAAATGATTTGGATTGGCTTAACACAAATTCAAATGAGTTTGTTGAAAAGTATGATGATTATTTTATAGGGAAACACGGAGGGTCGGATTCCTTTTATGATCAGGAACCAGATGATTTTTATTTTGAAGCAAATGGTATTAGTGGGCATTTTTTTTATAGGAAAAAATAGGGAAATACACGTTGTGGGACAGCCTAATATAAAAGTTGAAATTGATTTTGATGATAAAACAGAGTTTCCTTACTGTGCAACGTTTCGTGAGATTAAAATTATCATGGCTGACGGTACTTTATTTCATTATGGAGGTAATACTAATTTTATAGAATCGTCGCAAGTATATGAAAATCCTTCGTATGCAAATGCTTGGTATTTGAATAAAATAGTATTACCTAATGGAAGGGAAATAAAGTTTCAGTATACGCAACGTTATTTAGATAACTCCATTTTTGTTACATATTTGTATGTCTCTCCCAATTGTCCTCTTGGTGAGTTTCGTGACGCGGCTTATCTTACATCGACTTTTATAGAACATTACTATTTGAAAAGTATTGAAAGTGATAACCTTAAAATAGATTTTAATATCTCTGACTGTGTGGGAAATCTAAAAAAAGAAAATTGGAAAAAATTAGATGAAATAGTAGTATTTGATAAGTTACTAAATCAAACGATTAAGCGTTTTACTTTTAGTTATTTAGGTGACTATTTAATGGAATTACAAGAATATGGTTCAGATTCTTCTACTGTGCTACCTCCTTATTTGTTTAATTATAGTGGCCGAATTGGTTATAGTGCAGATGAATCGGTACTAAAGCCTAATAGAGATGCATGGGGATATTACAAGGCGAACTGTACTCAATTTCTTCCCGAAAGTATAGATGATGCTAATGGTAATCATTATTTCTCATTGGCAAAACAACCATCTTTGAGTTCTACTCAAACGGGAATACTAAAATCAATAGAATATCCATCCGGAGGGATAATTGAATTTGAATATGAGTTAAATGATTATTCTCGGTATTACGAATTTTCTGAATATAAAAAGGGATTATTCCATGTACAAAAGGCATATGGAGATGCAGATGAATTAAAATATACGGAACTAAAGAATGGTGAAACATTACAAGTGACTGGTATTGTTGAAGCAAATGTTTATTTTGTAGATGAAGGACTGACAAATGAATATTCTTATTCAATAAAGCTATCGACAGGTATTTATAATAGAGCGTTCTTTTTTGGTCAGGTTGGGCTTTCACTTCCTTCGCAGGTTATGGAATCATATCGGTTCAATGTTTCTTATAAAGGTTTATCTACCTCAATGAATGAGAAGTGTGGAGGGTTACGTATAAAAAGTGTGGTCTATAAAGAAAATAAAGATAAGATTGCTAAAATAGCATACTATGTCTATAGTGCAGGATATAGGAATGGGTATGATGAACTTACTGCACAATCCAGTGGCGTATTGGGTTGTAAACCTGTTTTTGAATATGCATTTACTAAAAATGGTGGTAAGGCTTTGTGGTCAATACCTGTTTCTACCACCCAATTAACAGATGGTAGTCCGGTAGGATATTCAGAAGTAACAGAGATTATTTCAAATGGACAAGGAACACAGCAAGGATATACCACCTATCATTATTCAAATTTTGATGATTATCCGGATTTAGAACCAACATTTTGCTGGACGAATATTTCCGGTGATGCAGGGACTCGTGATAGCCAGGCGCATAAAAGAGGTAAATTGTTGGCTAAAGATGTTTATGATAGAAATGACAGATTGGTACAGACTGTTAGGTATTCCTATAAATGTATGAATGCTGATACTGTTATGGCTCTAAAAATGAGAGAGATTCCTGCTATACAAATTAATTATGCCAGATGGTTATTTGGCTCTTTTTCTGCATGTAACAAATATTCTGTCTCGAATTTGCTGGTAGAGGAACGGAGATATGATTATCTGATTTCAGGGAATTTTGAAAGTCCTATTGAGCAGTGCATAAAGTATAAATATAATGAATATAATCAAATTGTAGAGAAAGATGTGGAAAGTAGTGGTGGAGACCACTTGATAACTCAATATAAGTATCCTCAGGATTTTGTGGATGGGAATTCTTCTAATGAAAATGATGTTTTTGTAAAAATGTTTAATAGACATATTATTGCTCCTGTTATTGAAGAAGTGAAGTGGAAAAATTCTTCATTAGTTGAGAAAGTTCGGACAGAATATCGTTTTGAAAATGAAGTTCCATATTTATATTCATCAGCAAAAAGTTATGATCCGGTTTCAGATAATTTTCAGGCTGATGTGTACAATACACAATGTGATTCAAGAGGAAATATTCTTTGTTCGAAACAGGCTAATGGCCTTCAAACAGTCTATTTGTGGGGATATAATTATAAATATCTGGTTGCTATAATCGAGAATGCGACACAAGCAGAGGTAGAAGCAATTACGGGTACGCTTGAAAGTTATGCAGCTCAACCTTCTCCGGATTTGTCAAAAATTGAATTATTGCGTAAGGAGTTGAAGGGAGCCAGAATAACAAGTTATACATATAAACCTTGTGTTGGGGTTCTGACAGAGACGGATATAGCTAATCATACTTTGTATTATGAATATGACACATTAGGACGTTTAATCTCGGTGTCTGATGAAAATCATAATAAAGTGAATGCTTATAAATATCATCATAGAAGAATAGCTAATTAATTATTGTGAACTTATGGAAAAGTATAAACAGATTATAATATTTTGCGTAATTAGCATGCTTGTTCAAGATTTGTTTTCACAAAGCAATTCGCAAAATTACATAGTATCTACTACTTTTTTGGATGAAGCAGGTACTCAAAACTTAGATGTTATAAACTACTACGATGGGCTTGGTAGAGAGACGCAAACGATTTATAAAAATGTGACATGTACTCAGGGGGATTTGGTTACTTGTAAAGATTATGATGGGATGGGGCGTGTTTATAGGGAATGGATGCCTTTACCATTTTCTAATAATAATGGTAATTTTATACAAAGTGGTGCATGGACTGACAGAGATATAGATGAACCTTATACAAAGGTTATTTACGAACCTTCTTCTTTAAGTCGTATAATAGAAACCTGGGGAGTTGGTTTAGAATGGCACGAACGTAAAGGTATAGAAAAGAAATATTTATTTAATGACAATTCAGCTTTATTGTCTGCCGTCTGTTTTAGGGTTGAAAACAATAGGTTAAAGAAAACTGGTAAATACAAGCGGCATGACTTATATGTTGAATACACTAATAATGAAGATGGGCATGAAATGTATATCTTTACAGATAAGTTAGGTAATTTGGTTTTAGAGAGGAGGGTTAACGGGGATGAATACATAGATACTTATTATGTATATGACGAACATAATAAGCTTCGCTTTGTACTTCCTCCTTTAGCTGCCGATGAATTGACATCAGCTACCGATGGCTTTTTTGAGATGAAAAATGATAATGTCTTGGGGAAATATGCTTATGTCTATAAGTATGATTCAAGAAATAGATGTAATTATAAGAAACTTCCAGGATGTGCAGAAATTAATATGACTTATGATATTCATGGGAATTTAATTTTTTCGGATAATGGAGAGTTAAGAAAAAAGGATTTGGTAGAATTTTATCGATATGATAAATACAATCGAATAATTATGCGGGGAGTGATTTCTGCCCCGAATTTTGATTGGGAAACCAACAGTTATCAGGGTACTTATGAAATTTATAATGGTAATAGCCGTTGTTATGGATATTCAAATAGTACAGGCTTAGATATAGCTACCAAAGATATACATGAGGTGTATTATTATGACGATTACAGTTTTCTGAATTTATTTGAAGAGTATATTGATTCCCTAACTTATAAACCGAGAGAAGGTTATGGTATGCAATATGTTGATGAACAAGTTGCACATTTATCTTTCAACGGACTACAGACAGGTAGTTTGAAAAAAATAATAGGAGATGATAACAAGTTATTTATAAATGCATCGTATTATGACAATAAGAGGCGTCTTGTTCAAAGCCGTACGAATAATTACATGGGCGGGTATGATTGTTATTATTATCAATATGATTATGTAGGCAATATGTTGCGTAAAATACATAGCCATAATGATCCCACTAATACAGTATTTGGTTATGAAGAATTGTATACATATAGTTATGATGCGGGCAAACGTTTAATTGAGTGTAAACACAAGTTGAAGTCAGAGCAAGAACGTTTATTATGTCGTAATTCTTATGATGAATATGGCAGAGTAATAGAAAAATCGTATACGGAAAAATGTAAAACGACGTATGATTATAATATGCGCAATCAGTTGACAAACATTCAGTTTGATGATTTATATAATCAAACTTACGTTTTGACTAATGGAGGTAATATTGAGCGTACTGATTGGTATTGTGACAATATTGATTTTCGTCATACTTATACATATACCTATGACAAGTTAGACCGACTTGTGAGCGCAAAACATACCGCGAATGATGAAATAGCAAGTCAGATAGTTGATTATCAAAAGTATGATGGAAAACCTCTGTATGATGTGCAATATGAATATGACAAACATGGTAATATAACTCATCTACAACGTTTGGGATATACTCGTGAGTATAACGTACGTTCTTTGGATGACTTGACATACCAATATAATGGAAATCAATTGATGTCGATAGAAGCGACGGAGAATGCACAGTATATAAATAATTTCGAAGATGAAGTGCATGATGCGGAAGAATGCTTTTATGATTTAAATGGGAATTTGGTTAGAGATAATAACCGCAATTTGCAAAATATAGATTATAATTATTTAAATTTGCCTCAACAAATTTATTATGGTAAACAAGATGCCGGAAAAGTGATCTCTTATACATATGCTACTGATGGTACGAAGTTAAGGGCTCTTTACGCAACGGGTACTAATAATATTTTATCTCCGATTGGTGTATTAAATACAAATGTAGATAATGATATTATTTATTCAGATAGCACTGTCTATTGTGATAATAGTATTTATGTCAATGGGAAGTTAGATAAGATTCTCCTTCCGGATGGGTATGTGCAGGTTACGTATAGAACGATAAGGGGGCGTTTGGTTGCTTTCTATGATTATTATTACATCATAAAAGATCACCAGGGAAGTGCCAGAATAAATATCGCTGAGGAATATTTAGATAATAGACCTTCTGAAGGATGTCGGAAGGCACTTAGTTATTATCCTTTTGGAAAGGCAATGAATAATTGGATATCGTGGGTTGTTCCCTTCAAGGATCCGTATACATATACTGGGAAAAAAGAAGAAACGATGCATAGTTTGGGTTGGTATGATTATGGGAAACGGTTTTATGATCCCAATTATAGGTTAAGTTTTGTGAGTGTTGATCCGCTTTGTGAAAAGTATTATTCAATTTCTCCCTATGCGTATTGTGCGAATAATCCGATAAATGCGATTGATTTAAATGGAGATAGTATCTGGTATACTATTGATAAAGATATAGTTACAATGCATGTGACAGGCAAGATTATTGATAGTTCAAGTGATGGTATTAACGTAAATCGGGCTGCTTCGGATATTGCTTCTGGTATTTCAGATGTATTTAGTGGAGTATTTAAATTTGAAGGACAAACTTATACTTTGCAAACAGATGTCCAGTTGGATGCAGTTAGCTCAATGGATGATGTTATGGATTCAGATCATTTATTTGTTCTCCGTGATGCTGATGGACAGAGTGCAAGAGGAGCAGTTAACATGATAGGGGGAAAAGTTATAAACTTAGCATCAAGCGACTATACAAATGATAATTGGTTCTCTAATACGTTTTTTTCAAATAATATTCAGACTGCCTACATGAATTTGGACATGCTGCAGGACTAACTCATGGTACCGCTACAGGTTTAAATAATTTAATGGTACCAATTAGAAGTGGAATGAATGTTACATCAGGGCAAAGGTCTACAATGATGAATGTGCGAAGTAAAATAAATAGTGGACCAAACTATTTGAAGAGATATGAGAAGGAGCCATATCCTTATGTACATGATTCTGAAACAGGTGTTGTATATACTATAACAAGTTTACTGAATTGGAATACAAAATATAGGAAGAGGTAATTTTATGAAGAAAAATATTGTAATAAAACTATTTGGGGGGCTTTTCATTGTGTCTTTTTTTGTTCTCCTTTTTATGAGAGTTAATACCAATATTTATGTTTGGAACTACTCTGGTTCTTCCACACCCATTGATATTCAACTGAAAATTGATGATAAGCTAATTTTTAAGGACTCTTTGCGTAGCTCTTCATTTTTCCCTACCATAATCTGTAAGAAGTTAAGATATGGGGTACATAAAATTGATGTGTTGTCTAAGAAAGCAGATATTAATCAAAAAAGTAAAATTTTACTTTTTCCTAACCAGTACATTTTTGTTGGATTTTCTGGAACCGATATATTAACCTTGAAAAAGAAAGTATTTAAAGAAGGGAATGATTCAGTAGATGTTTCACAAAAATTACTTATAAAGAAAATGCCAGGTTATCGTCAGCCTGAGTTTTTAATAGAAAGTAAATTTAATCCATTTTATACTCAATAACTTATTTTGCTCTGCAATATGAATAAGGTGTAGGAAGAAAGATAACTCTTTATTCTAAACTATAGTTCATGAAGGGTGGTAGATATTTATGGAAGGAGGTAATTTTTATGAAGAAAAATATTGTAGTAATATTGTTTGGGATTCTTTTAGTCATATCTTTCTTTTCTATAAAAGTTAGTACCAATATTTATGTAGGAGATTATTCTTATTCTCCTATGGTTATTGATGTTCAACTGAAAATTGATGATAAATTAGTTCTCGATGATTCTTTGCATAGTTCTCCTTTTTTCCCTACTATACTCAATGAGAAATTAAGATATGGGTTTCATAAAATTAATATATCATCTAAAAAAGCGGACATTGATCAGGAAAATAAAGTTTTTCTTTTTCCTAATCAATACGTCCATATTGAATTTTTTAGGGCAGACACATTAGGTATGGGGGAAGAAGCTTTGGCAGAGTATAATTCGATAATAGAAACTTTTCCGGGTGTATTTAGCAAAAGAATTCCTTCTCGTACTCGGTCCAGTTTTGGGGTATGGACTAATTTTAATCCGTTTTATACAGAATAATTTGAATTTATATGAGAAAGCTAAAGAGAATATTTTTTATTGTTTTTTTAGGGATACTTGTGTGTGGCATTTTACAGCAATTGTATTATAAAGTAAAATATGAAGGAAACTTGATATTTTATATAGCTAATGAATCTTTGGTGGATCCTGCCCAATTGGAGATTTTTATAGACGGAATTAAAATCATAGATGAGGAAATTGAAAACGGATTTCATTGGTATAAACGATATTCTGCTAAAACGACATCTGGTAATCATAAAATAGCTGTTAGAATGAATGGAGAGCTTGCTGAAGAAGTGGAATTAAATACATTTTTAGTTACTTTTATGACTATAGAGTATTATGGAGATATTTTGGATATTCCAGGTGAGTATAGAGGGCAACACTTTAATATAAGTGTTCACAAATCTCCAATGCTTTTTATAGCTTAACAAAATAGTGTTTTGCAATACATATACATAAAAGAAGAAAAGGGAAATTTTACATGAAAGAAGAACTAACTGCAGATGAAAATATGCATTTATTCAATTTCTCCCTATGCGTATTGTGCGAATAATCCTATAAGATATGTCGATTTGCAAGGAGATAGTTTAATACTATCAGGCAATGCGTTAGATATACAAGCGATTGCCAGTACATACAATTTAGGATTAGGTGGATTTTATACTACTTCAGCCGATGCTACCGGAAAAATGTCAATATCTCCTGTTGCAGGGACTGATCCTAATAAAATGACTGCAGAGCAAAAAGCTTACTATTCTGCATTGGATAAGGTGATTAGTGGAACAGATGGTATGACAACAATCAATGTTGCTAATGGCACATCAGTTGTTATTGGAGATGTCAATACAAGTACTATTGATATAAGAGATATCCAAGTTTTAGGGAATGGGACTGACATAAATCAAGGAAGTGCTTTATTACATGAAACCATAGAGCAATATGGCGTCCAGATTAAAGGTCAAACACCTACAGTAGCGCATTTGAAAGCATCTGGTGCAGAGCGGATGGTAACAGGAAGTTATGTAGACCCAATAAATAGATTTTTGGTTAGTGGACAATTGAGTGTTCCAATATTAGATCCGGCAACAGGAAATACCCTTAAAACCGTTATAATATATGTAAATAATTCAGGGAATGTAATAGGTATAAGACGTTAATATTTTGAATCATGAGAACTATAATTATTGTTTTGTTTTTTAATATCATTAGTATTATTAATGTCAATAGTTGTAATTTGTGTTGTGACATTAATATAGATTCATTATTTAGAACGAATCTTATGAAGCTAAAGGAGTTGGTGAAAGATTCTTCGAAATACGTGGTTGTGCAAGAGAGAAATAGCATTAAGTTTTTGTATGTAATATCACTGTTGTCTGGTAAATTCATTTCAGACCCACATAATGTTGTCGTAAATTCTATAACAATAGCGGCAATAGAAGACTGGTATCAAAAGAAGAAAATATACATTACATGCGAAAAAATAAAGAAAGCATATTCTTTATTAGAGCCTCCGATGTTTAATACAGTTGAAGATGTAGAAAGGTACTCCAATGAATTGGAGCAACTTGAAATAAAAGATGAATAAACCTTGATTCCGCAACCTTATAAGAAGTTCCGGAATCAAGGTATAAATGGTGCTAAGTATGATTTTTTTATTTATAAAAAGATAAATATGGAAAAAATGCTTAATTTATTTTTATCAATATCATTCTTTTTTAATGCCTTCTCTCAAGAAAATAGTATAAACCCAATAAATCAACTTAATAATGCAGAACAAAAAGAAGGACTTTGGGTGGATAATGGTAAATATAGGCAAGAGAAATATATTATAATAATGGTATAAAATCAGGGGTATTTAAAGAATATAATTCTCAAGGAAAACTTCTTGTTTTTGGTGAATATCAAGATGATAAAATGTGTGGGATATGGTATTATTTTGAGAATATAGGAATTTTGTGGATGGTTTCTCATTCTTTTTCAAAAAATACAATCTCAATTATAAATGAAGGGGATCAGAAAATATATACTTCTGATTATAAATGTTATTCCGTTTTCTATTATCCTAATGGAAATATCCAAAGCGAGGGACTACTTTTATGCTCTGAGGGAGAAATTCCTGAATTTGATTTTTCACGAGAGTATGGTGGATGGAAATATTGTGATAAAAGTGGAAAACTTATACAAGTAAAAGAATTCAAATAAGACGTTGATATCATATAGTGGAATAATTATGATTAATAAAAAGAAAATTTTAATATATAGAAAGTATGATGGTAATTTAGATGCATGGGCACGAATTGCAACATTAGATGAGAAAGAAAGTATGTCAGATGATGATTGGTATTTAATAGACGAATTAATTCAAGATATAATTATTTCAAAATCAAATATAGAGGAAATCTTGAAGAAAAATACCGAAGATAAAGAAACTATAAATGAAATACTAAATGTTGCTATAGAATATAGACGGAAAGCACAGCATTAGATCTATTAAAATTGAGGAGGTAGAAGGTCTTATACCAAATCACTGCTGGGACTAAGTGCCCAGCAGTGGATATTTAATTAAAAATAGACGATAAATTAATTTTAGATGATTCTTTGCATAGTTTTTCTTTTTCTCAATCAGTATATATATGTTGGATTTCTTGGAGCAGATACATTATATTTAGAAAAGAAAGCTTTAGTAAATAGGAATGATTCGGTAGCAGTTTTCCAAAGTCTATTTATTGAGAAGACATCAGGTCGCCATCAGTCAGAGTTTGTGATAGAAAGTCGATTTAATCCGTTTTATACAGAATAGTTTAAAATTATAATGTAAATGGAATAAAGTTCATCGTTGATGAATAGTAAATATAATTCGGGATATACAGTTATGAGAAAAAAATAGTAAGATTGATGTTATGACAGAATGGTGGAATGATTATCAAAATGTTCAAAAACAACAAATAGATTTCTTTTTGAATGATTTTCGAAATTTAGAACAGGGAGTTTATAAATGGAATGGTGATACTTGGAAACTGAGTAATTAGATATGAAAACAATAACTATTATTTAGTAATGATTAAACAATAACTTAGTACGCAATAAGACGAATGATGAGGGTATATCAAAAGTAAAATTAGCCATTATAAAAACGCAGATGAACGCTAGAATTTACGCAAAGATTGAATGAAATCTGCGTTAATTTGCGTTCATCTGTGTTTCTAAAGAGACCTACGGATAGCTTGGTCCGGCTTTTGACTTTTACCCTCTCTTTCTGAGAAAGCTGTCACAAGTTATGTTTTTTAAGCAGGCTTGTTTATCGGTCAGGCATTTTATTTATATCTATTTTCTCTCACCATCATCTTTCAATAATAATTCTCTTTTCTTCCTGAAAATAAAGTATTTTCTCCCAATAAAAAGATATCTTTCTTCCTAATAAATCTATAACCGTAACTTTCGGTTATAAAACCAAAAGTTTTGATTATATAACTAAAAGTTTTGTTTATACAACCAAAAGTTGTGGTTATAGTTCATCCTATAAGAAGGAGAACTTCTTTCAGGAAGAAAAGCAAGTTTTATTCCTGACTCTCATAAGTATGAAAAGGATAAGGGAAAGAGCAGGAATACCGGTTTCCTTTTTATACTTACTTATTTCATAATCGGAATTACCATATTCCATGACCGTGTTGCATTTTCAAATCCTCCGGGGCCATCCATCGTTGCAAAGAATATATAAGCAGGTTTGCCGTTTTCAAAAAAGATGAAGGGGCGTTCCAGTTGCCCCTGGGTAGTTACTGTACCATCTTCCCATTCCAATGTTTTGGAGTAGGCCTGTGCGTCTTTATCTACTGTCCAGTGAGTCGCATCTTTTGAGTGTGCCATAGCTCCGGCTTTGGCCTCGATGGTGTATTTTCCTACATGATCTTTAAAGATGATGTGATATCCATCTTTGTCTTTCCATAAGAACGGATCTTCTGCCTCTCCCTGACCGTTTACCTGAAAGATGGGCTGATTGCTGTTCTGTACTTCATAAGGACCTTCTATATGCTTTGCTTTGGCAATTCCTAAAGCCATATCGGAGTATTTGTCATTACCGATGTATTCCCGGGCTTTGAATATCATTGTAACCGAACCATCTTCTTCTACAATAGGAGAAGGGTTTGACGTCAGAAAACTATAAAAAGTATTGGGCTTGGTTTTTAGGATAGGTTCGTCAAGGCGTGTCCACGGACCGTAGAGAGATTTGGATTTGGCAATACCCACTCTTTTATTGCTACGGGCTACTATACACCACGGACTTTCCAAGGTAAGTTGTTCTGCAGTAGGCGTATCGAAGGGGTGAGTGGATCCCATGTAAATCAGATAATAAGTATCTCCCTCTTTTAAGATACGTGGGTTATGTGCCGAACGTCCGTCCCAGTATTGTGCCCCTCTTTCTGCCAACGCGATGTCTGATAGTTTATAAGGTCCTTGTGGAACATCACTGGTGGCGTGTACAATTTCCGATGCCACCATCCATCCCGGATGAAAAGGAAGGGATTTCGGAAAACGAGATACGAACATGTGGTATTTACCGTCATCTCCTTTAATGACAGAACTTCCCCATACCCACCAGCCTTCACATTCGAAGGCCGGTGCTTTATAAGCTTTTCCAAGCTTCCGGAATAATGGATTTTGGGACTTTATTTTCTTTTGTTGTACCTCTTGCAATGTTTGGGCGTACATTGTAGTTCCCAACAAAAGGTATATAATAAATAGAATGCTGTTTTTCATACTTTAATCTCCTTCGTTTTATTTCTTATGAAGTTTTACTTCCAGGCTTGCTGCATCTGTACAGGTAAACTCTAATACTGTTTTTTTAGTATCCGAAGAGACAGTCTTACACCCGGGAGTTTCATCGATTTCCCATTTGCCTTTTAACTCGATACGGACGGGGATCGATTGGCTTGGATTTCCTATCCAGGGACGGGAGTAAATACTGCGTTCGATGCGTTTTCCCTGTTCATCGTATATATCATCCGAAGGACCCCGATAGAGTGCCAGGTCGGGTTGGCATACGGTAAGTACGGCTTCCTGCTTATGCTCACGTAACATGATGAGGCAGGAGGTATCTACTTTTTGTATGAGGCCTTTCGGCAACACATCCGGAGTTTCAAATAAGATATAAGAGGTAGTATTACTCTTCAGATCGCGTACGATATGTGCATTACGATCCTTTTGAAGTACCTTATAAGATGGCTTTTTAGCGAAACTGCTTATCTCTGTTTGGGTTGTCTGCGGAAGAATCGCATATTCGTAGGAGCCTCCTTTGGGTGCTTTGCCATGATCGACAGTCAGTGATACCCAGTCTCCTTCGGTTTTCTCTCCGGTATTTTGCTTACGTGAGTATTGCGGAAAATTCTTTTCGAACTTGGCAGCGACGGGAACATAATAACCTGTTCCGATGGGATCTATCCAGTACTTTCCGTTGCTTGATAATCTTTCCAATAGTTATGTCCGGCATTATCTTTTACTGCAAGCTGGAAGATGGTTGTTTCTGTAGGATATTCATTGTTTGTATTTTCAATATCCGAGCCAAGACACACAATCACTTCGTCAAAGAAATGAAAAGATTTACGGGCGCGGTGTGAGCCATTGTATTTATCATGTTCGTGCAGCTTCATTCCGAATGCTCCGTTCCTGTGTTCCTGTGAGATACCTCCTGCAAACACTTCGTCCGAATATAGCATTTCTTCATATCCCGAAAACACGTCTACATTGAGAATATTGGCTTCCAACTGATCTACCGGGAGATGAATGGCTGTAGTTCCTGGGATACGTCCCCAGTCAAAACCTTCTTCCTGCCATCCGCCACTGGTAGACGATACCTCTTCTCCCTGAGGAGCAGTCATGATTTGCAGGCTACCATGGGCCAGATAACGTCCGAAAAGGTTTGCACCGCGATAGTGCTCGGCCGCCCACAAATAACGCGAATGCCCACGGGCTACTGCCGACCAGTTATAACGACGTTGTATGGACACACAAGCGTATCCCATTGCCTTATTCCTTCGGGATCCTGTTCCGGACTAAATCCTTTACCGGAAAATAGATTTCTGAAAGATTCTTCTCGTTTGTTGCATTTATACGGTGCTTCTGTCAGGCGTAAATAGGCATTGGCCATGTCTGTGTCTATATCTTGTTTCCGGTCAGGGGAGCCTGCCAGAGCCATTAGAATATAATGCTCGGGGATTAACTCTCCTTTCCCATTGGGATGACGTCCGGACATTGAGAGAGGGAAACTACGTTTGTTACAATAGAAACGCATGGTGAGGAGTACTTCTTTCACTGTCTGATGAGCCAGCTCTGATACTGCAAAATCGGTATGGCTCAGTAGATAAATCATGTTGGTAGCTCCTGTCAGACCGCCTGTTGCATAAGCCGGATAATTGTTACAATGGTGATAGGCGGAACCATCTGCTTTGAAGGCATCATTCAACCTTCAGCCGGTAGACAACCATTATTGAGCCATCGTGAGTAGGATTTCAGATACTGTACTTTCTCAGGAGTATCTTCCATGAACAGGATGCTGGCGATACGCCCGGTACTGAGTGTATTGAAGAAATCGATATCGATACCTGCTGTTTTCGGTTTATTATATACATCGTTTACAGTCGAATACCAAAGCATTGCTTTTTCTGCTTCTTCTTGTTTCCCTATTTCCCGGAACACTTCTTTCATCAGAAAATAGGCAGTAAAGAAAGGACGGAAACTATAACCGTAATGGGTGATATTACCCAAACAACTGCCATATGCTATCCCCTGATCGGTAATATGATCATACATTGTAATAAACATTTGCTTGAGCACATCTTTGTCCTGAGGATTTATTGCATTGTTATATGCCACGGCGATTCTGTTCATTAAGCTAAAGAAATTGCTAACCTCCATGTTATTAGCGGCCATTATATTTCCTTTCCAGTCTGGCAGAATGCGTTCGTAAGCTTCGCCTGCACGTCCGTAAAAAAGAGGAAGTCCGGAAACTTTGCCATCTTTGTATGTTATACCGTAGGATTCGTATGCTTTGCGCAGGTTAGCTATCGTTTGCGGAGTAACTTCACTTGGAGGACATATTATTTCCCGCAGACGATTTTCTATTACTTTTATTTCCTTATGTTGCAGGTTACTAACCGTCTTTTCCAGTGGGATATCCGGAGTTAATTGAGAATATTTTAATGCAAATAACCAATGATTACCCGTTTCTTTGTTAACAAACGGCACTTGTAAATCGGCTGTTTGATAACGATGATCCATTTTAGCGGCTGTGAGCAAATGATCAATGAATATTTCGCCCGGAACATCGGGAGCGGTAATGCGTATTTTGTTCATTCCCTCTTCGGGGGTCCCTTGCATATCCCGTTCATAAGATACCCAGCAGCCCGCCATCCATGGAAATTCAATCCGAAAGGGAACGAAGTACATACTTTTCCATCTTTCAGAAATTCGAATTGCATAGTTTGCCCTATTGGCTTCTCATTGTATATCCATACCACAAAGACTGACAGATATTTATCAACTCCTGTCGGATCTTTTTTTTCGAATTTCAGATCTTTATCAATGGTGATACTGCTCCCTGGCTGGAATTTCCATTGCAGGGAGTGCGTACCGTCTTTATAATGTTGGTCGGAGATGGATAGGCCGGAGTTTGTACCGGAAATAAATGAAGGTACTTCTGCCGATTCGAAAGACAGAAGCCTGTCATGTTTCACTATTTGTGCTGAAAGCAGGATAGGTGTAACCGCCATTATGGTAGCACAGATACCATTTCTGATAGATTTGTATTTTGTCATATGAATTGTGTATTAAAAATAAGATATTTATTTCTTTACTTCTTCTAATAAAGCAGATAACTCTTGCACTATTTTGGGATGTTCGTTTGCCACATTCTGTCTTTCGGAAGGATCAGATGACAGATTGTATAGTTGAGCACGTTTATCATTGCCTAATTCCATTTTTGTCCAGTACTCGATGGCCGGTCCATCACTGGGTTCAATATATTTCCATTGTCCCTTGATGATAGCAAGCGTGTTATTCAGGTTCTGTTGCACAACGTAGTCACGATTGGCAGCTTCTTTACCTAATAGTACTCTTAAATGTTCCTGGCTATCGGGAGCTGCCCCCTTTCGCAAAGGTTGTTTCAGTAAAGAAGCAAGAGAGGCATAAACGTCTATTTGTGAGAAAAGGGCTTGTTGTTTACTTGGTTTGATACCTGCCGGCCAGCGAACGATGAATGGAATGCGTGTACCAGCTTCATAAGCACTGTATTTGCCACCTCTGTAAATCCCCATAGGGGTATGACCGTTCAGCAATTCGAGAGCCTGGTCCTGATAACCGTCATCAATGACCGGACCATTATCGCTTGTGAAGATTAGCATTGTATTTTCTGTAAGGTTCAGGCTATCCAGTGTATTCATGATTTCACCGATTGTCCAATCTAATTGCAGAATAACATCACCACGGTACCTAATCCGCTTTTGCCTGCAAAACGGGGATGTGGAATGCGGGGAACATGTACATCCTGTGTACCCATATACAGGAAGAACGGTTCATTTTTGTGTTGTGAAATGAAGTTTTTAGCCTTATTGGTGATGATATCGGCTATATCTTCGTCTTTCCAGAGAGCCGATTTTCCTCCTGTCATCCATCCGATGCGGGGAATACCATTAATGATTGTATTGTTGTGGCCTTGGCTGGGTTTGAGTGTAACCAACTCCGGATTTTCTTCACCTGTAGGCCAGTTGCCCACTTTGTGATTATAACTGACTGTAATCGGGTCGTTCGGGTCGAGTCCTACTACACGTCCATTCTCTACGAACACACAAGGTACCCGATCTACAGTAGCAGGAATCACAAATTCATAATCGAAACCGATGTCTTGTGCATTGGGAGATATCTGTTTGTTGAAATTGGTTCCTCCTTTAGGACCTAATCCGAGATGCCATTTCCCTACTACCCAGTGGCATATCCTGCGTCTTTCATCATGTCGGCCATTGTGACACAAGTAGTATCAATAATTAATTCGGAGTTGCCTGGAGCAATTCCTGTGTTTTCCTGTCGCCAGGGATACATACCTGTCAATAGTCCGAAGCGGGAAGGGGTACTGGTGGCGGAAGTTGCATAGGCATTGGTGAACTGTACACCTTGTCCCGCCAGTCGGTCAATGTTGGGGGTACTAACCTTGGTTGCCCCATAACAACTGAGATCACCAATACCAAGATCGTCTGCAAAAATATAGATAATATTAGGTTTCTGTTGTTTGTTATTTCCTGTTTCTTTTTGGGCACTGACTCCACAACTTGTTATCAAAGTGATACCGGATAGTAGAGGCAAAGTATACAATACCTGTTTCATGGTTTTTATTATTTAAGGATTTCTATTGTGCAAAGATAGTCCTCATGAAACAAGATAATGGATAATGTTGTACGGATAAAGGCAAGAAAAGTACATAATGGGGAGTGATAAGCGATTAGGGATGGGGGATTAGTGGTTAGTGATTAGTGATAAGTGATTAGTAGGCTGCGCAATTTTCCTGTATGGTACTAATCACTAATCATTAACCACTAATCACTCTTCTTCTTCGTCATCTTCTCCCTCTTCTCCTTTTCGATAATTCATCGGACTGACGTGATATACATCTTTAAAACATTTGCTGAAATATCGGGATGAAGAGAATCCGACTTTATCCGAGATTTCCGTAATGTTCAGCTCCGGATTGTTTCGTAACATTACGGCACCTTTTTTCAGACGGATGGTTAGTATAAAATCATTGGGAGTTTGTCCTGTTACAGCTTTTAACTTACTGAACAGATTGGTACGTGCCATTCCCATTTCACGGGCAAAAGTGTTGACATTGAAAGTTGAATCATCCAGATATTTTTCTATAATTTCCATAGCACGGTCCAACATCTCCTTATCCATAGGGTTTGTGGCCAAAATTTGTGCAAATGCCTGGGGCTGCTTTGTAAACTTTTCCTGCAACTGAATGCGTGAATTAACAAGATTATTGCAACGTGAAACTAATATGTTGATATTGAATGGTTTTGTGATATAGTCATCTGCTCCAAGACGCAATCCTTCCACAGTATGCTCCACAGCAGTTCTTGCTGTAAGCAAAACTACCGGGATGTGGCAGGTGTTAAACTCGCCTTTAATCTGTTTGCACAATTCCGTTCCGGACATACGGGGCATAACCACGTCACTTAACACGATACTTGGCATCTCTTTTTGTACCAGTTCCAATGCTTCTACACCGTCCGATGCGGTAATAACCTGATAGAAAGTCCGGAAGAGCTCTGCCAACATCTCGCGAATAGATGCGTCATCTTCTACAATCAACATCTTGGTATCTGATGGGTGAGTCGGAACGATGTCGTTGTCTAAAGCAGCTTCTGCCATTATGGCGGCAGTGCCCGGCTGTGCGGGTTCCTGCTGTTGTATGATCTCTTCTTTCAGGGAAATCTGCTCTTGTTCAAAGTGCCCGTTGCCTAATTTTAATGTGATAATAAAGCTACTGCCTTTACCTTTCTCACTTTCTACGGATATTGTACCGTGATGTAACTCAATGATACCTTTGGTTAATGCCAGTCCTATTCCAGTTCCGGCACCTACTGCTAAAGTGTCAAGCTGCTCAGTCTGATAGAAGCGGTCGAATATTTTATCTATTTCGGCAGCATCAATACCCGAACCGGTATCTTGTATTACGATGACAGCATTTCCGTTCTGTTTTTTTACACAGATAGAGATCGTGTCTTCTTCCTTGGTATGCTTTAATGCGTTGGAGAGTAAATTGTTGATGACTTTTTGCATCTGCTTCTGGTCATACCATACTTCAATGTCTTCTTCTTCTTTTTTAAATTTGAAGTTGATTTTTTTACTGCTGGCATACTCTAAGAACAGCAAATAGTTTTCATAAAGGAAAGTAACCAGATTATGCCTGCTTACTTTGATCTTCATATGTCCCTGTTCCTGTTTACGGAAATCGAGTAACTCTCCAATTAATTCGCGCAGTTGCAAACTGCTTTTGTAAATCCTCAGAATTTTATTATACACAGTTGGAGTAAACGTCTGTACTTGCAACAGCGTTTCTATCTGACCTACAATAAGCGTGAGTGGTGTACGGAATTCATGAGAAATATTGGTGAAGAACCTTAGTTTGGACTGATTTAATGATTCCAGGTCTTCAATATGTTTCTGCTCGTATTTGAGAGACTCGCGCAGTCTGATTCTTGATTTGTAAACCTGAATAAGATATAGCAGTAGACTACCTGTAAATACGACATAGATAAGATAAGCCCACCAGGTTTCATACCATGGCGGAAGAATATGGATCTTTAGTCGGACTGCTTTGATGTCTTCCCGCTGAGTCTTTACTATAAAAGTATACGTACCGGGATTCAGGTTGGTATATGTGATAAAGTTTTGACCGCGTTGGACGCTGTTCCATTCATTGGAGAACCCTTCGAGGCAATAAAGTATTTTATCCCGGTTGGCAGGAATATAGTTTGAGGTGGTATATTCGATACTAAACATGTTCTGATTCGCCTGTAGGGTAATCTCGGGAGTATAGGATAAAGAGTATTGCAAGATACCGGTTTCGTCGTCCGGAGTAATCTCTTTTCCATTGACGATAAGACGCGACAGAAGGATATTGTATGATTTGGGAGTAAAAAACAAAGCTTTTTCGTGAAAGGATATCATTCCCTGTACACCACCCAGGAATACTTCTCCGTCACGGGTAATGTACAATGCATTCTCATTAACGGCAGTTAAGGGAAATCCGTTTTCAATACTGTAATTGTGGAATTTTCGGTTAGGAACATCAAATTGGGAGAATCCTTGATTAGTAATGAGCAGCAGGCAGTTTTTCTCAAAAGACGATTCATGTATTTCGTAGATACAATCGCTGGATAGTCCGTTTTTCTGCATATCGAAGTTTTCGAAACTGTCCGTTTCCTTGTGATACAGATCGAGCCCGCTACCGGATGTAGAAAACCATAAGTTACCCTGGCTGTCCTGCATGATACTGTTTACATTGTTATTACTGATACTGTTTGTATGATTGTCGACATCATTCGGAATTGTTGAATCATGCCGGTAATTGATTAGTTTATCCGTGTCAAACCGATAGGAATAAACGCCTTCGCCTGTTGCGGCAATCCAGAGCGTGCTGTCCCTATCGACAAATAAATCGGCTACCATTTTAATAGCTTGTCCTTCTCTGGTGTCTTTGAAGAGTTGTTGGCAGGTTTCTGTTTCCGGATCAAATAGGCATACTCCGTTTTGTGTACCCACAATGAGTTGATCATGGAAAGGAGTTATGTCCCGGATGATGTCTGAGGGTAATGAGTGCGGATCATCTTCTTTCATTCTGTAATGAGTGAAGCGGTTTGTACGTAAATCCAGTTTATTAAGTCCGCCTAAGTGGGTTCCGAACCACATTCTTTCACCTTTTTCATCATAATAGATCGCTTTTACGTTATTGTGCGAAATACTGTTGCGTCCTTCTTCGTGACGTAACCACCGGAAAGTCCCTTCTTTTCGGTAATAGACATTTACCCCGCCTCCTTCTGTACATATCCATAAATTTCCATCCTTATCTTCTATCATACGTCCGATGATAGAACTACTTAGGCCATCCCGTTCCGTATCGGAAGCTTTGTAACGGGTGTAAATTTCGTATTCCGGATTGAAATAATTTACTCCTCCGAAATAGGTGCCGAGCACAAGGTACCCTGGGCGTCCTTTACAATGCACCAGATAGAAGAGTGCGTGAGACTTTCTGTTTCATGTCCTGCCGTATAAACGTCAAAACGACCATTACTCTTTTGATAACGATTCAGCCCGTTAAATGTACCGATCCAAATGTTTCCATTGTTGTCCTCGCAACAATCTCTGACAAAATCAGAAGAAACACTATTGGGATTTGACGGGTCATGACGCATATTGTGTATTATCCCCTCACTGTCGATGTGATATAATCCGTATTCCCAGCTTCCGATCCATAGTTCTTTTGAAGAATCCTGGTAAATATTTGTTATGTTTCCCTTTTCGATGGGGTGGGTGAGTGTTTTGTTTTTGTCAAGTTTGTATACCCCGCTGTTTTCGGTTCCCATCCACAGATTGCCTTTATCGTCGAGATGGAGGCAAGCGATAGAGATGTCTTTTCCAGCCAGGTGGTAGGTAAGGTCAAAATTCCGTGTCTCCTTGTTGAATACATATACCTCGTCTTTTTTACCGATAAAAAGACGTTCGTTAAAATAGATACTTGTGACTTTTCCTTGCAATAAGGTGGTAAACTTCTGCGTCGTAAGGTCGAATTCGGCTACACCTTCCGTACATAGCACATAGACTTTTCCTTTCTGATCTCCTGTAATACGAAGAATGGTATTACAGAACAAACTGTTAGGATTGTTTTTCTGTAGTTTGAATGTTTTTATATTATTACCATTGTAACGGTTCAGCCCTTCACGTGTGCCTATCCAGATTCCCCCCTCTTCGTCTACATAGAGACTGTTCACAGAAAACTGAGATAACCCGTCATCAGTAGTCAGATGCCTGAAAGTTATGTTTTGTTTCTGAGCAAGAACGGTGACTGTATTAAGTATAACTAAGAATAAAAGGATGAATTTTTTCACTTTTTGCCGGGTTTAAGGTGAAACTAACCACAAATATATTACTTTTGTTTGACTTATAGAAATACATGAAGCTATGAAAGTAAAAAAAATTAGTGTAGCCAACGTGGAAGTCAGTTCACTTCCTAAATTGCTGGATGAAGAAAAGATTGGATTCCAGCCTATTAATCAGGTGAATTGGACTGAATATCCTTATTGTCCGAAAGTAGAATTTCGGGTAGCTCATACAGAGAGTGCCATTTTGCTGCATTTTAAAGTAACAGAGCCAGCGTGCGTGCCCGCTATGGCGAAGATAACGGTTCGGTGTGGACTGATTCCTGTGTGGAGTTCTTTTCTATCCCTGCCGGCGACGGAATCTACTATAATATTGAATGTAATTGTATTGGGACTGTTTTGATAGGGGCCGGTCCCCAGCGTAATAACCGTGAGCATGCGCCGGTAGATGTAACGGCTCAGGTGCAGCGTTGGTCAAGTCTTGGTCGTGTGCCTTTTGAAGAACAGGTAGGAGAAGTAACCTGGGAGGTTGCTTTGGTCATTCCTTATACTGCATTTTTTAAGCATCAGTTAACCTCATTGGATGGTAGAACAATAAAGGCGAACTTCTACAAATGTGGTGACGAACTTCAAACTCCGCATTTCCTTTCCTGGAATCCTATCGAGATAGAGAAACCAGATTTTCATCGCCCCGATTTCTTCGGTACATTGGAAATGGAATAAACAAGAGTGTTTATCTTCTTCCACCTGTTTTGGACGAAACGGCTACTTCCCTTAAAGTTCATAACAGGTGGAATTTTTTTGTTCTGCATTTATTTATTCTTCTGAAATTGCTAATGGTATCCACATAGCATATAATCTAAAACATAAAAATAGTATATTATTATGTCTATAAATGCATACATTTAATGTGCTGTTTATTAATGTGATGTGGATATTGGTATGCTTTAACTGTATTCATAACATCCGGATGTTTTTGCTAAAAACACCCGGGTGTTGTATCTGAAAACATCCGGGTGTTCTTATGGGAAACATCCGGATGTTCTAATATTCCGATCCTTGAGTTCTTTTCATATTAAAGTTACTGTTTGTATGTATACAAGTGTACTGTTAGTGGTAGGAAATATAGTATAGGTTGGATCTCTATTATATAGGGAGAAACATTTTGGATTTGTATTGAGAAATATAATCGAATAGTACTAAAATAGAATTGATAAGAAGATGCATCCGACTATGTAAGCATCTTCTTTTTTTCTGCTTAGAAGAGCCGGACGGTTGTGATTATCCCTCTTTCTTTTAGCTCTGTTAATATTTTAGCCTCTTTACTACTGCGGGCTCTGGATCTGTGAGCAAGACTATAAACCCGCCAGGGAGTAGTATTAAATGTAGTTGCGATGTTAATATACTCCTTTCTGTTGCTCGAAAATAAAAAACTACCAAACCATGTTACCATAACTTCTGCCTGTTTTGCTTTTTCTGTTAATAATGTTGTTTTCAGATTATAGCTCTGTTACTTTGTAGGTAACAGAAAAAAGGTAAATTAGGAGCTCTAAAGTGTTTTGAGCAGCTGTTTTTATAAATGATTTATCGTTTGCATGGAAGTAAATGCAATAGTTATGTAGTCCATATTTATTCGGATAAATATGGTGATGTTATTCTTTTACATTAGGGGGTTGATTTTTCAGTAGTTTGGGTGAAATGTTCCTCTATTCTTAATTTTTGATTTATATTCCATTATTTTGATAAAAAAATAGGATGATTATTTTGTTCATAGGAAAAATATTTTAATCTTTGCACCAATATATATCTTCTGTTACCTACAAAGTAATAAGGTCAGTAGTTCATGGATTGAGGTGTATTACTGAGAGATAATTTTCCTGTTTGCCGCATCTATTCTTTCAATATTAAAAGGTTTTAAATAAGTCTCAGTAACCGTAATTGATGAATGCCCCATTGCTTCTGAAATAATTCCGGGATGGATTTCATTATAATAAGCCAGAGTAGCCCATGTGTGCCTTGCGGTATATGAACTTAGAGGGGTCTTTAACTGAAGTGCTTTTGTCAGAAGGGAAAGCTGCTGATTGAATATGCGTAGCGTCCATTGATATTCATGATAAGCCTCTGCTGTACCTTCTCTATGGGTCAGAAATGGAAACAGGTAAGGGGAATGTGGATTTGTATCCATATATTTCTCCAGAATGGTTAGTGCTTCCTGAGGTACTTCTACGATTAGTTGTTTACCCGTCTTACGACGACGGTAGGTGATAATGTTGCCATTCAAGTCTTTTTTGTGTAAGTTCACCAAATCTACAAAAGGTAAGCCGCGCAACATAAACATAAGAATGAATAAACCGTGCGTACGGGAAAGGCTGTGGGGGATTTCATCCGTATCCCAGCTGTGAAGTATCCGGGACATATCTTTGATATTCAATGCTTTTTTTCTGTCTGCCCGTGTTCCTGTATAAACCTGCTTGAACAAGCGTGGAATGTAGGGAGCCAGATGTTTATCGACAGCACGGTTGTAGGTGGCACGCAATGCACGTAAGTATGTAGACACTGTATTCCAACTCCTTTGTTTTTGCCTTAAATATGCCTCAAAGCCTTTCAATAATTCCGGTGTTATTTTTCTGAAAGGTATTGTGCTGCTATGGCAAAATGTGATAAAACTATTTAAACTGTTTTTGTATATATGCGCGGTCCCGTGATTATTGTTATTCTCAAAGTTACAGATTACAGAGCGCATGAAAAATACGAAATCATTTTGTTTCATTCTTTTTGATTATTAGTTTATAAATGATCGGTAAAATATCTCTTCTGTTCTTCTTTTAAATTTTGCTGTATATATTTACATATTACATAGATAAAAGAGTGTAGAGAACAAATTCAGATGGAAGTTATTCTTATTTTTCAGACTCCTTAGCTAACGAAGAGGGCTTGTTAACTTTTATTTGATATAATATATCTGTATCAGAGAGGAGAGTTGAGGAATTTTGATGGAGGATCCTATGGTGGTAAGTTTATATGGATGGTTGGTGAATAAAAGAAGAAGGTTCTGTCTACCCTTTTAAGGCAAGCAGAACCTTCTTCTTTTAAGTATATTTTTCGAAATTTACTTTACAATACCTCGTTCCGATCCCTTCACAAAGCTTACGATGTTTTCGATTTCTTCGCTCATCGGTACCTGGTCTATGATTTTCTGTACAGCATCAGTCAGACTGAAATTACCTTGATAAATCAAACGGTAGGCATTGGCAATGTGGCGTAAGATTCTTTCCGAAGCATTGTGGTGTTGAGTCAGTACAACTGCATTCACCCCATGATAAGTAGTTGGGTTGCCCGACATAATAATATATGGAGGAACATCTTTTGAGATGCGGCATCCGCTCTGGATCAATGTCCAGCTACCCACATGACAATACTGATGGAGGATAACATTGCCGCTTAGGATCACACAATCGTCAAGTGTACATTCACCGGCTATTGTTGTTGCAATTCCTGCTACGCAATGGTTGCCTATCTGAACATCGTGACAGATGTGAACCTTATCCATAAGGAAGTTCTCATTTCCAATTTTTGTAGCATTGCCTGCAAAGGTGGCACGGCTGATCACTACATTTTCACGGATATGATTGTTGTCACCAATAATCAGATTGGTTTCTTCTCCCGTGTAGTGGAAGTCCTGAGGTTCTGCACCAAGCACTGCATGGTGGTGTATCTTATTACCTTTACCCATACGTGTACCTTTCAGAACACTGGCATAGGCCATGATTACACAGTCGTCCCCGATTTCGACATCTTTTTCGATATAGGCAAAAGGTTCGATAGTGACATTCTTTCCAATTTTTGCCTCGGGGTCTACATAAGCTAACGGACTAATCATGATATTTTACAATTTTACGATTTACGATTTACAATTTAATACCTCTCAATCTTCTCTTCCACCACCCAATGCACGGTAAAGGCTTACTACCGCCTGCATGCTATCGAAGCTGTCGGATACCTGTGACAGGCGTGCGCTAAGCAGTGATTGCTCTGCTGACAGTACTTCGAGGTAGGTAGACGTGCCTAATTTAAACAATTCTTTTGTATATTCGGCACCTTTCTCTGCAGATTCTACCTGAAATTTACGTGCAGAGGTCTTTTCGGCTGTTGTCTGATACAAAGAGAGGGCATTACTAACTTCGCTTCCGGCATTCAAAAGAGACTGTTGAAAGGCAAGTTTCGCTTCTTCCTGTTGTGCTTTGGCTATTTTCAAACGGGCAATATTACTACCACGATAGAATAGAGGCTGTGTCAGCGAACCAAGAGCTGAAGCAAGAAGTTTACCCGGATTGACAATCATGCTACCTGCACTGTTAGTCCAACCGGCAGAACCGCTGATTGTGATTTGTGGATAGAATGCAGCACGGGCTGAATTGGTATTATAGTAAGTATTGGCCAATGCCATTTCAGCAGCTTTCACGTCGGGACGGTTGGACAATAACTGGAGAGGTATTCCTACTGAAAACTCAGAAGGCAGTTGCTGTTCTTCAAGCGTACTGCGTTTGATGGTTTGCGGAGCTTGTCTGAGCAACATGCAGAGTGCATTTTCTGTCTCACGAATGCTCTGACGAATAGCGGGAAGGGATGCCAATACTTGTGCATAAGCTGTTTCGCTTTGTGACACAGCAGCAGCATTGGTCATTGCTGCATCTTTCATGGCACGCATCGTTTCTACATTGCGCTTCATGATGTCGGCTGTTTGTTCGGAGATATCCATCTGACGGTCGAGCATTAGCAATGTATAGTACGTATTGGCGATACCGGCTATAATTTGTGTCTGTACAGCCTGACGATAAGCTTTGGTTTGTAATAGGGTAGCTTGTGCACCGCGTTTGGCATTCAGTAATTTTCCAAACAAGTCAATTTCCCAGCTGGCTGTTACCGGCAGCGAATACGTCTTGGTGGCAGCACTTTTATCAAAGCTGCTAATTGTTCCCTGTGGCGACAGTGCTAACGAAGGAGCATAAGCCAGACGTGAAGTCATTAGCGCATTTTTTGCTTCTTCTACTTTCAGGATGGCTGTCTGAAGGTCGGTATTATTGGCTAACCCTTGCTCGATAAGTGTTTGCAACTGAGGGTCAGTAAACACTTCTCTCCAAGGCAGATTGCCGAAGTTGGCAGTATCTGAGGCCAGTGTATCACCGGTAGCTACCGTGTCGCGATACAAACCGGCAGTCAGTATGTCTTCGGGCCTGTCATATGATTTATAGATGTGGCAGCTGCTCAGAAGAGCAGTTGCACACAACATATATATAATTTGTTTCTTCATTCTAATCTTATTTAGCATATTGTTCAATTTCTGTTTCAGCATCTGAATTGTCGATATCTTCCCATTCCATCGGTTTGATTTTCTCCTGTAAGTACTGGAAGATTACGAACAATGCGGGTACCACAAATATCTGGCAAATCATACCAATCAACATACCACCTACGGCAGAAGCACCTAATGCACGGTTACCATTGGCACCTACACCAAAAGCGAACATCATAGGAAGCAAACCTACTACCATAGCCAATGAGGTCATCAGGATAGGACGAAGACGCGCACCGGCACCTAATACGGCAGCCCAGGTAATACTCATACCCATTTTACGACGGTCGAGGGCAAACTCTACAATCAAAATGGCGTTCTTTGCCAACAGACCGATCAACATAATCAAGGCAATCTGCATATAGATGTTGTTGGTCGCCGCTCCAAGTATCGGGACAATGTTGTTGGCAAGTCCCATCAGATGTACGAAGATGAAACTACCGGCCAGACCGAATGGTACAGAAAGCAATACTGACAATGGCAGGATATAACTTTCATACTGGGCACTCAACAGCAAGTAAACGAATACGAAGCAAAGGATAAAGATCATTGCCGTTGTACTGCCGCTTGAACTCTGCTCTTCACGGGTCATACCGGAGAACTCATAACCGAATCCGGTAGGTAGGGTCTGTTCTGCTACTTCCTGCATAGCTTGAATAGCCTGACCGCTACTATAACCATCAGCCGGGTTACCGTTGATCTTCATAGACGTAAACATGTTGAAACGGGTGATATTATCCGGTCCGTATACTTTCTTGATAGTCATGAACTGGGTGATAGGAGCCATTTCGTTTCCGTTACGCACTTTGATTGATTTCAAAGACTCCAGATTGGTACGACTGTTAGGATCGGCCTGGATCATTACACGGTATAACTTACCAAAACGGTTGAAGTTGGATGAGTATAAACCACCATAATATCCTTGTAGGGTCGTTAGGATCGCATTCGGAGTCAAACCTGCTTTTTTACAAGCTGCCGCGTCAATATCAATCATGTATTGCGGGAAGTTCGGGTTGAATGAAGTTTGTGCCGAAGCAATTTCAGGGCGCTCTGTCAACTTGGTTATAAAGTCTTGTGCCACTTCATAGAATTTGTCCAGACTACCACCGGTCTTGTCCTGCAAGTTCAACTCAAAACCGTTGGATACACTATATCCGGGGATCATAGGAGGTGCAAACAGCAAAACGCGTGCATCTTTTATTACTTTGCGGGCTTTGAGGTAAAGCATGCCAGAGACAAAGTCGGAACGCTGCTCAATGGTACGGTCATCCCAGTTTTTCAACTTACAGATAAATGAACCATATCCTGGTCCTTGACCTGCCATGAAGCTGTATCCGGAAATCATCGTACGGCTTTCGATAGCGGGTTCGGAAGCAAGCAGACTGTCTATTTGCATCAATACCTGTTCGGTACGGTCTTGTGATGTACCGGGAGGAAGATCGACAACTGCCATAATGGTACCGGTATCTTCATTTGGAACCAGTCCGGTAGGAGTGATCTTCATAAAGAAGAGCAACAAGGCGATGCCGGCTACTACGGATCCTATCGTCAGCCAGGGCTTATGGATGAAGTTCAGCGTACCCTTCTTGTACTTCTTTAATATCCCGTCGTAATAAACATTGAATGCAGTATGGAAACGGCTGACGAAAGTAGACTTCTTTCTTTCTTCCGGATCATGAGGCTTCAACAAGATAGCACATAATGCCGGAGTCAGTGTTAATGCGTTTACAGCAGAAAGTCCGATTGCAATTGCCATGGTAAGACCGAACTGGCGATAGAATACACCGGAGGTTCCCGACATAAAACTAACAGGGATAAACACGGACATCATTACCAACGTAATAGAAACAATGGCACCACCCAATTCACTCATGGCGTCAATGGAAGCAAGACGGGCCGATTTGTAACCCTGGTCCAGCTTGGCATGGACGCCCTCGACGACGACGATGGCGTCGTCGACCACTATGGCAATGGCAAGCACCATGGCACAAAGGGTCAGCAAGTTGATACTGAAACCGATGATATAAAGTACGAAGAATGTACCGATCAGGGCTACAGGGATAGCAATGGCCGGAATCAATGTAGAACGTAAGTCTTGTAAGAAAATGTACACTACAATGAACACCAGAATAAAGGCTTCAATCAGTGTTTTGATTACTTCATGGATAGAAGCGAATAAGAAGTCATTGGCATTCTGCGAAATACTTACTTTTACGCCCGGAGGCATTGTTTTTTCTGCATTTTTCAACAAGGTTTCGCAATCCTTGATAATTTGTGTCGCATTGGAACCCGCTGTCTGGAAGATAATGGCAGTTACACTCGGATGACCATTTGTTTTATTGGCAAACCCGTAAGTCAGACGTCCCAATTCGACGTTGGCTACATCCTTGAGGCGTAATACTTCACCATCGGCAGTGGCGCGAATGACGATGTTCTCAAATTCTTCCTGGCTTTGCAGACGGCCTTTATACTTCAATGTATATTGGAAAGTCTGGTTGCCACGTTCGCCCAGTGAACCCGGAGCAGCTTCGATATTTTGTTCTGCCAGGGCGGTAGAGATGTCAGTCGGCATTAAGTGATATTGAGCCATTATTTCCGGTTTCAGCCAGATACGCATGGAGTAATCAGATCCCATTACCATGGCGTCACCTACACCCGGTACACGTTGTACTTCCGGGATAACGTTGATTTTGGCATAGTTTTCAAGAAATTCATTGTCGTACTTGTCGTCAGAACTGTAGAGAGAGAAGACAAGCAACATACTGGTTTGCCGTTTAGAGGTGATAACACCTACCTTGGTAACCTCTGCAGGGAGGAAACCCTGAGCTTTGGCAACACGGTTCTGCACGTTAACGGCAGCCATATCCGGGTCGGTTCCCTGTTTAAAGTAAACTTCAATGGAGGCATCTCCGGTGTTGGTTGCCGTAGAAGTCATGTACATCATGTTCTCCACACCATTGATCTGCTCCTCAAGTGGAGCAATCACACTGTTCAATACAGTCTGTGCATTGGCTCCCTGATAAGTTGTACTGACGCGTACAGTAGGAGGTGCGATGTCCGGATATTGGGAGATAGGCAGTGATATAAGGCCTAAGATACCCAAAATTACTATCAGGATGGAGATGACCGTTGATAGTACCGGACGGTTAATAAATCTATCTAATTTCATATTTTAATCTTCTGATTTTACATGTTTACTTATTTCTTCTGCTCTAATGATGCTTTGAAATGTTCGGCAGACTCTTGTGGAGTAAGCGGCTTGATAGTTGCGCCGTCTTTTAGTGTACTTACGTTCTCCAGTACGATTTTATCGCCCGCATTCAGTCCTGAAGTAACAATGTAGTTTTGTCCGTCATCAAGATTGAGTACTTTGATTTCTGTATTCTTAACCGTGTTGTCGTCTTGCAGTACATACACAAATTTCTTATCCTGAATTTCATAAGTTGCCTTTTGCGGAACTACAAGCGCGTTGGGTGAACTATAAGGGATAAGGATACTACCTGTTCCTCCGGTTCTCAGCAAGTGGCCTTTGTTGGGGAAAGTAGCACGAATGCTTACCGCACCGGTATTCTGGTCAATAACACCACTGACCGTTTCTATTTTTCCACTGTCACCATACAGGGTACCGTCTGCCAAAGTCAATTGAACGGGTGGGAAGTTGTTCAATGCTTCCTGTTGAGAGCCATCTTTGCGGATTAAGTTGAGCAATTCTTTTTCTGTAAGTGAGAAGTAGACGTACATTTCAGAAATATCCGAAACAGTGGTTAATGGAGTTGCGCTGGAACCGCTAACCAAACTTCCTACACGGAAGGGGATAGAGCCTGCTACACCATTGGACGGGCTGGTGACACGTATATGCCAGGTTTTGATTGGCACTGATTAACTGTGCTTCGGCAGAAGCCAGTTGTGCTTTGGCAGAAGCCAATGTGTTTTCGGCCATTTCCAGGTCATAATCACTGATGATATTCTTCTTGTTTAATTCCCGTTTATTCTTAACTGTGATTTCCTGGGTCGCTACGTTTGCTTTTGCGGTTTGTACTGCTGCCTTGGCAGCACGTGCGGCTGATTCGTATTGTACCGGGTCGATGATGAACAACACTTGTCCTTTTTTTACCATTGAACCTTCGTCGATACAAAGTTGAGTGATGAAACCAGACACCTGCGGCCGGATTTCAACATCTTGTTTTCCTTTAATAGTAGCCGGATAAGAACTCGTCAGATTAACTGTTGTCGGTTGCAATGCCTGCACTGCACATTCCGGGGTTCCTCCCAAGTCAAAACCCTTTTTGCCACAACTCGACAAGAGGGCCAAACAAAATGCAAATAATACAATTCTACTTTTCATACTTCTATATTCAGTGTTTATTGATAAATTTTCTACAAATAGTGTGCTCATAAGTATTATTAGGGATAGAAGGAGAAAACTGAGACTCTTCTCTTTAGTTTTTCGCTGCAAAAGTACTTTAAATTCTTATATAAATGTTCGATAACCGGTTCTTTTTTAACTATGTTTTTCTCTTATTAATATAGGTGTTGTCTGAATGGTACATTCATTGGTAAATTATAACATTTAAAGACCTGTGGGGATTGTATTACTTTGATTCTTTGTTAATAAAACAATAAAGTTATGTGCCAATATGTCAATGCGCCAATTGGCTATACTGTATTGCTGAAAGACATTGCCAAATTAACACATTGGCAAATTGTTCATTATTGATCGGTTTTGAATATATTTCACCACAGAGTAACACGGAGATCCACAGAGTTTAAATCTTTATTGAAACGCAGATTAACGCAAATTTTCGCAAAGGGAAACGAATGTATGATAAAGATCTACAGTCTTTTAATCCGCGTTTCATCAGATAAATAGTACTCTGTGAAACACTGTGTTACTCTGTGGTGAGTTCATATCTGTACGGTTTTGAACTTAATGGCGTTTGTCATTGCCATCAGTCTCTTTCTCCGGTATTGATAAAGCTCTATCCCGTAGAGTAACGTAGGAAGCCTCGGTGGGTAACATTGTTTTAGATGTACATGTAAAGCAGTACGACATGTGCATGTGGGACAGCACGACATGTGCATCTCATGCTGCTTTACATGTACATCTAAAACAAGACTACTCACCGGGGAAAGGGACGTTCCTTCCTGAGAAAGACAAAGTACAATACCGAACAAAGGGATCGATATCGTCTATGGATACTTCCGCTACCGAAAAGATTGGGCCATAAGCTTCGTCACTGTACAGTTTTAAGTGTATTTAACCGCAGAGGATACAGAGGGTACAGAGTTTAAAAGAAACCAGGATAAACGCAGATTAAAAGACTGTAGATCTTTATCATACATTCGTTTCCCTTTGTGAAAATCTGCATTTATCTGCGTTTCAATGAATCATCGCTTGTCGTTCCTCCCCGTGCGGGAAGCACTATTACTTGAACATTTTCCTTTAAATAAGTGTAAAGTATAGTATTTATTCTCTGAGAACCTTTATTTTTGCATCATGTTAAGAAAAGAATATAATATGAAGAGGCTTATTCGCAAGGTATTGGCTGTGGTTACGGTGATAGCTGCTCTCTATTCGTGTGCCAGTATAGGAAGGCCCGATGGAGGACCACTTGATGAGACTCCTCCCCGTTTTATTGGCAGCACGCCTGCTGCGGGGGCACTTAATAATACAAAAACGAAAGTATCACTTTCCTTTGACGAATTCATTAAGCTTGAGAAAGCCAATGAAAAGGTGGTGATCTCTCCTCCTCAGGTGCAGCAACCGGAGATAAAAGCATCAGGAAAGAAGATAAGTGTCAACCTGCTTGATTCTTTGAAGCCTAACACAACTTATACAATTGATTTCTCGGATGCTATTGTTGATAACAATGAAGGCAATCCGTTAGGTAATTTTGCCTTTACTTTCTCTACCGGAAGTGCGATTGATACGATGGAAGTATCCGGAACATTGCTCGAAGCCTCCAACCTGGAGCCTGTTAAAGGAATGCTGGTGGGTATGCACTCCAATCTGTCTGATACTGCATTTACGAAACTGCCTTTTGACAGAGTAGCCCGTACGGATAGCCGTGGACATTTTACGATTCGTGGCGTTGCCCCGGGGAAATATCGTATTTTTGGTTTGATGGATGCCGACCAGAACTTTGCTTTCAGCCAGAAGAGTGAAGCACTTGCTTTTAATGATTCGCTGGTTATTCCCCGCTGGGAAGAACGTATACGTCAGGATACTACCTGGGTGGATTCTCTTACCATCGACACGGTCGTAGAAAGGAAATACACTTATTATTTGCCGGACAATGTGATTCTGCGTTCTTTTAAGGAAGATTTGTTTTCACAATATCTTGTGAAAAACGAACGGTTGACTCCTGAGAAGTTTACGCTCTACTTTGCAGCAAAAGCAGATACGCTGCCTGTGTTGAAAGGATTGAATTTTGATGAGAGGGATGCCTTTATTATAGAGAAGAATCTGACTAATGATACCATTCATTATTGGGTGAAAGATTCGTTACTTTATAAACAGGACACTTTATCTTTAAGTCTGAATTATTTGTATACAGATACACTTAACCAGTTAGTACCCCGTACGGATACTCTTAACCTGGTGGCGAAGACTGTGAAAAAGGCTGTGGACGAACCTAAGAAAAAGAAGAAAAAGAAAGGTGAAGAAGAGGAGCCGGAGCCAACCAAGTTCCTGCATGTATCTACGTATATCCCGTCTACAATGGATGTATATGATTATATCTCACTCTCTTTTGACGAGCCGATAGCTTCCTTTGATAGCGCAGCTATTCATTTGAAACAGAAGGTAGATACCTTATGGGAAGATATCCCCTTTACCTTTGAGCAAGATTCGTTGCAATTGCGTAAGTATAACTTGTATTATGAATGGGAGCCAACGCGGGAATATGAGTTCTCTGTAGATTCTACAGCTTTTCATGGTATCTACGGTTTGTTTACAGATAAGATAAAACAGAATATAAAAGTTCGTTCGCTGGAAGAATACGGAGCTATTTATTTTAATGTTTCAGGATGTGACTCTATTGCATTTGTAGAATTGCTTGATACGCAGGATAAAGTAGTGCGAAAAGTTCCGGTTGTCAATGGACAGGCCGACTTCTATTTCTTGAACCCGGGTAAGTATTGTGCCCGTTTGATAAATGATACGAATGGGAATGGCGTGTGGGATAGCGGTGAATACGAGACAAAGCGTCAGCCGGAAATGGTGTATTACTATCCCCAGATACTCGAACCTAAAGCCAATTGGGAGGTTGAACAGACTTGGGATGTAAAGGCTCTTCCATTAGACAAACAGAAGCCGGATGAACTTAAAAAGCAAAAACCAGATGAAGACAAGAAAAAGAAAGATAGAAATAACAATCGCCGCAATTAGTAAACGGATAAATTTAGCATGGCTTATGCTGTTGGTAGGGTTGTGTTGCTCTATGCCTGTTAAGGCCCAGTGTGAAGCACCCAATGAAGCATTTAAATCTGGCGAGCATGTGATGTACGATTTATTCTTTAACTGGAAATTTGTATGGATCAAGGCAGGGATAGCCAGTCTTACAACGAATGCGACTACTTATCATTCCAAACCTGCCTACCGGTTTAATCTTTTATCCATAAGCAGTAAGAAGGTCGATTTCTTTTTTAAAATGCGTGATACGCTGACGTGCATTGTCGGCGAGAAGCTCGAACCCCGTTATTTCCGGAAGGGTGCTGAAGAAGGTAAGCGCTATACAGTGATGAGGCTTGGTTCTCTTACAAAGACGGCTTATGCTTTGTCAATCAGAAGCGGACTTACCGGGATGGTGAGATAGTGGAGACGGAATATAGTGACAGCCGTTGTGTTTTTGATATGCTTAGTATTCTGGCACAGGCTCGTTCCTACGATCCAAAAGATTATAAAGTGGGGCAAAAGATCAACTTCCCGATGGCTACAGGACGTAGGGTAGAGGAGCAAACGCTGATCTATCGTGGGATGAAGAATATCACAGCAGAAAATGATACTACGTATCGCTGCCTTGTCTTTTCGTTTGTAGAATACACAGACAAAGGCAAGGAGAAGGAGGTCATTACTTTTTATATTACGGATGATAAGAATCATCTCCCTGTCCGTTTAGATATGTTTTTGAATATCGGATCGGCCAAAGCTTTTCTGAAGAGTGTTTCCGGGAATCGCTATCCGTTGACTTCAATTATTTCAAAGTAAAAGGTACTTGTTGATCTTTGCGGAATACACTTGATTCAAAGGTGGCAATTAGTTCATTCTGCTGATTGGTAATATCTATCTGATAGCATCCGGTGCTTCGTCCGATGTAGCGTTCGCGGGCTTCGGCGTAGAGTGTGTCACCTTCACCACTGGCGCGTAAGAATGTGATATTGGAGGACAGAGAGAAAGCAAGTTGCCCATGTGAATTGGCAGCAGCTGCCAAGGCGAGGTCGGCAAGTGTGAAGATGGCCCCTCCTTGCGTACGGTTGCCTGCATTGAGATGTTCTTTTTTTATTTCCAGTCTGGCTTTACTGTATCCTTCGCGTACTTCCATTAGTACAATGCCTGCTTTTTCGGCAAATAGGTCATTTTTGAAAAACTCCTGTGGTGTCATAATAACTAATTATTCAATGTGTCAATATACCAATTGCCTGCGCAATAACATCGTATGAGAATTGGCATATCGGCATATTTTAGTATATTGGCACATTATTTTCTGCAAATGTACCAAAAATGTCTCTTAATTGGATGATTTAGGTCGGTCAAATCTGTAAGATTGCCTTATTTTTGCCACCATGAAATTAATTACTTTACTAATAAATCCATGTATTATGAGAACTATTTTGAGTGCATTGGGGATTTCCCTTCTGGTCTTGACGAGTTGCAACAGCCAAAAGCCGGTTGAAAAGGACTTTATTCAGGATAACATTGACAATGCGGTAGCACAGAACACAATCCAGACCGATATCATCGAAAAGTCGGGTAAGATCTTAAATCCCCGTACAATTGATGAAAAGGGAAATATTGTCTATATCCCTATTGACGACTGGTGTTCGGGGTTTTATCCCGGAAGTATGTGGCTTACTTATGAGCTGACCGGAGACAAGAAATGGTTGCCTCTTGCAGAGAAATATACAGAAGCTCTTGATTCAATAAAGCATTTGAAATGGCATCATGATGTGGGCTTTATGATTGGATGCAGTTATCTGAATGGTTACCGTTTGGCTGATAAAAAAGAATACAAGGATGTAATTGTTGAAACTGCCCGGTCATTGTCTACCCGTTTTCGTCCGAATGCCGGTGTAATTCAATCATGGGATGCTGACAGAGGTTGGCAAGGAACGCGTGCTGGAAATGCCCGGTTATCATTGACAATATGATGAATCTGGAACTGTTGTTTGAGGCAACTGCGCTTTCGGGTGATTCTACTTTCTATAATATAGCAGTGAAACATGCCGATACTACCATGGCTCATCATTTCCGTCCAGATAATAGTTGTTATCATGTGGTTGATTATGATCCGGAGACAGGTGAAGTGCGTAAAAGACAAACAGCACAAGGATATGCTGACGAATCGGCATGGGCTCGTGGACAGGCATGGGCGCTTTATGGGTATACTACTTGTTATCGTTATACACATGATAAAAAGTATCTTGATCAGGCGCAAAAGGTGTATAATTTTATCTTTACCAATAAGAATATGCCGGAAGATCTTGTACCGTACTGGGACTTTGATGCTCCTAATATTCCGAATGAACCACGCGATGCTTCTGCTGCTTCCTGTACGGCCTCAGCGTTGTATGAGCTGGAAACTTATCTCCCCGGGAATAACTATAAGGCAACAGCCGATAAGATCATGGAAAGTCTTGGCTCACCGGCTTATCGTGCAGCAGTGGGCACAAACGGTAACTTTATCCTGATGCACTCTGTAGCAGTATTCCTCACGGTGCCGAGATTGATGTTCCGTTGAATTATGCCGACTACTACTTCCTCGAAGCGTTGATACGTAAAAGAGAAATGGAAGGGAGGAATTAATAAGTAGTTAAGTAGTCAAGTAGTTAAGTAGTAAGTAGAAGATAGTATCATTACTTACTACTTGACTACTTACTCATTAACAATTAAGTAGAAAATAGTATCATACTTACTACTTAACTACTTACTACTTATTAACTGCTTACTACTTATTAACGACTTATAGAGCTATGAACACTCGAGTAAACTTATTATTTGGCGGATTGAGTTTGCTTGCTTTGCAGGGTTGCAAAGCCCCGCAAGTAGAGCAAGCCGGACATCCCAATATTATCTATGTTTTTCCGGACCAGTATCGTAACCAGGCTATGGAGTTTTGGAATCAGGATGGATTCCGGGAGAAAGTAAACTTCAAAGGTGATCCTGTACATACCCCCAACCTGAATGCTTTTGCCCGCGAATCGGTAGTACTGACTTCTGCACAGAGCAACTGTCCGCTGAGTAGCCCGCATCGGGGTAGTTTGCTGACGGGTATGTATCCTAATAAAAGTGGTATACCATTGAATTGTAACTCCAGCCGCCCTATCAGTTCACTGCGTGAAGATGCAGAGTGTATAGGTGATGTATTCTATAATGCCGGATATGACTGTGCTTACTTTGGCAAGCTACATGCTGATTTTCCCACACCTAATGATCCGGAGCATCAGGGAAAATATGTAGAAGAGCAGCGTCCGGTATGGGATGCTTATACTCCCAAAGAACGGCGTCACGGTTTCAATTACTGGTATTCATACGGTACGTTTGATGAACATAAAAATCCTCATTACTGGGATACGGATGGCAAGAGACACGACCCTAAAGAGTGGTCGCCCTTGCACGAAGCCAAAAGGGTTGTTTCGTATCTGAAAAATGAAGGCAATGTGCGTGATACAAAGAAACCATTCTTTATTATGGTCGGAATGAATCCGCCCCACAGTCCGTATCGTTCACTCAATGACTGTATGGAAGAAGATTTTGATTTGTATAAAGATCAGCCTTTGGATAGCCTTTTGATTCGTCCCAATGCGGATACAAAGATGAAGAAGGCAGAGTCCGCCCGCTATTATTTCGCCTCGGTGACGGGAGTAGACCGGGCCTTTGGTGAGATACTGGAGGCATTGAAAGAAATGGGGCTGGATAAGAATACAGTTGTCGTATTTACTTCCGATCATGGTGAAACAATGTGCAGTCAGCGTACGGATGATCCTAAGAACTCTCCTTATGCGGAATCGATGAACGTTCCGTTCCTGGTACGTTACCCGGGTAAGATTCAGCCGCGTGTAGATGATCTGATGATCTCCTCGCCGGATATCATGCCTACTTTGTTGGGATTGTGTGGTCTTGGAGACTCTATTCCGGTTGAGGTACAAGGACGTAATTTTGCTCCGTTGTTCTTCGATGAAAAGGCGGATATTGTACGTCCCACAGGAGCTCTTTATATTCAGAATCTGGATGGAGAGAAAGATGAGAACGGACTGGTTATGTCATATTTCCCATCATCAAGAGGTATTAAAACAGCACATTATACACTGGCTCTCTATATCGACCGTGATACAAAGCAGTTGAAAAAGAGCTTACTCTTTGATGACTTGAAGGATCCTTATCAGATGAATAACCTTCCGCTGGAAGAGAATCAGGAAATAGTGAAACAACTTTGTACTGAGATGGGAGCTATGTTGAAGGAGATTGATGATCCCTGGTATAGGGGACAGGTACTTTCTGAACTGATTTCTTATCAATGATGAAGTGTTTCATTTTGTTTCATATCGATTGAAAGTGTTGTTTCATATGTATTGAAACATTTATTGATAGGTATAAGAAAGAGGTCAGAACCGGAAGTTATCACGGTTCTGACCTCTTTCTTTTGCTTATATAAGGGGTAAGAGTGATTACTTATTCAATCTCCACTCAAATCCGTCTTTGGTATCTTTCACTTCAAATCCTAATGCCGTGAGTTCATTGCGGATAAAGTCCGAAGTAGCCCAGTCTTTGTTGGCTTTCGCCTTCACACGTTGTTCCAACAGCATATCAACTACTTTCCCGTAGGCGGCTTCGCGGCTATCTGACGCCCCTGCTTCTTCTTTCAGGCCAAGAACTTCAAAACTGAACAGATGGAATGTTTCTTTCAGCTCTTTCAGGTCTTCGGCAGATATAGTGTCGTTGCCGGCAATGATATTGTTGATCATCCTGGCCCCTTCAAACAGGTTGGCAATGACAATTGGGGTGTTCATATCATCGTTCATGGCCTCGTAGCATTTGGTACGCAGTTCTTTTACATTTACAGAAGAACCGCTTGCGGGAACAATCTTTTCCAGATTGTCGATCGCTTCCATCAATCGCTGTAATCCTTTTTCTGATGCTTGCAGAGCCTCATTGCTAAAGTCTACCGTACTGCGATAGTGTGCCTGCAAGATGAAGAAACGAATGGTCATAGGTGTATATGCCTGTGCCAGTAATTTGTGGCTACCGGTAAAGAATTCATCCAGCGTGATGAAGTTGCCGAGAGATTTACCCATCTTCGTCCCGTTGATGGTAATCATGTTGTTATGCATCCAGTAGTGTACCATGTCGTCACCTTGTGAAGCAACGGACTGAGCAATCTCACATTCGTGGTGCGGGAATATCAGGTCCATACCTCCTCCGTGGATATCGAAATGTTCTCCCAGATACTTGCGTCCCATAGCTGTACACTCTGCGTGCCATCCGGGGAAACCGTCACTCCAGGGTGAAGGCCAGCGCATGATATGTTCCGGTTGTGCTTTCTTCCAGAGGGCAAAGTCGGCCGGATTACGCTTTTCGCTTTGTCCGTCGAGGTCACGGGTGGTATTCAGTACATCGTCCAGATTGCGTCCGGAGAGTTTACCGTAATGATAATCTTTATTGTATTTGGCTACATCAAAGTAGACGGAACCTTCGCTTTCGTAGGCATAGCCGGCTTCCAGGATTTTGCTTACCAGTTCAATCTGCTCTATAATATGTCCCGATGCGTGCGGCTCAATACTTGGCGGAAGGACGTTCAATGCATCCATCGCTTTGTGATAACGATTCAGGTAGTACTGCACCACTTCCATCGGTTCTAACTCTTCCAGGCGGGCTTTCTTGGCTATTTTATCTTCACCTTCATCGGCATCGTGCTCCAGATGGCCTACGTCAGTGATATTGCGCACATAACGTACTTTGTATCCCAGATGTGTAAGGTAGCGGAAAAGTACATCGAATGTGATAGCCGGGCGGGCATGTCCCAGATGGGCATCGCCATATACGGTTGGTCCGCAAACGTACATCCCTACATGCGGAGCGTGTAAGGGTACGAACAGCTCCTTTTTCCTATCTAAAGTGTTGTAAATGGTCAGTTGATGTTCCATAACGTTTGAGATTTATTCAGTTTGAAACCACAAAGTTAGAATAAATAATTGATATTTCTTATTTTGCTGCTGAAAAGTATCTTTCTACGACAGCAGCTACGCCGTCTTCGTCGTTGGAGAGAGTGATGTAGTCTGCTGCTTTCTTTACCGGTTCCTGAGCATTGGCCATTGCTACTCCAAGCCCGGCAAACTTAATCATGCTAAGGTCATTATAACCATCGCCCACAGCCACCATTTCTTCCCGTTTCATATCGAGCTTTTCTAACAATACGGTGAGTGATTGTGCTTTGTCGATACCTAACGGAACAAGTTCTAAAAAATAGGGTTCGGAACGGTAGGCACTGATCTGGCCCTGTAACCGGATGGAAAGCTCGGACTCAACGGCTATGAGTTTGTCCGGGTCGCCTACGATCAGGCATTTAGGAACAGGAAGATGGATATCGGTCAGGAAGTTTGTACTTTTCCGTACTTCCATTCTGTTAAGAAAGGCTTCTTTCTTTACATATTCGTCTTCCGGGTTTTCGGTCACAATACATTCTTTGTCATAGGTCAGGATGGCAAGTTTATTTTTTTTGGCACATTCGTATAGCTGAGGGATGACAGCATTCGGTAGTACATTGGCGTAGAGTATCTCTTTGCTTTTCCAGTCAATGATTTTTCCGCCGTTGTAGGAGAGTATATAACCGTCGAACTGACTCATTTGTAGTTCATCGGCTAATGGCGCAATACCATAAGTCGGTCTGCCCGAAGCCAATACCAGTCGTGTGCCTTGTTGTTGTGTCTGTATCAATGCTTTCCGGTTGCTGGGCGTTATTTCTTTCCGGGTATTGGTTAGTGTACCGTCAAGGTCGAGTACGAGGATTTTATAGTCCATCTTTATTCTCAGTGTTTGATTTGAGAATGCAAAGATAATGTTTTCTGATTAGAAAGGAGCAAAATTCACCACAGAGTAACACAGAGTTTAAATTTTTATTGAAACGCAGATGAACGCAGATTATCGCAAAGGAAAACAAATGTATGATAAAAAACTACAGTCTTTTACTCTGCGTTCATTTGTGTTAATCCACGTTTCAATTAACCATCGTTTGCCGCACCTTCCGGTGCGGCAAGCACCACTATTTTACAAATTCTTTCACTGTTTCTATTGAACCGTCGCTATAGATGGTACGGAGGATGTTTAGTCCCTTTTCAGCCTTGTTAAGGCGGATACCGTTCACGTTGAAGTACTGACGTTCTACTATCTCTTTAGCTACAGTACTCTGTTCGATACCAGTAGCATTACTGTTATTGGAAGGTTGTCCCAATCCACCCATTTGATTGGCGGCGCGTACAGTAAATACATCATTATCGGTTGCATCTGCCGGAATGGTATAGCTGGTCTCATTCGTAAAGTCGATCACTTTTCCGTTTTTGCAGATAGCATAGCAGAATACATAATCGCTGGCATTCCAGGAGAGAGTAGTACCATTGACCGTCAGTACCGGAGCTGCTGCCTGTTCGGTTAATAAAGCCGGTTGCCAGGAGTCACTGCCACTCAATACATTCTCGAGGGTAAAGCGGGATGCCTCTTCCTGAGTCAGTACCGGACTGTAAGGTATGGTTCCTCCTGTGTATTTAGTTTTACGGGCACTGCAATCAACGGCCATTCCGCTTTCGGTGTGGCTATTGTATTCAGCAAATAGTTTCGGGATAATCGTTTCACTCATATCACTCCATCCTTCTGCTTTCGGAAGAACCTTCATGGTTGTGTTAATCCATACACTCATCGGAGCACCTTGCCAGGGACGTCCTAAGGCATAAGAACCTTTGTTTGCATCGTATCCGTCAATCGTACAGTCATTGAATACGTATCCCCATTCGGTATCACCTGCCGGAGCCGTGATACAGTTGCCTGAACGGTCTTCCAGATAAAGCAGTGTACGATTGAAGAAAACGTCACCACCACCGCAGATAAAGTCTACCGTACCATGAATTTCACTGTCTTCAAAATACGAACGCATGCGATTGTTGTTTGAGTAGTATGTATCCTGATAGCTCAACATACGTATGTTTTTATATACGTTTTTGTTTCCTTTGTCTTGCAGGCAGACAGCACGTCCGGTGCTTCCCTGATAATCATAATCGTTTTTCAGAGTGAGGTCCTGCATATAGATATTTTCTCCTGTGGGGCGTAGAGTAGCTGACACGGAGATACCTTCTACCGGTGCTTTATTTACGATAATTGTATTTTCCATACTTTCACCGATCAGTGAAATGTTAGATTTCACGTCTGTCAGGCAAAGTTCTCCTAAATCGTAAATTCCATCGTGCAGGAAGATGCGGAAACGCTCTCCTGATGTGGAGGCTTCATTCCCTTTAGCCAGTGCTTCGAGCAGTTCTTCCGCATTGCTGGCGATAGCATCGTACATACCCGGAGTTACTACCGGAGGTGCTATCGTTGTGAATTTGAGTGTGATATTCTCCTTTATCTTATTACCATAAAAGTCGGATACGCTATTGCCCGGTAATGTGAAGGTGTAAGTTGTATTGTAGTCTAAGCCATGTATGGGAATGTAATTGTTTTGCCTGCCACAGATGGTACCAATGTTTTGTTTCCTAAAGTAGCTACTGTTCCTTCTGCTATTTCTACCTTGGCGTCAAATGTCAATACGATACGTCCTGTAGCAGAAACCTCCTCAGCATTGTTTGCGGGGAGAGAAGAGAGTAATAGAGGTGCTCTTCCCGGATCAACTCCTTTTTGTACTCCGGTGATATAGATAGAACCGATTGCAGTACCATCATTTTCTGATGCGGTACCTACAATCTCAGAGCTATAATCGGGAATCCAACGGAGATACAATGATTCGGCATTATTACATGATTCGGGAAGTGTGGCTTCCAATGGTGTCCATGCCTTAGCCCCCGGTAGAGTAATGCGGGCTACTTCTGTATAGTTAGTTCCGTCCAAAGAGTATTCTAACTTCTGTACAGAATATGCATTATAGTTGTATAACATTCTGGAAGTTACCTTAATATCAATAAATTCAGAAGCATTTATACGGGTTTCATAGTAATATTTCTCAGAGATGTTCTTCCAGTTTACAGCAGCAGATTCACCTTCATAGTTCCCTGATTCTTTTGATTTGTCGAGCCATGCCTGGGTTGTCCCGTCTTCTTTGCGTAGAATGAGCGTTGTAGCTTCATTCTCACCTGTAGAAGCGAAGTCTGCCGGACGACTGTTGTTTCCTTTCCGAACAAAATCCCATCCTACAATATAATCGGCAGCACTATATACTGCTACGAATTCTTTATCGCTATCCATTCTTACAGGAAGTTCGTAACCCATCTCTCCGCTTTTCCAGTTCAGGAATGTAAGAATGCGGTTTTCTGTAGCAGTAAGAGTGACCAGAGTACCTTCTTCATACATGTTCTTACCATTTACAACGGTGGCATCAGGAGTGGCTGTTACCATGTAATTGTTTGCTCCACCTTCTGTACTGGTTGTAAGTGAATAAGTAGCTACCGGTTCAAATACGGCCGTAATGATCATATCTTCGTTTAATGTTTGCTTGTAGGATGCTTCTGCGGAAAGAGTGTTTCCTGTTGCATCTGTCCATTTCACAAATTTGTAGCCGAAGTTCTTTTTGGCTGTTAGTGTTACTTCCGTACCTTCGTCATACTGGCTGCTGGAGGGAGAAACGGATACACTTCCGGCTTCTTCGGGAGAGACTTTCGTTGCTAATGTTACTTGTTTGGCAGTAATTTCAACATTTGAGTAAATCTCCAGTTCGAACATATACGCATTCTGAGTAGGAGCGAGGTTGGTCCAGCGGAGTTGTACGTTTTCCTCATTTATGGCACATTCTACCCATACTCCTTTCGCTGGATCGGCAAAAGCGTCGGAGAGTACTACCCAATCGGTATCAGTCGTACTTTTCTTTTCCAGTTTGTATCCACGTTTACCACCGGTAGCTCCGTGGAAATAACGTACTTTAGTGATATTGCTTAATGCGGATGTCGTGATTATTCCGGGCAGATTCTTTTCGGCCATCGCATAGCCTGTCAGGTCACCGAATTTTTCTACATTCTGTCCTTGTGGCGAAACGGTAACACCATTGAATGTGAAAGTTACTGCTTCGTTACTGAAAGTAGTTGTTTTTTCTACGCTTACATCACCGGAATTAGAAGAAACGGCTTCCCAGTCAGTGAAATCTGTAGCAATAACAGGGCGTTCCTGAATATTGGATTCAGCTTTCGGATATACGATGGTAAAATAGCGGAAATAAGTACCATCTTTACCAATAACGATATCAATTGTTGGGTCAGTTCCACCATAAGTATAAGTCACTATTTTGCCACTGGTATAGTCTGTTGAACCGGCAATAGTTGTTGTGGAAAGCGGATTATAAGCTTCGGTAGTAATGATACAGTTTTTGGCTGCCGGGAAAGTGAAAGTAGTACCTTCATTCATTTGTGCCCAGTCTGTCCAGCTTCCATTATTGATCTTACCGGGTTTAGTGTTGAAGTCTGTTTTCACATCAATCGTATTCCCATTTACAACGGCTTGTGAAACGTAGAAACCTGTTATTCCTTCGTATGCTATTTTGGGAGCACCATTTTTCTGCTGGAAATCCCAGGTAATAATAACTTCTTCATTACGATCATCCAATGATACTGTGTTATCTGTAAATACAGGTGTCAGAGACAGATCCTCAATTACTGTAATTTCTTCTCCTGGCGTATAGTTGTTCGTTCCGTCTGTCCATGCAGTAAGTGTTTTACTCTCTACGTATAGAGTACGGTTGAGAGGTAATGTATACTTATTACCTGTAAGCACTTTATCGGAGGCTGGTACTGTACCGGCATCGGTATATTCTCCTAATGCATATTTGATAGTTGATTCTTTCGGGGCTTCGCTGATGGCTTCGATGCCAATATACGGGATGTATCCGCCACCACTGATTGAGAGGGTCGTTGCTTCCTTGCCTGTATAATATCCTTCTACACAAGGGTTGCCATTGTTGTGGTAGCAACTTCCTAAAGAGTTGATAGCGATGGTAGTAATTACATCGCCTGCTTCGTTCTTAACTGTAACATTATTTCCGTAAGCACAAGCACCGATAGATATTTTCACCGGGCCTTGCACTTTTACGGTGGCTGTACCCGGATTGAAACCATGTTCGTTGCTATGGTATTTGTAGTTGTTCAGTATGATATTGGCAGTTGCGTCGTCTGCTGCCACACGGGTTGGGGTGCCGTCTTCGGCAATGGCGATACCGAATGTTACCTGAGTTTTGTTATTGATTTCTTCGTCGGATAGGAAATTACCATTCATCAAATTCAGCTTGATGTCTTTAAAACCGGAATCTCCTTCTACCCTCGTTGAAGCCTTTGCAGATAAACTGCTTATAAGGCATACGAATACAAGAATGGTGTAATATACATTTCTCATAATACAAGAATGGATTAAAGTTAATACTATATTTCTGAGGGACGAATATAGTACAAACTGTAAATAAGGTGGTTACCTGTTTTTCGATTAAGTCAGATATTACACAAGATAGAACAGTTTGTCTATCTGTCAGGTTAAAAAATACAAGCTTGGTTCATTCCAGAAGCCCAATCCACTCCTGATCTGTCAGTACAGGCATCGACTCACTGTCGGTGATAAACGTCTCGGCGAGTTTACGTTTATCTTCCTGCAACCGGATGATTTTCTCTTCAATGCTGTCTTTGGTAATAAAACGGTAAGCAATGACCTGCTTGTTTTGCCCGATTCTATGTGCACGGGCAATGGCTTGTGCTTCGGCAGCGGGATTCCACCAGGGATCAACGATAAACACATAGTCCGCCTGTGTAAGATTGAGTCCCACTCCTCCGGCTTTGAGAGAGATGAGAAAAGCACGTATCTCCTCTGTCTGAGAGAAGCGGGTTATTTCTTCCGGACGATTGGTGGACGAACCGGTGAGGAGGGCATATTGCCAGCCACGTTTACGGAATTCTTCAGCAATCAGTTCCAGATGCTTTACGAAGGATGAGAATATCAACACCTTATGTCCTTCGCTGTAAAGAGTTTCATAGGTATCGATAATCTGTTCCATTTTGCCCGATTCTGTTTTAGAGTCGGGGAATATCATTCTGGGATGACATGACAATTGACGTAGCCGGGAGATACCATTGAGTACGGTGAGTTGCAGGCGCTGCTTTTTATTAAACTGTAACAATGTATTGCGCAGGCTGTTTTTCTCCTGTTGGTAAATTTCGTTTTGCTTTTCGGTCATGTCACAGTAGATGATTTCTTCTGTGAGTGGTGGTAACTCGGGGGCAACTTCATTTTTACTTCTGCGCAGGATAAATGGACTGATAAGTTGGCGCAGGCGTAATTCCATACGATTGTCTCCTTGTTTAATGGGGTTGATGAATTGTTTGGTAAATGCATTTTCATTTCCTAAGAGCTCCGGCTGAAGGAAATGAAACTGTGCCCATAGATCTTTTAGTGAGTTTTCGATAGGTGTGCCGGTCAGTACCAGCCGGTGATGGCTGCGTAGTTGAATGGCACATCGGAAAGTCAGTGAGTCGCTGTTTTTTATATTCTGGCTTTCGTCCAGTACGATGTATTCAAAGTTATACTGGCGAAGAATATCTATTTTATTTCGCATAGTACCATATGATATGAATATCAGTTGGAAGCGGTCGAAAAATTGTTCCGGATGTCCTGTTTTAAAATAACTGCTACTGTTGAATTCTGCCAAGGACAGATTGGTGAAACGGGCAGCTTCACGTTTCCAATTGTGTAATAGGGAGGTGGGTACGACGATTAATGTTCCTGGCTTTCTGGTGATCTTGCTTCCACTTACCGGAATTACACAACCTGGGAGCGTATTTTCCACTGTCAAATCATCGAAAAGATTAAATTGCCCCATTTCATCGGAAGTATGTGAAGCCTTTTTTAATATAAAATTACACTCTTGTTTGGCTCCGATTACACTGTCTTGTGGTAGATTAACATATTCGTCACCTTCTGCCGGATTACTCTTTTTGCTGTCAGTATGATATATTTGTTGCAATAAGGTGAGTGTCTGGAGTGTTTTCCCCAATCCCATATCGTCTGCAAGGCATCCTCCGAATCCTTGCTCGTAGAGATGCATCATCCATGTATATCCTTTATATTGATAGGGGCGTAACTGGCTTTCAGCCTCTGGGGATCGGATATTTCTGTTGAGGTTGGAGAGGGAGGAATTCTTTGCGGGTATCACTTTCCAGAATAGAATGGACAATCCCTATATAGGGGTGTTTGACATAGATTGTTTTACCACGCGTCATGCCTAATTCCATCAGATTGGCATACTTACTGAACCACTCTTCCGGAAGTAAAATGATACGTCCGTCGGGGAGTATATATTCATGCCTGTCTTCAAGAATGTGCTTGCGAAAGCGACTGAAAGGGATACGTAGCTCACCGATGACAGCTGTGATGTGAAGTTCAAACCAATCCGGACCATCATCAAAACTTTGCTCAATACGGATTTCATCCAGGCTATATGGCTTGTCCTGAATACCACTTGTCAGTACGAATGATTCCTGTAACATGGTACGGTGATGAGCTACCCATTCGTTGATGCTTTTTTCCGGTGCATTTTCGGATAGTTTGAAGTGTGAATCGCTGATTGCTTCCAGTCCTGCATTCTGTAACAGGAATATTGCTTCCTTTTCAATATCCGGAGTTCTCCTGAAATAACGTATGACGCTTCTCCCTTCCTGTGTTTCCCGAAAAATGAATCTCTTTATTCCGTCAGTAGGTTGCGGACTGAATACCTGATCTCCATAGCGGAAGTTTAATCGTAAGAGTGGTGTATGATAGATGGTATCTTCTATATATAGCAAGCATTCGCATATTCTCTTTTCTTTTTTAACATCTAATCCTTGTACATCGATATTATGATAACGGGCTACAGGAATGAGGATGTTGTCGATGTACTTCTCTGTAAGCGAGGCATCTACGCTGATGTGTGTTTTTTTTGTGAAAGGTAGAAGGCGTGAACTCTCAATGTGTTGAAATATATAGACTTCCATACCTAATAATAATATAGCCGGATTGGAGGTGAGCGTGGTGACTGGTTTTAATTCGGTGAGAGGTATTGCTTTACCTTCACTGTAACATTGCAACTGATAGTTGAAGGACTGGTTGTTGACCTCAAATGAAAAGTGAACTTCTACATCCTTTTGGTTCACATGATATGCATGATGTGGATAGAGTAGTTTGCTACGGCTTTGTTTTTGATACAAGGGTAGGTTACAGGTGCGTATTAATTCCATCATCTCCTGTAACTTCTTCTCGATGAAAAGGCGGACATTTCTCAACTTTTCCGGTTCTTCGGTCAGTCGGCGCAGAAATTTGGGAATAGTTTTATCCTTCGAGTAGACAGTCATCAGGTATTTCTCTGTATAGTGCGAAGCTATTTCTATGGCCTTCTGTTCCGTTTTACTCATTTGTGCCACAGTCTTGGGAGACAGGTGGAAAGCTTGTTCTACTAAACAGAGTTCCTCTCTTTCAGGAGAACTTTCGGCAATGTATGGGAGGAGGAGCATACCTAATGTCGGATGTTCTGAAAGGACAATGATGAATAGGTTATGTGACGACGATTCTCTCATTCTGTTTAGTTTGAAAGGGTAAAGATACGGGATTTTGTTTAATTTTGCGGCATGATGGATCAAAAGAAACGTGTGTTGTTGGGAATGAGCGGTGGAACCGATAGTTCGGTAGCCGCTATATTGCTACAGGAAGCCGGCTATGAAGTGACTGGGGTGACTTTTCGCTTTTATGAACTGAATGACTCGGTTGAATATCTGGAAGATGCCCGTATGTTGGCAGAACGTTTAGGTATTGAGCATATAACTTATGATGCCCGTGAAGTTTTTCGTGAACAGATTATTACTTATTTCATTGATGAGTATCTGTCAGGGCATACCCCGGTACCCTGTACGCTTTGCAACAATTATTTAAAATGGCCTTTATTAGCAAAGTTAGCCGATGAAATGGGGATTTTTTATATTGCTACCGGACATTATGTGCGAAAGATGCTCTTGGGAGAAAAATATTATATCGTTCCCGCTATTGATTCCGATAAAGACCAGTCATTCTTCTTGTGGGGGTTGAAACAGGAAATATTGCAACGCATGTTACTCCCGATGGGAGAGATGACAAAGCCTGGAGCCCGTGCCTGGCTGCAGCACGGGGCTTTGAAAAGGCAGCGACCAAGAAAGACAGTCTGGGAGTTTGTTTTTGTCCGATGGATTATCGAAGCTTTTTAAAGCAATATCTGGGTCATAACTCTGCTCCTATAAAGGTTGAAAAAGGAAAGTTTATCGATGAAAAGGGCAATTTTATTGCTTGGCACGAAGGATATCCGTTTTATACGATCGGGCAACGTCGTGGCTTAGGGATTGATTTGAATCGTGCCGTATTTGTAAAAGAGATACATCCGGTGGAGAATACAGTGGTGTTATCTTCATTGCAAGGTCTCGCAAAAACGGAGATGTGGTTGAAAGATTGGAATATGGTGGATGAATCCCGCTTGATTGGGCCGGAAGATATTATAGTGAAGATTCGCTATCGGAAACAAGAGAATCATTGTAAAGTGCAAATCACAGAGAAAGGACTCCTGTATATACATTTGTATGAGCCTCTTACAGCCATTGCGCCTGGTCAGGCTGCTGCTTTCTATAAAGATGGCTTATTGTTAGGTGGGGGAATTATCGTAGACTCCAAATAGATGAGGCAGTTACCTTTCTAAGGCTTTTGTAAGATAAGTATGTATTGAACTTATAGAATGCCGTAACAGAATGATGGACGAGATGTGCATGTCGTACTGTCTGACATGCACATGTGGTACAGTACGACATGTGCATCTCGTGCTGTACCACATGTACATCTCGGACATTGCTCTTTACCGGGAAAAGAATTGCTTGCCGTATACAAAAATTGCGTACATCCCGGATGCACGCAATTCTATGTGTTATGCTTTATTCAGTTCCAGCATTTCTTCTATATATTCCCTCGTATTGCTTAGCCGGGGGATTTTATGCTGTCCACCTAATTTGCCTTTTTTAGCCAACCAATCATGGAATAATCCTTTGCGGGCTACAATTACTTCCAGTGGTTGCAAAGCAATGTCCTTCCAGCGTTTTGCTTCGTAATCAGAGTTCACCTCTTTGAGAGTAGTATCCAGTATAGCAGCAAAATTCTCGATGGAATCGGGCATTTTTGCAAATTCTATCAGCCATTGGTGGCGGCACTTGGCGTGCTCATCCATGAATACCGGTGCTGCGGAATAATCACTTACTTGTGCTCCTGTCATTGCACAGGCCTTTATCAATCCCTTTTCTGCATTGTCTACTATTAACTCTTCTCCAAAGGCATTGATGAAATGTTTGGTCCGTCCGGTAATAATGAATTTATAAGGATTCTTACTGGTGAATTTTACTGTGTCACCGATCATGTATCTCCATAATCCGCAGGAAGTGGAGATTATCATTGCATAATTCTTGTTCAGTTCTACTTCTTCCAGGCAACAGGTACGTGGAAATTCTTTGCCAACCTCTTCGAGAGGCATGAATTCATAGAATATTCCGTAATCAATCATCAATAGCATGGCGGGATCGGAGAGGTCATTTTGTGTCCCGAAATATCCCTCAGAGGCGTTATAAGTCTCTACGTAATGCATTTTCGGAGATTGGATGACCTGCTTGTATTGCTCACGATAAGGGTTGAAGCTACGCCGCCATGGAAGAACACTTCCAGATTGGGCCATACTTCTTCCAATGATTGTTTCCCTGTCTTTTGAAGGATGTTTTTAATCAATACCAGCATCCATGACGGTACTCCGGAGAGATTAGTCACATTGACGGGAATTGTACTGTTGGCAATCGCCTCTATTTTGCTTTCCCATTCACTCATCAGAGCTATTTTCTTGCTGGGAACACGTATCAGGTTGATGAGAGGGCTTACATTTTGTATGAGGATGGCAGATAAATCGCTACAAGGCTGTGGTTGGAGTTTAGATTGGGACTATGGCTTCCACCGAGAATTAATCCTTTGCCTGAAAAGAAACGGCTATCCGGATTTATCCGGAAGTAGAGGGCGGCTGCATCTTTTCCTCCGCGGTAGTGAATGTCTTGAAGGGCCTCTTTGCTTACGGGAAGAAATTTACTCTTGTCGTTGGTGGTTCCCGAAGACTTGGCAAACCAACGAATTTCCGAAGGCCAGAGCAGATTCTGTTCTCCTGCACGAAGACGTTCTACGTAGGGTTTTATCTCTTCGTAGGTCTGTACAGGTATGCGGCTTTTGAAGTCTTCGTAATTTCGGATAGATTTATAATCATACTTCTTTCCCCATTCAGTGTTAGCGGCCTGGGTTACGAGACGTGTCATGACACGGTGCTGTATTTCGCCAGCCTGACTGGCATAGAGGTCTATTTCTTTTAAACGGGAATTGAACGCCTGCTTTATAATCTTTGTGATATTCATTTCTCTTTTAAATGGGTAATGTTTAAGCCTACAAATGTAACCTTATTTATCTTTTTTTTCTATCTTTACGACGGAAATAATAGTTAAAAGTTAAAAGACGGGAGATTAGTTCCGAACTTTAGAACAAAAAACGGCGATGAGAATTGGTATTTTAACTTCGGGGGGCGATTGTCCCGGCATTAATGCTACGATTCGTGGCGTGTGTAAAACTGCCATAAACTACTATGGTATGGAAGTCGTCGGTATTCACAGTGGTTTTCAGGGTCTTCTGACTAAGGATGTGGAACTAATAACCGATAAATCCCTTTCAGGTTTACTGAATATGGAGGTACCATTTTGGGAACTTCCCGTGAGAAACCATTCAAAAAGGGAGGGGTAGTAGCCGAGAATGTTAATAAACCGGCTTTGATTGAGCAGAATATAAAAGAGATGGGGCTTGATTGTGTGGTTTGTATCGGAGGTAATGGTACACAAAAAACTGCTGCCAAATTTGCCGCTATGGGGTTGAATATCGTTTCTGTGCCCAAAACTATTGATAATGATATCTGGGGAACGGATATTTCCTTTGGTTTTGATTCTGCAGTAAGCATCGCTACAGATGCTATTGACCGTCTGCATTCTACAGCCAGTTCACACAAACGTGTGATGGTAATTGAGGTAATGGGACATAAGGCCGGCTGGATTGCCCTGTACTCCGGGATGGCTGGTGGTGGTGATGTTATTCTTTTACCCGAAATTCCTTATAACATAAAGAATATTGGTGAGGTGATCCTGAATCGTCTGAAGAAAGGAAAGCCTTACTCTATTGTTGTGGTTGCAGAGGGCATCCAGACTGATGGACGTAAACGTGCTGCGGAGTATATTGCGCAGGAAATAGAATATGAAACGGGTATCGAAACGCGTGAAACTGTTTTAGGATATATCCAACGTGGTGGTTCGCCTACTCCTTTCGATCGTAATTTATCAACACGTATGGGGGGACATGCTACAGAGTTGATAGCCAACGGACAGTTCGGACGTATGATATCCTTAAAAGGTGATGAAATTTCATCTATTCCTTTGGAAGAGGTAGCCGGGAAATTAAAGCTGGTCACAGAAGATCATGATCTGGTGATTCAGGGACGGCATATGGGAATCTGTTTCGGATAAAATATTCACTTCGAAGAAAACCATTTCAGTGGATTGATCCGTTTACGAAATAATTTATCTCTCATCATGCGGTGCAATCTGTATTGATAAGTTTGGATATACCCGTGAGTTGGAATATATCTGCTTTCGGATAGAGGTTTTTCGAAGATATTATCGAAGAAGGTTATCAGTTGTTCTTCCCAGTTTAGATAATTCTCTTCATTAAACCAGGGAGCAGATAATAGAGAAAGGTACTCATCATCATTCTGATCCAGTCGGACAATGTGCTCTACTGCTTCTTCCAAAGAAGAATAGCTGGAGACATTGATGAAAGAAGCCGGGTTGAAATCTCGGTCAATAAGTTTATTACCCCAGTAGATAGGTACGGAGTTAACAAGCATCGGCTCCATGATTTTTTCAGTGGTATAACCGTCACACATGCTATTTTCAAATGCAATATTGAATTTGTAATCCTTGATAAAAGCAGTTTTATCGGGAACCGGACCTCCTACATTATTTTTATAGCGGCCTCCCGAATCCACTTGTTTGTATTCTGACAATAGTTGGAAAAAACGTTCTCTTTCGGGAGCTCCTTTGGCATTAGAAACTACGAAACTACAGAATTTACGGTTAAGAACCACTTCGGGAACTATCACTTTGGGAGCTGCTAATTGCTGTACACCATATGCTGTGTAAAAAGGTATACGTATATATCTGTCACCGAATGATAGGAAGTTAAAGCCAATGGCATAGTCGCAGATATTAAAATCTGGCGTGATGTTTTCACCGGAGTAGAATATTTTAGTACAATTGTGATAATCTATATTTTCATATCCAAAGACTGAAAAGAACAGATAATCAGGAGTATCACTAAGCTCAATCCGATATTTCTTAGAAATTATATTTGCTATGAAGTTGTGTTGGGGATCAAAGTTTTCCCAGAAATCAACGAATTTTACTTTTATAGTTTTCATATTGTTTCGGATAATTCATGCTCTTCGGTGAGCTCTTTCTGCGTTATACTTTCTGTTACTGTAATTACTTCTGGTTCTTGTTCTGGTATTTCTGCTATTTCTTCTTTCGTCTTCTCTTCTGCCTCTGTTACAACTGTTATTGCTTGTATTTTGGCTTCTTCTATACTTGCCATGAATTCAGGCGTCTTTATTTTTTTTAGCGCCATTTGTGCAGCATTTTGTTGGGACTCTTTTTTAGAATAACCGGTTCCGGTTCCGGCAGGTATACCCTCAATACGTACTTCTGTCTGGAATACAGGATTGCTCTCTTTGTCGAAAAATTGTTCTATAAGTTCAAAGGAGACTTCCATCTTATTTTTTTGGCTCCATTCAATCAGTTTAGATTTGAAGTTTACTTCTTTGCGTGACAGTTTGTCCAGATCAATATACGGATGTATTATTTTCTCTTCAAGAAATAACTTACAACGTTCGTATCCCTGATCAAGATAGATGGCCCCGATAAAAGCTTCAAAGGCATTGCCATACATATAACTGTTGTGAGACGAAGAGCGAGTGGAGTATTTTATGAGTTTGTCAAGGCCAATTTGTACGGCCAGTTTGTTCAGCGTTTCGCGTTGAACGATTTTTGAACGGGTGTTGGTCAGGAAACCTTCCCTTTTTCCCTCGAAGTGTTTATATACGATATCTCCTACAATGGCGTCAAGAATAGCATCGCCCAAGAATTCCAGGCGTTCATTATTTAAAGGCCGTCCTTTTTCTGAACGGAGAGAGGTTGATTTGTGTAGAAGAGCTTGTTCGTAGAGATGGATGTTGCGAGGATAGAATCCAAGTATTCTATAAAAACAAAGATAAGACTCTCTGTCCTTACAGAACAGCAGTCTTATCTTGTCTATTTGATTTCGTAGCACGGCTTTACTCTGCGTATTTCTTGAAGATAACACAGGCGTTATGACCACCAAATCCAAATGTATTGGACAAGGCAACGTTAACTTCACGTTTCTGTGCTTTGTTGAAAGTGAAATTAAGGTTATAGTCTATGTTCTCGTCATTGTCACCTTCTTCGTGGTTGATAGTCGGAGGAACGATACCATTTTTGATAGCAAGAATACTTGCAATAGATTCTACCGCACCGGCAGCACCTAATAAATGGCCTGTCATTGATTTGGTTGAACTGATGTTCAACTCAAATGCATGGTCACCAAATACTTCTTTAATAGCTTTAGCTTCCGAGATATCACCTACAGGAGTAGATGTTCCGTGTACGTTGATGTAATCAACTTCTTTCGGATCCATTTCTGCATCTTCCAGTGCGTTCAACATCACCAGTTTTGCACCTAATCCTTCCGGATGTGAAGCTGTGAGGTGATGAGCATCAGCTGACATACCTACACCGGCAACTTCTGCATAGATCTTTGCACCACGTGCTTTGGCATGCTCTAATTCTTCAAGAATAAGACAACCGCCACCTTCACCCATAACGAATCCGTCACGGCTTGCGCTGAACGGACGAGATGCACTCTCCGGAGAGTCATTGCGGGTAGACAATGCATGCATTGCATTAAAACCTCCTACACCGGCAGCAGCGATAGCAGCTTCCGAACCGCCGGATACGATTACATTCGCTTTGCCCAGACGGATCAGATTGAATGCATCAGCGATGGCATTGGTAGAAGTAGCACATGCAGAACATGTTGCATAGTTAGGACCGTGGAAACCATACATAATAGAAATCTGTCCGGCAGCAATGTCCGAAATCATCTTAGGAATGAAAAACGGATTGAACTTTGGACCATTTTCCTGACGAAGGGCGTAGTTACCTACTTCTTCTTCAAATGTACGAATACCACCGATACCTGCACCGAAAATAACGCCGATTCTATTTAAATCTTCATTTTCGACATCAAGACCAGAGTCAGCAACTGCTTCTTTGGCTACTGCTACAGCATATTGTGTATACAGGTCCATTTTGCGTGCTTCTTTACGGTCGATATATTGGGTCGCATCGAAGTTTTTTACTTCACATGCAAATTGGGTCTTGAATAGCGAAGCATCGAAATGAGTAATAGGCCCTGCTCCACTAACCCCGTTCACCAGGTTTTCCCAAAATTCGGGTACACTATTGCCAACGGGAGTAATGGCGCCGAGGCCTGTTACTACAACTCTTTTTAATTCCATATTGATGAAATCCGATTACTTAGCGTGTTCTTCGATATAAGATACAGCGTCACCTACAGTACCAATCTTTTCAGCTTGGTCATCTGGAATAGAGATACCGAATTCTTTTTCGAATTCCATGATAAGTTCTACAGTGTCAAGAGAATCAGCTCCCAGGTCATTGGTGAAGCTTGCTTCAGTTGTAACTTCTGATTCTTCAACGCCTAATTTATCAACGATAATCGCTTTCACTCTTGATGCAATTTCAGACATAACTTTAAGTTTTTAATTAATAATTAGTTTTATTTCTTTAATTTTTGCGGTGCAAAGGAATAAATATTTATCGTTCTGCGCAAATATTTGATTAAATAAATGCATTCTTTTGCACATTTTTCACTGTTTTGTGCAGAGAATAGGCTGATTATGAAGAAAAACATCGCAATTTTTGCTTCCGGTTCTGGCACAAATGCCGAAAATATCATCCGGTATTTGCAGGAGAATGATTTTATTAGAGTGGCATTGGTACTTTCTAACAGGAGCGATGCGTATGTTTTAGAGCGTGCAAACCGCCTGAAAGTACCTTCTAAGGTGTTTTTGAAGGATGATTGGATTTCCGGTGAGCAGATTTTAGCTTTATTGCGTGAATATAATATTGATTTTATTGTTTTGGCCGGATTTCTGGTGCGTGTACCTGATGTACTTTTGCATGCTTATCCCGATAAAATCATAAATATACATCCTGCTTTGCTTCCGAAGTTTGGAGGAAAGGGGATGTATGGCGATCGTGTACACGAAGCAGTGGTGACCGCCGGAGAAAAAGAAAGTGGTATTACTATACATTATATAAATGAACACTATGATGAAGGCAATACTATTTTTCAGGCAAAATGCCCGGTATTGCCCGAAGATTCACCTGCCGATGTGGCAAAGAAAGTGCATTCTTTAGAATATGAATATTATCCGCAGGTAATAGAGAAACTTTTGAGTTGTTGAAAAAATATCTATTGAGGTGCTTGGCATAGTTATTTTATATACATTATTATATAATGCGAATCAGTAGTTGAAACCAGTTAAGAGTTAGTTTTATTCATTTCTGATCGGAAATGAGCAAAACTTATCACAGAGTAACACCGAGTTTAAATCTTTATTGAAACACAGATTAATGCAGATTTTCGCAAAGGGAACCAATAGATAGTAAATAACTACAGTCTTTTAATTTGCGTTCATCAGATAAATATTACTCTGTGTGACGTAGAAAATACAAAGCCATTTGACTCGTTTCTGTTTTTGAACTCAATAACCAACTACTGATTCGCATATATAATATGATTGTTGTTCTGTTTATTCCGTGAAGCGGAATGTGACCAGTAATCCTTTGTGATCGGTAGGCCATACTCCTTTAGGAAGGAGGAATTTATCTTTGGTTGTTTCCTTTACTCTTTGACTGCGCACAATAGAACTTTTAGGGCCGAATATAATTGCTTTTTCTGCTTGTAGCCCTTTCCCTTGATAAAAAATGAAGTCGATTCGTTCACGTTCATCTGCTTTCGGTGCCCAGGTTAACTTTTCGGGGGCTATTAACAGATTGTCCGAAGGATAAGTAAAGCCGGGGTGTGTAAGCGGATCAGGATAAATTTCACGATAGCTGTCAATGAATCCGGCCTCTTCAAGTAGAGTGGTTACTGTCCAGGGGATAACCATACCATTGTGGTCGTACATATCCTTGTTTGTTTCCAACCAGTCACGGTGAGAAGGTTCGTTGAAATCCCCTCCTAAAATAATGCTATATCCGTTGGCCATATCCTTATGGGCTTGGTCAATGAATAGTTTGATGGCATCATCACGTTGCGAGTCTGTATTAACTTTTAACACCTCTTCCACTGTTTGAGGTTTGGGAATTTCTTTCCAGGTAGAACCGTCATATCCACGTACATTGTAGTATGCACAATCCAGATAATCCAGATGAGCTGTGTATACGGCTACCTTGCGTCCGTTAACGGTGGCCAATAGTCTGTAAATACTACCGTGATCTCCGTTTTCGGGAAAAACAGTCAGAGAATCTGTAATGGGATGTTTGCTTAGTAGGCCGGTGTCATAGCTATAAAAAGAGTAGTAGGCTAATCCCTTTTCTCGCAAAGAAGACAGGACACGGGCACTAAAATTGCTTTTGTTATAGTTTCTGACCTCACTAAAGGTGACAAAGTCTGGTTTCAAACGGACAATTTCGTTAATGATAGCGTCGTAACCACCTGGTACAGATGTTCCTTCTTGCCAGATATTCCATTGCAAAACAGTAAATTCTCCGGCTTTCTTACTGTTTGCAGATAGAGTGCTCAGAAGAAGAAAAGCAAGTAAAAAAAGTTTTTTCATGATATTTAAATAGATTATAATTTCCGGATTTATTAAAAGTGGTGAATGCTTATTTTATTAACTATATAATGACTCTATGCTTTATTTCCTCATAACCTTACAACTTTATTAACATAATTTCTTAACTATCATTTTTATGCTAACAGAAGTACGTACTTTATACCTGTAAAAGTACGTACTTTTTGTATATAAAGTATACTAATTAACACATAGTTAAATACGTACTTTATTCCGCCATTTTAACCGATATAATATATGCCTCTTTTTCTCTTCTCAGAGGATAATCTCCCCGAAGTTGTTCAAACTGTTCAGGATGTGATTTTAATCGGTTGCTATCTTGGCACGGATCGTATATTTTTAGTAAAGCTTCCTCTAAAGTTGTAGCTTGTATCAGCCTGTTTTCTGGTTGCATAGGTGAGATGGTATAGTTGGCTTTTATACCAAAATGCCGGCAGAGAGCGTCCAATGACATCCGTGTTGCATTGGCTTTTCCATCTGCTGAATATCCTGCGATGTGAGGGGTTCCTATTATTACTTTATTCAATAACTCAAGATTAATAGCGGGTTCATTTTCCCATACATCAATGATTGCTTCAGAAATGACTCCTGTTTGCAAGGCTTCCAGTAATGCTTTTGTATCAATAACTTCTCCACGGGAAGTGTTGATAATTATGGGTTTGCGTTTGAGAGTACGGAAAAATGATTCGTTTGCCAAATGGTAGGTTTTGTATTTTCCGTCTTTGTATAGAGGGACGTGGAAAGTTATTATGTCACATTCTTGCGCTATTTGTTCTAAAGAACAAAATTCAGTATTCCCTTCTTTCTCTTTTCTGGGAAGATCATTCAGCAATATGCGCATCCCTTGTGTCTTTGCTACTTCAATTATTTTACTTCCTACATTTCCAACTCCTACAATGCCTATACACATTTCACTGAGATTCTTGTCTTTGGTGATCTTCAGCAACGAGAGTACGGATTCAATGTATTGTGCTACAGAAGCAGAATTACATCCGGGAGCATTGGTCCAGGTAATGCCAGCTGTACGACAGTATTCTGTATCAATGTGATCGAATCCGATGGTTGCAGTTGCAATGAATTTAACCTGGCTACCTTCAAGCAGTTCGCGGTTACAATGAGTTCTTGTACGGACAATTAGTGCGTCAGCATCCCGTATGAGTTCTGGTGTAAAGTCTTTTCCTGATATGTAAACAACTTCCTCCGCTATTTTTTTGATAGCCTCTTGTATATAAGGAATCTTGTCGTCTATAATAATTTTCATATCATTTTTCATTTTTGGCAAAAATACAAAAAAAATAGTATCTTTGTCGGGACTTGATAGGTAAAAAACTACTGCCTGATGGCAAAGACGACTCGCTTTAAAGCTGTAAGATAGAAATAAATATGAATATCATTCAGATTTTTGCATCTCCTGTTTGGGGAGGAGGTGAACAATATATATATGACTTGGCTGTAGCTTCTACGAGTCACAGGCATGCTGTCACCTTTTTCTCACGGAAAAGTTCTGTTATAGCTCAGAGAGTTGCAGGAATCGATGGGGAGTATTACCAGTTACCTTTCAAAGGAATTATAGATTTTTACTCGGTTATCCGGTTAAGTAAGTATTTGAAAAGCCATCCTACGGATATTATACATATCCATTGCTTTAAAGAGATGTTTACTGTTATTCTTGCCAAACGTATTTCCGGAAGTAAAGCAAAGATTGTTCTCACGAGGCATCTTATTAAAAAAGGGAAAAATAATCCTCTCTATCTTTGGGCCTATCGTCATATAAATCGTATCGTGTTCGTATCACGGCTTGGTGAACAAACTTTCTTAGGTTCAGTTCCCGGTTTCCCTAAAGAACGCAGTATCGTTGTTCACAACAGTATTCCTTCTTATATAGAACCTATAGTTAAGTCGGAAACCCTTCGTGAAAGGTTTCATATTGCTAAAGAGTGTCCGTTGATTGTTTTTGTAGGGAGAGTTGTTCCGGCGAAAGGCATACTTCAGCTGATTGCAGCATTAGGCAAACTTCATCATCTTAATTTCTTTTCAGTAATTATAGGTAAGGGACAGGATGATTTTATCGAGCGATTGAAAGCACTTGTGGCTTCAGAAGGGCTGGCTGATAAAGTTGCATTTCTGGGACATTCGGATAAAGTGCGTGCACTTATTGCAGATGCTGATATCGGAGTTGCTCCTTCTTTGTGTCAAGAGGCTTTCGGATTGACTGCGATAGAATTTATGCAGGCAGGAAAATGTATTGTAACGACGGATAATGGGGCACAAGTGGAATTTATTAAGCATGGAAGTAATGGCTGGTTAGTGGCACCAGGTGATGTTGATGCTTTGTCTCAGGCGTTGTCAACGCTGATTTCGGATTCTGAAACACGTAATCGTTTGGGGGATCAGGCTAAAAAATATTTTCAGGAAGAATTGACTTATGATAAGTTCTATGAAGCTATAATGCGCGTTTATAGTATGGATGTATAATTAAAAGTAAGAAAGGATTGTTCGTCTGAGAAAAATTCTTTAGCTTTGTCTTATTGTACATTCATTAAAATGATTATAACTATGACATTTAGTAACCTTTGTAATGACATTTTTGGGAAATCGACCGGCGATTATCATATTACAGATAGTGTGGATGCTCCGATGAATAACCCATATGAGTTGAAAACGATTGAATATTATTTGTATTTAAAGAACTGGATTGATGCTGTGCAATGGCATTTTGAAGATATAATCCGTGATCCTCAGATTGACCCGGTAGAAGCATTGAAGTTGAAACGCAGAATTGATAAGTCCAACCAGGATCGTACGGATTTGGTGGAATTGATTGACAGTTATTTCTTTGATAAATATAAAGATGTTGTTTCTCTGCCAAACGCTACGATTAATACGGAAAGTCCTGCTTGGGCCGTTGACCGTCTCTCCATCCTTGCTTTGAAAATCTATCATATGCAGCAGGAAGTAGACCGCACGGATACAACGAAAGAACACCATGACCAATGTCTTGCTAAACTTTCTATTCTGTTGGAACAACAGAAAGATCTGTCAACGGCTATTGACCAATTGTTGACTGATATTGAGGCCGGCAGAAAATACATGAAGGTATATAAGCAGATGAAGATGTATAATGATCCGGCTTTGAATCCGGTGCTTTATGCTAAAAAATAAACGATGGCCCGTATCCTTATCATTCGTTTCTCAGCACTTGGTGATGTTGCCATGACTATTCCGGTAGTCTATTCGTTGGCAGCCCAGTACCCTCAGCATGAAATTACTGTGTTGAGCCGCGGGGTACTACAGCCTCTTTTTCAAGGTTTACCAGACAATGTACATTTTATAAGTGCAGATCTTACCGGTAAACATAAAGGACTTTGGGGATTGAATATACTTTATTCGGAGTTGAAGAAACTTCATTTCGATTATGTGGCTGATTTTCATAATGTGCTGCGTACAAAATATATCCGTTTAAGGTTTAGAATGTCCGGAGTTCCGGTAGCATTTATTGATAAGGGCCGAAAAGGGAAAAAGAAGTTAGTACGGCGTCATAACAAGGTATTGGAAAATCAGAAAAGCTCTTTCAGGCACTATGCAGATGTATTGGAGGAGTTAGGCTTTCCGGTTTTGTTGAATTTTACTTCTGTCTATGGCGAAGGAAAAGGAGATTTTTCTTTAATAGAACCTGTAACCGGAGAAAAAGAGAAAGGGATAAAGTGGATAGGTATTGCTCCCTTTGCCAAGCATGAAGGGAAAATATATCCTATAGAATTGCAAGAGAAAGTGGTCGCCCATTTTGCTCAACGTCCGGATGTTAAAGTTTTCCTGTTTGGTGGAGGCATGGACGAACAGAATGTTTTTGATTCATGGATGTCAAAGTACCCATCTGTGACGTCTATGATCGGTAAATTAAATATGAATACGGAACTGAATCTGATGAGCCATCTGGATGTGATGCTCTCTATGGATTCGGCTAATATGCATTTGGCTTCATTGGTAAATACTCCGGTGGTTTCCGTTTGGGGAGCAACTCATCCTTACGCTGGTTTTATGGGCTGGAAACAGTTGCCAATCAATACAGTACAGCTTGATTTATCTTGCCGTCCTTGTTCGGTATATGGGCAGAAACCCTGTTTTCGCGGGGATTATGCTTGTATGAGAAATATTAAACCAGAGCAGATAATAAGTAAAGTGGAAGGTCTGTTGATTGATTAACCGGAAAAGTAAAGAAGAAATGAGACTTGCCATTGTTGTTCCCTGTTATAAAGAAGAAGCGGTATTGGTTGAAACAACTAAACGTTTGACCAAGGTGATGGAGGCGCTCATTAACAGGAAACTGATAACACCCAATAGTTTTATTCTTTACGTAAATGATGGAAGTACAGATGGAACATGGTCTTTGATTTCAACTCTTCATTCAAATAACAAATCTATTTGTGGGGTCAATTTAGCCAGTAATGTAGGACATCAGAATGCATTAATGGCGGGACTTACTGTTGCCGGAAGGTTTTGCGATATAGCCATTTCTATTGATGCCGACTTGCAGGATGATACTGCTGTTATAGAAGAAATGGTCATTAAATATAAAGAAGGATTTGATATCGTTTATGGTGTACGTAAAAGTAGAACTTCTGATACCTTCTTTAAGCGTTTTACGGCTTTGAGTTTTTACAAATTTATGCGTGCTATGGGGATAAAGTCGGTTTATAATCATGCTGACTATCGCCTAATGAGTAAGAGAGCCATTGAGCAGTTGTGTAAGTTTCGTGAAAGAAATCTTTTCCTTAGAGGTATTGTACCACTAATTGGCTATAATACAACCTCCGTATATTATGATAGGGTTGAGCGATTTGCTGGAGAGTCCAAATATCCCTTTAATAAAATGCTGAACTTCGCAATAGACGGTATTACCTCTTTTTCTGTGAAACCGGTGAGGATGATTCTTCTGGTGGGAGTATTGTTTCTATTAATAACTTTAGGTGTATTGGTCTATACCTTACATTCACTCTGGATTGGTCATGTGGTGCCGGGATGGACTTCACTGATGCTTTCTGTCTGGTTTGTGGGAGCTGTCATTTTGATTAGCCTTGGCATTGTGGGCGAATATATCGGGAAAATATATATTGAGGTGAAAGATAGGCCCCGGTATAATATTGAATCTGTTTTATTGAATAATGAAGATACGGAGGAACCGGACACGAAGACTACACACGACTAAGGTAATGGAAGGAATGTTGAAATCAAAAGAAAAGCGATACGAATTTATTCGGTTTTGTGTGGTCGGAGTAGTAGCTTCGGGTTTACATTATGGGGTGTACTATCTGTTGCAAACAAAGATTGATGTAAATGTTGCCTATACAGTGGGATATTTGATTAGCCTGATTTGTAATTTCTTTCTCACTTCGTATCTTACTTTCCATAGTTCACCTTCTATCAGGAAGGCCCTGGGTTTCGGAGGAAGTCATCTGATTAACTATTTGATTCATTTGTCTTTTCTGAACCTCTTTTTGTATTTAGGAATTTCAAAGGTATTGGCTCCTGTTTTAGTTTTGGCTATTGCAGTTCCGATAAATTTTATATTACTTCGTTGGGTTTTTAAGCATAAAAATAAGTAAGTGTATGAAAACTGTTTTGTATTATTTTATTTTTTTCTTTTGGTTTATTGCTTCTTTGTTACCGTTGCGATTTCTCTATATATTCTCTGACTTATTGTATTTTCCACTTTATTATTGTGTTCGTTATCGAAGGAAGATTGTTCGGAAAAATCTGATTGAATCTTTCCCTGAAAAGGAATTGGGAGAGATACAAAGAATAGAGAAAGCATTCTATCATTATTTTTGTGATTATATGGTGGAAACGATTAAGCTGTTTTCTATGAGTGAAGAGCAGATGCGCAGGCGGATGACTTTTGGTGGTGTGGAAAAGATAAATGAAATTATAAAGGATAGAGATTGTGTCGCTTATCTGGGGCACTATTGTAATTGGGAGTGGGTGGCTTCTTTACCTTTACATTTGGATATTGATAAAGACCTTGTGGTAGGACAGATTTATCACCGATTGGAAAGTCCGGCTTTTGATCAGCTATTCCTGCGAATGCGAAGTCGTTTTCGTGCAGTTAATATAGAGATGTTCATGGCTTTACGTCAATTGGTACGTTATAAACAGCAAAAGAAGCGTTTTATCATTGGCTTTATATCCGATCAGTCTCCCAACTGGAATTTTGTGAATATGTGGACTGACTTTCTGAATCATAAGTCCTCATTCTTTGTTGGTGCAGAAGGCATTGCCAAAGCAACCGATGCTGTAGTAGTGTATATAGATGTACAAAGAGTAAGAAGAGGGTATTATCATGCAGAGTTTATCCTGATGACCGATCAACCCAAATCCTTCCCGAATTATGAAATAACGGTTGATTATGCCCGGCGCCTGGAGGCGACTATTCAGCGAGCTCCTCAATATTGGTTGTGGAGTCATAATCGTTGGAAAAGGACCTACGAAGAATATCTGAGAAGAAATCAGAAATAATTATTTTACAGCGAGAGGTAATGTTCCATCATTTGCCGGGTTAATATCTCTTGTCCGAAACGAGCAGCATACTCTGTTCCTTTTTCAACCATTTCCTGTTGTAAGGTGGGATTTGCCATGACTCGATCTATGGCATCGGCAAGTTCCTGTTCGTTTTCGGGATTTATGTAGATGGAATGGTCTCCACCTGCTTCTTCCAGACAAGAACCTGTAGCTCCGATTACAGGAATTTTACTGTTTAATGCTTCCAGAATAGGAATGCCAAATCCCTCAAAAAAACTTGGATAGATAAATAGAGAAGCCATCTGGTAGATAGCAGGGAAATAACGGAATGAAACATTGTGCAACATCAGGAGCCGATTCGACAGTCCGTTCTCCCGGGCATACAGAAGAACGGTATCCGCATAAGGGGTATGTTTTCCTATCGCTACCAAAGGTAAGTCACAAGAGGCTTTTGTAAGGGCCTTAGCTATTAACAACAGATTTTTGCGGCTTTCAATACTTCCCACATATAAAAGATATTTTTCCGGAAGCCCGTACTGTTTGCGTGCTTCTTCTTTCAATCCGGAGTCTGCCGGGTGGAGAAAACTTTCATCACATCCTTGATAAATAACTTTTATTTTTTCTGCCGGAATATCAAAATAGTGTATAATGTCTCTTTTAGTACATTCGCTTACAGCGATAATACTGTTGGCTATCTGGCAGGCCCGGCGAAATTTATAAGTATATATGTTGCGGTCTATATATGAATAAAAGTTAGGATAGCGAAGGAAAATCAAGTCATGAATCGTAACGATACTTTTGATTTCTTTCAACCGTTCGATCCCTAAAGGGAGTTCATTACTAAGCCCGTGGAAAATAGCCGGATGATCGTTTTGCAGCTGTCTTTTGATGCCACTGACACGCCACAATGAAGATAGGCTTTTCCAGATAGCTTTATCGGGATAACAGACAACACAATTCTCTTGCTGTGACAAATTGCCCAATAACTTTGCTTTTCGTTCATTGGGAGTGTATAACAGGTATTTGTTTTCAGGGCAGTAACGGCTTAAACCTTCAATAACAAAGCGGCTGTAATTGCCGAGACCTGTACGGTTTTGTGCTGCTCTTTTGGCATCAAAAGCTATTTTCATTCGTTTTATAATTTCTGGTTTATAGGTTGCAAAGGTAAGTGTTTTTGGGTATTTTAATGGCAGAACCAATTAAATATATTAATTTTGTCGCTGTTATACTTGATATTACACCAATATGAAAAAATCTTTTTCTTTCCTTCCTTATATACGAGTGGTGCTTGCTGCACTGTGTAATCTGGCGCTGTCCTATCTTCTTTTTATGATTTGTCGGTTTGTCTTTTTATGGGTCAATTATTCTTATTATTCAGAACTGACAGGCACCGAATTGATGACTATACTTAAAGGAGGATTGGTTTTTGATACATCTGCTATTGTTTATATCAATGCTTTGTACATCCTTCTGATGTTTTTCCCATTACACTATAAAGAATATAAACGCTATCAGCAAGTGACAAAAGGCGTTTTTGTCTTTACTAATAGTATTGCCTTGATTATGAATCTAATGGATACGGTCTATTTTCAGTTTACCAATCGCCGTACCACTGCTTCCGTTTTCAATGAATTCAGCAATGAGAATAACATAGCGGGTATTATCGGAGTAGAATTGCTGAATCATTGGTATCTGACTTTGCTGGCTGTTGTGTTGATTTATGGCATGTTTAAGCTATACAGAAAGCCTTTTGGAAAATCAGAAAATCTAAATCCGTGGGGGTATTACGGAATACAGTTGGTTTGTCTTGTTGTTGTCATACCTTTTTGCATATTTGGTATGCGTGGCGGTATCGGAGCTGCTGTGCGACCTATTACGGTTAGTAATGCCAACCAATATGTCAATCGTCCCATTGAGACAGCTGGTGCTTAATACTCCTTTTGCGATGATACGTACTATTGGTAAAAAGCCGTTTGTAGTACCTGCCTATTATAAAGATGAGGCTGCGATGGAGGCGGTTTATACACCTGTTCATACTCCGGCGGATAGTGTGCAGTTCCGTCCGCTGAATGTGGTGGTATTTATCATGGAGAGTTTCGGAAAGGAATACATTGGTGCTTTAAATAAAGATTTGGATGGGGGAGCTTATAAGGGATATACCCCGTTCCTGGATTCATTGATCTCAGAGAGTCTCACATTTGAATACTCATTTGCCAACGGGCACAAAAGTATTGATGGGATGCCTTCCGTATTGTCCGGTATTCCTATGTTTGTAGAACCTTTTTTCCTGACGCCGGCTTCAATGAATAAAGTATCCGGTATTGGGGGTGAGTTACGTAAAAAGGGATACTATACTGCTTTCTTCCATGGTGCCGAAAATGGTTCAATGGGTTTTGAGGCTTTTTCGCGGGCTACTGGTTTTCAGGATTATTACGGGCGTACAGAATATAATAACGATGACGATTTTGACGGTCGATGGGCTATCTGGGACGAAGAGTTTTTCCAGTTTTTTGCAGATGAACTTTCTTCTTTCCGTCAACCTTTTGCAGCTGCTCTTTTTAGTGCTTCTTCCCATCATCCGTTTGTAATACCCAAACGATATGCGGGTAAGTTTCCCAAAGGGACATTGCCTATTCATCAGTGTATTGGTTATTCGGATTATGCGTTGAAGCGTTTTTTTGAGAAGGCTTCTCATGAACCCTGGTTCAATAATACGTTGTTTGTGATCACGGCCGATCATACGAATCAAACGGAACATCCCGAATATATGACTGAAAGCGGCACATTTGCTGTACCCGTCATTTTCTATCAGCCGGGTAGTACATTGAAAGGGCATATCGATGCTATAGCCCAGCAAATAGATATAATGCCTACTGTATTGGGATATTTGGGATATGACAAGCCTTACATTTCTTTCGGATGTGATTTGCTCGCTACTCCCACCAATCAGACTTCCGCAGTGAATTATATAGGCGGTGTTTATCAATATCATAAAGGTCGTTATTTACTTCAGTTTGATGGTAAAGAGTCCGTTGCACTGTATGACTTTGTTTCAGATCGTTTGCTGGAACATAATTTGTTAGGTACTTTACCCGAAATGCAATCTTCTATGGAATCAGAGTTGAAGGCAATAATTCAGCAATATATGACGAGGATGAATACGGATAAGCTGGTGTGTGAGTAGTGATTATAATTATTGGTAAAACAAGAAGCAATGATGTATAGAATCAATGACTAGTTTGAGAGGAAGTGAAATAGCTTCCTTTTCAGTTCATATGGTCATAGGATTGTAAGATGTCTTTGTTATTGGTTGTTTTGTCAATGATATATTATAATAGGGTGAGATTTAAATTCTTACCATAAAAAAACTTATGTTTTTTAAATTTATCAATCGATATGTATAATTGATTATTTTCTAATTATTACTTGTTGTTTAAAAAATATATATACCTTAGTTCTATTAAAAGAAATGACTTTGATTTGCTTTTTTAAATTATAATTTGTGCGTTTTTATAATTTACTTAAAAATACTCATTATGAAAAGAAAATTGTTATTGTTAAGTTGCTTAGTGATCGTATCGTGTACTGAAGAAGTCTCTATAATCAATGATGGTGTAACTGAATTGCCTACTACTACAACTAGGCAAGCTTCAGATGGACTATATGATTTGCTAGGATTTAGCTATGATGTTACAGGAAAATATCTAGATGTAGATGTTGCTAAACGTACTGTGGTAAATATAGAAGGTTTTGTTAATGATTATGCAGATCGATTTTATTATCCAGCAACACATCAAGGTAGTATGTCTGTCTATTCTGGAGCTACTGCGCTTGATTATTTAGAAGAAATAAAGAATAAAAACTCAATATCAAATACTTCTGAAAATGAGATTGAGGGACTTTCTCTCTCTGGTAATATAAAGATTACAAATGAATTGAATTCTAAATATTCATATTCAACAAAATATTCATTTGCTAGAGCTGATGTAGTAAGAAGAGTAAAGCGTCTATATTTGGATGCAACTCCTAGTATGTTACTTCCTTATCTGACATCTTCTTTCAAAGAGAACCTTAAACAGTTATCCCCAGATAAATTTGTAGAAACTTATGGGACACATGTACTTTGCGATATAACGATTGGAGGACGTTTGTCATTTACTTACCGATCAGTGATCAATGCAACGAGTAATACGGCTGAGAAGAAGAGAACTGTTGAAGCAGGTTTGAAATTTAATGTTAGCAAATATGGTGCTGATCTTCAAAGTTCTCATTTATCTGAAGATATACAGACCTGGAATAGTAAAAATTCATCATGGAATTTGTGGATAGAATATGCAGGAGGAACAAATAGTGGGACTGTTATCACTTATACTTCAGAAGACCAGCCTACTCCTACTATTAATATTAGTGCATGGGAGAATTCTGTCACTGTACAGAATGCAGCTTTAGTTGATATTAATTGGGAGAAAGCATATCCAATTTATGAATTTATAACGGATTCATTAAAAAAGAAAGAAATTACAGCAGCAGTGAAGAAATATATTGAAAGTAAAAAAATTGAAGTTGTAGAGTTGGTTCCTATGTATCAATACTTTAATCCCAATACAATTAAATATGCATATTCATTATCACAAAATGATTCATGGTACCCCTTAAATGGTGGTTGGGTGAATCATGGGATTTTATGTTATGTCTCAAAAAAAATGTTGAATGATTTTGTACCCATATATCAATATTTTAATGGCAGAACAGGTATTTACGCATATTCACAAAGTTTAGATGACGGGTGGTATCCAGCGAGCAGTGGTTGGGTAAATCATGGAATACTTTGTTATGCACCTAAATGTGAATTATATGGTACAAAATCATTGTATCAATATTATTTAACGGATATGACATATGCTTATTCTCTTAATCCTAATGATCCTTGGTATATTACTACTAATGGTCGACATTGGATAAACCATGGTGCACTTTGTTGTGTGTTTTGATTTTTTCTGAAATATATTGGTTAAATGATGGGTATATATCTGCATTATACTTAGTTGTTTATGTGGTAATAATGCTGTGAACAGTAGATTTAAATTAGATAATCAGTTTTTTTGTTATAATTAGGGATACTCTTTAAATAAAAAAAAAAATATAAGGCAACTAGTTCATAACGAGTTAGTTGCCTTTTTTTGTATCTTTAATCATTCCCCCCCCCAAAAAAAACGGTTTGACGGCCAAAACAGGGGTAAACTAAAATAAAAACACATGGTAAAGATACAAAAATCTCAGAAATCGAACCTCGTTTAGGTTTTACTGAGTTCGATATGCTTAAAAAATATCGTCAAAGTTTTGCAACGAGTGAATTAGGTCGCCTCCATGCTCTGTTCCCATTCTCGGAACTGGCCCAACAAATGCATTTGCATGAATCTTCTCTGGGTCGTAAAAGTTATTTTTCTCCTGAAGGTAAAATAGCCTTGATGGTCCTGAAGTCCTATACTAACTTTTCCGATTCACAGTTGATCGAACATCTGAACGGTAATATTCATTACCAGTTATTTTGTGGTGTTCAGATTGATCCGCTTCATCCTCTGACCAATTCTAAAATCGTCAGCGCCATTCGCCAGGAACTTTCCGAGCATCTCGATATTGATTCTCTCCAGCTGATTCTGGCAGCTCACTGGAAACCTTATCTTGAAAATATTCATGTCTGTATGACCGATGCCACCTGTTATGAAAGCTATCTTCGCTTTCCTACTGATGTTAAACTCTTATGGGAAGTATCGTATGGCTTCACCGTCATCTGTGCAAACATTGCCGGACATTACACATACAACGTCCCCGTAACAAGTATCTTGATGTAAGCCGTGCCTACCTTGCTTATAGTAAACTACGTAAACGCAGGAAATCACAGACCCGTATGATTAAACGCAGACTACTTCAGTTATTGGAAAAGTTACTGGACCAGATGAAGCAGCTTCATTCATCCTACAGGAACAGGCTTACACTATCCTCTGATTACCAAAGATGTTTCTCGGTTATACAGACAGTCCTTGAGCAAGGGAAGAATTTATTTGCAGGCAAAAAAGTGTCCAACCGTATCGTGAGTATCGACCGGCATTACCTTCGGCCTATTGTCCGGGGCAAGGAAACCGAATCCGTTGAATTCGGAGCCAAAGTCAATAATATACAGATAAATGGAATCTCCTTTAAGGCTTTTAACGAAGGAGTACGTTTGAAAGAGACTGTATTCATCTGTAACAACAACTGACCAAGGTTAGGGTTAAGGCGCTTGCAGCGGATTCAATCTATGCTAATAATGTCAACCGGAAATTTTGTACAAAATATCATATAAGTACTTCCTTTAAGTGCAAGGGCAGAGCTGCTAAAGATGAGCCACTTCGGAGGATCTTACGGTCGGAACTCAGCCGTGAAAGAGCTACCCGCCTGGAAGGAAGTTTTGGAACGCAGAAATAACATTACTCACTGGCCAGGATAAAAGCCAGAAACAGAAAAACGGAAATGCTTTGGATTTTCTTCGGAATACATACAGCCAATGCGGTATGTATGATAGAAAAGGTAGAGAAGAAAAAAAGGACGGCAGTATAATCAGACTAAAATAAGAGGAAAAGAGGAGAGGTTTTTAACTTCCCCTAAAAAATACATGTATATAATACATCGTTGCGAGGAAAAAACAAAAATATGTAAATAATATTCCATAAGAGAGAGGACTTGAGACTTTACCGAAAAAATTAAGAGAAAAGCTCACATAAAGTAAAACTTTTCTCTTAATTTATAAGAAAGAGCGACATTTACTGAATATCCCATTTTAGTTGAGAAGTAAATAGATAAATGCCTGTTGCGATGTAAAACAGTTGAAATTTATTCATTTATTAGTTTTTGATAAATTTCCCAATACCTTTTTGCTGCAGTACTCCATGAGAATCTCAAAGCATGTTCTCTCATCTTTTCCTTATTAATTCCACCATTCTCAAAATCTTCCATGCCTTGTTTAAATTCAGCTTGCATCTGTTCTTCGTCAAACTCAGAATTGAAGTAGTAGGCGTACTCACCTCCTATTTCTGGTAGACAGGTATGATCAGATAGGAAAATTGGTTTTTGGTAATACATAGCTCGATAACTGGCAGGCCAAATCCTTCGGCTATAGAGGGAAATAAAAAAGCTTTGCAATGTAGTAAATACCAATGCTTCTCGTCTTCAGGTATGGTACCTATAATTTTAACTCTGTCTTTGACGCCTAACCGAGTGGCTTCTTGCATAATCCGATCCTCATAGTCAGAACGCACACCTGCGATAATTAGCTCGTAATCATTGCCTTGTAGTAAACATGGAAGTACATGGAAATTTTTCTTAGGAAGTACGGTTCCTACAGTGAAGAGGAATGGACGCTGAGGCACCTCTGCTGGTTGAACATAGTCACCAGTATATATATTACGTCCGTTATATATCACCTCAATAGGCTTTCCCTTTATGTCAATATGCTCTAATAGATCTTTACGGGTTGCTTCGGATATAGTGACTATATAATCAGCCTTGTTCACAATACGTTGCATTTTACGCAGGCATTTTCCTTGTTTACTTTCTTTTTTTTCATAAAGGAAATTTAAATCATGTACGGTTAATATGAGTTTTTTCCCAGTAGGTATGTAAGATGAAAGTTGGAAAGTTGTATGCCATACTTTTATATTCTTAGAGCATGGAATAAATAGCTTATGAAATTTATGAACTACTTTGTATTGGTGTGCTGTTCCCCAATTTCCTTTTAAATTACGGGGTACATAAAAAGCAAGTTTTTCTTTATGAGATTGCGCTTCCTTGGAGAGACTTTCTGCCAACATGTCACAGAAGAAGTATAAACGTATTGGGATATTTCATTCTTTCGCAATCAAAGACAATCATGTTGTTCATATGCACATCTGTTTTTGCAAAGTTAAGTATTTTGGTTCATTAAATATGTAAGAGAGGTACTAATTTTATTTGCCACTATGTTTGATTAAAGATTAAAAGAACAATTTAGGCAAAAAAATCAATAATGCTCGACTCCTTTTAACCTTTTTAAAATCGAAGTGTAGTGGCGTATAATTTGTAAGCATAGGTCAATTTTATTATATTCTTTAAGTTTAGTGTAGCAAAAGTATATATTTTTGTAGTATTGGACAAATTAAATGGTGTATTTGTGTAGCTAAAATAATAGAAAAGATGTGATTATCTTGGCTTTTGTTCTTGAGAGTTTTTCATTTTGTTTTAATTGTATATCTTTGCTGGATATTATTATATTCTAAATAAGTGATGGATAATAAGATCTCGATTGTTTTTACTGTAAATGACTCGTTTGCGCAACATTGTTGTACTACAATGGTGTCTGTTCTAGAGAATAATTCTACGTGCAATATTGATTTTTATATATTGACAGATTACTTTTCTGATGAAAATAGAAGAATGTTCTATTCTGTACTTGAGAAATATGGTAGTGGTAACAGTCTTGAGTTTAAATTGGTGGATCATGCTATATTTGAGGGATTTAAACTTAATATAAAATATATCACTTTTCATACATATTATAGATTTTTGATAGCAGATCTATTTCCGGAACTCACTCGTGTTTTGTATTTAGATGCCGATCTGATTGTGGATGGCCCTATCACAGAATTATGGGAAACTCCCTTGGAAGGTTATTTATGTGCGGGTGTTAGTGACCTTTGGGTCGAACGAACAAAATATAAGTATATGATCGGTTTACAGGAATCTGATATATACATAAATGCCGGGGTGATTTTGATGAATGTTGAGGCTATGCGTAAAGAGCATACAACTGCACTATTGATGGATGTGGCAAAAAAGCCTTGCGATGAATTTGAATATCAGGATCAGGATATTATAAATTGGGCTTTAAGAGGAAAGATAAAAGGTGTTTCAAAGATATTTAATTATACGACAGATGATGTTTACTATACTAAGGCACAAAGGCCCGTTATAATTCACTATACAGGCCGGATCAAACCATGGAATATTAATGAAAAGTGTCGTAATCCATTGAGAACTCTGTATTTTAAATATTTGGCGAAAACTCCTTATAAAGGATTTATTGGTATATTTAAAAGAGGGCGGTTCATTCGGACAATTAAAAAAATGTGTGGGATAAATGTTAAACCCAGGAAAATAAAAGTTGCTCTTGTTGTTGACGAGTATTTTGGTGGAATGGGTACTGCTTTTGGAGGATATGGTTTTCTTGCACGTTATTATCTTGCCCGTTATTTGCCAAATGAAGATATATCAGTGGAGGTACTTTTAGCTAAGAATTCCAACAAATGGGCGTATAGGGCTAAGAAAGGGAAAGTAGATGGAATAAAAGTAATAGTTCCTCCAGGTAAAAAGTTTGTTTATAATTGGATGAAAAAGACCGATTATGATATTTACTTTACTGTTGAAGTGACACATGATCTTTTGAAGTACGAACACCGAGGTAAGCCTGTCATACATTGGATACAGGATCCAAGGCCTTGGACTGAATGGAGAGAAATTCAAACAGTCAAATTGTTTCCTGAAGCTTGTTATTGGGATTCGGAATTATATGATATTGTTCACAGGTTTTATACTAATGGGTATCTAAAATTTATATCACAAGGTTATTATTTGAATGAGAAAGCAAAGATGCTGTATCGATTGCCGGAAGATGCGGATATTACTTATTGTCCGAATCCGATAGATATAGATTATACATTTGATTCCGATATTTGTGAGAAAAAGGATCATATAATCTTTGTCGGACGTATTGAATCGGTGAAACGGGGATGGTTGTTCTGTGAAATAGCCAAAAGAATGCCTCAGTATGAGTTTTTCATGTTGGGACAAACTTTTAGAGAAAAAGAAGAGAATGAGACAGTTTTGTCGAGATATAAAACAGGTATACCTAATCTTCATTTTGTTGGGCATGTAGAGGGGGAAGAGAAAAATAAATATATAAGAGAAGCTAAGATATTGGTGAATACTTCTATTCATGAAGGTCTGCCTATTACCTTCCTTGAAGCTTTGGCTTATGGGACACTCCTTGTCAGTTGTAGGAATCCTGATGATTTAACTTCTAAATTTGGAGAGTTTGTGGGTACGATATTAGGGGATGGATTCGATGGAGTGCCCAAATTTGTTTCAGCAATTGAGCATATTATGAAAGATGAAGAGAGGCGTAAGAAATTGTCACGTGAGGCCGTTAGCTATATTCGTGAAGTACACTCTGTACATAAATTTCAGCGTGAAGTGAGACGATTAATAAAAGACTTTGCAACTAAAAAGTAATTGGATATGTTGAACACACCTCTTATCTCTGTTATTATTCCTGTTTATAATTTGGAGAAGGAAATAGCTAAAACACTGGATTCGGTATGTGCCCAGACTTATGATAATCTCCAGATAATCATAGTAAATGACGGAAGTAGAGACGGGAGCTTGAATGTTTGTCGGGAATATGCTCAAAAAGATGAGCGTATTGTTTTGATGGATAAGGCGAATGGTGGTTTGCCTATGGCTCGCCAGTCTGGATTAAGTATTGCAAAAGGAGAATACATACATCACCTTGATGGTGGTGATTATATTGCTTTAGATACTTATCAGACTTTAGTTGATGAACTTAATAGAAATAATTTTCCTGATATTCTCGTGTTTGGTTTCTATTTTGTTAATACGAATAGGCTTGAGAAGTCTCAGGCATACCCCCAATATGTGAATTCTTCTATAGAGTTCCTTAAACATATTTGGACTACTCAGCAATATAATGCAGTATGGCAATATATTCATAAAAAGGAGTTGGCTGATGAAATTATATTTGATAGTAGGTTGAATCTTAGTGAGGATACTTATTATACTTCTCAATTAGTGTATAATGCCGAAAATATTAAAATTTTAGATGTCTATTTGCTGTATTATGTTGTTGAGGGTGAGTCAATGACACGTTCTCCTTACTCGGAGAAAGGAGTAAGGAGTCTTTTTCTGGTTTCTGAACTGATAGATAAGTTCATGAGTGATAAACCTTGTTATCGTGCATTAGAGTTTGAATTGCTGGCTCTTAAACTCCAATCTTATGCTACGATAATATTGGGAGGCGGTTTGGATAAAATGGATGAAATGGTTACAGTGTTTACGGCTGCCTTTAAAAAATATCCGCAACTTAAGAAGACAGGCGTAATAAAAAGAGTAAGCAAAATAGTTATACTTTATAGCAAAAGTCATTTCCTATACCGTATAATGCTGAAGCGTTATCGTAGTAAAGGAAAAATAAGATAGCTATGTTAGAAGGTTGTCCCACTTCTCTCCAATGTTTTCCAGTAAATATTCAGTGCTTTTTTGAAGTGCATTTCTTGACAATGTGTTACGGTATATGTTGTCGTGCATCAATTCTGTTAGTTTTCTTGAGTATGTGTCAAGAGAAAAAGGTTCTATGATGATATCCGGAGATATGGCTTTGAGTAGTTCCCGGTTACCATAACTTACATCAAATGATATGGGTACTGCGCCATATTGTATCCCTTCAATAAAACACAATGAAAGTCCTTCATAAGTTGATGTAAGAACGATGATCGAAGCTTCTTCGTAGAATGGTTGTATGTCGTTTTGCTGTCCTAAAAAAGTTACTTGTTCTATATTATCATTTCTAACCATTCGTTCCAATTCCTCACGATGAGGTCCGTCACCTATAATCTTTAGATTCCAATCATCTTTGTTCTCTATTGATTTCCAGATTGAAAGTAACCTGTCCACACGTTTGGATTCAAGCTCGAGTCGTCCTACAAATAAAACAATTTTTTTCTTTTTGCTTAAGATATTATTGTCATGGCATGTATATTTGGTTGGATTAGGTATAGATATTAATTTGCTACTTTCGTTTAGTTTGTAAATATCCTTAAATGTCTTAATGTAGGCAGGTGATAGAACCACTGTTTTGTTACATATATTGTATAAATCACGATATTTTTTTCTTGTTTTATCAGGGTTATATTGAAGAGTATTTAGCCCTAATTTCGTTTTTATTTGCTTATAAAGCCGTTTGATGCTTTTTTTTTTCTGTCATCCAAACATACTTTATACGTTCAAATTCAAAGCCGGGAGCAAAGTGTACAAAAGAAAATATACGTACGTTTTTGTTTCGTTCTGGGTTAGAAATAATATTGTTGAATGGTAAAAAAGGTCCTTGGTTTATTACTATGTCTATTTGTAGCTTACTGATTAGCGTGTTGTAATAATATATAGACTCTTTTTTGCTTTTGGATGGAAAGTAGAAGCAGTTAGTCTGATCCATTACTACTGAATTGTCGGCTATTCGTGCTAAATAATATAAGTTGTGCTTCTTTTTCAGATACTGAGAGATTGTTTGTGTAACCATCTCAATACCACCAATCTTAGGATAACTGTGTAACAAAAATAGTATATTCATTTCTTTTTGTATGAATCGGTTTGTTTATCTATGTAAAGGTATGGAATAGATTTTGGATAGACAAACTTCATAGAGAGTAATTTAATAGTTGTTTGATTGTGGTGGCAGGCAATGTTGTTGTATGGGTATACACAATTGATGAAATAATAGACTCTATTGCAATTTTGAACGATTACTTGGACGATTAACTTGTTGTATTAATAAATGTAAAATAGTCAAAATGATACACATTTTTACTTTTTTTTGTTGGAAAAGTCTTTTTCTATTAATTATGTCCAATTTTATTTGACTATCTTTACCACCTAATTTTATGAATTCAAAAATATATATGCAATCTCTGTTGCTATACCAACTTATAATGAGCTAAATACCTAACAGGCATATCGCTTGTTGTTAGTCAGGCTCTATCTATCTACCAATTACTGCGTGGCGATTATGTAAATGATGGGGAAACTAATAATCTGATGATGTTCTGTATGGAAAGTATCAGTATTGCAACAGAGAAAAATATAAATAAAATGCGAAGTTTAGATTACGAGATTTACAAGGTACTGACAATGGGCAAGCTTATCCCTTCTAAGGTAGTTGTATCATTAGATGGAGGAATCTGTTCACAAATGCATCAATATCTGTTGGGGCAATGTTTTGCAGAGAAGGGAAAATCGGTTTATTATGATTTATCATTTTTTGAAGAATGGGGAAGTGATCTTGATCGACGGTTTGTTCGTAATTTTGATTTGTTGAAAGCGTTTCCGTATCTGTCTTTTAAGAAGGCTTCCAAAGTGATGATTCGCGTTTATAAGCGGAAATTTTTTTATTTAGGGAATAACACGGAAGGTCATTTGAGAATAGGAGATTACTCTTTTTTGCAGTGTACTGCTCCTGTTTATTTGGGTGGATATTATCAAATGCCCTCTGAACTTTGGTTGGGAAAATTTCGCCAATTATTTAAATGGAATTCTTGCATTCTGGATAAACAGAATGAGATGTTGTGTAATGAAATAATGAATCAACCTTACAGTGTTGCAGTGCATGTACGAAGAGGGGATTTAAGAAAAGAGGTTTTTGCTTACGGTAAACCTGCAACTTTGACTTATTTCCAGAAAGCAATTCAGTTTTTCAATGATAAACTTAAAATGCCTTTCTTTTATTTCTTTTCAGATGAACAGGATTGGGTTACAAAGGAACTTATTCCTCAATTGCCATTGTCTGGTAACTTTCAAATTGTTGATTTAAATGGTTCTGATAAGGGATATATGGATTTATGCCTTGTTTCTTATTGCAAACACCAGATTACGAGTAAAGGTACTTTAGGGAAATATGGCGCTTTATTCGGGGATAATCCGGAAAAATATGTGACACTTTGTGATGATGTAACCGAATATAATTGGAAGGAGCTATTGACGAATCCCATTTATTTGTAAATTTAATATTGTTAGAATGATTAATTTGGCAGAATATCAGAAATTGAATAATTCATTTAGGAATGAATTAATATTTCATGTTGGTGCTACTTCTGGATTTTATTCAGAGTTTAATAATATGGTACTGGCTATGATTTATTGCTTGCAGTGGCGGATTAAGTTTTCATTGTATTCTGAGGATGCAAATTTTAGGTATGATAAAGGCTGGAATGATTATTTTCTTCCGTTTTGCAAAGAAGTCAAAGGTGGATTTCATCATAAATATAATTTGAGAGATGAAGATCCGATGTTTGTAATGCATCGTTTTTTCGAAAGATTGAGATTGGCAGCTTATCGAATAGGACACAGGCATACTTATTTAACTTATGATTTGTTTTTTAGATTTCGGGCAGTTTTCTTTGAAAGAATGTGCTTTTCAGTTCCTGAGTTGGGAATAAAAGATAGCGATTTGCGCAATGTGGCTCGTGACATCGTGAATATGATTTATTGTTTTAATCCGGAAATCACACAAGATATTCATAAGAATATAGAATCGCTAAAGCTACCAGATCAATATATAGGTTTCCATATCCGTGGTGGTGATAAATTTGTAGAGCATAGATTGGAGGATTACAATAAGTATATTATGAAAGCCGAAGAGACATCTTCTGTTAGGAATGCCTATGTGTTCACGGATGAATATGAAATTGTAGAAAAGATGCGTCGAGACTATCCTGAGTGGACTTTTTATACGTTGACAGAACCTCGTGAGAAGGGATATTTCCATCAGGATTTTTTAAAGCTTAAACCTCAAGAAAGAAAGAGGGATATGGTGAAAATGTTTTCATCAATGGAGATTCTGAAGAATTCAGCTCTATTTGTTGGTACATTTGGTTCTAATCCTGGTATGTTTCTGGGTATGTGTATGGATCAGGCATATGGTGTTGATTATGACCATTGGCTGCTCTGGTAACCTATTTCTTGGTGAAATCCTGTACTTTATTGATTTTAACAAATTCTAAACTAAACAATAAAACTGAAGGAAGGTTCTGTAAACTGAAGATTTTCGTCTATCTTTGCATTCTAATTCATTTAATGACAAACTAATGAAGGAATTCTTTCAACTCATGCGCCGTTTTGTGGCGCCTTATAAAAAATATTTAGGGTGGGCTATAGTATTGAATGTACTGTCTGCTGTACTTAATGTCTTTTCATTTACGTTACTTATTCCTATCTTGCAAATTTTATTTAAGATGGATAATGAGGTTTATGAATTTATACCATGGGATTCCAGTATTGGGTTAAAAGAAAAGGCTGTGAATAACTTCTATTATTATGTCACAGATATGATTGCAGTAAATGGTCCTTCCCTTACTCTATTATTTCTTGGGCTTTTTTTGGCTTTTATGACATTGTTGAAAACATCTTGTTATTTTGCTTCTTCGGCTGTTATGATTCCTTTGCGCACAGGTGTCGTTCGTGATATTCGTGTTATGGTATATTCAAAAGTGATGTCATTGCCTTTGGGTTTTTTTTCAGAAGAGCGTAAAGGGGATATTATTGCTCGTATGAGTGGAGATGTCGGTGAAGTGGAGAATTCTATTACTAGTTCACTGGATATGTTAATAAAGAATCCGATTTTGATTCTCTTCTATTTTGGGACTCTGATTGTTACGAGCTGGCAATTGACTTTATTCACTATACTTGTATTGCCTGGAATGGGATGGCTGATGGGTGTGGTAGGAAAGAAGCTAAAGCGCCAATCTTTGGAAGCACAGGCAAAGTGGAGTGATACGATGTCGCAACTGGAAGAAACATTGGGGGGACTTCGTATTATCAAAGCTTTTATTGCGGAGAAGAAAATGGTAGATCGTTTTACTAAATGTAGCAATGAATTTAGAGACGCTACCAATAAGGTAGCAATGCGGCAATCATTAGCTCACCCAATGAGTGAATTCTTGGGCACTTTGTTGATTGTGGTTGTGTTGTGGTTTGGAGGGTCGTTGATATTAGGGAACAATTCTTCGATAGATGCTCCGTCGTTTATTTTCTATATGGTGATTCTTTATAGTGTCATCAATCCGTTGAAAGACTTTTCAAAAGCAGGTTATAATATCCCGAAGGGATTGGCGTCTATGGAGCGCGTAGATAAGATATTGAAAGCTGAGAATAAGATTAAGGAATCTCCTAATCCGAAGCCTTTGAAAGGATTGAATGAAAAAATTGAATTCAAAAACATCAGTTTTAGTTATGATGGCAAACGTGAGGTTTTAAAGGATGTCAATATTACAATATCAAAAGGAAAAACAATCGCTTTAGTTGGACAATCCGGATCCGGCAAGTCTACATTGGTTGATTTGTTGCCTCGCTATCATGATGTGCAAGGAGGAGATATAAAGATTGATGGTACGAGTATTAAGGATGTACGTATATCTGATTTGCGTGGTTTGATTGGAAATGTAAATCAGGATGCTATCCTTTTTAATGATACTTTCTTCAATAACATTGCTTTCGGTGTGGAAAATGCAACTATGGAACAAGTGATAGAGGCTGCCAAGATTGCTAATGCCCATGATTTTATCATGGAAAAGGAAGATGGTTATAATACCAATATCGGAGACCGTGGTGGTAAACTGTCCGGAGGGCAGCGCCAACGTATCAGTATTGCCCGTGCCATATTGAAAAATCCTCCGATTTTGATTCTTGATGAAGCAACTTCTGCTCTTGATACAGAATCTGAACGTCTGGTACAGGAAGCTCTTGAAAGATTAATGAAAACACGTACGACGATTGCTATTGCCCATCGGCTTTCGACAATAAAGAATGCAGATGAAATTTGCGTACTTTATGAAGGAGAGATTGTAGAACGCGGTAAGCATGAAGAGTTATTGGAAATGAACGGATACTATAAGCGGCTGAATGATATGCAATCTCTTTGATAGATGGTAAAATGAAATACGGCAGATATATTGGATGGACAGGTTGTTTGGTGATGCTTCTCATAGCAACTACAACGGTCCGGGCACAAGTGGAGGAGAAAGTATGTAAGACTGATTACAAGATTAATCCTGAACGTGTAGGAGAGTTGTCGGTAGAACTGGATAATATCAGTTTTTTTAAAGATAACGAGTATGCCGGTACTGTGATGAAAGGATATTCGTTGCCGGGTATGTGGCTGGAACCTAAAGTTGTCTATTATCCGCTGAAAAATATGAAACTGGAGTTGGGAGCACATGCATTGATTTATAGCGGTGCTTATAAATTTCCCAATTATGCCTATCATGATATAGCTACCTGGAAAGGAAATCAATACCAACGTGGAACGCATATCTTGCCTTATTTCAGAGCGCAGTTGGCTTTGTCTCATGTGAATCTTATCCTAGGAGATATTTACGGTGGCTCTAATCATGGTCTGATTGCTCCTCTTTATAGTCCGGAGTTAAATCTGACCGCTGATCCGGAGATGGGATTACAATTTCTATATGATTCCCGGCATTTACATCTGGATGCATGGGTCAACTGGCTGAGTTATATTTTTGAAGAAGATACCCACCAGGAAGCATTTATAGTAGGGGTGTCATCGCTTATAAAATACAATGACCCTAAGGCTCGTTTTCATTATTATACTCCTGTACAAATGACTATTCAGCATCGTGGAGGAGAACAGGATACAATCTATACTAATTCGGTACAAACATTGATGAATGGTTCTGTTGGAGCCGGAGTAACCTGGAACGTAAATCGCCCGGTGCTGAAACGAGTGAATGTAGAAGTGGATGCAGTAGCCTATTATCAGCAGGCGGGACATTTATGGCCTTTTGATAAAGGAGTAGGGCTATACGCTGCTGCTTACACTGATCTTAAAGACATACGTGTGAAAGGTGGGTATTTTATGTCAAAGGACTTTATCTCTTTGCTTGGTATTCCTTATTTTGGCTCTGTTTCCACGAAAGAAGAGGGGGCGTTTTATAATGATCCGCAAACTCTTTTCCTTTCTGTAGAATATTCTCGCTCATTTGGTAAGCATTATGCTCTTGGCGCTAAAGCAGATATTTATCAGTATTTGCCTGGTACCATGACTAAAGCAGATGGGGAAGTGATAAAGCCAGGTAGTGCCACCAGTTTTTCTTTTGGTGTTTATCTGCGTGTGAATCCGAGTTTTCTGATAAAGAAGTTCAAGTAGTTTATTTTCTTCCGAAGTCAGCGGGAATTTCGCCCCATTCTTTGGTTTCCCACTTCAGAATAGGGGTAGAATAGGTGTTTTCTTTCAACCACTTCTCGGCACGTTCTATTAATAAAAAAAGCTGTTCCGTTTCAGCGGTGCGTGGCAATTTGGTTTTGCATCTCTTTTGTTTTACCCAACTGATAGCGTTCACACTGTCACTGTAGACGGGCATATCGAATCCTTTTTGTTTCAGTAGGGCAAGCCCATGTACTAATGCTAGGAATTCACCTATATTATTTGTACCTTTCATTGGGCCGAAGTGAAATATTTCCTGCTGGCTGGCTACATGTACTCCGCGATACTCCATCGGACCGGGATTACCACTGCAGGCTGCATCTACAGCAAGGCTATTCTCTATTACAGCAGCAGGCAACGTGTGTAAGGTAGGTTTATTTTCTTTTTTGTTTGTGGCATTTTTACCAATATATGCGTAGGGAGATGATGCGAGAGCACGTTCTGCTTCTTCCCGGCTGTCAAATGACTTATATTTGGCTCCTTCGTATCCTTTAATTTGTAGTTGGCAGTCAGTCCAGGAAGAATAAATGCCTGGAGTTACGCTTCCCATACCACATAAAATTTTTGCTTTGCCATTCATCTTTTTATTTATTCGGGTGGTAAAGTTACAAATATATTTTAGTAAGTACTGTATTCTAGTTAAATGAACCTATCATTGAAACTCAGATTATCGCAAATTCACGCAAAAAATATCGTCTCTCAAGTACAGTAAACCTTCTAATTTGCGAAAATCTGCGATCATTTGCATTTTAATAAAACGTTGTCATAGTATGAATTAAATTTGAAGTACTACTTATCGAACAAGTTTTCAAGATCAGTTGTTCTCTATATAATAGATTATAAACCCAAAGAAAGGAGACTATGATGCAAAAATCATTTAAAGATGTCCTGAAACACAGGAGAAGTTACTATTCAATCACAAATCAGTCACCTGTTTCTGACGAAGAGATAGAGCGTATCATAAATTTTGCGGTAACCCACGTACCATCGGCTTTTAATTCTCAGTCGACCCGCGTCGTATTACTCTTGGGTGAGAATCATAAGAAACTATGGGAAATAGTGAAAGATGCTATACGGAAGATTGTAACTCCGGAGGCTTTTAAAAATACAGAATCAAAGATTGATAATTGTTTTGAGAGTGGTTATGGTACTGTATTGTTCTTTGAAGATCAATATGTTGTGCAAACGCTGCAGGATACATTTGTCAGTTATAAAGATAATTTTCCTGGGTGGTCCTTACAAACATCGGCCATGCATCAGTTAGCAATCTGGAGTATGTTGGAAGATGCTGGTTTTGGCGCTTCTCTGCAACATTACAATCCTCTGATTGATGAAGAAGTGCGTCGTACCTGGGAATTACCGGCCAGTTGGCATCTGATTGCTGAAATGCCGTTTGGTATGCCGGTTGGAGAACCGGGTGATAAAGAATTTAAAGCACTCTCTGAAAGAGTGAAAGTATTTAAGTGATCACGTCAGGATATAAATCGCTTAAAATCATAACAAATTTAGAGTAAATTGAAGTACAAACTTTATTTATTCTATAATTATATTACCTATCTTTGCTCTGAAAAGAAAAGATAGGTAATTATGATTCGTATATTCCTGACCGGCTATATGGGTGCCGGTAAAACAACTTTAGGGAAAGCTTTTGCCCGAACACTGAACGTACCGTTTGTTGATCTGGACTGGTATATGGAAGAGCGTTTCCATAAGACAGTGGGAGAGTTATTCGCCGAACGCGGTGAAGCAGGTTTTCGTGAACTGGAAAGAAATATGTTGCGTGAGTAGGTGCTTTTGAAAATGTTGTTATCTCTACAGGTGGTGGTGCCCCCTGTTTCTTCGATAATATGGATTTCATGAATCATCATGGTAAAACTGTTTTTTTGAATGTCCATCCCGATGTTTTATTTCATAGACTGCGTGTTGCCAAACAGCAGCGTCCTATTTTACAAGGTAAAGAGGATGAGGAACTGAAAGAATTTATCATTCAGGCGTTGGAGAAACGTGCACCGTTCTATTCTCAGGCCCAGTATGTTTTTAATGCCGATGAATTAGAGGATCGCTCGCAGATTGAAAAATCAGTGCAGCGGCTACGCGATTTATTAAAACTATGACTTATTTGCGCCTTCCGAACCTGTCTTATTTAAAAAACGTGTCTTTCTGATTGTATACTATGGATTTATAACTATTTTTGTTGCCTTAAATATTTTATAAACACAACTGAATACATTAAAATGAGAAAGTGGCGTATTGAAGATTCTGAGGAACTCTACAACATTACTGGTTGGGGTACTTCGTACTTTGGTATAAATGACAAAGGTCATGTGGTTGTTACACCGCGTAAGGATGGTATAGGTGTCGACCTGAAGGAGTTGGTCGATGAACTGCAGTTGCGTGATGTGGCAGCTCCCATGTTGCTGCGTTTTCCGGATATTCTGGATAATCGGATTGAGAAGACAGCATATTGCTTTAAACAAGCTGCTGAAGAGTATGGCTATAAAGCACAGAATTTCATCATTTACCCCATTAAGGTAAATCAGATGCGCCCGGTTGTGGAAGAGATAATCAGTCATGGAAAGAAGTTTAATCTTGGTCTTGAAGCTGGCTCCAAACCGGAACTCCATGCTGTAATTGCTGTTAATACTGATTCTGATTCGTTGATTATCTGCAACGGATATAAAGACGAAAGTTATATTGAACTTGCTTTGCTTGCACAAAAGATGGGCAAGCGTATTTTTCTCGTTGTAGAAAAAATGAATGAGCTGAAACTCATTGCCAAGATGGCGAAGCAATTGAATGTGATGCCCAATATCGGCATTCGTATTAAACTTGCTTCTTCCGGTAGTGGCAAATGGGAAGAATCCGGTGGTGATGCCAGTAAGTTTGGATTGACTTCCAGCGAATTGCTTGAGGCACTTGATTTCCTGGAAAAGAAGGATATGAAAGACTGCTTGAAACTGATTCATTTTCATATTGGTAGCCAGGTGACTAAAATTCGTCGTATAAAGACTGCTTTGCGTGAAGCTTCCCAGTTTTATGTACAACTTCATTCCATGGGCTTTAATGTACAATTTGTCGATATTGGCGGTGGACTGGGAGTTGATTATGACGGAACACGTTCATCGAGTAGTGAGAGTAGTGTGAACTATTCCATTCAGGAGTATGTCAACGACTCTATCTCTACTCTTGTAGACGCCAGTGATAAGAATGGTATTCCTCATCCCAATATTATAACAGAAAGCGGACGTGCATTGACGGCACATCATTCTGTACTTGTTTTTGAAGTTTTGGAAACGACTACACTGCCCGAATGATGATGAGGAAGAGATCGCACCGGACGCACACGAATTGGTGCAGGAGCTGTATGGCATTTGGGATACTTTGAATCAGAACAAGATGCTTGAAGCCTGGCATGATGCACAGCAGATTCGTGAAGAGGCACTCGATCTGTTCAGTCATGGTATTGTTGACCTGAAAACTCGTGCACAGATTGAGCGGCTTTATTGGTCTATCACTCGAGAAGTAAATCAGATAGCGAGTGGGTTGAAGCATGCACCGGATGAGTTCCGTGGTCTATCTAAACTATTGGCCGATAAATATTTTTGTAATTTCTCGTTATTTCAATCACTGCCGGATTCCTGGGCTATCGATCAGATATTCCCCATTATGCCTATTCAAAGATTGGATGAAAAACCTGAGCGGTCAGCTACTTTGCAGGACATTACTTGTGACTCGGATGGGAAGATTGCAAACTTTATTTCGACAAAGAATGTAGCTCACTATATGCCTGTGCATAGTTTGAAAAGTAAAGAGCCTTATTATCTTGGAGTATTCCTTGTTGGTGCTTATCAGGAAATATTGGGAGATATGCACAACCTGTTTGGTGATACGAATGCAGTACATGTATCTGTAAACGAAAAGGGATATACAATTGAACAGATTATTGATGGTGAGACAGTAGCGGAAGTATTGGATTATGTACAGTATAATCCTAAGAAATTGGTGCGAACACTGGAAACCTGGGTTACAAAATCTGTAAAAGAAGGAAAGATTTCTGTGGAAGAAGGAAAAGAATTCCTTTCAAATTATCGCTCCGGGCTTTACGGATATACCTATCTGGAATAATAGAACCTTTGGCGAGGGTGCCCAAGGGTAAAATTCGCTATCATTAAAACGCAGATTACGCTAATTTACGCAAAGATTAAATAACTCTGCGGTAATCAGCGTTAATCTGCGTTTTTAAAGTTATATATTGATAGCTGTCTCAGACTTTTAACGCACCTTCCTTTATATAATATATAGAATTATGAGAGAAAAACTGACTGTTATTAAAGTTGGTGGCAAAATAGTAGAAGAAGAGGCCACACTTAACCAATTATTAAATGATTTTGCAGCTATTGAAGGACATAAAGTCCTTGTTCATGGAGGAGGGAGATCGGCCACAAAGATTGCAACTCAACTCGGCATTGAAAGTAAAATGGTGAATGGGCGTCGTATAACTGACGCCGAAACACTTAAAGTGGTAACAATGGTCTATGGAGGACTGGTCAATAAGAATATTGTAGCAGGCCTGCAAGCTCGTGGGGTGAATGCTTTGGGGCTGACTGGGGCGGATATGAATGTGATTCTGTCGGCCAAACGTCCGGTGAAAGAAGTTGATTATGGTTTTGTAGGTGATGTGAAGAAGGTAGACGCTTCTTTGCTGTCTGACCTTATATATAAAGGTGTAGTTCCGGTTATGGCTCCGCTGACTCATGATGGCGAAGGAAATATGCTTAACACGAATGCCGATACGATTGCCGGGGAAACAGCAAAAGCACTTGCTCAGTTTTTTGATGTGACTCTTGTTTTTTGTTTTGAGAAGAAGGGGGTATTACGCGATGAAAATGATGATGACAGTGTTATCCCGCAGATTACACCTGCTGAGTTTAATCAATATGTAGCCGATGGTATTATTCAAGGTGGCATGATTCCAAAGCTTGAGAATTCTTTTGAAGCAATTAATGCAGGTGTCTCAGAAGTGGTAATCACCTTAGCATCAGCAATTAATGGGGATAGTGGTACACGCATTAAAAAATAATTCAAAAAAAATACGATTGTACCTGTAACTTTTTATATTCTCACCCGTCATTTTTATAGAGATGCAAGAAATCAGTTTCCGAAACGACATACTTCCTTTGAAAGATAAACTCTTTCGATTGGCGCTTAGAATAACCTTGGATAGGGCAGAAGCAGAGGATGTAGTTCAGGACACCATGATACGAGTCTGGAATAAACGTGACGAGTGGAAGCAGTTTGAGTCTATTGAAGCTTATTGTTTGATAGTTGCAAAAAATTTAGCAATAGATAGGAGTCAAAAAAAAGAAGCTCAGAACGTAGAACTTACCTTGGATATGGCTGAAGAGGTTGATCTTTCCGGTCCTTATGAACAGCTGGTGAATGATGAACGGATGAAGATTATTCATCGGTTAATCAATGAACTTCCTGAGAAACAACGGCTTATAATGCAGTTGCGGGATATAGAGGGCGAAAGTTATAAGGATATTGCAAAAGTCCTGCATCTGACGGAGGAACAGGTTAAAGTGAACCTCTTCAGAGCAAGACAAAAAGTGAAACAACAGTATATTGAGATTGAAGAATATGGACTATAAGTATATAGAGCAGCTTTTGGAGCGATATTGGCAATGTGAGACTTCTTTGGAAGAAGAGTCAGAATTGCGTACTTTCTTCTCACAGGAAAAGGTGCCTGCTCATTTACTTCAATATAGAGATCTGTTTGTTTATCAGCAGGTTCAACAGGAAATCGGGCTGGGGGAGGACTTTGATGTACGTATTCTTGCTCAGGTAGAAGCGCCTGTAGTAAAGGCAAGGCGCCTGACATTGGCAGGAAGATTTATGCCTTTGTTCAAAGCAGCTGCAGTTGTTGCTGTGATGTTCTCATTGGGTGGTATAGCACAACATACCATTTTTGCCGATGAGGCTTTGGATTATAATTATGACGCCTACACAGATACATATGATGATCCGGAAGTAGCTTACAAACAAGTGTCTTCTGCTTTAATGATATTGTCTGAGGGAATCAATAAATCACAAGACCAGCATTTGGCCGACAGCGTGCGGGCAGGTGTAGTCGATATGATAAAGAAATAATGAAGAGCGTTCTTTTAATGTGCTGGATGGCATTGCTGTCTGTAGCTGTATCAGCTCAGGACTTTGCCTCCCGTTTTCTGACAGAGCATAAAGGAGATTCAAATCTGACTTGTGTCACTATCAGTCCGAAAATGATGGAGGAAATAATGAAAAGTGATGCTGAAAAAGATGATGAAATTCTGGAGATAATATCCAATCTGAAGAGTATGCAGATGCTTACTGCTAAAGTGAAAGGGCAAGAGTATTATGATGAAGCTCTGAAAGTGGTAGAAAAGAATTCCGGAAGATTTGAACCGTTTCTTTCTTTCAAAGACGGTACCGAAAATTGTCAGATTATGGTGCGAAAGAAGAATGATACGATTATTGAACTGGTGATGTTAATGCATGGGAAGAATAATTTTTCTGTGATTAATTTTACAGGTAATATGAGTTCAGAGTTTATCTCAAAACTGGCTGCTTCAATGAAGCCCAAACGTTCTTGATAAAAAAGACATTTTCATTTGCTTTAAACATATAATATAGTTAGTGTGCTTAATTAAAACAACTTGAGGCTGTGAAGTTTCAATTCTCTCAAATTTTTATAAATAAAACTAACTAAATAGATGGGCTACCGCGTGATGCAGTAGCCCTTTTATTATGTTTATCTGTTTCATCAGGGAAAAACAAAAAAAGGAAATTGCCTCACGGAAACTTCCTTTTTGTATCTCTGTTAGAGATAAAGTTATATGTAAGAGAGAATTTTAATAATCTATCTGATTCCTGCCTTTGAGAAATCTCTTATGCTTCCGAAGCATCTTTGCGTTGAAGTAACAAGCTACAGATGTTTTTGTTTCTGCAATTCTTACTATTCTATACTTTTTATGCTTCCCACACCTTTTTTACTGAATGTCTTTTGTACAGGTGAACCTTTATAGTGGATACTTCCTACACCTCTTACTGCGGCGTCCAATGACTCGACAGCATTGCATGATATATTTCCTACTCCGTGGGAAGAAGCTTTCACGTGAATAGCTTCCAGATTGGTAGCTTCTACATCGCCCACGCCTTTTGAATAGAGATTGGCACTTTCTGCTTTACCTTTCAGATTTACATTGCCTACTCCCATAGAACTCACTGTCAGATTTTGGCAACTAAGATCTTGTATCTCTATATTACCCACTCCTTTACTCTCTATATCAAGTGTGTTGGTTGTGAGTTTGTTTTCAATGTTAATATTTCCTACACCTTTGAAGTTAATACGGTCTAGATTAGGGGAGCTTACTGTAATTTTTAAGTTTTTGGTGTTCCTGATTTTTTTCTGTTTATCCATTGTAAGTACCAATGTATTACCTTTTACCGAAACCTGTATCAGGTTGACAAAATTGTCCGGTCCGGATATTTGGAGAGAACTTTTTCCGTCTATGGCTTGTGTGTAGTGAATGTTACTCACTGTATTGGCGTCTATTGCAGTGAAATTTTTAATCTCATAATCTCTGGTAATCATTTTCTTACTGGGTTTTAATCCTTCTGCCCTTTCGCCGATAAAGGTACAACTGGTCAGTAAGCAAACTAAGATTGTAGCTAATAATACAGTTAAATTCGTCTTCATTTCTTTTCTTTTTTCTGGGTTTTTGTATATTAGACGTAGTTTATCCTGGTAAAGTTGCATCTTATCTTGATTTTTTCGTATTGATATTTAATGAAGCGCGGATTAATGCGAGTTGGTACAGATTAAAAAGAGACTATTCTTTTTATACCTGTATCTGCCTCTTTACGAATATTTGCGTTTCAATAATTAACCGTCACTTACCCTGATTTTATTATGTTGAATTTGCTCTTCCGGTGGATTATTTGTTTATTTGCAGATGTATGAAAAGAATGGATGAGATAATTGAAGATAAGGAGTTAGGCACTTTGGTCATACGTGTTAATGCACGCGCAAGGAGCCTTGTGTTTCGTACAAAGAATGATGCTATTTATGTAAGTGTACCTCCTGGAACTACCTCTGCTGATGTTACGAATGCTATTGATCAGTTGCGTGTAAAGTTACGCGGGCTTAAGGAGAAAGTGGTTCGTCCATTGATAGACCTCAACTACCATATTGATACGGAATATTTTAAATTGTCACTTGTTAGTGGGCAACGTGATAAGTTTCTGGCTCATTCGGAATTGGGTGAAATGCGTATTATTTGCCCTCCTACTGCTGATTTTGCGGATGAGAATCTGCAAGTGTGGTTACGTAAGGTTATCGAAGAAGCTCTCAGAAGAAATGCAAAGATCATCTTGCCTCCACGCTTTATATGCTGTCAGAACAACATAAATTGCCATATAAAAGTGTGAAGATTAACTCCAGTCGTGGCCGGTGGGGAAGTTGCTCGGCGCGTAAGGCTATCAACCTGTCTTATTTTCTGGTTCTGTTGCCTAAGCATTTAATTGACTATGTTTTGCTTCATGAACTCAGCCATACGCGTGAAATGAACCATGGAGATCGTTTTTGGGCATTGCTAAACTCTATGACTGGCGGTAAAGCTTTTGAATTGCGTGAGGAACTGAAGAAGTATAAAACCGATATTTGAAATCTTTCTTATATACTTGTATTACAGATTATTAAAAAGTACGTACTTTATAAGTATAAACTATGCATTTTAACTATGTGTTAAATAGGTAATTAACACATAGTTAAATACGTATTTTTATAATTCAGAGAATCTATGTTTAGCGTGCCAGTTGTTTTATTCCGTCTGTATCCTTTTCAAATCGATAGTTGCCTCCCTTCTCGCTCAAATCGAAAACAGATACTTGTTCTGTAATATTATCTACAATCATCAATGCGCTTTCTTCTGCAAAACGACCTATTTCTACAGTGACAGGTTCTTCTGATATCTGTTTGTCCATTATCAGGCTATCGTTCACAAAGAGTGAGAGCGAATCGCCTACAAATCCTTTTGTCAGATTAATTGTGTAGGTTTCGATAAAATGGCGGTCTGCTTCTTTGTTGCGTTGTAGCCTCATACTCATATAAACAAAGACTACTACAATAAAGATGACGGCAAATGCCAGAATGCCATTACCTATCATAAATTGTTTATTAGTGTTCAGACGATGTGTCATGATAATACTTTTAAAGTTTCGGGGTAAAGATACTGATTTTATTTGTGATAGCCTATAAGGAAGGGTATCTAAATAATGTCAATTTATAGCGAATGGCTATCACTATATTATCATGCTCTTTTATTCGTCTTTGGAATGTGTATGTAGGTGTGAAGATATCTATCTAATGTAGTAATGAACTTGTAATGTAAATATTGGGTATTGATATTTCTTTTCGGATACTTCTTTGGAATCAGGCGTTTTTTTAGGAGATGCGAATTCTACTGCTCCGTATTTATATTTATTGTATTCGCTACAGATGAAGCTGTATAGTGTGTAATTCAGGCTTTTCAGACGGTGTCTTTCGTGTTGTAGAACATATTCTTTTTTCTTGTTGATTTTAAATAAATTACTTTACTTTGTGGCAGGATGGTTCAGCATAGTTGTGCGTTCCATTCTTACTACCTTTTAATTCTAATTATATGGAAATCATTTTCGGACAACAAACTACTAAAGTGAAACAATTGGCTGATCTTATTAGCCAGGATATTTCAATAGGCAAGTATAAGGCTGAAGACGCATTGCCTTCCATTAATCAACTAAGTCAATATTATAAAGTGTCACGTGACACAGTTTTTAAGGCCTTTCTCGACTTGAAAGAAAGAGGCATTATTGATTCTACTCCAGGTAAAGGCTATTATGTAGTAAACAGGCAACGGAGTATCTTATTATTGCTTGATGAATATTCTCCTTTCAAAGATACGCTTTATAATAGTTTTATTAAACATCTATCGGTTCGTTATAAGGTCGATTTATGGTTTCATCAATATAATGAACGTTTATTTAATGCTATTCTGCGCGAGTCTCTCGGACGTTACAACAAATATGTTGTGATGAACTTCGATAATGAAAAGTTTTCTTCTGATCTTTATAAAATAAATCCTTCTAAACTTTTACTACTCGATTTCGGTAAGTTTGATAAAAAAGACTACTCTTATATATGTCAGGACTTTGACGATGCCTTTTATCAGGCATTATTACAGCTTGTTGATAGATTGCGACATTACAGAAAGTTGATTCTGCTATTCGTAAAAGGAACTAAACATCCTCAAAGCACTTGCATTAGCTTCCGTAAATTTTGTACAGATCACCAGTTTGAGTGTGAAGTGACAGACAATATGGATGAGATAAAGATTAGTAAAGGAGAAGTATATATAGCTATCAGACAGCTGGATGTGGTTAGTCTTATCAAGCAAAGTCGTATAAGCGGACTTGCATGTGGCGAAGATTTCGGCTTGTTGGCTTACAACGAAACGCCGGCTTATGAAGTCATTGATAAAGGGATTACTACGCTGAGTATTGATTGGGAAAAGATGGGAACTTTAGCAGCTGATTTCATCCTATCGGGTAAGCAGATACATACTTATCTTCCCACGGAAGTGCGGTTGAGAGGATCTTTATGATCCTTTTTTATCTCCTTGCTTCGGCATAGTTCAGCATGGTTTTGAAATGTTTTATTTATTAAATCATAGAATATGAAAAAGTATCCGAAAATTGGGATTCGTCCCACGATTGATGGGCGCCAGGGTGGCGTACGTGAAAGCCTTGAAGAAAAGACAATGAATTTAGCTAAAGCTGTAGCCAAATTAATTTCTACGAATCTGAAAAATGGTGATGGTACTCCTGTGGAGTGTGTAATTGCTGATGGTACGATTGGGCGTGTTGCTGAGAGTGCAGCGTGTGCAGAAAAGTTTGAGCGTGAAGGAGTAGGGGCTACTATTACTGTCACTTCTTGCTGGTGCTATGGTGCCGAAACAATGGATATGAATCCTTACTATCCGAAAGCTGTGTGGGGATTTAATGGAACCGAACGTCCGGGAGCTGTCTATCTGGCCGCTGTATTAGCTGGGCATGCTCAGAAGGGATTACCTGCTTTTGGCATTTACGGACGTGATGTACAGGATTTAAACGACAACTCTATTCCTACTGATGTGGCGGAAAAGATTCTTCGATTTGCCCGTGCTGCACAGGCTGTAGCCACCATGCGAGGTAAATCTTACCTTTCTATGGGGAGTGTTTCCATGGGTATTGCCGGGTCTATTGTTAATCCGGATTTTTTCCAGGAATATTTAGGCATGCGCAATGAATCTGTCGATTTGACTGAAATAATCCGTCGTATGACTGAAGGTATTTATGATAAGGATGAGTTCGTGAAAGCAATGGCATGGACTGAAAAATATTGTAAGAAAAATGAAGGAAAAGATATCAATATCCCTGAAAAGACGAAAACCCGTGAACAGAAGGATGAAGATTGGGAATTTATTGTGAAGATGACCATTATAATGCGTGATCTGATGCAAGGAAACCCGAAATTGCGTGAAATGGGATTCAAAGAAGAAGCCTTGGGACACAATGCTATCGCTGCCGGTTTTCAGGGACAACGCCAGTGGACTGATTTCTATCCGAACGGAGACTATTCCGAAGCTTTATTAAATACCTCTTTTGACTGGAATGGGATTCGTGAAGCCTATGTGGTGGCAACAGAAAACGATGCTTGCAACGGAGTTGCCATGCTTTTTGGACATTTGTTGACCAACCGTGCGCAAATCTTCTCAGATGTACGTACTTATTGGAGCCCGGAGGCTGTGAAACGTGTGACAGGAAAGGAACTTACCGGCCGTGCTGCCAATGGTATTATCCATTTAATAAATTCCGGTGCTACCACATTGGATGGTACGGGACAACAAACCAATGAACAAGGTGAACCGGTAATGAAACCTTACTGGGATATCACAGAAGCAGAAGTAGAAAAGTGTCTGGAGGCTACTACCTGGTATCCTGCCAACCGTGACTATTTCCGCGGGGGTGGTTTTTCATCTAATTTCCTTTCAAAAGGAGGTATGCCTGTCACTATGATGCGTCTGAATCTGGTGAAAGGGCTTGGCCCGGTTTTGCAGATTGCAGAAGGATGGACCGTTGAGATTGATCCGGAAATTCATAAATTGTTGGACGAACGTACAGATCGTACCTGGCCCACTACCTGGTTTGTACCCCGTCTTTGCGACAAACCGGCTTTCAGAGATGTATATTCTGTCATGAACAACTGGGGAGCTAACCATGGCGCTATTAGTTACGGACACATCGGTCAGGATTTGATAACCATGGCTTCCATGCTTCGTATCCCTGTTTGTATGCACAATGTAGAAGATGATAAGATCTTCCGTCCTGCTGCATGGAATGCGTTTGGTATGGATAAAGAGGGGGCAGACTACAGAGCTTGCACAGTTTATGGTCCTGTCTATAAATAATGCGAATCAGCAGTTGAAATATTTAATTAAGATACAGTACTTAAAAAAACAGATAAATAGGTCTTATGATAACAAATGAACAAATAGAGCAGTTTATGGCTCAGGCACATCGTGTAGGTGATGCAAATCTTACAATCTGCAGTAGTGGAAATATCTCGTGGCGTATCGGTGATGAAGTATTGATTACCGGTACAGGATCATGGGTACCTTCTTTACCAAAGGAAAAAGTTTCAATTTGTCGCCTTTCCACCGGTGAAGTCTTGAATGGTGTAAAACCTTCTATGGAGAGCGGCTTTCATTTTGGCGTTCTTCGTGAACGTCCGGATGTGAATGTAGTACTTCATTTTCAATCACATTATGCAACTGCGGTGGCTTGCATGAAAAACCGTCCTACCAACTTTAATGTAACAGCCGAGATTCCTTGCCATGTAGGTAGCGAAATTCCGGTGGTTCCTTATTATCGTCCGGGTTCGAAAGAACTGGCTCAAGGGGTGATTGACGGGATGAAGGACCACAATTCAGTGTTATTACTGAAACATGGACAGGTAGTATGTGGCAAAGATTTTGATGAGGCTTTTGAACGTGCCATGTTTTTTGAGATGGCGTGTCGTATTATCATTCAGTCTGGTGGTGATTATACTGTATTGACTCCGGAAGAAATAGATGATCTTGAAACGTATGTTTTAGGAAAAAAGACAAAATGATGTTAGATACTTATTTAGCTATAGATTTTGGTGCCGGAAGTGGCCGGGTTATGGCTGGATTTGTCAGTGCGGGAATGGTAGATTTAGAGGAAATCTACCGTTTCCCCAATCGGCAGGTAAAATTGGGTAATCATCTTTACTGGGATTTTCCTGCACTGTTTGCGGATATGAAACAGGGTATAAGTAAAGCAGTTCGTAGGGGGTATCATATAAAGGGGATCGGAATTGATACGTGGGGAGTCGACTTTGGGTTGATAGACAAGAAAGGTAATCTGTTGAGTAACCCTGTTTGTTATCGTGATTCCCGGACAAATGGACTTCCTGAAGAATTCTTTGCAGGTACGGATGTTTCACAGCATTATGCCGAAGCAGGTATTCAGGTGATGGCGATCAATACACTCTTTCAGCTTTACAGTTTGAAGAAAGAGGGAGATGCTACTCTTGAGATAGCCGACCGCCTGTTGTTTATGCCGGATCTTTTCAGTTATTTCCTGACTGGGACGGCAAACAATGAATATAGTATCGCGTCTACTTCCGAACTGCTGGATGCGCGTAGCCGGACGTGGAACTGGCCATTGATCCATCAGTTGGGCCTACCCGGTCATCTTTTCGGAGAGATTGTTATGCCTGGTACAGTGCGTGGACAGTTGAAACAAGATGTTGCCGCAGAACTTGGCCTGGATTATGAAGTAGATGTGATAGCCGTAGGTTCGCATGATACGGCAAGTGCTGTGTTTACTGTTGGCTTGGGGACAGGGTGCTCTGTGTCTGCTGATACGGATACTGTACTTGAAAGCGTTGCTCCTGCTACAAGCCTTCGTCATGCATTTTTGAGTTCCGGAACCTGGTCATTACTGGGGATTGAGCTCGATGAACCTGTCTTAACGGAAGAAGCCCGGCTGTCCGGCTTTACCAATGAGGGTGGAGTAGGCGGCAAGATTCGTTTCTTGCAGAACATTACGGGTTTGTGGATTTTACAACGGTTGATAGCTCAGTGGGGAGAAAATCAAAAGGAGACTGAATACGATGCTTTAATCTCTGCTGCTGAACTGGCAGAAATCACTTCTGTGATTGATGTCGATGATCCGGCTTTTGCCTGTCCGGCGGATATGGAAGTTGCCATAGCCCATTATTGCCGTACTCATGAATTGCAGGTACCTTCTACACAAGGTGAATATGTGCGTTGTGTACTAAATTCACTGGCTCAACGTTATAAAAGAGGGATCGAACAATTAAACCGTTTGTTGCCTGCTCCGGTAGAGGCATTGCACATTATTGGAGGTGGCTGTCGGAATAAACTGTTGAACCGGTTGACAGAAGAAGCATTAGGCATTCCTGTATATGCAGGTCCGGTAGAAGCTACGGCCATTGGTAACATTTTGGTGCAAGCTTTAGCCAAAGGTGAAATTGCAGACCGTAGAGAAATAAAAGGAATAATTTAAAAGCGAATAATTTTATGGAAACATCTATAAAGAGTTATCGGACGCAGGAATATCATCAGCCTGTAAAACGTTATTGCCGGACACTTGATTTGAGAAATGACCCTGAATTGATAGCTGAGTATCGTCGTCGGCATAGCCGTGAAAATATCTGGCCGGAAGTGATGGCAGGTATTCGCGAAGCTGGCATCCTTGAAATGGAAATTTATATTCTCGGTACACGTCTCTTTATGATTGTAGAGACCCCGTTGGAGTTTGACTGGGATACTGCCATGGCTCGTCTTGCCACTCTGCCGCGTCAGCAGGAATGGGAAGATTATATGTCGATATTCCAATTGACAGAGCCCGGAGCTACTTCAGCGCAGAAATGGCAGCCTATGGAGCGCATGTTTTATTTATATGAATCAGAATAATTTCTAATACCCCTTTTACCATTATGAACAACACTTCCAAAAAATCGATTTTGAGCAAAGACGGCGTTAGCTATCTTATCCCTTTTATTCTTGTCACCAGCTGTTTTGCACTCTGGGGATTTGCCAATGATATCACCAATCCCATGGTGAAAGCGTTCTCCAAAATATTCCGAATGAGTGTGACCGATGGTGCGTTGGTACAGGTTGCTTTCTATGGTGGTTATTTCGCTATGGCTTTTCCGGCGGCAATGTTCATTCGTAAGTATCTTATAAAGCGGGTATTCTGCTCGGGTTGGGGTTGTATGCATTGGGGGCGTTACTTTTCTTCCCGGCAATGATGACCGGATGCTATTATCCTTTTTTAATCGCTTACTTTATTTTGACGTGTGGGTTGTCTTTTCTTGAGACGAGTGCCAATCCTTATATCTTGTCAATGGGAACGGAAGCGACAGCTACCCGCAGACTTAATTTGGCTCAATCCTTCAATCCGATGGGGTCACTATTGGGTATGTATGTGGCCATGAATTTTATTCAGAATCGTCTTAATCCGATGGGGACAGCAGAACGCAGTCAGCTTTCTCCTACGGAGTTTGAAGCGATGCGTGATTCGGATCTGGCAGTACTTATAGCTCCTTATCTCGTGATTGGAGTCATTATTCTCATTATGTTGTTACTGATTCGTATGGTGAAGATGCCTAAAAGTGGTGATCATTCTCATTCGATTGATTTTCTGCCAACGCTGAAACGTATCTTCTCTATTCACCATTACCGGGAGGGAGTTATTGCGCAGTTTTTCTATGTAGGTGCACAGATTATGTGCTGGACGTTCATTATCCAATATGGTACCCGTCTGTTTGTCTCTCAAGGGATGAGTGAGCAGGCTGCTGAGGTCTTATCTCAACAGTATAATATTGTTGCGATGATCATTTTTTGTGTGAGCCGCTTTATTTGTACGTTTATTCTGCGTTATCTCAATCCCGGGCTTTTACTGAAAATTCTCGCAATTGCTGCCTGTTGTTTTACGGTAGGAGTTATTTATTTCCAGAATATTGGTGGAATGTATTGTCTGGTGGGTGTTTCGGCTTGTATGTCGTTGATGTTCCCTACCATTTATGGTATTGCCCTTCAGGGATTGGGTGATGATGCCAAGTTTGGTGCTGCCGGATTGATTATGGCCATTCTGGGTGGTTCTGTCTTACCTCCGGTTCAGGCAAGCATTATTGACCAATCGGTTTTGTTTGGCATGCCGGCAGTGAATTTGTCGTTTATACTTCCATTTATTTGTTTTGTAGTGGTAACTATATATGGACACCGGTCTTATAAAAGGATGAAGAGGTAACTTTATAAACCAGAGATTCACGTTGATTTACGCAAAATTTTAACAGGTTTTAAATGAAATCTGCGTAAATTAATGTGAATTTGTAATTGGATGATAGCAGGTCTTGCTTTTTACACCCTCTCTCCAAAGGAACTTCCCTATTATTATAGTGGTTTATCTTATTCTTTTTTTGCTCTTATCCGTCCTGTTGTTCTGCATGGCATCCCTTTTTCGGTAATTCCTTCCAATACGTAATCCATATCATGCCTCATATCCGTAGTATAGAAAGATACTTTGGCATGTCCGGTGGAATCGGTCTTTATTTGTGGATTCCAATAAAGGGTAGTTCTGAAATCGGTATTACCGGTTTGTGTGGAATCGGGCACATCATATTTGGGTGAATAAAACTCTGCCGGTTTTTGATAACCCAGCGGATAGAGAGTTGCCAAGCCGAGTGAAGGGCGGAAGTAATGGGCTGAACCTCCATTCTTTAATTCAATAAGGATTACCCCTTTATATTTACTCATTTCGGCTGTATATCGCAGTAGGTCATCTTTGTCCCATCCGGAAAGATATTCAAAATCTGGATTGTCAACATCTTTAATGATGGAGCCGGGCTTTAATTTGGGATCACGAATCAGCCTCCTTCTGGCACAACCACTCCTACCATTAGATTTGGAACATAAACCGGTACGCTTTGTGCATCCCGAAAGAAAGAAATAGAAGCTATTTCACTTGCCATATAGAATTGTAGATCTTTAGGCTCTATCAATTTTAAGTCAACCGAAAATCTTAATGTAGTACCCCGATAAATATATTCATCTTCTTTTAGTTGGACGATTCCGGGTATCTTGTCTATGAAGTTTTCTTTTATAATATCCCATACTGATCTGTTTTTATATTCACTTTCAATCGTTTTGTCTGTAATGACATAGTCGGCAAAAGATGCGAATTCTCCTGCCAGTTTTCCTGTTTTGCTGATGTATTTCGCTGTTATATTCACTTCGTCCAATGTAATTTCTTTCCATATATTGCTTTGTCGATAGGTCTGTTGATATTCGTCCAAAGCATTGCCGATTTCTTTTTGTATGACCTCTCTTGGATGTGGAATGAATACTTTTGAGTCAGGGAATGTTTCGGCATCCGGATAAATTATGACTCCTTTTGCCTTTCCCTTTTTGTTGACTGCATTAATGGTGAATGCGGTACTGTCCTGAAATTCAATTCCATTGAATGTATAGTTTCCCGAGTTGTCTACTTGTGCGTGTATGGCTTTCCAGTGATTGCTGAAACCAACTACTTCTACCCCATCCATACTTTTCCATAGGAGTGGTTTCACCCTTCCGGTAAGTGACTGTCCAAGTTCCAATGGATACTTGGGTTGGGGAATACGTTCTTGTAAGATGCAAGATAAATCATATTTTCTCCAACCTTGAGTTAACATCAATAAGTCCAGATGTTCATTTACTTGCGTTGTGTTTTGTGTAAAATAATAGTTAGGGTTTTCTATGAATCCTCTCAGTTCCGATTGTATTAATAGCTGGGTGATAATGTTGTTTTCCAGTGAGTCTCCTTTTACGAGTTGCGCATCGGTGACTGAAAGAGCGAAATCCCCTCTGCCGGGCAATGTTAATTGCAATTCCACCTTTTCTCTTGGTCCGTATAAATCCTGGTTGGATTGTATTTGAGGGGTATAATGAGCGCCTCTTTTCACGTATATCATTCTTTCACAGAATACGTTGCCTTTCTTGTTGACGATTGCCACATTTAAAATTCCTTCCGGTGCGCGTGTCAGAGAAAATTTTCCTGTTTTACTGCTGTTGTCTAGCTGTTTGACAGTCGTAAGCATTCCCCGGGTATGGGCTACTAGAAACAGGCTGTCTGTAGGATAGTCTGTTTGGTTTTGGAACATATATATACATGCTCCACCTTGCCGTCGAAGTTGTAAAGCTACCCCTTTTTCATGTGGTTTCGGCAGTTGAAATCGTTTTTCAACCCCTTTATTGTCTGTTATTACAGCAAAATAAGTACTGTCTTTTTGTGGCAAGAGCGGGAACTTCCCCATTCCGTCGTGTTGGGTCGCTATATCTGCCATAAACATCCCTCCTGCGCTAAATACTTTTCCGGTCACTGCTGTACTCATCCCATCTGTGTCTATAGCTTTGAATGCGATACCTGCGGTATATTTGTCAATAATGTTCCGCTTTCCGGAAAGAACTGCACGTCGTAATCTCCTCCTTTTTCCGGAATAATGAACTTTTGTTCATAGGCAATACCTCCTTTGTCATCAAATACCGTAGCCGATAATTGTTGCTTTTCCGGAGAGTCACCTTGTCGAATCTGTAATTCGATTTCTCCTTGAGAGTTGGTCAGAGTGTATCTTTTTCGATATTTTTTCCCACCTTTGTTGTAATCGAAATCAATCCTACAGTTCTTTACCGGTGAGCCATCGTTATAGGTATATTTGGCTATGGTTCGTAATTTTCCCTCTTCGTCCGGATAATAGGTTACTGTCAGAATTTTGGGTGTCTGTATGATTCTTCCTATTGTAATGGTTTTCTGGAAGAAATAGTCCGGTGATTCGTTTCGCATCCAGTTGGTGTATGCCCTTAAAACGTATTCCCCCGGAATTAATTTCTTATCGAGTGGCAGATATCCGCAGAAAGCATGATTCTCTTTTCGGATTTTGATACGTTTCTCCACACTGTCCAACCGGTTTATCAGTTCTATATACACGAAGTTACTGGGTGACGGTTGATGGATTTGTGCGTTTACTACGTAGGCCTTTAGCCAGATGGTGTCTTCCACTACATAGTAGGGTTTATCTGTTTGTAGATAAACGTTCTCAGGAAGAGTAGTGGTCAGATAGTCGATAAGCTTTCGGTTGAAAAACTTTTGAACCTGTATTTCTTGTGGTTGCGAATGCAAACTAACCAAGCAAGCTACTAAGATGATTGTGTGTCTCATATTATTCCGTTTCGATTCTTCAAAGATAAATAAGGAAAATCCCTTTCAGAAAGGAATTTTTCCCATTCTTTGGGGACCTTATTTTATTCCTTCTTCGCTTTTATCCGTCCTGTAGCCCTGCATGGTATCCCTTTTTCGGTAATTCCTTCCAAAACATAGTCCATGTCGTGCTTCATATCCGTAGTATAAAAAGACACTTTAGCATGTCCGGTGGAATCGGTCTGTATTTGTGGATTCCAGTAAACGGTTGTTCTGAAGTCGGTCTTTGTCGTTTGTAATGAATCGGGTACATCATATTTGGGTGAATAAAACTCTGCAGGTTTTTGATAGCCTAATGGGTAGAGAGTTGCCAGTCCCAATGATGGACGATAATAGTGGGCGGTACCTCCATTTTTTAATTCGATTAGGATCACTCCTTTGTATTCATCCATTTTTTCCATCTGGTCTCCATTGCGGACAGGCATAAAAAACGGTACTTCCGAAGCATCCTTAAAAAAGGAGATAGATGCAACTTCGTTGGCCATATAAAATTGGAGTTCATCTAATTCAATGACTTTCGTATCAACTACAATACGTACAGGTTTGCCGCGATAATAAAGTGTGTCCATATTAGCTGTGCTAATTCCAGGAAAACGTTGTATGATGGCTTCATTGACAATATTAGTTATTGATTTATTTCTGTATTTTGTCTCTATATCTTGATCTATAATGAGATAGTCTGCGTGGGCTGCAAACTCACCAGCTAATTTTCCTGTTTTGCTAATGTATTTGGCGGTTATTGTTACATCATCTAATATAATTTCTTGTAAGTTACTATTGTTTTTTTTGTAAAGATCCTGATAGTTTTCTAATACTTTATTTCTTGTATTCTTCTGCTCTGGCTGGGGATGGGCTATAAAAAGGTGCGCTTCCGGATATCTTTCCGGATCAGGATAAATCATAACTCCTTTGGCTTTACCTTTTTTGTTGACTGCATTGATTGTGAAAGCCGTACTGTCAGGAAACTCGATACCATTAAACACATAATTTCCCAATGTGTCTAATGTGGCCCGTATGGCTTTCCATTTGTTGGTAAATCCAACCACTTCTATACCGTCTGTCTTTCTCCATAAAATAGGTTTAACTCTGCCTGTTAATGATTGTCCCCGTTCCAAAGGCTCCTTTATTTCCGGTATTTGCCCTTGGAGGATTGCAGATAAATCATAGCGTCTCCACCCCTGTGTGAGCATAAGTAAATCTAAATATTCGTTTACTTCATTGTTATTGGCCGTGAAGTAATATCCGGGATTTTCTATATATCCCTTTAATTCAGATGTTAATAAAAATTGGCTAATGATATTGTTCTCTAAGGGGTTATGTTTTACGATTTCGGCATCAGTGACAGATAAAGAGAAATTCCCTTTTAAGGCATTTATATTTAGTTTTATTCTACTCCTTTGTTTATATTCAAGAGAGTCGGTATCTACAGTTGGTACAGGTCTGTTGTTCTTCTTTATATATATCATTCGTTCGCAGAAGACGTTTCCTGCCCGATTGACAATTGCCACATTAAGTATACCCTCGGGTGTTTGATTTAGCGAAAACCTTCCAACTTTTTCTTTATCATTTAGAGATTTTGTGATTGAAAGCATTCCGCGTGTATGAGCGAGTAGTAATAAACTGTCGGTAGGATATGGAGTTCGATTTTCAAATGAATAGATACAATTGTTTCCTCTTTTGTTTAGTGATAATATTATTCCCTCTGCCTGTGCGCTGGGGATTCTGAATTTCTTTTCGGATCCATTTAGAGTTTTTACCAATGCGTAGTAGGTGGTGTCTTTTTGTGCACATAAGAAGAACTTTCCCATGCCATTGTGCATTGTTTTTATGTCTGCTAATGTGATTCCACCTTCACTGATTATTTTCCCGGTTACAGAAATACTTAGTCCGTCTGAACCAATAGCTTTGAATGCTATGGTTTGTGGCGTTTCGCTAAGGAGAATTCCACTTTCCGGGTAGAATTGTAAATCAAAGTCATTTTTTATCTGTGGAATTGTGAATTGTTGGCTATTGAGAATACCTCCTTCCGAGTCAAAAACAGTGGCTGTTAGTATCTGCTTTGTGGGAGCTGCATTGTTTTCCAATCGTATACCAAGTTCTATTTCTCCTTTTTTGTCTGTAAGAGTATATCTTTTTCTGTATTTTTTTCCGTCTTTGTTGTATGAGAAGTCTATTCTACAATTTTTAATTGGAGAACCGTCATTGTAAGTATATTTGGTTATTGCTTGAATTTCGTTTCCTTCTGTTGGCTTATATTCTATTGTGAGTACCCGTGGTGCCTCTGTTACTTTTCCTATTGTTATGTTTTTCTGGAAAAAGTATTCTGGCGATTCATTTCTCATCCAGCTTGTATAGGCGCGAAGTGCATATTCGCCTGTGGGTAGTTCTTTGTTTAGTTTTAAATATCCTTGAAATCCGATAGAATCTTTTTTTATTTTGATTCGACTCTGTATACTATCCAGTTGATTGATAAGTTCCACATACACAAAGTTGCTTGGCGAGGGCTGATGGATTTGTGCGTTGATTACGTATGCTTTCATCCAAACGGTGTCTTTTACTACATAGCAGGATTTATCTGTTTGCAGATAGATTTTTTCGGGTAGAGTAGCTGTTAGATAGTTGATGAATTTTGAATTGATTTTATTCAGAGCGTTTTGTGCGTTTGTTGTAATGCTGCTAATATAATAATATAATAAAAAAAAGAAAATATCGGTATATCATATAATTTATATATTTGGATATATGAGAAATAAGTACATTATTATTGGTGCTAAAAAATGAATGAGTTGCATAAGTTGTCTGCACTTTATGTACTTTCATTCATTTTTTATTGAATATACTTAAACTTTGTTATTTAATCGTTTATACTTTTCTTTATGGTTAATAATATGGTTCTAGTATGCCATGACAAAATGGACATTCAGCGTAGAAAACATTTCTTTTTAAATAAAATGATCTGCCGCAAGATGTACAATCATATCGATATCCATCTGAACTACTGCCAGAACCTGAGCCTGAACCTGAACTTGAACCAGGACAATCGTGTCCTTCGGTTGATGAATAATGATTTTGGCAAACGTCGCATTTTACGAGGGTACCGCACGATGGGCAAGAACTGTAAGTATATGTATCATAACATGTCCCACAAAATATACACATGGTCTCATCTGAATTACTGCAATCATCTTCTCCAGGAAATTCATAAGCCATCATCTGTGCATTTGCTTCTGATACGAGAGTAATATTTCCATCAAAATTAGGAATTATACCTAATATTAAAATTGTTGCTATAATAAACTTTTTCATAATACTGATTATTTAGATATTATTGTTAATTGATTTTCTTCTTCTCCTATAAAGACTTTTACTATATAAGTTCCTCTTGTTAAATTGGGATAGACAGTGATGTGCTGTTCTCCCATTGAAATTACACCTGCATCATATTGATAAATTGGTTCTCCTTTTATACTATAAATAAATAGACGTACTTTATCTGTATTTTGCATATTTATAAGTAAATTTAATTCCTGAGCAAAAGGATTGGGATATGCTGTTACTCTATTTTTTTCAGTTTTCTTATTCTTTTTGGTGATGGATAAATACATTGGACGCTCTTTCTCTTTAGCTGATACAGAGTACATCTGTATTGTTCCTAATATTGATATTTCATTTTCTACTTCTATTACTTGTATGTCTGCTTCTTGAAGATAAAATGATTGTGTCATATTCTTATATCTTCCATTAATTCTTTTTGCTCTATTTGTGCTATTTGTGAAAATAAGTTTGCTCCCTTTAAGCTCTCCTGCTATTGAAATTGGCTCTTTCTCTCCTTCATACCACTCGCCTGTAATTTGTTTTCCTTGTGAAGAGAGTATTAGTTTTAATGGAACTTCTGAAACTATATATTTTCCACTCCAGTCATAAGTTATTAAACTACCAGTATATTCTCCTTTTTTAATTTGTTTTACTTCTTTTGAAGGTATTCTGATTTGTGGATACGCTGGAACTTGATTTGTTTTTTGTTTTAAGATTCTATAAGTAGAATGGTTGTTTTCCGGCATAGGTTGTTCTAGTTCTTTTAAAGCTTGTTTGTATGATTGAGATGCAGCCTGTTGTAAGAATAGTTTTCCTGTTGCTTCGTTTTGTTCTATTCCATACCCATTACGATAGCAAAGTCCAAGCATATATAGTGAAGGTGCATAGCTATCTTTGGCGCCTATTTTAAAATATTCTATTGCTTTTTCATAACTTTGTTCACATCCTAATCCTTTGTAAAGCATGTAACCTGTAAAATAGCATCCTATCAGATTACCTTTTTCAGCAGCTTTAGAAAAATATGAGTAGGCTTTTTCAAGATTTAAATAATTGTCTTCTGTTTTATAGAATAATCCAATATTATTGTAAGCATCAGAACACCCGTGTGCTCCTGCTTTTTCCCACCAATTTAGAGCCATAATAGTGTCTGCTTGGGTTCCGTATCCTTTTAAATACATTAATCCTATTGCATTCATAGCCGTGGCATTACCTTGACGAGAATATTCGGAAAGATTTGTGAATGCAGTGTTTCTATCAATTCTTCCTTGTGCTCCTAATGCTAACATTATAGCTCGTTTGGCCTTGTAGTCTTCTTCAATTGATTGATTTGAATGTTCTGCCCATAAATATTGTTCTTTTATTGTAGGAATAGCTTTTTCAGTATGTTTTGAGGAGTTTATTTTTCTTTTGCTTTTTTTGTCTCCTCTGCAGTGCTTCAATGGAAAAAATGATAGATGGGGCAAATTTTTTAATTCCGATATATGCTTCTTTTTTTAGTATTGGGTCATTAGCATATAATTCATTTGCAATTGCTATTTTACTATAATAACTATATAATTTTCCACAAATAGCAATGCTATCTTTGTTATTATACTTTCGTGATTTGCGGAAAAGTTCCCATGCGCGATGTGTCTTTTGCCAACTTTCTTGAGAGTTTTTCTTTCGGAGGAAATAATCCATTTGCTCATTAGTTAAAATACTAGATAATTCTTTAAATTCTATCTGCCAATAATCTTGCTCTTCTTTTTCATCTATTTTTATCTCGACGGCTTTTTGAGCTAGATTTCTCAAAGTTTCTTCGGATAAATGGAGACTATTGCGTAGAGAAAATGCCAGTTGATAATTAGGCGTTGATAAATAATTTCCGCTCAAAAATAGAATAGTGCAAATATGTTTGCCATATTCTTCTTTTAGGCGATTAAGGTCTTCCGATATATTATCCATTTCTGTACTTTTGTGTTCTAAAAGTTGTTTTTTAGTTTCGTAGTAATCGATAATAGAATTTACTTCTTTTATATAATTGTCATTAATGGTAAAATGAGAAAAAAACTGTTTTTTTGCTTCCCATACTCTAGACGTATCTCCTTGGATTTGAAATGTGTTTAGTTCTTTTGGGGTAAGTTGCTTGCTGAATTGAGCGTTTACGTAGCTCCCGAATATACTTAGAAGCAATGTAATTAATACTTTTTTCTTCTTCATAATTATTAAATATTTGAGTTATTAAATTAATACCAGATTTGTAGTCCGGCATCGTGATAAAATATTCGTTCTTCTTTACCTTTTGTTCGGTCTTTTAATAATAGAATGGTATTTTTAGGTACATGCTCATAAATCAGAAAATCGTCTGTACAAACTTGACGTCCTAATGAATGCCATTTTTTATCAAAATAATAAAGTTCATAAAGATGTCCGGGTTCCATACTGTTTGTATCAGACTTTGGGGTGAATTTAATTATATATACAGATTGCTCTTTGTTTTCATCTAGATCAAGTCCAATCCAATATTTAGTACTTTTAGTATTGGCTACTGTTTCGCGATCGCCATCGAAAGCAAAATGCAATTCTTCGTTTGGAACTTTATAACCTATTGGGATTCCTATTATTTTTCTTATACCAATTGGTGTTTGGGTATAGAAAGTAAGTTCGGCTAAAGACGTTCTGCTTGTAATTGGAGTTTTATAGCGTAAATATCTAAAAGAATTAGAATTGTTGATTTGTAGAATATTACCTCCAAACGGCATTGTACGAATGCTGTTAAGTAAAACGGCATCACTAAAGTCGGGGCTATTTGCTCCTTCGAAACGCCCTCCAATCATATTACCCCATTGATTGCTCCAATTAGAGAATACTGGATATTTACGATAGAGGGTTATTGTTTCCTTTTGTATGGTATCCGGAATGAAATATCTTATATTGCCGCTGTCCTGTAATAAAAAAGGATAGGATACGGCATGGATATGATCGCCATGAGGGCGTGCAATGACGTATACAATATCTGTTCCTATATTATTGAATGTGATTAGGTTATCTTGAGCGCGGCTTATTGCTATAGGTTGCCAATTCCTTCCTGTACTGAAAGTGCATAAACATAAAAGTTCGTTGTTTGCTTCTTTGATGTTCAGGGATATAGAATCTGTGTAACCATATTCTGCTGAAACATCGTAGATATGACTATCATTTAGACTTGGAACCTTTTGCATTTCTATCGGGTAGGACTGCGTTTTGAATGTGGTACGATAAACTTTTGATACTTTTTTTATAGAGTCTATGCGAAACGGATATCTGTCTGTCGGTGCAGGTCGATAAGTTACAGGAAACTCGGACGCATCGATTTTGTTGAATCGTTTTGCTTCTTTGTCTTTTTCATAAAGTGTGTAGGTTTCGTCGTTGTTTAATACTAATGACACCCAAGTGTGTCCAAGGGTGCTATAGTTAGCCCATCTGGGTACCATATCTAATGTGGCAGGAATAGCCAGTGAACGAAGAATAGCGGTTTGCAGAATACAACGTTGGGAGCAATTGGCTTGTTGCAGCTTATCTATGGTTAATACATCCGGTGAATAGGGGCATAAGGGGGTGCTTGTCGAACGGATTTTATAATAGAATCGGATAGGAGAGAAAAAGCTTGTTTAATATCTGTTATTCCTTCTATAATGGCGCCGTATTTTTGTTGTAGCGTTTGTCTCCATCCTAAGGTCAGTTGTTCGTTCATTGTTCGATAAGGTAATATCAGACGACAAAACTGCTCGAATGATATCTGGCTATGCCACGGGGCATTTTCCCATGACAGAAAAGCCTGTTCGATATTTTCTATCAGAAATTCGGATGAGATGGTATCAGAATCGTTAACCCATATTATTTCTTTGGGGGAGTATTCCATTATAGATGATTGCCAGGCAGCTTTTACTGTTTTGGTGCTGACAGGAGGGGTTAAAGCATGGATTTTCTGTTTGTAACTATCAATCGCTTTACCATAGGGAGCTTTGTAATCTTGCATGTTCTCTATAAGGAATAAGGCGGCTTTGTATTTTAAGCTATCTGTCGGGCTGGTAGTATAATGGGCCAATACTTTGTTCAGTTGTTCTGTTGTCTGTCCTATACTATACGAAGGAACAGTGAAAGACAGCAGCAGTAAAAAAGTGATTCTGATTCTCATATTATTGCAGATTTATTATTTGGAATGTTCTAAAAATTCTCGAGCTTGCTTTTTATATTGCTCTGCTTTGGGGTTATAGACCTTGGGAGATATATTTATAATTTCCAAGGCAGTTTGGCGGGCTCCTTCTATGTCTTGAATATGTCGTTGTAAACACATTATCTGATATCTGGAACGTAGATTTGTGGGTATAATGGCAGCTATGGTTTTCAAAGTGGTTAATGCATCGCTATATTGTGATAAATGGGCATAGCAATCGGCCATACGATAGTAAAGAGATATATTGGAAGTATACAGGGAAGCTTTTTTATATATGGGTATAGCTTCTTCATATCGTTTTTGTTTAGCTAATGAGTTGGCATATTGTGTAAGGAAGGCTTCGGAAGTACTTGCTTGTTCTAAAAGTCGGGCTAAAAGATTGCCGGCTTCTTCGAATCGTCTTTCTTTAATTAGTCCGATACTTTTTTTAAGCCCTATTTGCGCATTGATTACTCTGCATTGATGATATAGCAGTATGGATGCGATACAGCAAAAGATAATGCTGATTAGTCTTTTAATTAGGGTAGGGAGACTAAATCGGTTATTGGATGCAGCCAATAAAATAGCTCCATAGTTTAGTAGTAAAAACCAAGTGGTTATTGCAGCATATATGAAGTTGAATAACGCCATTATGGCAATGGCTAATACAATAGCTAATGCTTCTCTGTTTTTTTGTCGAATAGCCAGATAGCCAAGTAATATGAAAAATCCCAGATACCAGATGAAACCTGTGATACCTCCTTCTATGGCTTGTTCCAGATAGTCATTATAGGCCATTGCAACTAAAGAAGCATTTTGGTGTTCTGTTGTTGATGGTTGGCTGCAAAAGTAGGATGCTTGTTTCAAGTTATAGTTTCTCTCGAATAATCCATATCCGTAGCCTTCAATCGGATTTTTTGCAACCATTTCCGTACTAAGTTTCCAAATGAGTAAACGCCCGTCGGCAGAATCCTTCTTAATTTGATAAATATGTATTCCGGTAAAAAAGATTGTTGTACATAAAAGGGAGAGTAATAAGGCTCTTCTTATATAGTTGCTTTTTTTCCAAAAACGATGGATACGTTTGCCGGAAAGGAGGTAAGTGGCTAATAGGATGGCACCTCCAATATAAGCAGTCCTGCATTTCAATATGAATAAAAATAGAAGTATACATCCGAATAGAATTTTGTAAATAAATGTTTTATCAAGATTCCTGATTCTTTCAATAAGAATGGGCAAACAGCAAAGTATGAAAATTGCATTCGTGTTTGGATTTTCATTTGTGCCGGAAATAGGGAAATATTTACTGTATGAGTCAATAATGTTTAAAGATTGTCCGAGCATAAATACCAACTGGATAATTGCAATACAGAGAAGAATGTTTTTTATAAATGTAATGTTTATGATTTGTATCCGTATTAAAAAAGAAAGTGTTATCAGGTAGATGATACTTGAAATTAAATAGAGAGAACGGTAGTATTCGCCATTAGTGTGGTAGCAGTGTAACAGAATGTATACTCCCCAAAAAAACACAATACAGCTATATATAGATACTTTTTCATAACTGGTGTTATGTATCGCATAAAACGCTGTTATTAAAGTTAATAAAGATACTAATATAGAAAAAATAAGGTGTTGGATAAGGAGGGGTAAACGAATATGCCGCTATCGAATGTGATTGCGATGCTTGTTAATATAAGTATAATAATCGATAAGACTCTTAATAGTTTTGCCATGTGTGTGTACATAGTATTAATTTTAATGGATTTTACAAAAGTAGACGGATTTTGTATCGGTTGTCATGTATGTTTTGATGTTTGGTCTGTTAATTTTGTTATTTATTTTAAATTGTGGAAACGGCATTGCTTCTGAGAGTAGCTGAAGATTGTAGTATTTACACTTCCTGAAATAAATGTACTATTGAAAAAGAGGTACTTTGGGATAGTGATAACTGATATAATCTATAAGTTATTATGCCCGATTTACAATCGGTTTTGTTTGGCATGCCGGCAGTGAATTTGTCGTTTATACTTCCATTTATTTGTTTTGTAGTGGTAACTATATATGGACACCGGTCTTATAAAAGGATGAAGAAGGTGCGTAGTAAATAATCTGCTTGTCTTTTTATTAATGAGAGAGTTGGGCGTGATTCTTATTTATCGTATTTTTGTGCAATAAAGAATCTAATTCGTCTCTGGTATGAAAAACATAAAGCATCAGAATATAAGTAGGATTACCTTATTCCTTATTTCACTATTTTGGGTTACCAAGCTTGTTGCACAAGACATATCGTTCAACTATTTATCTACTGAGAATGGACTTTCACAGTTCACAGCCTACTGTTTATATAAAGATGAACTTGGCAGGATATGGATAGGAACACGTGACGGATTGAATGTATACAATGGTAATTGGGTGCGGAGTTATAAGCCGGAGCGTGGGAATGAACATTCTATTGTTGGAAAAGATGTCAGGAGGATTTGTGGGGATGGTAAGGGACATTTATATATACAGACAATTGAGGGAATATGTATTTTTGATATGTATTCCGAAACGTTTGAAACAATCCAGAAAGGGCCGGGGCATTCAATTACCTATAGTTCTGATACATTATTGATAGGTGGTAATGGTTCTGTTTATTATTATGATGTTCTGAATCATCAGGTAAAACCTTATTGTTCTTTAGAGGGAGATATACAGGTCTCTTCTTTATTGAAAGATAAAACCGGACGGTTGTGGCTTGGGACCCGGGGGGATGGATTGTATTGCTTGAAGAAAGGAGAAATGAAGCAGTTGTGTGTTTTACCTCAATGTAATGTTTTTAATCTTTATCAGGATTCATCCGGTGACATTTGGGTGTGTACTTGGGAAGACGGACTTTACCACATATCTGACAATGGAACAGTACATTATACGGATGGAGGAGCAGATAGAACACATTGTATATCATCCAACTCCGTAAGAGATTGTTGTGAAGATAATCAGGGAAACCTATGGATTGCAACTTTCAATGGTTTGGATAAGTTTGATAAGAAGAAAAACGAATTTGTCTATTATACTTCTACAGATATACCGGGAAGTTTGAGTAATGCTTCTGTTTATTGCATTATTAAAGATCACCAGGGAACTCTCTGGGTAGGCACTTATTTCGGTGGGGTGAACTATTTTAATCCCGAATATGAAATTTATACCCATTATCGTCCCGGATTGCACGAGAACGAGGGACTTAGTTTTCCGGTGATCGGTTGTTTTGCAGAAGACAAGAGTGGAAATTTATGGATTGCTACCGAAGGAGGTGGGCTGGACTTCTATGATCGTACCAACAAGCGTTTCAAGTGGTATAAGCATAAAGAGGGACACAACTCTCTTTCGCATAATAACATAAAAGCTTTGTACTATGACGAAAAGCGAGAGGCACTTTGGATCGGTACTCATCAGGAGGGGCTTAACAAACTGGATTTAAAAACAGACAGAATTACCACTTATAAACTTCCTGATGTGGCAGGAAAGCAATTGTCTAATGTAATACTGGACATTATTCCCTATAAAAATGAATTGCTGCTGGCTTCTTATGATGGTGTTTTTCAATTCAATCCCGAAACGGGAAACTTTACTCTGTTATTAAATCTGTTTTCTCATCGTTTGAAAATAGATTCGGAGGGACTCTTGTGGATTGGGGTAGAGGGACATGGCGTATATGCTTACCATTTTGATACGAAGGAGCTGGTGAATTACAGATATGATCCGGAGAAGACAAATTGTTTAAGCGATAATATGATCACCTGTATAACCGAAGATCGTCATCGCAATCTGTGGTTCTCAACGATTAGTTCCGGCATTGACGTTTATTACCGGGAGACAGGTAAATTTGAGAATTTCAATTCTAAGAAGAACGGTTTAGGCAGTGATTGTATCTATGCTGTAACAGAGTCTTTAAACGGCAAATTGTTACTGACCACTAATCAGGGATTCACCCTTTTTGATTATTACACGAAGTTGTTTTACAATTATGATAATGAGAATGGCTTTCCTTTCACTACGCTGAATGAGAACTCATTATATCAATGTAAAGATGGTGAAATATTTCTGGGAGGTATCAAAGGGATGGTTTCATTCTATGAAAAAAGTCTCAATATTTCTCCTAAACCTTATGATATCTTTCCGGTAGGACTTTGGGTGAATGGCGAAGAAGTGGGTATCAATGACAAGACAGGTATTCTGAAATCTTCTTTTTATGACACCTCTGCTATTACGCTGAAAAGTGATCATTCGGTTTTGAATCTGGAATTTGCCGTTTCTAACTATATTGCTGCCAATCAGCATGAGTTTGTATATCGGTTAGAGGGATTTTCCAATGGTTGGACAAAGATATACAAGCAACGTACTATTACTTATACCAATCTGTCACCGGGTGACTATACCCTGATTGTAAAACCGGCAGGAATTAATAATGTGTACCAACCGGAATATCGTCTTAACATAACCGTTCTTCCTCCTTTTTACAAAACGATCTGGCTTATCTTATCTATGTTGTCATTACGATTAGCCTTCTTTATTATATAGTGAGGACCTATCATGGAAGAATAAAATTGCAGGAATCTCTTAAATACGAGAAACAGCACATTCGGGATGTAGAAGAACTGAACCAATCTAACTCCGTTTCTTTACTAATATTTCTCATGAGTTCCGTACTCCGTTGACGGTTATTGTGGGGCAGATTGAAATGTTACTGCAGGTACAGTCGTTTCCACCGGCTATTTACAATAAACTTCTGAATGTTTATAAGAACGGGCTCCAGTTACGGGGATTGATCAGTGAGTTACTTGATTTTCGCAAGCAGGAGCAAGGTCATATGAAGATAAAGGTGAGCAGGCATAATCTGGTTGACTTCTTATATGAAAACTATCTGCTTTATATCGAATATGCATCTACCCGGCATATCAAATTCTATTTCAATAAAGATCAGGATCAGTTGGAGGTTTGGTATGACTCGCGTCAGATGCAGAAAGTTATTAATAATTTGCTGTCAAATGCTTTTAAGTATACTCCAGAGAAAGGAAGTATCTCCATCAACATCAGTAAAAGAGGAGAAGAAGCTATTATTGAAGTGCAGGACAGTGGTAAAGGAATCAAGCCGGAAGAAGCAGGGAAGATTTTTGAACGCTTCTATCAAACCAGCAATGATCCGGAGAATACTCAGGGAACAGGTATTGGGTTGGCCTTGAGCAAAGGTATTGTGGAGTTACATAAGGGGCGGATTGAGGTTAGTAGCAATCAGACGAGTGGAACAACGTTTACTATTGCGTTAAAGTTAGGAAATGCCCATTTCACCGCAGAACAGATAGAGACAGAGGAGCCGAAAGAAGAGGAAGCAGCAGTCATAGTCGAATCGAAATTCATGGTTGAGCAGCAGGTGCTGGATGATACGGTGAAGGAACGTATCAAAGGAGCGAAGGTGTTGATTGTGGAGGACAATGACTCTTTAAGAGAAATGTTGGCGGGTCTGTTTGAGCCTTATTATGAGATAATAACCGCTGCGGATGGAGAAGAAGGATTGAAAGAGGCTCGTGATAGAATGCCTGATCTTATTATTAGCGATGTGGTTATGCCTAAAATGACCGGTATTGAACTCTGCAAACAGATAAAGCAGGATTTCGAAACGTGTCATATTCCGGTTGTTCTATTGACGGCCCGTACTGCGATAGAGCATACCATTGAAGGCCTGCGTATTGGTGCGGACGATTATATTACGAAACCTTTTAATGTGAACCTGCTTATTTCCAGGTGTAATAATCTGGTGAACAGTCGTATCGTATTGCAGGAGAAGTTTAGTAAACAGCCACAGACCCGTGTTCAGATGTTAGCAACCAATCCGATGGATAAAGATCTGTTGGACCGTACCGTTGCCATTATTGAAAAGAATATGGATAATGCAGAGTTTAGTCTGAATGACGTGATTCGTGAGTTGTGTATCTCTCGCACCAACTTCTTCTCTAAAATGAAAGCTATTACCGGACAAACTCCGAACGATTTCATTTTGACAATTCGTTTGAAAAAAGCCGCTTATCTTCTGAAGAATGAATTGTTCTTGTCAATAGCTGAGGTGGCAGACCAGACAGGTTTTAGCTCTCCCCGTTACTTCAGCCGTTGCTTTAAGGAAGTATATGGCATCAGCATTATTCTATCGCACGGGTAATAAAGACGAGGATGTGGAAGAAACGGAAGAGGAAACTGGCGGGTAAAGAGGCGTTCATCATCGTATAAGTCTTTGGTGTATGATATATGCCCTATTCTGTATCAGTCGTTTTTTATGTACGTGATATTCTCTTCACCTCTTATATTGGATTCATTCGGCAAATATGTAGTAGTCAAAAAAGTAATTACAGATATTTCTCAAAAGAAAATTTTGGGTAGAATAGACTTCGCTGATATTATGTAATCATCTGATTTATAACAGATAATAACCTCTTGTTTAATGTATTGCAAAAGTGTACATTTATTCATGTGTTAATTGTACATTCTTGTTATGCAAAGATGTACAGTTTTGTAGTGCAAAAGTGTACACTCTTACAAGGCAGAGGGAGTTTGTTAAAGAAAGGTGTTAATAATGTTAATGTAATAGCAGGAGTAAGTTTAATACGAAGTTTATTAAATGAATGTGCACTATGCGTACAATCAGGTGCACATTGCGTACAGAATAATTCCTGCATGTTGTGTATCGGTGAATTGTACTTGATGTGCCTCCTTTAAGTACGCAATATGCATCCCTCTCTTTCATATTTATTCCACTTTTGTTGCATCAAAAACCGATGTAAAACTTATCAATTTTAAAATTTATAGTATGAAAAAGACATTATTCTCCGCAATGTGTGCTTTGTTTCTCTGCTCAGGCATGAGTGCGAAAGTAATCTATGTAACTACTGATGGTAATGACAACAATGCCGGGACTTCCTGGGAGACGGCAGTGAAAGATTTGAATGTAGCAATAAGTAAAGCCGATAAAGGTGATGATATTTATATTGCTGCAGGTACCTACGTTTTCAATACATCTATTATGATGAAAAATGGAGTAAGCTTTTATGGTGGATTTGCCAAAGGGGAAACCTCTGTCGATGTACGTCAACGGCCTAATCCTCAAACTGAACCTTGGAACTTTACAAATGAAACGATTTTTACTGGTGAGAATGAAAACCGTTTGATGGAACGTGAGGATAAAAGTTCTCTTTGGGATATGCTGTATGTGGATGGAATTACTTTTAATAATTATAAGGTAACCAAGGACTGGCGTTTTTTATATTTTAGAAATTCAGTTACTTTCCAGAATAATAAAGTGATTAATTGCGCAGCTAATGCTACTCTTGTTTATGGTGAAGAGAATTTCATAGTGCGTGATTGTTATTTTGCGAATAACAGCAATTTAGGTGATTTGACGAAGACTAATTCAGTGATTTATTTTTGTGGTTATGCAGTAGGCAGTTTGCCAAATCGTATGGAGAACTGTGTTTTTGAAGCTAACAAAATGCAATCTTTTGGACTTTATAATTATAATGGCGGACCACAGAATCAATCAGACGAAGTACTGATTACCAAGTGTCTTTTTAAAGATAATACAGATAAATGTATTGGAATTGCTTATGATTGGTCAGAAGGTACGATGGCGATAACGGACTGCCTGTTTGAAGGAAATGCTACGACTGTTTCTGGTACTGTGCTTTCCGGAAAGTCAAATGTGCAGGCAAGTTTTGCTAACAACATTATTCGTAATAATCAAAATACAGCAGAAAGTGGAGACGAATGGAGAAGTGCTCTTATTACAACGGTTTCCAATATGGTTCTTGCTAATAATCTGATAGTGAATAATACAAGTAAGCAGTTACTGATAGACATTCAGGGAGGTACCCAGTTGAATAATACCATTGCCAATAATAAAGGTACTTTGTATATTGATGGTGCCGGTAGCCCCTTCTGGTATAATAATATTGTAGTAAACAACGAAGCAAGCAGAGAAAAAGCAGTGGAGGTTGCAGCTAATAACGAACAGTGTTGGATAGAATACAGTGCTTTTGATACAGAGATTGATTTTGGAGAAGCAACGAATAGTAATAATGTTGTAGATGCTACCCCTTTTGTAAATCCTGCTTCTTTCAAAGGGCTGCTACGGATGCAACTCAGAAAGAGGAGTCTGCAAAAGCTGATTATTCTCTAAAGGAGGCTTCGTTGGCCATAAACTCCGGTACTACTGAATTTGACTATAATTGTGAGCTGGAAGATGCCTGGGTTGAAAAATTCATGAAGAAAGATATTGCCGGCAATAATCGTATTGTAAATGGTAAAATCAATATGGGAGCTTACCAGGGTTCGGCACTCACTGGCATTTATCCGAACAAAGCAGATAACGGTTCCTCAGTGGTGGCTTATGGGAATCAGTTGGTAGTAACTTCTGATGAAAACTCGGTTGTAGAGGTTTACTCTATCGTAGGTGAAATGGTACTTACTATGCCGGTTGCTGCGGGTGATAACACTATAAACATGTCCGGAAATGGTTTCTATCTGGTGAAAGTCAGCAATGTAAACGGTTCGAAGACATTTAAAGTTCTGGTGAAATAACTTTAGAAATAAAATAGTATGAAAAAAAGTAATTTGGCGACAAAAAGGTTGTGGAGCCTGTTTGTAGTTTGCTGCCTGATGACGCAAATAGTATGGGCACAGGTAGGAACTATAACTGGTAAGGTTATTGACAAAGCCGGGGAGGGCGTGATTGGAGCATCTGTTCTGGTGGTAGGTACGACAATGGGTACCATTACAGATGTAGATGGAAACTTTAAGTTGGACAATGTACGGAGTGATGCAACTTTGAAAATCTCCTTTGTCGGCTATCAGACATTAGAGGTCAAAGTAGCAGGAAAGAAAAGTTTGACAATAACGCTGCAGGACGATACACAAGCTCTGGATGAGGTAGTGGTAGTAGGTTATGGTGTACAGCGTAAGTCGGATTTGACGGGAGCAGTTGCTTCTGTTAAAGCAGATGATATTCTGAAAAATACGCCGACTAATAATATTGAGAATGCACTTCAGGGACGTATGGCAGGGGTTAGTATTGTTTCCGCTTCGGGTGACCCTACTCAGGGAGCTACGATCCGTGTGCGTGGAGCCAACTCTATCAAGGCAGATGGTGGTCCGCTGGTAGTAGTCGATGGTTTTATCGGAGGTACATTGAGCATGTTGAATCCGGGCGATATAGAGTCCGTCGAGGTACTGAAAGATGCTTCTGCTACGGCTGTTTATGGTTCACGCGGGGCAAATGGAGTCATCCTGATTACGACTAAAAAAGGAAAATCCGGAAAAGTAAATGTGAATTATAATGGATATGTCAATTTTAAAAAGCCATATACTCTTCCTGATGTTTTGTCTCCCGGACAAATGGCCGATTTAGCAAACGATTACGGAAAAGAAATTAACCGGAACTCTGGTTTGGATCCTCAGGTTTTCTATGATGCAGATGCTGTTAAAGGTTTCTATAATGGAGGTGGATATGACTATCTGGATGCTATTTTCCGGGATGTGGCGTTGGAGCACACACATGAATTGTCGGTGACCGGAGGAAATGAGAAAACTCAATTTGTATTTTCCGGGCGTTATAATTATAACGAAGGTACGATTGAAGAGTCGCAACGCAAGTTGATCAATGCCCGCTTGAAGGTGGATACAGAACTTCTTCCATGGTTAAAAGCAGGTGTGAACTTTAATGGCAGTTACTCTAAAGATTCCGGGGTGAACTTTGGTGGATGGCAGAATACATTGGTGGATGCACTGAATTTTCCGAATACCGTTTTACCCAAAGATGAAGATGGGGCTTATCATCACAAAGATATTCAGGGAGGGCGTAAATTCAATCCGATGGCTCATATCAATGAGGTAGATAAAGACGGTTATTATTATAGTTCTACAATACAGGGGTATGTAGATGTTACGATCTTGAAAGGACTAACGCTACAGACTACTCAGAATTTCTGGTTCGGGAATACCAGTGCATTGAACACCAATACGAAAGGAAGTCTGAGTGGGTGGAATAGTGGGTATAACTCTGCTACTTTTACCAGTACTCAAAATTACTCCTGGACGAACCAGAATATTCTATCCTATGTGAAAGAGTTCAATAAGAACCATCGTATTAATGCTACAGCCGTTATTGAGCAACAGTATAGTAATAATATGAACAATAAGAGTGAAGGTCGTGAGTTGATTTCCGAAGAAATAGGTGCCAATAATACCTCTTTGGCTAAAAAAGTATATGGCTCTTCCGGACATACCCGGTCCTTTATGCTTTCTTATATGGCAAGAGTAAATTATGTTCTTATGAACCGGTATATGCTGACTGCTTCCTGGCGTTATGACGGTTCTTCCAATCTTTCGTCAGAGAAGAGATGGGAACAATTCCCGTCAATGGCTTTGGCATGGAATATGAAAGAAGAATCATTCTTGCGTGATGTTGATTTCCTGAGTCAATTAAAACTCCGTGCCGGTTATGGTGAAACAGGAAACCAGGCTGTAGCCGCATATTCTGCCTGGACAGAGTTGGAGGCAACCCGTGATGCAAATGATAATTTGACTCTCACAACCAAGCGAATCGGAACGAAAGGTCTGCGATGGGAACGTACAAAACAGTGGAATGCGGGTATTGACTTCGGAGTATTCAACAATCGCCTGACATTTACGGTAGATGTGTATAATAAGCTGACCAAGGATGCTTTACTGGATGTGACTGCACCGTTATATACCGGTTTCAAGACCCGTTTGAAGAATGCAGCCGAAATACGTAATAAAGGTTTTGAGGTTACTATCGGAGCCGATCCTGTAGCTACCAGAGATTTCAGGTGGAATACGAATATCACTTTATCACACAATAAAGGAGTTATTGAAAGCCTGGACGGAGATTTGGAATATGCTATTATTAGCGGTGGATATCAGAACGACTATTTCCGTAATATAAAGGGTGAAAAGCTTGGAACAATGTGGGGATATGTAAGTGACGGCGTTTGGAAAACAAGTGAACTGTCTGATGCTCCACAGGGAACAGAGGCGGGATCTTATCGATACAAGAACCTGGACGGTAGCGAAGATAAGCAGATAACGGTGGAAGACCAGACCATTATCGGTAATGGACAACCCTCTTTTCAATGGGGATGGAATAATACACTTACCTACAAGAATTTTGATTTAAGTCTGTTTGTTATTGGAGTACATGGCTTTGATATTTATAATTATACGCGTGCGGCACGTTTGGGAGTAGGGGATAATCCGTTGGAGTTAGGTCCCAATCCGGAGTGGTTGAATCGTTGGACACCGGAGAATGAGAATTCGGATATTGCCGGTTTTATATCAAAGCGCAATTCAAAGAAATCTGTTTCTCAATACGTGGAAAAAGGTGATTTTGTGAAAGTAAAGAGCATCACATTGGGATATAATTTCCCGGAGTTAATAGTGAAACGTATGAAAATCAGTACATTGAGAATATATGCTTCTATTCAGAATCCATTCCTGTTTACCGGTTATTCCGGCATCGATCCGGAGGTTACATTGAAAAGTCCGTTGACTTCGGGGATCGATTACGGATATTATCCTAACGGACGTAATTATCTGATTGGATTGAATTTTGGGTTTTAATAATAAAAAGCAGATTGATTTATGAAAAAATATATTGTAGCGTTAGCTTTTACAGGTTGTATTGGGCTTTCCGGGTGTGCTGATTTATTTCAAGAGCCATTGAGTTTTCCAACCCCGGAGAATATTGAATATAATCAGGACAACGTAACAAGCCTGACCGATGGTTTATATCGAAAATTGTGGTTTAATAACTGGGGATTCAATTGCCGTCCCCAAATTTTAGGATTAGGAGCCGATGATATTATCGGAGGATCGGTTAGTAAACGTCATTATCTGATTGATGAGTTTTATGTACATGGCGATGATGTTGATTTGGTTTGGGAGTATTTATATGCCGTGATACAAGCAAGTAATCAGCTTATAGAAGGCTTGGAAGCTTCTCCGACCATGGCCGATGAGGCCAAGAAACCCTATTTGGGTGAGGCTTATTTTATGCGTGCATTTGCTTATTTTCATCTTGTGCGTTATTTTGGAGATATTCCCGGATTTACCGATTCCATTTGTTATAAAGACATTTTGGGGAGTACGAACATTACCCGTAACAAGACAGAAGATATTTACAATCTGATTATTGTTCCTTCTTTGAAGATAGCTGAAGAGTACCTGCCCGAAAGAGGACGGAAGAATAACGGTTCAAATGAAACTCCTTCCAAATGGGCAGCGAAGGCATGTCTGGCTGATGTATACCTGACCATGGCAGAGTGGCCATTGAAAAAGACAGAAAATTTTGCACTTGCCCGTGACAAAGCAAAAGAAATTATTGATAAAGGAGGTTATTCACTGCTTCCGCATTACGAAGAATTGTGGAAAGAAGCTACTAAGCTTGATGCGACGGAGCATATGTTCGCGTTACCTCATGACAGGGTAAACCAAGCCAGTAACTACGGAATTTCATATATGGCAATGGAGGAAAGCACGGCTGCATGGAGTGATTATCTGGCAGATTCCTGCTTTTATGAACGTTATCCGGCCGATGAACGAAAGGCATTCAACTTTATCACTAAAATGGGTGAAGGAAAAAGAGCGAAAGATTTTCGTGTAACACAGATGCGTTCTCCTGCCATCAATAAATATCGTGATTATGGAGGTACAACTACAGAAAACGGGGGAACGATGAGTGCTCAATCTTCGGGTATTACCCCAATTTATCGTTATGCTGAAGTATTACTGATTTATGCTGAAGCTCAGAATCGTGCAGAGCATGGTCCCAATACATTGGCATACCAATGCCTGAATGATGTTCGTAAACGTGCGGCCGGAGGCGGAGTGTATGACAAAGCGGAAAACATGAACGAAGAAGAGTTTGATAAAGCCGTGTTTGATGAGTACGGTTGGGAATTTTTCGCTGAGTTTAAAAGATGGTTTCAATTGGTGAGAACGGAAAAAGTATGGGAGATGAATCAAAATAATCCGCGTGTGAAAGCATCTATGATAAAGAATGGTATTACCAAAGAAGAGCGTCGTACCTATTTGATGCCACTTCCCGAACAGGAACAGATTGATTGTGGCTTTGAAGCTAATCCGAGAGTCTATTAATATAGAAAAAACGTAGTTTAGCGAGCTCTGTCTCCGGCAGCCGATAGCCGGATTGTTACGGTTACCGGAAGATAAGAGTTCGTGAAACTTAACTTAAAAAAGAAATCCAATGAAAAACATTTTATTAGCATTGACATTATGTGGGGCTGCCGGCATTGGTTATGCGGCATGGTTTGCTCCTGCAAACTTGTTTGATTCAAACGAGGTATCGCATGCTCAGGTTGTTTCCGAACACTTGCAGCGCCAGTCTTTACAGGAAGTAAAAGCGGCTGTTTCGTCTTACATGACTAAAGCAGAATTGGAAACGGCAGCCAATAAGTTATACACTACACTATGGGGTGGTAATTGGGGATTCAATTGCCGTCCTCAGATTTTAGGATTAGGAGCGGATGATATTGTCGGGGGATCGGCAGCCAAGCGCCATTATGCTATGGATGAGCTCAAGGTAGATGCTGCCTTTGAAGGGGATGTGAAGATTATATGGCAGGATATGTATGCACTGATAAAAGAGTGTGATCTTTTGATGGAGACAATTCAAAATTCAACGACTCTTACCGAAAGTGACAAAGTACAATATGCAGGAGAGGCCCATTTTCTTAAAGCGTTTGCCTATTACCAACTGGTTCGTTGGTTTGGAGAGGTGCCGGCTTATAAAGATTCGGAGCAGAAAGAAGATATTCTAGGTAGCACAATCATCGGCCGTAATGCGATAAGCGACATTTATAATCAGGTGATTATTCCGAACTTACAGGCTGCGGCAGAGAAATTACCGGAACAGGGACGTTTAGGAAGTGCCGGAGCCAATTCTACTCCCACTAAGTGGGCGGCAAAGACTTGTCTGGCGGAAGTATATCTGACTATGGCAGGATGGCCCCTTAAACAGACAGATAAATATGCATTAGCAAAAGAAACGGCCAAGGAGGTGATTGAGAGTGGAAAATATTCTCTATTGCCCCGTTACGAAGATTTGTGGAAAGAGGCTACTTGCGGAGACGATACGGAACATATTTTAGCGTTAAACCATACCATTGTCGGATCCAGTAATTATGGTATCTCTTACATGGCAATGGAAGAGAATGCAGGTGCCTGGAGTGATTATCTGGCCGATTCCTGTTTCTATGAACGTTATCCGGAAGACACTCGTAAGGCTTTTAATTTTGTAACAAAATTCGGTGAGGGGAAAAGAGCGAAAGATTTTAAGGTATCTGAAATGCGCTCCCCTGCTATTAATAAGTACCGTGATTATGGAGGAATAGAACCACTGAGTGCACAAACAAGTGGCATTACTCCTATCTATCGTTATGCAGATGTGCTGTTGATTTATGCTGAGGCTCAGAATAAAGCGGATAAGGGGCCGGATGCTTTAGCATACCAATGTATAAATCAGATACGTAACCGGGCCGGAGGAACTGAACTTGCTGCCGGATTGAATGAGGCCGACTTTGACAAGGCTGTATTTGATGAACGGGGATGGGAGTTTTTTGCTGAATTCAAAAGATGGTTCCAATTGGTGAGAACGGAAAAAGTATATGAGGCAAATCTGTATAATCCACGTGTGAAGGCCTCTTATGAGGCGAGAGGCATAACAGCCGGTAACCGTGATATTTATCTGATGCCGTTGCCAGCGTCGGAAAACGATAAGTATGCTATACAGATTAGAGACAATGGTTTCGACAATGCAGATTTGACCCGGGGCTTTAAAACACAGCCTTATCTCTTCAATGAATGGGTTACGAATAATCCTCAGCCGAATGTAGTACAGTTTGCTGTTGTAGATGACCCGGAGCACGGAAAGGTTGCAAAAATGACCGGAGCGCCCGGTACCTGGTATAAAGATTTCCTGGCACAACGTATGAAAGGAAAAGCAGATCGTGATATTTATCGTTTGACATTCTATGCCAAATCAATGAATGAAGCTCAGCTCAGAGTCTATACTTTCCTTACGAAAGAGGATAACTCGGATGCTTCCGGAGGTCGTTTCTTTGTTGTGAAACAAGATAATGTGGCTGATAATAAAAAGGCATCGGTTGTTTTAAAACTGACTGATAGCTGGATTAAATACACAATTGACTTTGATTTATCGAAAGTGGAGCCGGACTTCTGGGAGTCGAAACCCGTGGAAGAATCTACAGATATAGACCTTACTAACTTCTGTATATTGTTTTATAACCAGAACAATGCAGAGTCATACATCGATGATGTACGTTTCGATAAGTTATCCGCACTGGAAACAAACAAGCCGAAAGCATTTACTTTTGAGAACGTATCGGAACTGGAACAGTGGAGTGCAGCGAACAGTACACTATCATTGAGTAAAGAACACCGTAGTGAAGGGAATCAGGCTTTATGCTGGGATACGCAAGACGGAGGAACGCTGACCGTTTCTGTCGGAGAGTTTACCATTGGCAGCCAGTCCGCATTTTTTGAGATACATAACTCACAACCGTGTGACGATCAGATTACGATTGACTATCTGGACGAAACCGGTAAAGCGGTGAAAACCGGTCATATCTCAATGAATTTTAAAGGATGGCGTGAGTTCAACCGTTTCTACTCGGATTATGCGAATAAGAATGCAGCTACTATTACCGATATACGGTTCACTTATACCGGAAAGAATGTAGGTAATACAAAGATATACCTGGATAAAGTGAATTTTGATGCACCTAAGTCTTCCAATTGGAAAGTACTGTATCAGGATTTGATGATGCCGGATCTGGAGTATTTGTATAAAGACCATGTTCAATTGCTGAAAGCGTATGCTGCCGGTCAGAATAAAGTAATTAATGAACCTACAGCACAGGAAGTTACTGATTTTGAAAAGTTGAAAACTGCATTGGCTACGGTGCCTACTACAACAGTAACGATGAAAACTTTGCGATCTTATATGTCGTCTCTCGGTCTGGTCCGCAATGAAGACGGTTCGATTAATGGCCCTGCATTAGGAGGAAGCGAAGAACTGACAATCGATATTATGATTGATATTTCTCAAAGGGTGCAAGCACTGGCAGCCCATGCAAAGAAGGGAGATCAGGAAGCAAAAGACTTATTGAAAGATTATGTTGATTATATTTTAGATCAAGGTATCTTCTATGATTTCGAACGTCTGACATATAGTCATTATGGTAGTGTGGATGGTATTCCTGCAGGTTTTATAGCAGCAATGTCCGAATATACGGAGGAACAGCGGAAAGAGATGATAAAGGCTATGACCTGGATGCTCGAAGCGAATATGGTATATGCCGATGATGATTACCTGATTTCCTGGATGAATGCGGATTATCTGTGTAATTACTTTAAGCATCTGTTTGCACTGGCTGTTGCTCCTACTGATCAGAAAGAGGCTATCCAGAACCTGAAAGATATGGTTCGCTTCATGGAGTTGCATACCATTTATACTCCGGCTGGGCGGGAAGTATTGAAAGTGGACGGAACAGGTTTCCACCACGATACACATTATAATGCATATATGTATGCTTATAAAGCATGGTGCAACTATATTTACACGCTGAAAGGAACTTGTTTCCAGATAAATAAAGACTCTTACGAACGTATTCGTAAAGCGATCGTATCCATGTATCTGATGGCAGTAAAAGGAGCAAACAGAACTGACTACTATGCAGCTAACAGTCTTTGCGGAAGACATCCGTATACAGATGGCGGTGGAATTGTTCCGTCAGAAGCCTGGTATGTGGACCGCCTGATAGAAGGTGGCGGTGATATTTTAGGTACCAAATATGATATGGAATTAGCTGCATTCTATAACTATTTCTTTATGACGGATAAGTATGATATAGAGCCGGCGAAAGTGGATGGTTACTATCAGTTTAATTATAGTCCGGCTGGTATTTATCGGCAGAATAACTGGGTAGCTACCATGCGTAGTGCCACCACTCAGTTCTGGGGTACGGAAATTTATACGACCAGTAACCGGTTCGGACGTTACCAGAGCCATGGTACTTTGGAAGTCATGTATGATGGTGGGCCGGCTGTATGCGGATATCCTGTTGAAACAGCACCCAATGCGACAGGCAGTAAAATGTCCGGAGGCTGGGATTGGAATGTGGTACCGGGAGCTACTACCGTACATTATACTTCATGGAAAGAGATGATGCCACGAAAAGGTACGGAAGGTACTTACTGCCAATATTCGAAAAAGGATTTTTCCGGAGCATTGGCTTGGGGACAGTACGGTATCTTTGGAACGGATTTCCTGCAAAGTGATGATTGGGGAGGTCAACAGTTTACGCCGACTAACCTGCAATTTAAGAAATCGGTTTATGCGTTCGATGGTATGCTCATCAGTATGGGTAGTGGTATCAGTGCCAAAGGTAGTTATGGAGATGATATGATTACGGCTACGAATTTGTTCCAGGGAATTGATCATGAAGGTATTAGCGGTGACCTGGTCGTAAACGGGCAGGTGATGGCTCCGGGAGCAGAGAATATGACTAACAACTCAGAGCAGGATGTATGGTTGGTAACTCCGCAAACAACGGGATATTTTATTCCGAAAGGCAATGACCCGATTGTTATCAAACACGCTAATCAAACAGCTCCACGTGAAGACGGCAGTGATGTTACAGGCGATATGAATACGGTAATGGCTGCTAAGGCTTATATTGACCACGGGGTAAAACCGGAAAATAAAGAATACCTGTTTGTGGCTGTTCCGGGGACCACACCCGAAAAGATGCAACAATTATCTGCAAAACTTGCTGGTAACGGAGGAGATATTTTTAAAGTGGAGGCACAGAATGACAAATTGCATGCATTGACTTACAAATCGCAGGGTATTACAGCTTACACGTTCTTTGGAGCAGTAGACGGACTCGGCTTTGCCAATGTGAAGTCTTCCGACTCGGAATTGTTATTGATGGAGAAGGCCGATACGGGAGCCAAAAGTATCTCATTTGCAGCCGCTAATCCGAACCTTCGCCCGAAAACACACGATCTGTTTAAGTGGATTGAACAGGAAACCAATGCTACGATTGTTGTAAAGGGCGAATGGAAACTCCAGAAAGCTGTTGATGGCGTTTCAGTTACCACTTTGGCTGATGGTAACACGCAAGTAAGCTGCATCTGGAACAAGGAGAACCGGTTTACTTTACATTGCGGGATCCGAATGCTACCGGTATTTCTGATATGAACTTGGCAGAAGCATGAAGGTCACTGTTTGTGAGGATCATATACAGGTTAAGAATGTAAACGGAACGGTGGCTGTTTATGACGTGGCAGGTAAGCTTGTTGATGCGAAAGAAGCCGATGGTTCGGTGACGTTCGTAATACAGGAGACGGGTTGTTACATCATCAGATGCGGTGGCGAAGTAGCAAGGTGATTGTGAAATGATATGAATGTCAGTACCGGACCGTATTTTTACGGTGGTAAATAATAGTATAAATGAAAGGTGTGAAGAGCCGAATATATCCCCGGCTCTTCACCCTATAAAACGGATATTCGATGAAAAAACTGATTCTATTAGTACTTTCTTTATCTTTGGGCGGACTACTTTATGCACAGATGAAAACTTCGGAAACTACGGACTATAAACTGGTCTTTTATGATGATTTCGATCAGGATACCGGGAAACCCGATCCTAAATATTGGTCGTTTGCTGTTCCGGATGGTGCACCCTGGTCTATTTATCTTTCAAAAAGTTATGATCAGGCTTACCTGCAGGATGGTAAACTCGTACTGAAAGCAGAGAAGGCGAAACGATACCGGACAGGAGGCATCTGGACAAAAGGAAAGGTCGCTTTTAAATATGGTAAATTGGAGGTTCGTGCAAAATTCAAATCTGTACAGGGTGGATGGCCTGCTATTTGGTTATTGCCTGTCAGTCCGCAATATTCAACAGGATATGGGGGAGAAATAGATCTTATGGAGCAGGTGAGTCATGAATATATGGCATGGCACAGTGTTCATCCGGGAAGTGAGGAGTATCGCGGATCGGGTCTGGGCGGAAAGTATGTTCTCGATGATTTTAATACATATACTTTGGTTTGGACAGCGGACGAACTATCTTTCTTTATTAACGGAGTAAGTACGGGTACTTATCTGAGAAATACTCAGTTACCCGAAAGTGAGGCTTGTAAGCAATGGGTGTTTGATGTTCCCTACTATCTTATTTTGAATTATGCTTTAGGAGGTGAAGGAACCTGGCCCGGAGTGATCAATGATGAAGAGTTACCGGGATATATGGAAGTAGACTGGATAAAGGCTTATGAGAAAGTTCCTACCGGTTTCTCCCAACATACCTTTGCAGACCCGATGAAGGTATCAGTGGAGGGCAAAGAAATCTGTGTTGAGAATACAACCGGTGAGGTCTCTGTTTATGATTATTCGGGTCGATTGGTAGAAAGAATAGATATAGTTGATTCGGCACGTATTGCTGTGAAGGATACAGGCTGTTATATTTTAAAGTATGGTAATCAGGTTGTAAAGGTAAGTGTATCCTGATAAATTGCATATATATTAGGCTTTATGCGATAGTTGATTGTATTGTTAACAGGATAACCGGGGATATATGTTGTGAAATGGATATATCCCTGTTTCTATCTAAATTTTGTTTGATTATGGTGCGTGTAAAACATTTGTTACTTATAGTTGTGGTAGGAATCTTGTTTTCCTGCCGGTCGGGAGAGGAGGTGTCCGATCTTCCCCGTCCTTATCATAACCTTCGTTTTGAAAAACTTCCGGAGGTTTGGGATGAAGCCCTTCCGTTAGGAAATGGTTTAACCGGTGCTCTTATCTGGCAGAAGGAAGGGAAACTGAGAATCGCTATAGACCGGGCCGATCTGTGGGATTTACGTCCGGTAGAAGAGTTCAAATCACCCGATCACTCTTATCAGTTTATTTGTGATCAGGTACTAAAGAAAAAAGATATTGCCCCTATCCAGCGTTTGATAGACGACAGGACTAAATATGACGCGGCTCCCACTAAGATACCTGCAGGGGCTATTGAGTTCAACATTGCTTCTTTAGGGAAAGTGAAGGATGTTAGTCTGGACCTGACTTCTGCTGTCTGTACCGTTTTATGGGAGAATGGAGCCAAAGCACGCATTTTTGTTTCCGCCAATGAGAAAGGGGGGCGCTTCTTCTTTGAAAATCTGCCGGATACTCTTTCGCCGGAGTTGATCACTCCTTTATATGAAGAAAACGACACAGAACTGGACTATCAGCCCGGTGTAAACAAGCTGACTGCATTGGGATATAAACGAGGAAAAGTAGAACGAATAAATCCCGGAACTTTGCTCTATCAGCAGCAAGGGTGGGGAGATGTTTCTTATGAAATAGCATTAAAATGGAAGTCTCCCTCCGGGCATTCGCTGGAAGGGGAGTATTGTGTAACCTCCAAGGGAACCTGGTATTCGGAGAGGGAGGGAGCATTGGAATGTATGAGACAGACGATGAGTAGCGACTTCAATAGTAGTTTGGCAATGCATAAGCATTGGTGGCGGGAATATTGGATGAAATCTTCTATCAGCCTGCCCGATACATTGCTGGAGAAACAATGGTATCTGGAAATGTATAAGTTTGCCGCTGCTTCACGAAAGGGTGCACCTCCTATTTGCCTGCAAGCCGTATGGACTGCCGATAACGGGCAGACTCCTCCCTGGCGCGGAGACTTTCACAGCGATTTGAATACCCAGTTGAGCTATTGGGCAGGATATACTTCTAATCATCTTGAAGAGTCGTCCGTATTTACCGACTGGCTTTGGAAGATAAAAGAAAATGCAGAAGCATTCACCCGGCAATTTTATGGCGTGGAGGGGCTGAATGTACCTTGTATTGCCACATTGACAGGAGAACCGATCGGTGGATGGAGTCCTTACTCACACTCTCCTTCTACAGCCGGTTGGTTATCGCACCATTTCTATCTACAATGGAAGTATAGCATGGATACCGATTTCCTGAAGAACCGCGCTTATCCATGGATAAAGGAGGTGGCACAGTATTTTGAGAATATTTCAATCCGGGGTGAAAACGGAGAACGGCAACTGCCTTTATCTACTTCTCCGGAGATAAATGACAATCGTATTGATGCCTGGTTTCAGAAGACAACCAACTACGACCTTGCTAATATACGGCTGACGTATACCGTCGCCCGGGAGATGGCGGAGGCTTTGGGCTTGAATGAAGAAGCCGGTTACTGGGTAAGACAACTAAGCGAATGGCCCAAACCTGCTGTGAATGAGAGTGGGTTGATGATTGCACCCGGAAAGGCACAAACGGAGTCGCATCGCCATTTTTCACATTTGCTGTCTTTTCATCCTTTTGGATTGATAGACGTGAGTAAAGGAAATGGGAATATCGATTTGATATTGCGTTCTATTAAGAATGTAGAGATGTTGGGCACGGATTGGTGGACCGGATATACCTATGCATGGCTGGCCAACATGAAGGCCCGTGTTTTTGAAGGAGACGATGTAGTGAGAAACCTGCACATCTTTATTAAAGCTTTTTGCTCTCCGAACAGTTTTCATCTGAATGGTGACCAGTTGAAGGCGGGCTATTCGCAATTTACCTATCGTCCGTTTACACTGGAAGGTAACTTTGCCTGTGCAGCTGCTATTCAGGAGATGCTGCTGCAAAGTCATACCGGAGTGATAAAAGTATTTCCGGCTTTGTCCACCAAATGGGAGGATGTCTCTTTCCGGCATCTCCGGGCGATGGGAGCTTTTCTCGTATCGGCCTCTTATGAAGGAGGGAAGATTGCTTCTATCACAGTTGAATCTGAAAAAGGAGGATGGATGAAGCTGTATAATCCTTTTACGGATAAAATAACAGAGAGAAAGATGGTGGCCGGAGAGACAATTACATTTACGAATAAGTTCCCGATGGGAAAATAAGATTTGATATATGAGGAGAACACATCTATTTGCGATTTTGATTTTGCTTTCTTACGGTGTCTTTGCACAACCGTCGAAGAAGGAAGCTATGCGGATGCTTAGGGAGTATTATGTGGCAAATGTGAATGGTACCTGTAATAAAGCTGATTGTGAAAAATATATCAGCCTGTTGAATCGTGACGGGCAGTTTACGGACATGATTGCTTATGAAAGAGAGATAGGAACACGGAAGCTGCTCGAAAGTATCAGTTTTGACGAACAACAACACATGGGACTGTACCTTACCGAGGCGATGAACCGTTTGAAATCGGTTGCCGCTTATTATCGTCAGAAGGGTGGGAAAGAGATTCCTGATAAGTATTGGAAAGCGATTGTCAGATATGGTACTATCGAACAGAACCGCCGGCCGAATGATCGGTTCCATGCTTCCTGCTTTGCCATTCCTCAGGCGGCCTGCGGTATTTATTATCTGTTGATAGAGGCAATGGAGCAAGCAGAAAAGGACGGAAAAGGTTCTTCTTTGGAGAGAGAGGCGAACCGGATGCTCAAATACCTTGCTATGCAATCGTGGACACAGCCGTTGCGCAATGATGAAACGGACAGGAATGTGGTCAGCATTCCTCGTTTCCGTCATCATGTGTGGTGGGTAGGAGGAAATGCACTGGCTTACCGTCCTCTGTTGGAGACGGCTGTGCTGATGGACTCTATTCCGATGGTGGACGTTGTGGCGGAAGTTGCGAAAAAGAGTTTGAGCAATGTGTCTCAGACCAATTATGAAGAGGCTTTCTGGAATGAAGGATTCACAGCCGATGGTGCCGGATGGGGGCATGGTAAGCAATGTCTGGTATGGGGATATCCTATTCACGGTGCATCCAGTGCCTTGAATATTCTGAAAGTGTTGAAGCATACTCCCTGGGCTCAGACATTAAGCAGAGAGAATGCGGAAGCGCTACTCCATTTCTACCGGGGAAGTAACTTTTATCATTACAAAGGATACATTCCTCCGTGTCTCGACCGGTATTCGATGGTATATTATGAGGGCAGGCATCAGCCCGTTCCTTATTATGAAATGCTGAAACGAACGGTGGAGGACTATGCAGACGCTTTTACTTCGGCCGAGTTGGAAGAATTGAAACAACTGATTGACGAGGCAGGGCGGGAAGATATCCGTATGGATAATTATCCGGACGGTATGTATCACGGATCTCGCTGGTTTTTCAACAATGATGATCTGATTAAGAAGAATAAAGAGTACCACATTCTTATTAATATGGCCTCTTTCCGTTGTGACGGACTGGAAAGTGCGAGTAACTTTGCGGATGAGTTTAATATTTTCACCAATGACGGACTTACCTTTTTTCAACGTCGGGGAGATGAATACCGTAGAATAATAGGTGCTATGGATTTGACTGCCATGCCAGGTATTACCGCACGGGAAGGCATGGATAAACTGGCCCCTGTGACTAACTGGAGAGGATTTTGCAGTAAACACAACTTTGCCGGAGGTGCTACGAGCGGGGGAGAGAATGCGGTGGCAGGTTTTATCTTCGAAAAAATGGATGCCGAAGCAAAAGAGAAACCGGTGAAAGAGAGTAATTCGTCGGCCTCCGGAGTGAAAGCCTATAAATCCTGGTTTATAATGGGAGATTATCTGGTTGCTTTAGGAGCCGGTGTAACCAACCTGTCTCCTGAACTGGAAGGTACGATCCGGACATCGATTGAACAAACAGCCCATCAGGGAGAAGTGTGTTTGTTTGATGGGAAGTCCGTCACTCCGGTGACTTCGGCTGCGGGTACTTTGTGCCGGGATGGAAGGCCGGGATGGATCATGCAGCAGGGAGGATTTGCCTATACGGTATTGCCACCCTATTCTTCGGATGCCTTTTATTCAATAGAGACCCTTCCTAACGAATGGCTGAAAAGAAACCTGAGCAATAAAGGTAAAGTGAATTTGCCGGATAGTGCTGCTGTCTTCCGTCTTTGGATTGATCAGGGCCGGGAGGTAAAAGATGGTAAATATGGATACGTTGTTTATTGCGGTGAAGGGACTCCTGCTTATGAATTGCCTTTTACCGTATGGAGAAATGATACGCTAACGCAAGCCGTTTCGACGGTGGATCATATGCTTACGGGGCTTGTCTTTTATCAGGCCGATGTAGCTGTAACGGTTGGTAATACTGAAATCTCGGCTTCCGAACCTTGTGTTGTATTGATGGAACAGGATGCGAAGGGCACTAAGATATCAGTGACTGATGCTATGATGAGAGCTGATTTACAGAGTATTACTCTGAGAATAGGAGAAGATAGAATCACAATTGACATGCCGCAGGGAAAAGAATGTGGCAATACAGTTACCAAAATATATAAAAAGACATACCATGAACAAACGGTTGAATAAATTAGTACTTTCATTGCTCCTGTTGCTGTCTCAGCAAGGATTAGGGGTGGCACAACAACTTCCTTATAAGAATAGCGCATTGCCTGTACAAGACAGGGTGGAGGATTTGCTGCAACGCATGACACTTGAAGAAAAGATAGCCCAGATACGCCACATACATTCCTGGAATATATTCAACGGACAGGAACTCGATGAGAATAAGCTCGCCACTTTTGTAGGTGATATAGGTTGGGGCTTTGTGGAAGGTTTTCCGCTGACCGGTGAAAACTGCCGGAAAAATATGCGGGTGATCCAGGAGTATATGATAAAGAATACTCGCTTGGGAATACCTGTATTTACCGTGGCCGAGTCCTTGCACGGATCCGCTCATGAGGCTCTACCATTTTTCCTCAGAACATAGCATTGGGAAGTACATTCAATCCGGCGCTTGCCTATCAGAAGGCGGCTCTGACTTCCTCTGATCTTCATGCCCAGGGGGTGTGTCAGGTTCTTGCCCCTTGTATCGATGTGGTACGGGATTTGCGTTGGGGAAGGGTTGAAGAGTCCTACGGAGAAGACCCTTTCCTCTGCGGGACATTGGCTTTGGCAGAGACACGTGGGTATTTGGATAACGGTATCTCTCCTATGCTGAAACATTTCGGAGCACATGGTAACCCTTTAGGCGGTTTGAATCTTGCTTCTGTGGAGAGTGGCTTGAGGGATTTGCATGATATCTACCTGAAACCTTTCGAGATGGTTATTACTCAGTTGCCGGTACAGGCAGTTATGTCTACCTATAACTCCTGGAATCATGTTCCTAATTCGGCTTCTGCTACTTGTTGACCGACGTTTTGCGGAAACAATGGGGGTTCAAAGGATACGTTTATTCTGACTGGGGGGCGATCGAGATGTTGCAGAACTTTCATCATACGGCTGCCACCCCTGCCGATTGTGCAGTACAAGCGCTTTCTGCCGGACTCGATGTAGAGGCTTCCAGTGAATGTTATCCGTACCTGAAGCAACTTATTGAGCAAGGGGAGTTTGACGAAAAGATACTGGATGAATCCGTACGTCGTGTGCTGGCTGCTAAATTTAAACAGGGACTCTTTGAAGACCCTTTTGGTGAAAAGATAAAGAAGACGGCGATGCACTCTGCCGCGAGTATTGCGTTGTCCCGTAAAATAGCAGATGAGTCTGTTGTATTATTGAAGAATGAGAATGGACTGTTGCCGCTGGATGCTGACAAACTGCATTCAATTGCTGTGATAGGGCCGAATGCTGCGCAGGTACAGTTTGGTGATTATACCTGGAGCCGGGATAATAAGGATGGAGTTACTCCATTGGCAGGATTACAGAAGCTGTTGGGAAGTAAAGTAGCCATTCACTATGCTCCGGGATGCAGTATGATGTCCGAAGATACTTCATTGATCCCCGAAGCTGTGGCAGCAGCACAGAAAAGTGAGGTCGCTCTGGTGTTCTGTGGCAGTTCGAGTGCATCTTTGGCAAGAGATTATAGCAATACCAACTGCGGTGAAGGGTTCGATTTGCATGATCTTAATCTTACCGGAGCACAGGGAGAGTTGATAAAGGCTGTTTATGCAACCGGAAAACCTGTAGTACTGGTATTGGTAAGTGGGAAACCTTTCACTATCGCCTGGGAGAAGGAACATGTGTCGGCTATCCTTGTACAGTGGTACGCAGGCGAGCAGGCGGGTAACTCTATTGCAGACGTTCTTTTCGGCAAGGTAAACCCTTCCGGGAAATTGACTTTCTCGTTCCCGCAGAGTGTAGGACATCTTCCGGCTTATTATAATTATTTGCCTTCTGATAAAGGGTTCTATAAAAAACCGGGGAGTTATCAGAAGCCGGGCCGGGATTATGTATTCTCTTCTCCTGCTTCTTTATGGGCTTTCGGATACGGATTGAGCTATACTTCTTTTTCTATGAAGGATATGCAGGTATCGGTAAGGGAAGATTCGGTTTTTGTCAAAGCAGAAATACTTAACACAGGCAAAAGGGCCGGACAAGAGGTCGTTCAGCTTTATGTGCGTGATCTTGTCAGCTCGGTTGTTACCCCTATAAAACAACTGAAAGCATTTGCGAAGGTGGAACTGCAGCCGGGAGAACAGAGGACGGTTTTGTTACGTTTCCCGGTTGCAGAACTTGCCCTGACAAATGAAGCCGGGCAGCGGTTGGTTGAACCCGGTGAGTTTGAGATTCAGTTGGGTAACTCTTCTGATAATATCCTGTTGAAACAAACGATAAGGATAGGTGACAGTGTGAAGAAGGATTCAGGAGATGAAACTGCAACTCAAAGCAAACCTGTGGGGACGGGAAAGATGAGGACCGTTCGGGGAATTGTGAGAGATATACAGGCTACTTTGGTAGCGAACGTTTCTATTTGGTCTGTCGGACAGAAAAAGGAGATTGGGAAAACAAATAAGAAGGGAGAGTATGAAATACAAGCTGCATCGGATGATATCCTGATATTCTCCGGGAAAGGGTACTTAAAACAGACTGTACCTGTGAATCATCATACGGACATTAATGTAAAACTGGCGTACGGTGAAGACAGGTAATGGCTGGAAACGGATAAATATTAAAACAACTGATACTATTTATGAAACGATTCTTTCTAAACTTATTGGCAACCGTTGGCGTGGTGTCAGCTTTTGCAACGGGCAACAGACCAATCACTATCACACCTTATCCTCAGGAAGTGCATGTACGGCAGGGAGAGTTTATGATTACTCCACAGACCTCTTTTGTGGTTCAGACTGCTGACTTGAAAGATATTGCCGGATATTTTGGAGCCCAAATAAAGCGCTCTACAGGATATGAACTACCTGTAAATACGATTGCTACCGAAAACAGCATTATATTATCAATCGATAACCAACTGCCTCTCAATGAGGAGGGGTATGTATTGGAAGTGATGCCCGGGCAGATCACAGTAACCGGGAAGAGCGATAGAGGGGTGTTTTACGGCATGCAGACAGTGATGCAACTCCTTCCCCCTGAAATAGAAGAGGCGGTTGCTGTGGACAATGTGGCATGGACTCTTCCCTGCGTTTCTGTAAAAGATGAACCCCGTTTTGCCTATCGTGGTATGATGTTGGACGTATGTCGGCACTTTCTTGATGTCGATTTCGTAAAGAAGCAGTTGGACATCATGGCTATGTTTAAAATGAACTACTTTCACTGGCATCTTACCGATGACCACCTTTGGACTATTGAAATAAAAAAATACCCTTTACTGACAGAGATAGGATCCATCCGGCACAATGTAGACGGAAGTGTGAATCGTGGTTTCTATACACAAGACCAGATCAGGGAAGTAGTGGCCTATGCTGCTGAGAAGAAAATCACCGTTATCCCGGAAATAGAACTTCCTGGGCATGCTCTCGCGGCGATTACAGCTTATCCGGAACTATCCTGCATCGAAGGCCCTTTCCGGTTGAGAAACCAGTGGGGGGTGGAAGATAACGTATATTGTGCCGGAAACGACCGTGTATTCAATTTTCTGGAAGATGTGATAGGTGAAGTCGTTCCTCTATTTCCCGGAAAATACTTTCACATCGGTGGAGATGAATGCCCGAAGATTCATTGGGAAGTTTGTCGCAAATGCCAGCACCGTATGAAAGAAGAGGGGCTGAAGGATGAACACGAACTGCAGAGTTATTTTGTTCATCGTATCGAGAAAATCCTGTTGAGACATGGCAGGGCAATGATTGGCTGGGATGAAATACTTGAAGGAGGACTTGCTGCATCTGCTACTGTCATGTCGTGGACGGGGGAGGAGGGTGGAATCACTGCTGCCAACATGGGGCATGATGTTATTATGACTCCTTTGAATTTTGCTTATTATGATGCCGGACAGGGGGCGCCGGAGGTAGAACCTATCACCATCAGTTTTGGTATTTCGCTCGAGAAGGCATATAAATATGAACCGGTAGCAGCAGGGATTTCCTGGGAGAAGTCTCACCACATATTGGGTGCGCAGGCCAATTTATGGACAGAATACTCTCCGACTGCCGAGCATACGGAATATCTTCTTTATCCGCGTATGCTGGCTATGGCAGAATTAACCTGGACGCAAAAAGAGAATAAGGATTATACTTCCTTTGTGCAGCGTTTGGACAATCAGTTGAGGCGCCTGGATGCCCATCATATTAATTATCATATCCCATTGCCCGAAGGACCACAGGCCGATTATGTAGCATTTGTTGATAAAACAACCCTGACCTTTCATAACAGCCGCAATTTACCCATGGTTTATACCGTTGACGGAACGATGCCTACAGCACAATCCACTCTATATACCACCCCTCTTGTATTTATGAAAAATACGACGCTGAGGATAGCTACCATGCTTCCGTCCGGAAAACTGAGCCGGACAAGAATCATAGATGTCCGGAAAGAGAAAATGAGGCCTGCTCTTCGCAGAGAATTGGCAGCAGGAGTAGAACTGCAACGCATCTCCGGTAAGTATTATTATGTTACAGACTTAGTTGATGTGAATTGGGAACAACCAATCATCGTTCCGGGATTTCATCTGGATGTACCCCCCGAGGCTAACGGTGCTTTTCTTTATAAAGGCTGTTTCGAGGTTCCTGCTGACGGCGTCTATTATATCTCTTCCGAGATGGATCAACTGAAGATAGATGGGGAGAGAATAATAAATAATAGCGGGAAGCTGATACGACATTCAGTAAGCCGGAAGTCAGTTGCTTTGAAGAAAGGAATTCACTCATTTGAACTTATCTATATCAATAGTAACATCGGTGGTTATCATCGTTACTGGAACAAACGTGGATTTCAGTTGATCGGGGAAGATGGTACGCTCACTACTCCGGAGGTTTATCACTGAGTGTTTCCCACACGGGGATTCATCAGATAAATAGTACTCCCAATCGTACATCGTCTAATAGTAAATAAATTCAGTTTTGCGCTTAATGGTGTTTGTCATCGCCATCAATCTCTTTCTCCGGTATTGATAAAGCCCTCTCTCGTAGAGTAACGTATGAAGCCTCGGTGTGTAACGTTGTTTTAGATGTACATGTAAAGCAGTACGACATGCACATGTGGGACAGTACGACATGTGCATGTGGAGCAGTGAAACATGTACATGTAAAACAATGCAGCTCACCGGGGAAAGGAACGTTTCTTTCTGAGAAAGACAAAGTACAACACCGGACAAGGGTAACGATGCCGTCTATGGATACTTCCGCTATCGAAAAGATAGGGCCATAATCTTCGTTATTGTACGGATTTGAATGTATTTCACCACAGAGTAACACGGAGTTCCACAGAGTTTAAATCTTTATTGAAAGGCAGATGATCGCAGATTCTCGCAAAGGGAAACAAATGTATGATAAAGAACTACAGTCTTTTAATTTGCGTTCATCTGTGTTAATCCGCGTTTTATCAGATAAATACTACTCTGTGGAACTCTGTGCTACTCTGTGGTGAGTTTTGCTCGTTTCTATTCAGATCCGAATAAATTCCGTTGCAGGTAGATAGCTACTCTTTTTTTACCAAATCAATATCTGTTTGACTTCTCTTTTAGTGGTATAAAGAGTAGTTACCTTTGCGTCTGGTGTTATATTAAACTTTTTTTCTCTAATATTTTGTAGTCGAATAGATTATTTATATCTTTGCACCCGAAACGGATGAAAGGTGGAGGGGCGATTAAGCTCCTTTTTTTGTTCTTATATAGCTAATCAATGATAGAAAAGAAAACTGTTTGTCAGATTGTTGAAGAGTGGCTGGAAGGAAAAGACTACTTTCTGGTAGAAGTAACTGTAAGCTGATGACAAGATTGTGGTTGAAATAGACCATGCAGAAGGAGTTTGGATTGAAGATTGTGTGGAGCTGAGTCGCTTCATCGAATCTAAATTAAACCGTGAAGAGGAGGATTATGAGCTGGAAGTTGGCTCGGCTGGAATCGGACAGCCATTCAAGGTAGTACAGCAGTACTATAATCATATCGGCAGTGAAGTGGAAGTATTGACCAAAAGTGGTAAAAAACTGGCAGGAGTGCTGAAAGAAGCCGATGAAGAGAAGTTTGTAGTGACTGTGCAGAAGAAAGTGAAGCTTGATGGAGCAAAACGTCCCAAACTTATGGAAGAGGATGAAACCTTCCGTTATGATGAGATAAAATACACTAAATACTTAATTAGTTTTAAATAATATGGCCAAGAAAGAAGAAACAATCAGCTTGATTGATACATTTTCGGAATTTAAGGAACTGAAAAATATCGATAGAACAACGATGGTAAGCGTGCTCGAAGAGTCGTTCCGGAGTGTGATCGCGAAAATGTTTGGCACTGATGAAAATTACGACGTAATTGTAAACCCGGATAAGGGTGACTTTGAAATATGGCGTAACCGTGAGGTAGTGGCAGACGAAGATTTGACAAATCCGAATATGCAGATTTCGTTGACAGAAGCACAGAAGATCGATGCTTCTTACGAAGTCGGAGAAGAAGTAACTGACGAAGTTATTTTTGCAAAGTTCGGTCGTCGTGCTATTCTCAACCTTCGTCAGACATTAGCTTCTAAAATTCTTGAGCTTGAGAAAGATAGTATTTACAATAAATATATAGATAAAGTAGGTACGATCATTAACGCAGAAGTATATCAGATCTGGAAGAAAGAAATGCTGCTGCTTGACGATGAAGGAAATGAACTGTTATTGCCTAAAACAGAGCAGATCCCGGCAGATTTCTACCGTAAAGGAGAGACTGCGCGTGCAGTGGTGGCCCGCGTAGATAACAAAAATAATAATCCGAAGATTATTCTTTCACGTACATCTCCCGTTTTCCTACAGCGTCTGTTTGAAATGGAAGTACCTGAAATTAACGATGGCCTGATTACTATCAAGAAGATTGCCCGTATTCCCGGTGAACGTGCTAAGATTGCGGTAGAATCTTATGATGATAGAATCGACCCTGTAGGAGCCTGTGTAGGTGTAAAGGGAAGTCGTATCCATGGCATCGTTCGTGAGCTTCGCAACGAGAATATTGATGTGATTAACTATACGTCAAATATCTCTTTGTTTATTCAGCGTGCACTGAGTCCGGCAAAGATCTCTTCTATCCGATTGAACGAAGAAGAGCGTAAAGCCGAGGTTTTCCTCCGTCCGGAAGAGGTTTCGCTGGCTATTGGTAAAGGCGGTTTGAATATCAAACTTGCCAGTATGTTAACTGAGTACACTATTGATGTGTTCCGTGAATTGGATGAAAGCGCGCAGGATGAAGATATCTATCTGGACGAGTTCAAAGATGAAATCGACAGTTGGGTAATTGATGCTATTAAAGCCATCGGTATCGATACGGCTAAAGCTGTATTGACTGCACCTCGCGAAATGTTGATTGAAAAGACGGATCTGGAAGAAGAAACAGTGGACGAGGTATTACGTATTTTGAAATCGGAGTTTGAAGACAATGAATAATTTCATTTACGATTAGGCTATTTACGATTTACGATTGGAGCTACTCTATATTGTAGGTTGTAGATGAAAGGAACTTAAATCGTCTAATCGTCAATCGTGAAATCGTAAATATCTTCTCATTCCATTATTCTTTTAATTTAAAGTATGACGATAAGGTTAAACAAAGTAACAAGAGATTTGAATGTAGGAATTGCAACGGTAGTTGAGTTTCTACAAAAGAAAGGGTACACCGTTGAGGCAAACCCAAATACAAAAATTACCGAGGAACAATATGCTATACTCGTGAAGGAGTTTAGTACAGATAAAAATCTTCGGATTGAATCAGAGCGTTTTATCCAGGAACGTCAGAATAAAGATCGTAACAAAGCATCAGTAGCTATTGATGGTTACGAGAAACAACCGGAAAAACCTAAAACGGACGATGTTATTAAGACAGTTGTTCCTGAAGATGCACGCCCGAAGTTTAAACCTGTCGGAAAAATAGATTTAAATAAATTCAACCGGAAAACTGACAAAGAGGCAGCGAGTGAGACTAAGCCGCAACCTCAAACGGAAGTTCAGCCGCAGACTAAACCTGAAGCTCCCAAGCCGGCTCCTGCTCCTGTAGTGGAAGAGAAGAAAGTGGAGGAAGTGGTGAAACCTGTGGTCGTAGAGGCAAAAAAGGAAGAGGTGGTTGTACCTGTTTCAAAACCGGAACCGGTGAAAGAAGCACAGCCTGTAGTTGTAGAACAGCCAAAACCGGTAGTGGAAGAGAAAGTAGTGGAAGAAGTGAAAAAAGAAGAACAGAAAGTGGAAGCTGCTCCTGAAATAAAAGAAGAAAAGGTAGAATCGAAACCTGTTGTTTCGGAGGCTGCTGAGTCTGAAAAGAAAGACGATGACGTCTTTAAAATCCGCCAACCGGAGTTTGTGTCTAAGATTAATGTAATCGGTCAGATAGACCTGGCTGCATTGAACCAGTCAACCCGACCCAAAAAGAAATCGAAAGAGGAAAAACGGAAAGAACGGGAAGAAAAGGAAAAAGTTCGTCAGGATCAGAGGAAACAGATCAAGGATGCTATTATCAAGGAAATCCGTAAGGATGACAATAAGGTAGCTAAATCTGCTCCGAAGGAGAATGCCGATGCAAATGCAAAGAAGAAGCGTATCCGTATTAATAAGGAGAAAGTAGACGTTAATAACGTTGCTTCCAATTTTGCACATCCTACTCCCAATAGTCAGAAGCCTGCGGGGCAAGGTGGTGGCGGACAAAACCGCAACCGCAACAATAATAATAAGGATCGTTTCAAGAAACCGGTTGTAAAACAGGAAGTGAGCGAGGAAGATGTAGCTAAGCAGGTAAAAGAGACTTTAGCTCGTCTGACTACAAAAGGAAAAAATAAGGCTTCCAAATATCGTAAAGAGAAACGTGAAATGGTTTCCAGCCGTATGCAGGAATTGGAAAACCAGGAAATGGAAGACAGCAGAGTGCTGAAAATAACAGAATTTGTGACTGCCAATGAGTTGGCAAGCATGATGGATGTATCTGTTAACCAGGTTATCGCAACTTGTATGAGCATTGGTATGATGGTTTCTATCAATCAGCGACTGGATGCGGAAACAATTAACCTGGTAGCCGAAGAATTCGGTTTCAAAACAGAATATGTAAGTGCTGAGGTTGCTCAGGCCATTGTAGAGGAAGAAGATGCAGAGGAAGATCTTGAACCGCGTGCACCGATTGTTACTGTAATGGGACACGTTGACCACGGTAAGACTTCATTGCTTGACTATATCCGTAAGGCGAATGTAATTGCCGGTGAGGCCGGAGGTATTACACAGCATATCGGTGCTTACCACGTTAGTATGGAAGATGGACGTAAGATCACCTTCCTGGATACTCCGGGACATGAGGCGTTTACTGCGATGCGTGCCCGTGGTGCTAAGGTAACAGATATTGCTATTATTATTGTAGCTGCTGATGACAATGTGATGCCACAGACAAAGGAAGCCATCAATCATGCGATGGCTGCCGGGGTACCTATTGTATTTGCAATCAATAAGGTGGATAAGCCCACGGCTAATCCCGATAAGATAAAAGAAGAACTGGCTGCCATGAACTTCCTGGTTGAAGAATGGGGTGGTAAGTATCAATCACAGGATATCTCTGCCAAGAAGGGTATGGGTGTAAGTGAATTGATGGAAAAGGTATTGCTTGAAGCCGAAATGCTTGAGTTGAAAGCCAATCCGAACCGTAATGCAACAGGTTCTATTATTGAATCTACTTTGGATAAAGGACGTGGTTATGTGGCTACAGTACTGGTATCCAATGGTACACTGAAAGTAGGTGATATCGTGTTGGCGGGAACCAGCTACGGTCGTGTCAAAGCGATGTTTAATGAACGTAATCAGCGTATCAAGCAAGCAGGTCCTTCCGAACCGGCATTGATCTTAGGATTGAATGGTGCACCTGCTGCAGGTGATACATTCCATGTTGTAGAGACGGATCAGGAAGCACGTGAAATTACTAATAAACGTGAACAGTTGCAACGTGAACAGGGCTTGCGTACACAGAAGATTCTTACATTGGATGAGTTGGGTCGTCGTATTGCATTGGGTAACTTCCAGGAATTGAACATCATCGTGAAGGGTGACGTAGACGGTTCGGTAGAAGCTTTGAGCGATTCATTGATTAAACTTTCTACTCCGCAAATCCAGGTAAATGTAATCCACAAAGGTGTGGGACAGATTTCCGAATCGGATGTTTCTCTGGCAGCTGCTTCAGATGCTATTATTATCGGTTTCCAGGTACGTCCTTCAGGTTCAGCTGAGAGAATGGCAGAAAAAGAAGGTGTCGATATCCGTAAGTATTCAGTGATTTATGACGCTATCGAAGAGGTGAAGGCTGCTATGGAAGGTATGTTGGCACCGGAAGTGAAAGAAGTGGTAACTTCTACTATCGAGGTTCGCGAAGTATTCAACATTACGAAAGTTGGTACGGTTGCCGGTGCGGTAGTAAAGACCGGAAAGGTGAAACGCAGCGACAAAGCGCGTCTTATCCGCGACGGTATTGTTATCTTCTCGGGTGCAATTAATGCGCTGAAACGTTTCAAAGATGACGTGAAGGAGGTAGGTACAAACTTCGAGTGCGGTATCAGCCTGGTGAACTATAATGACATCAAGATGGGTGATATGATCGAAACCTACGAAGAAGTAGAAGTAAAACAAACGCTGTAATGGATAGGTTATAGAGTTATAACGTTATAAAGTTATAGGGTGGTAATGTGGTAATGGCCACCTTACCACCTTTTTCTTTTTGATAACTTATTATCACTGAGTTCCTATAACTCTACAACTTTATAACTCTATAACTCTATAACCCTCTTTATATATGATCGATATAATAATTTTGGTTATCGTTGGTGCAGGTGTGGTGACAGGCTTTATGAAAGGCTTTATCCGGCAGCTTGCTTCCATATTGGGGTTGATAGTGGGATTGTTGGCAGCAAAAGCGTTGTACGCTTCTCTTGCTGAGAAACTTTGTCCTACTGTGACAGACTCAATGACGGTGGCACAAATATTATCCTTCATTATCATTTGGATTGCCGTGCCATTGATCTTTACTTTGGTGGCATCTCTGCTGACAAAAGCAATGGAAGCTGTTTCCTTGGGCTGGCTGAATCGCTGGCTTGGCAGTGGACTGGGGGCGTTGAAGTTTCTGTTGCTTACCAGTCTGGTAATTTGTGTGATAGAATTTATCGATGCAGATAACACCTTGATTGATAAAACAAAGAAGGAGGAATCAGTGTTATATTATCCTATGGCTAAGTTTGCGGGAATATTCTTTCCTGCGGCAAAAGAAGTGACACAACAATATATACTCAATAAATAATGCAACAAGAAGAACCCAATAAATATGTAAAGGAACTCACGCAGGAGAAGTATAAATATGGCTTCACTACGGAGGTGCATACAGATATCATTGAGAAAGGACTTAATGAAGATGTCATTCGCCTTATCTCGTCAAAGAAGGGCGAGCCGGAATGGTTGCTGGAGTTTCGTTTGAAGGCGTATCGCCACTGGTTGACATTGGAGATGCCTACTTGGGCGCATCTCCGTATTCCTGAGATAGATTATCAGGCTATCTCATATTATGCCGATCCTACCAAGAAGAAAGAAGGACCGAAAAGTATGGATGAGGTAGATCCGGAGTTGATAAAGACATTCAATAAGTTAGGTATTCCGTTGGAAGAACAGATGGCGTTGAGTGGAATGGCTGTGGACGCTGTAATGGACTCCGTCTCAGTAAAGACAACATTTAAAGAAACGCTGATGGAGAAAGGGATTATATTCTGCTCTTTCAGTGAAGCAGTGCGTGAACATCCCGATCTGGTAAAGAAGTATTTAGGATCGGTAGTAGGTTATCGTGATAACTTCTTTGCTGCGCTGAACTCTGCAGTGTTCTCTGACGGATCATTTGTTTATATACCGAAAGGCGTACGTTGTCCGATGGAGTTATCGACATACTTCCGCATTAATGCGGCGAATACAGGGCAGTTTGAACGTACACTGATTGTGGCGGATGATGATTCGTATGTTTCCTATCTGGAAGGTTGTACAGCACCGATGCGTGATGAAAACCAATTGCATGCTGCTATTGTGGAAATTATGGTACATGATCGTGCCGAAGTGAAATACTCTACTGTTCAGAACTGGTATCCCGGTGATGCTAACGGCAAAGGGGGCGTTTATAACTTTGTGACGAAACGTGGTAATTGTAAAGGAGTAGATAGTAAACTGTCGTGGACGCAGGTAGAAACCGGTTCGGCCATTACATGGAAATATCCTTCCTGTATTCTTACCGGCGATAACTCTACAGCGGAATTCTATTCTGTAGCTGTAACGAACAACTATCAGCAGGCGGATACGGGTACAAAGATGATACATCTCGGTAAGAATACCCGTAGTACGATTGTAAGTAAAGGTATTTCTGCCGGAAAGAGCGAAAACTCCTACCGGGGTCTGGTACGTGTTTCTGAAAGAGCTGATAATGCACGTAACTATAGCCAGTGTGATTCACTCTTGCTCGGTGATAAATGTGGTGCACATACTTTCCCTTACATGGATATTCATAACGAGACGGCTGTGGTAGAACACGAAGCTACTACCAGCAAGATCAGTGAAGACCAGATATTCTATTGTAACCAGCGGGGTATCCCAACCGAAGATGCTATCGGACTTATTGTAAACGGATATGCCAAAGAAGTATTGAACAAACTTCCGATGGAATTTGCCGTTGAAGCGCAAAAATTGCTGACGATCTCGTTGGAGGGAAGCGTGGGATGATTGGACGATTAGACGATTTACGATTTACGATTGAAGTTTGATTGTAAATGTAGACCGTCTTAAAAGTAATTTCAATCGTAAATTGTAAATCGTAAACGTACCTATGTGATAAAGATTAGAGAATGGTCATGACCATAGGGAATAAATTGTAAATATAATCATGTTAGAGATAAAAGACTTACATGCCAGCATCAATGGCAAAGAGATATTGAAAGGTATTAACTTAACAGTGAAACCGGGCGAGGTACATGCTATCATGGGACCTAACGGATCCGGAAAAAGTACGCTTTCTTCTGTTTTGGTGGGAAATCCTGCTTTTGAGGTAACCAAGGGTAGCGTAACCTTTGATGGAAAGAATCTGTTAGACCTGAGCCCTGAAGATCGTAGCCATGAAGGTCTTTTTTTGAGTTTCCAGTATCCGGTAGAGATCCCCGGAGTAAGTATGGTAAACTTTATGCGTGCTGCGGTAAATGAGCAACGCAAATACAAAGGACTTCCTGCACTAACAGCCAGTGAGTTTCTTAAACTGATGCGTGAGAAGCGTGCGGTGGTAGAACTGGATAATAAGTTAGCTAACCGTTCGGTGAACGAAGGTTTCTCTGGTGGTGAGAAGAAGCGGAATGAGATTTTTCAGATGGCCATGTTGGAACCACGTCTCAGCATTCTTGATGAAACCGATTCTGGCCTTGATATCGATGCACTTCGCATTGTAGCCGAGGGAGTTAATAAACTGAAGACTCCTGATACAAGTTATATTGTTATTACCCATTATCAACGTTTACTGGACTATATCAAACCGGATATCGTACACGTGCTCTATAAAGGTCGTATCGTGAAAACTGCCGGACCGGAACTGGCTCTTGAACTGGAAGAGAAGGGATACGACTGGATTAAGAAAGAGGTGGAGGATTGACTTATGAATTATGAGTCATGAAGACTGTGTGGCATGATATTGCTTATGCATCATAACTCATAATATTCATACATCATCATACATAATTCATAAATGATAAATCATAAATCAAAAAGATGAGTGTAGAACAACAATATATAGATCTCTTCTCACAATGTGAAGCAATGATTTGCCGGCATAGTACTGAGGTCATGAATGCTCCGCGTGCTACTGCTTTTGCCGATTTTGAGCGGTTGGGCTTTCCTACACGTAAACAGGAGAAGTATAAATATACCGATATCAGCAAATTCTTCGCGCCCGATTACGGACTTAATCTGAATCGTCTGGATATTCCGGTGAATCCCTATGAGGTGTTCAAGTGCGATGTGCCCAACATGAGCACCTCTTTGTTCTTTGTAGTGAACGATGCATTTTATAATAAGGCATTGCCAAAGTCGCATCTGCCGGAAGGAGTCATCTTTGGAAGTCTGAAAGAGGTGGCAGAGCAACATCCCGATTTAGTAAAGAAATACTATGGTAAGCTGGCTGATACTTCTAAAGATGGAGTGACCGCTTTTAATACCGCCTTTGCACAGGATGGTGTACTGATGTATGTTCCCAAAAACGTAGTGGTAGAACGCCCTATTCAGTTGATTAATATATTACGTGCGGATGTCAATTTCATGGTAAACCGCCGTGTATTGATTATTCTTGAAGAAGGTGCGCAGGCGCGTTTATTGATGTGTGACCATGCTATGGACGGCGTAAACTTCCTGGCTACGCAAGTGGTTGAAGTGTTTGCCGGAGCGAACTCCGTATTCGATTTGTATGAATTGGAAGAGACACATACCAGTACGGTGCGTATCAGTAATCTCTATGTAAAACAGGAGGCAAACAGCAACGTATTGCTTAACGGTATGACTCTTCATAACGGTACTACCCGTAATACAACAGAGGTAACTCTTGCGGGAGAAGGTGCAGAAATCAATCTTTGCGGTATGGCTATTGCCGATAAGAACCAGCATGTAGACAATAATACGACCATTGACCATGTTGTGCCAAATTGCACCAGTAATGAATTGTTTAAATATGTACTCGATGACCAGTCTGTTGGCGCTTTTGCCGGTTTGGTACTGGTGCGTCCTGGTGCACAGCATACAAGTTCTCAACAAACGAACCGTAATCTTTGTGCCACCCGTGATGCCCGTATGTATACCCAGCCTCAGTTGGAAATCTATGCAGACGATGTGAAATGCTCTCACGGTGCTACCGTTGGCCAATTGGATGAAACTGCTTTGTTTTATATGCGTACCCGTGGTATTGCAGAGAAAGAAGCCCGTTTGCTGCTTATGTTTGCTTTTGTAAATGAAGTAATAGATACCATCCGTTTGGATGCCTTAAAAGACCGCTTACATCTGTTGGTGGAGAAACGTTTCCGGGGTGAACTGAACAAGTGCCAGGGATGTGCGATATGTAAGTGATTAGTGGTTGGTGATAAGTGATTAGTGCCATGCAGCATAATAGCGCAGCCCACTAATCACTAACCACTAATCACTAATCATTAACCAACTAATCACTAATAAAATGGATATAAAGAAGATACGTGAAGATTTTCCCATTCTAAGCCGTACGGTGTATGGGAAACCTTTGATTTATTTCGACAATGGTGCAACGACTCAGAAACCTCGTCTGGTAATTGATTCGCTGGTAGATGAATACTATTCTGTTAATGCCAATGTGCATCGGGGAGTACACTATCTTTCTCAGCAGGCTACAGAGTTACATGAAGCTTCCCGTGCTACGGTGCGTGAGTTTATCAATGCCCGTAGTATAAATGAGATTATCTTTACCCGTGGTACAACAGAGGCTATTAATCTTCTTGTTTCCAGTTTCGGTGAGGAACTTATGGAAGAGGGAGATGAGGTTATTCTCTCCGTCATGGAGCATCACAGTAACATTGTGCCCTGGCAACTTTTAGCTGCCCGTAAAGGTATTGCAATAAAAGTGATACCTATGAATGATAAAGGTGAATTGTTGCTGGACGAATACGAGAAGCTTTTTTCAGACCGGACGAAGATAGTGAGTGTAACGCAGGTTTCCAATGTATTGGGAACGGTTAATCCCGTCAAAGAGATGATTGCTACTGCTCATGCTCACGGGGTACCTGTATTGATAGACGGTGCGCAGTCCGTACCTCATATGAAAGTTGATATGCAGGACATGGATGCTGACTTCTTTGCCTTTTCTGCACATAAAATCTATGGTCCTACCGGTGTGGGTGTTCTTTATGGAAAAGAAGAATGGCTCGACCGCCTGCCGCCTTATCAGGGTGGAGGAGAAATGATACAGCACGTTTCTTTTGAGAAAACAACGTTTAATGAACTTCCTTTCAAGTTTGAAGCCGGTACTCCCGATTACATTGGTACTACCGGGCTGGCAAAAGCCCTTGATTATGTGACAGGTCTTGGTATGGATAATATTACCGCCCATGAACATGAACTGACTACTTATGCTATGCAACGTTTGAAAGAGATTCCGGATATCCGTATTTTCGGTGAGGCAGCGCACAAGAGCAGTGTTATCTCTTTTTTGGTAGGTAACATTCATCATTTTGATATGGGTACTTTGCTCGACAGACTGGGTATTGCCATTCGTACCGGACATCATTGTGCGCAGCCGTTGATGCAGCGTCTTGGTATTGAAGGTACGGTTCGTGCTTCTTTTGCCGTTTATAATACAAAAGAGGAGATTGATGCCCTTGTAGCTGGTGTGGAGCGCGTTAGTAAAATGTTCTGATTGAGTAATATGCCGTAAGGACAATAACATAAACTATGAAACATAAACTGCTAAACTATTTCTGTTTACTTTTTCTTTTGGCATTTGTAACCGGATGTGAAGAAGATAATAAGGATGATTTTACTCCGAAACTCTATAAAGTAACGGGTAAAGTAGAAAAAGGACCTTTTATAAATGGTTCCAAAATTACTGCGCAAGCATTGGATAAGGATTATAATCTGACTGGTGAGGTTTATCAGGGTATTATTGTTGATGATGATGGCTCTTTTAATCTGGGAGAGATTAAATTGAATTCCTCTTACGTGTTATTGACAGCTGACGGATATTATTTTAATGAAGTAGACGGGGAATTGTCTACCGGACAGATATCCCTGCAGTCAATAGTCAATTTGGCTGATAATAAACAGGCTAATATCAACATTCTTACCCACCTGAAAACGCAACGTATGATGCAGCTTCTTAGGAATAACAAGCCGGATTTTAATGAAGCTGATGCAAAAGTCCAAAAGGAAGTTTTGAAGAGCTTTGGGCTGGAACGTTATGCCGAAAAGGACGTTTGTAACTTTTCTATTGCTTCCGGTACTGATGAAGCCGGTGCATTAATCGTTGTGTCTTCTACTTTATTGAGAGATCGTACGGATGCTGAATTAACGGAATACTTGGCCAAACTGAGTGCCGAATTCAAAGCGGAAGGTACGTTTATGGATAATACAAAAAAACAACTCCGGGAGGATGCCATGATGTTGGATGTAAATGACATATCAGATAACATCATCAGCCGCTATAAGAAGTTGAATATGGATGTTACTGTCCCAAACCTGAATTATTTTATTGACTGGGATGGTGATGGTATTGCCGGTAATGAACCCGATGCCGGAGGAGATATGACACTGACGCTTGATAAAAAAGAGTTGTCTATTCCTGCGGAGGGAGGAACTTTCCGTATTAAGATAGATTGTAAAGTACCCGTAACTTTAGAGAGACCGGCTGGGATACCGGATGAACCTGTCTTTGAGGAGAGTCTGAAGGTTTTTAAATATACTGATATTAATTACACGAAAACGATTGAGGGGAATGAACTGATTATTGTTGCCCGGCCTGCTGATGGAGCTTTGATAAAAGGAGAATATATTACTGTCTATACTACAAGTGGAAAACTTTCTGCAGAACTGAGGATTACACAAAACGGAGATCCTTCTAAACAGATCGAGTTTGGAGAGGATGGACAAGCAGTTGTTGCCGGTATAGCCAGTCAAATGATGATTTCCATGCAGGACTTTTCCAATTTGGATGGTTACTATACACAAAGCTTTGATGGCAGGAATGCGCCTTATCATGCCATTTATGAGCATACATTGACTCCCCGTGACAGTGAAATACTGAATATTTGGAGGAAGGTATATAATGCTATTTCCAGAATCAGGATGTTAGATTATATACTTGAAAAAGGTGGACTCGTTGAAGCCCCGTCCTTTATGGCCTATATTCATCAGTTAGCCGCCGTTCAGTATTTCCAGTTAGCATCCTGGTGGGAGAATGTTCCTTATGTGATAAATTATGATGATCCGCTTGGGGGCTCTCAACAACTGGGTAGTGAGAATTTGTTTGCGAATTTTATAGATGATTTGAATTATTGTGTGGAGCATAGTAAGCTGGAACCGGGTGGGTTTGATACTCCTGAGGGCGTTTTGTATCCTTCGAAAGGTGCTTCGTTAGCGTTATTGGCTAAGATGTATCTGCATCAGAAATCCTATGCACAAGCTTATAATTATCTGAAACGGATTATTGACAGTGGGGTATACGCCTTGGAGTCCTCTTCGGAAACTTCGCTGGGATTGAACTCCCGTGAAATCGTCTGGGGGCTGCGTACTGATTCCCTACAGCAGTCATCTGAATCTGTTTTGAAAGGCAATGCTTATGTACCTTTTGTGACTTATACCGAAGTCCTGTTATCTGCTGCTGAATGTGCTTATCATTTAGGCAACCGGGCTGAGGCAATGGCTTATTCGAATAGAGTAACACAAGTACGGAATCTGCCCTTAATTTCTGAAGTTAACTTTATCGAATCTTTACGCTCGGTCTGGCAAAGTGAATTGAAGGGTTTTGGTAGCTATTTCTCATTCTTACGGCGCAACAATTTGGCTGTTGAGCAGTTGAATATAAAAGATTATCAACAGTTATTGCCCATTCCCCTACAGGAGATAGAAGCTAATCAAAATCTCATTCAGAATCCGGGATGGAAATAATTGTGAATTAAATTGGACAGCAGTTGCAACTTTTCCGGTTATTTGTGCGTCTAATAACGTAAATAACCAATAAACAAAGAAAAGATTATGTTAGTAACAACGACTCCCATTATTGAAGGGAAAAGAATAATTCACTATTATGGAATTGTCTCTGGTGAGACGATCATCGGTGCCAATGTATTTCGTGATTTTTTAGCCGGTATTCGTGATTTTGTAGGTGGGCGTTCCGGTGCTTATGAAGAAGTACTCCGTCAAGCTAAAGAAACGGCGATAAAGGAAATGGAAGAACAGGCTGCCCGGCTCGGGGCTAATGCTGTAATAGGCGTTGACCTGGATTATGAAACCGTTGGGGGTAGTGGTAGCATGTTGATGGTAACTGCTACCGGAACGGCGGTAGTGATAGAATGATAACAGGACTCCTCTGATTGTTAGTAAAGTTATAACAATTGGGGGAGTTTTGTCCAAAAGTACAGACTGTCATTTTTCAGAATATAATTGCCTAATCCACTACTATGATTCAGTAATTGAGTCAGACTGATTTTTGGGGCATTGGGGATATTGGGAAAGTAAGTATCCAATGTCTCGGTTAGACTGAGCCGGCCTTGTTCCACAAGTTGTTCAACCAGTGTAGCCGTCATAAGTTTGGTGATGGAGCCTATACGATATTTGAATGCTTCACCGTTTTGTTTCTTATTCAGATTATTTTGTCCGAAACGGCGTGTATACACCGTTTTCCCTCCTTTGGAAATGGCCACAGAACCAATACCTTGATTATACTTCTCGATATGATTAAGAAAAGAATCGATTTTGGCTGTGTTTATTTCTTGTCCCTGTATTGGCAACAGGATTAAACAGAAGAGAATACATGAGATTATTGGTTTCTTCATATTGCAGATTGTTTTTTACTGCAAACGGTCATATTCGTTTAATTGTTCTTTCAGCTCTTGCAGGCCGGGGAGCGCTTGTCGGATTTCTTCCGGAAGTTCATTATAAGTATAAGTACTGACTCCAATAGGTTTGTTGATGTCTCGAAGCGAGAATTCCACTTCATAGTCATCTTTTCCTTTGCAGAGGAGAATACCGATGGTGGGGCGGTCTTGGGAATCACGTACCAGTTCGTTAATAGCTGATACGTAAAAATTGAGTTTACCTATGAATTCGGGTTCGAACTCTTTCGCTTTTAATTCGATAATGATATAGGCCTTAAGTTTTGTATGATAGAATAGCAAATCCAATCTATACTCTTTTTTACCTACTCTCAGCAGGTATTGCCGTCCCATGTAAGCGAAGCCTTGTCCCATCTCCAATAAAAATTGTGAGATGTGTTGTACAAGACCATTTTCAATGTCGCGCTCCAATGCTTTGTCTGAAAGTTGGAGGAAATCGAAATGATACGGATCTTTGATAAGTTCGTTGGCGAGTTCACTTTGAGGTTCGGGGAGAGTGGTAGAAAAGTTATTGATAGCTTTGCCTTGAGTATGATAGAGGTCTTTTTCGATGTGATATTCTAATATGGCACGACTCCATCCGTTTTCGATGGTTTTGTGGATGTAGAAGAGGGCTTCCTGAGGAGATTTGATTCTTCCTATAATGAAAGTATGATGTCCCCAAGGGATACTGAATAAACTATTGTCATCTAATTCACGCACAAGCTGCGCGCGAATTTTATCTTCTTGATTATAAAATAAATAGAACTGCCTGCAACGTCTTAGATTACTTACGGATAATCCACTAATATCCGGAAACTCCATTTGTAAGTCTTTACTGAGCCGTTCTATGAATCCGCTTCCCCATTGTGCATTCTCTTGCTTTTCTACAATCTGTTGCCCGAGGTTCCAATATAGGTGGATGAGCTCACTGTTAACGGCTACTGCCGCTTTTATCTGGCTGAAACGTATTTTTGATTTAAGCTCTGTGAGCCATTGTCGGTAGTCTTCTTGCAATCCATAAAGCTGTTCCATTGTGTGTTGAATAGTATGATAAGCCACAAAGGTAACAAAAGATATATATAAAGAGAACGCTAACCGAATCTTTTTTTGTCAATGCGAACAATGATCACACAAGCCCTTTATCACGTAATTGATACTTTCCGCAGTGAAATGTTGTGGCAGGCTGACTGCCGGGATATGTATATTCCGCAAGCAATATGTCTTGTGGCACTTAGTACAATAGAAATGTACGTGCAGATCATCAATGTCACAGTTGCATTCATTCCCACATACGGCATACTTTAGTGAGCCTGAACCATCGTCGATACCATGTATGAGATGATGTTTCAGAAAAAGGTTAATAGTGCGTGAGAGTGTAGATTTGTCCACAGTATCCAGATACGTCTCCAAATCGAGCAGACTGAAAGCCCGGTTGAACTGCATCATGGCTCGAAGGATAAGCAACCGCATAGCGGTTGGCTTAATATCCCGTTGTCCTAATTTGTCGAGGTAGATATTCTCTTCCATAATCATTTTTTGTTTTCATTGTTCATGCCGGATGTAAACTGATCCGAAGCGCCTTGCTTCTGTATTCGTATGGCATTCAGGATAGCCAGCAAAGCTACGCCTACATCAGCAAACACAGCTTCCCACATGGTAGCCATGCCAACGGCACCCAATAGCAATACGGCTAGTTTTACACCGAAAGCGAGAATGATGTTTTGCCAGACAATCCGTCGGGTAGCACGACCGATGCGTATGGCAGTTGCTACTTTAGACGGCTGGTCGTTTTGTATCACTACATCTGCTGTCTCGATGGCTGCATCACTACCCAAGCCTCCCATAGCGATACCCACATTGCTCATTGCCAGTACAGGTGCATCATTGATACCGTCTCCTACGAAAGCAATGCGGTGGGCAGGATTGGCCTTCAGTTGTTCGATATGGGCAACCTTTCCTTCGGGTAGCAGATCGCCGTATGCCTGAGATACTCCCAATTGCGCCCCTAATTTAGAAACAATTGCTTGTTTATCGCCCGAAAGAATTTGTATATTATCAATATTTAATGCTTTCAATGCCTGGATAGCTATCTCTGCATCCTCTTTGGGAATATCGGCCAGAAGAAGATATCCGGCATATGTTCCGTTTATCGCGCAGGCTACAATGGTATCTGCCGAAACATTCAACTCTGCCGGGTAGGCAATGTTGTAGCGGGAGAGTAGACGGGGATTACCTGCCAGTACTTCGTGCCCGGCTATGATAACTCTCAGTCCATGTCCGGGTATCTCTGTTGTATCTGTGGCAGGGAGGAGTGTTACTCCCTGTCGGATCGCATATTCACCGATGGCACGTGCTATCGGATGTGTGCTTTTCTGCTCGGCAGAGGCAACGTATTGCAATAGCTCTGTATCGGAAGAGAGCACGCTCTCCACATGCTGTACTTCAAACACCCCTTTGGTGAGAGTTCCGGTCTTGTCGAAAACTACGGTGTTGACCTGAGTAATAGCATCCAGATAGTTTCCCCCTTTGAACAGGACTCCGGCGCGGGAAGCCGCTCCGATACCTCCAAAATAGCCTAAAGGGATACTGACAACGAGCGCGCAAGGGCAGGAGATAACCAGAAACACCAAACTCCGGTAAAGCCAGTCTCTGAAAACATAATCAAATGCAGGTACTCCCAATGAGTAGAGGAAGGGGAGGAGAACGATAAGTACTGCCAATCCCGTAACGATAGGGGTATATATCCGTGCAAACCGGCGTATGAATAACTCTACAGGTGCTTTCCGCTCATTGGCTTCTTGTACCATAGCAAGTATTCGGGCAAGTGCACTTTCATTAAATGGTTTGGTTACTGTAAGTCGTACTACCCGGTCGGTAGCAATCATTCCTGCAAGCACCGTCTCTCCTTTGCGGATGGTTCGAGGACGACTTTCTCCGGTTAGTGCTGCTGTATTGAAAGAGGCCTGCTCGTTTTGCATCATTCCGTCAAGAGGGACGCGTTCTCCGGCTTTTATCTCGATGGTTTCTCCTACCTTAACATTTTCGGGGTGCATTGTCTCCGGACGTTCATCACGGATGACTGTTGCTGTTTCCGGACGAACATCGAGCAGTGCTTTGATATTTCGCTGTGCATTCCCCACCGCACGATCCTGAAAAGCTTCTCCGATGGAATAGAATAGCATCACTGCCACTCCTTCGGGATACTCGCCGATACAGAATGCGCCGATGGTGGCGATGCCCATTAGCATAAATTCATTGAAGAACTCTCCGTGACGGAGTCGTCCGAAAGCCTCCCGCAATACAGGCCATCCTACGGCAGGTAGGCTACTGTATACCATATCAGAGCACTGCCCGGCAGCGTAAACAGATTGAAATGATTGAGTATCATTCCTACTGTTAGCATGGTAAAACTGATGATAGCCGGTATATATTCGTTCTTTTTCTTTTCCGGGCTACAGCCGGAAGGGTGACAACAGTTACAGCTCATAATGATTCTATTATTGATTTCTGATGCAAAGATAGAGCATTTGCATGTGCAACTGGGTTGCAATCTTGTCAAGAGCTGATTTATTGATTCTTAACTAAAAAGCAACTATTCGGGAAGAAAGTAGCATTTACATCGCAACACAATGTCATTTGCATCGCAACATAGTATCATTTGCATCGTAACATAGTATGTAATGAACCGTAACATACCGTGTAATTTTCATTATATACCGAGGAAATACTTAAAAAATACCGAAGAAAGAAGGCATATCTTCCGTATATAAAAGAAGAAAGGAGAAAGCTGCGGCTCTCTCCTTCTAATGTAGTTTAACTGAATCTACCTTATGATTACGTTGACGAAGATACGATATAAAAAAGCTAAAGTCAAGTAATCCGACATCTTTTTTCTTTCTTTTTTATTTGCTTATCTCGTTTGGAATCAATACTTTTAGCCTTTCGTAAACCTCTAAAAATTTATTCTATGGATAGCTTGCTTTTCTGGTTGGTTCCTGCCGCCTCTGTATTGGCTCTCTGCTTTGCTTATTATTTCCATAAGCAAATGATGAAAGAGAGTGAAGGTACTCCTCAAATGATTAAAATTGCTGCTGCAGTGCGCAAAGGTGCCATGTCTTATCTGAAACAACAGTATAAGATTGTGGGATGGGTCTTTTTCGGTCTGGTAGTCCTGTTCTCTATTATGGCCTACGGTTTTCAGGTACAGAATGCCTGGGTACCTATTGCATTTCTGACCGGTGGTTTCTTCTCCGGACTTTCGGGGTTTCTTGGTATGAAGACGGCCACTTATGCTTCTGCACGTACGGCCAATGCCGCCCGTACTTCTCTAAATGCCGGGCTGAGGATCGCTTTCCGTAGTGGTGCCGTTATGGGACTGGTAGTGGTAGGCCTTGGGCTTCTTGATATATCTTTCTGGTATTTATTGTTGAACTGGGCCATTCCGGCTGATGTATTGAGCCCTACCCATAAACTTTGTATTATCACTACCACGATGCTGACTTTCGGTATGGGAGCTTCCACACAGGCATTGTTTGCCCGCGTGGGTGGCGGTATTTATACCAAAGCGGCCGATGTGGGCGCCGACCTTGTGGGGAAGGTAGAAGCAGGCATACCAGAAGATGATCCGCGAAACCCTGCCACCATTGCCGATAATGTAGGTGACAATGTAGGTGATGTGGCTGGTATGGGAGCCGATCTTTATGAGTCTTATTGTGGCTCTATCCTTGCTACCGCCGCATTGGGGGCAGCTGCCTTTATTCATACAGGTGACACCGTGATGCAGTTTAAAGCCGTTATTGCCCCGATGCTGATTGCTGCTGTGGGTATTCTGCTTTCTATTATTGGTATCTTCTCGGTGCGTACCAAAGAGAATGCCAAGATGAAAGATTTGTTGAATTCCCTTGCTTTCGGTACAAATCTGAGTTCGGTACTGATAGTAGCGGCTACTTTCTTTATCCTTTGGCTGTTACAGCTCGAAAACTGGATGTGGATTTCTTGTGCCGTCGTAGTCGGATTGGTGGTTGGTATTATCATCGGCCGTTCTACCGAATATTATACATCCCAGTCCTATCGTCCTACCCAGAAGTTGAGTGAGAGCGGTAAGACTGGTCCGGCTACAGTAATCATCTCCGGTATTGGTCTGGGGATGCTTTCTACGGCCATTCCTGTATTGGCTGTCGTAGTGGGTATTATAGCTTCTTTCCTGTTTGCTTCTGGTTTCGACTTTGATAATGTCGGTATGGGACTTTATGGCATTGGAATTGCTGCCGTAGGTATGCTCTCTACATTAGGAATAACCCTTGCTACGGATGCTTATGGACCGATTGCCGACAATGCCGGTGGGAATGCCGAAATGTCCGGCTTGGGTGAGGAGGTACGTAAGCGTACGGATGCCCTCGATTCATTGGGTAATACAACAGCTGCTACCGGTAAAGGATTTGCCATTGGCTCTGCTGCATTGACGGGGCTTGCCTTGCTTGCTTCTTATATTGAAGAGATCCGTATTGGACTGACTCGTCTGGGGACAATCGAACTGACGATGCCCAATGGCGATGTGATAGCTACTGCCAATGCTACCTTTGTGGATTTCATGAATTACTATGATGTCACTTTGATGAATCCAAAGGTACTTTCCGGTATTTTTATTGGTTCTATGATGGCTTTCCTTTTCTGTGGATTGACAATGAATGCTGTTGGTCGCGCTGCCGGGCATATGGTGGATGAAGTACGTCGTCAGTTCCGTGAGATAAAAGGTATCCTGACCGGAGAGGCAGAACCCGATTACGAACGTTGTGTGGCTATCTCCACCAAAGGTGCTCAGCGTGAAATGGTTATTCCTTCACTTATAGCCATTATTGCTCCTATTCTTACCGGAGTCATTTTTGGAGTGACGGGAGTTGTTGGTTTACTTATCGGTGGTCTGAGCAGTGGTTTCGTACTTGCTATTTTTATGGCTAATGCCGGTGGCGCCTGGGATAATGCAAAGAAATATGTAGAGGAAGGCAATTTAGGTGGCAAAGGCGGCGAAGTACACAAAGCAACTGTTGTGGGCGATACCGTTGGTGATCCGTTTAAAGATACATCTGGTCCGAGTTTGAATATCCTGATAAAGCTTATGAGCATGGTTGCCATTGTTATGGCAGGTCTGACTGTTGCCTGGAGCTTGTTTTAGTTGAAAATTGAAAGTTGAAAATTACTATGCAGCGTTATAGCGCAGCCAATTTTCAACTTTCAACTAAATAATTATCTTTGTGCCGTTTTAGTGTAAGGATGATTATGCTATTAGTTGAAAGTTGCTACGTAGTATAATCGCGCAGCCAATTTTCAACTTTCAATTTTCAACTAAATAAAGCGATTATGCTATTACCTTATTTGAATGAAGGTCTTGTGGAGGCCGGTTGTGATGAAGCTGGGCGTGGTTGTTTGGCCGGTTCTGTTTATGCTGCCGCCGTTATTCTTCCGGTAGATTTTAAGAATGAACTCTTGAATGATTCCAAACAGCTCACCGAAAAACAACGTTATGCTTTGCGTGAGGTTATTGAGCGGGAAGCTGTTGCCTGGGCTGTTGGGATTGTATCTCCTGAAGAGATAGACGAGATAAACATTCTGAATGCTTCTTTTCTTGCCATGCATCGTGCGGTAGATCAACTCAAGGTACGCCCGGAACATCTTCTTATCGATGGTAATCGTTTTAAAAAGTATACTGATATACCTCATACAACGGTGATAAAAGGGGACGGGAAGTATCTGTCCATTGCTGCTGCTTCTATCCTGGCGAAAACTTATCGTGATGATTGTATGAACCGGTTGCATGAAGAATTTCCTTATTATGATTGGGATCATAACAAAGGATATCCCACAAAAAAACACCGTGCAGCTATTGCCGAACACGGTGTTTCTCCTTATCATCGGATGACCTTCAACCTGTTGGGTGACGGTCAGTTATCCTTAGAATTCTGATATTGTAGTTGTTGTTACCACTTTTTTGGCCTTCTTCTTTCCCCAGGTAATGTTGAATCCCATACTTACGTTTGCATTAGCATTGCCTACCGGAACATATTGTGGGGTTACTTTGGTTATCATGTGGTCTGTTCCAATGAAGAAGTTGAAACCACTCGGGTGGAAATTCAGTACCCATCCTAATGACGAACCGAAACTGCTTATTGCATAGTTTACAGAAGCCTCAAACCATCTTACCGGGGCTACATTGGCTGAAAGACGTGCTTCCGACCATGTGAAAGGCTTATTGAAATGTGTGGATGAAAGTAAACCGAATTTCAGATTCTTATAATAAGGAAGCACGTATTCGGCACCGATATTCATCGTAGTAGCCAGTTTGGTGGTACGGCTCTTAACTGTTCCATCATCATAGAACTTGATAAATTCTTCAAACTGATCTCCTAAGTTATCCAATTCGTCGTCGATGTCTCCCGGTTCACCTTCTCCCGGTTTTACTGCGATTGGGTTTTCGAATCCTTTAAAAGTGTAATTATGTTGCATTTTAGCTTTCAAACCGTTATTCCATTTGATGAAGCCGAGGTCAAGTAGAGCAGCCGAAAGGGTAAGTCCTTCTACATAATCGTCCATTTTGTATACAGCTCCCAAATCAAATCCAACTCCGTAACCACCTATACCGGGACCATCGATATCAAAACCGTCAATTTCTCCGGGTTTACCGTGTTCGTCGGGTTCTTTACTTTCAAAGTAACCACCCTTTAATGAACCTTCTACCTGCCTTCGGCATCTATGAGCCATTCATCCTGTCCCATTGTGATGTCCATTCTCTTGATTTTTGCTTCTGCATTAGCACCTCCTACCAGGAATTTAACTTTAGCACCTATTGTCAGGCGATCTTTAATGATCTCATGAGAATGTCCTAAAGCTACTTCTGCATAATTGTTGGAACGTACTGTGAGATCTTTTACTCTATAATGAGTTCCACCTTCGTCGCTCATCCCTGTTTTCATAAAGTCAAAAAGTCCGTATGGTAGGTTGACGGAGGTATTAGAACGGAATGCAATCTCAAATGTATTGAAACCTCCGAAACCACGGAAACCAAATGCAATAATAGGCATACGAAGATTTACGCTGAGATGGTTGTTAGTATGCAGGTTACTCAGAAACTCTTGACTGCCAACAGTCGGATTCATAAACGTTGTCAGTTATATCCGTTCTGATTATATTTATAAAGGAAGTCATTCACTCCGACATTACCCTGAAGACCTACATTGAAATTACCTAATACGAAGAAGGGTAAATTGATGTAATTACTTTCATTCATAAATGCCGGGTTGAGCTGATGACGGTAAGTCATGCCTTCCATGAAATAGCTTGAGTTGAGGCTTTGTGCCCCTACGCCTGTAGTACAGAGAATAAAGAGTGAAGCCAGTGTGGCTTTTAATTTATAGTGTTTCATTGTTCTATTCGTTTTTTTGATACATCTAAATTAGTTCAAATCTATAATTACACCATTGGGTACTTTCAGGCGTACATTCTTCAATTGCAACGTCTGGTTTTCGTTCAGTTGTTGTCCCTCTGCATCTTCTGCTGATGCTGCTACGATTTCGAAAGCAAGTCCGTCCAGTCTTTTGACAGCTCCGGAAGTCGTTTCTTTTATTTCAATGACTAATGTACTTTCAGCGGCTGTATTATTCTTACCGGCTTTGATGGTACCGTCTTTTTTACCATCAACTATTACTGTGATAGTTACACCTTTCAGTTCTTCTGCCTTTCCTTGATTATCTACTGTCAGTACTTTAGCTGTGAGGTTCAATCCTAACGGGATTGTGTTGAAAGCAGTAGCGGTAGCGTTCACCTGTTGTATTTCGTAGTCTTTCAAGTCGTCATACCAACCGTCTACACTGTCTTTGTAAACAATCGTTGTGATGTTTTTACCAAATACGAAAGGTACATTCACGTCATAATCGGTCGTAATATTGTAAGTGCGCCCCAATTCGACAGTAGTTTCGTCGGTAGTAGCGTCAGCATTTACTTCAAACTCAAATATATCAGGAATTCTGTCGATCAGTCTGGGCAAATCTGTCACTATTACATGAGTCACTCCTTCTTTTGCGGGGTCGAATGGTGACAGACAGAACTCTTGTTCTTTCTCTTTCTCCAGTTTAAAGGCGAATTTAACAGGATTATTTTCCGAATCTCCTACAGCTTCTCTACCTCCTCCTTCTTTGTTTATAAAAGACTTGATTGTACCATTTACATTTGCTGCAACCGGAGTATTGTTTTTAGCCATGAAGAATACCATCGGATTCCGTACGGACAACTTTACTTTCTCGTCATCCAGAAAGTCGGGCAGTCCCGACAGCATAACCGGATCAATGTTGATATCTATTTTTGGTTGTACAACACCTGTCACTGACTTTATGCTGATAATAGGTTGTTTGGACTGTTTGTCCTGTAGTGTGATTTCCACTGTCAGATTGATACTAACGGGGCCTTCAACTCCTTGTTGTACATCACCGGTATTGATACTGACTTCTCCTTCCAGAGAGATAGTTCCTTTCATCAGAAGTTGAGAATATTCATCGCCTTTGATAAACGTGACTCCTTCTTGATTATTACAGTTAATTCCGTCAACGGGGATTGTAATTGTCAGTCCATTTGCGGCGGTAGCTTCTTCTCTTGTCAGGTGTAATACTCCATTTGTGAGTCTCGGTGAATTGATAAACTTCGGGAAGCTTAGTTCAACAGTCTTTAAAGTGAGTTTACTGATGATTCCTGCCGGTATAGAAAAGTGAATCACAGCTTCCATATCCATATCGATAGAAGAGAGACTTGTGATATCTGTCGGAAGGTTTTCACCCTTCAATTCGAAATTTGTACTCTCTATTGGAAGTGGTGCTGAGATATCAGTTGCGGGAAGACCAGTCAAAGATGGTATAGTAAAGTTTAATTCTGGTCTTATCGGGGTGATATCAGGGGCTTCTACCTGAAAGCCATTTACTGAGATGTCTGTGTTACTTTCCGATCCTTCCTGCAACAGATAATAATTGCCTTCATTGTCGGTCTTTACAACGCCATTTTCTTCAATATCCAGTATCTTACTTAATTTTATCGGCTCAGTTTCTCCTCCGGGAATAGCGAATTCGCTTCCACCCACTTGAATGGTTAAGTCGATGTCTTTAGTAAGATCATAATCGTTATCCACACAAGAGGATAGCGTGAGTAATGAGGCCATGAGGCACATGAGCCGAGTTTTAAGTGTTTTTTCTTCATAATGCATTCCTTTTTAACACGATAGTAGTACTTTTTGCAAAAATAAACAAATAAATCAAACGGCACAAACTTTGTGCAAGAAATGCATCTTGCAGATATTCTTTGTTTTACAACAAAAAGAACACTTAAGCGGCTATTTAAACCACTTAAGCATTCTTTCTGTCTGTTTGGACCTGATTTGATTAAAAATGGAAAATTGAACGTTGGAAATGAAAAAAGTTATTTAATGAAAAGTTGAAAGTTGTTGCCCTGTCACGCTACATAGTACTTCTCCCTTCTCCACTCTCCCTTCTTCTTACCCCTTCTCTTAGAACCATTTAATCTTTTTGAATATGATGAACGCCATTGCAGAAAGCACTACTGAAGATAATACGATTAATGCAAAAGCGTGTGGCACTTCATCAATGTGTATATCTACATTCATTCCATAGAAACTGGCAATCAGTGTAGGTATCATCAATGTAATAGACAGGCTTGTCATGCGTTTCATGATCGCATTCACATTGTTGGAAATGATAGAGGCAAATGCATCCATGGTTCCCGTAAGGATATCACTATAGATATTCACGGTATTGAATGCTTGCTTTAATTCGATTATAACATCTTCCACTAATTCCTGGTCCAGATAGTCAGTATCCTGAAAAATACTTTTCAGTTTACCTATCATCACCTCATTACCACGAATAGAGGTGTTGAAGTAAACGAGTGTTTTCTGTAATTTCATCAGGCGCAGAAGATCTTCGTTGCGGATGCTTTTTTCCAGCTCTTTTTCTGCTGCGGTGATATCAACATTAATTTGTTTCAGGTATTTCAGAAACCATACTGCCGATGAATAGATAAGCCGTAAAATCAAGTCTAATTTATTGCGTACTATGATCCCTTTACGGCGGGTATGTTCAATAAAATCCGGTAGTAATTCCGTGTTGTGATAACATACGGAAACAATGATTTCATTGTTGGTAATGATGCCAATGGGGACGGTGCTGAATGGGATACCGTTCTGATTACTTTGTACGGGTATACGAAGAATAGTCAATAACCAATTCCCCTCCGTATCTGTACGAGGACGTTCGTCGGTATCGGCTATATCATTTAAAAAAGATTCCGGGACTTGTAATTCCTGAGTCAGAAACTCAAAATCATTTGCATCGGGGCATACTACGTTCACCCAGCTATTGGGTAGCCATTGTGATTTTTCCACAAAGCCAGCCTCACAATAAAGATATTTTCTCATCTTATTGCCTCCTTTCGTTTGTTTTTAATCCGAACAGAGGCATCATGACGCTTGTATGGCTCTGTTCGCTTTTAGTTAATACTGTTGTACGTTCGCGGGTTTGAATCGTCCATATTTATATTCTTAATATTTTTAAAAGCGGAGCAAAAGTACGGAATATTTCTTATAAGAGTGCACCTTATTCTCCTTTTTTGTGATTAAAATAATCTTTTTCGTACCTTTGCACCCGAATTAAAGAAAGCCAATTAATTAATTTTAAATATTATGAGTAAGAAAGCCCTTTTAATGATCCTTGATGGTTGGGGAATAGCGACCACGGAAAAGATGACGTAATTTTTAATACTCCCACTCCTTATTGGGATTATTTGCTAAAAACGTATCCTCATTCTCAGCTTCAGGCAAGTGGTGAGAACGTGGGTTTGCCCGATGGACAGATGGGTAACTCAGAAGTAGGACACCTTAATATTGGTGCCGGACGGGTGGTTTACCAGGATTTGGTAAAAATCAATCTGGCATGTCGTGATAACAGCATCATGAAGAACCCCGAAATTGTTTCTGCTTTTACTTATGCTAAAGAAAACGGAAAGAATATTCATTTCATGGGATTGACTTCTGATGGTGGTGTACACAGTTCATTGGATCATCTGTATAAGCTTTGTGATATATCCAAAGAATATGGTGTTGAGAATACATACATTCATTGTTTCATGGATGGCCGTGATACAGATCCGAAGAGCGGTAAAGGATTTATTGAACAGTTGGAAGCGCATTGTGCAAAATCAGCCGGTAAGATTGCTTCTATCATTGGTCGCTATTATGCAATGGATCGCGATAAACGTTGGGAACGTGTGAAAGAAGCATATGATTTGCTGGTAAACGGTATTGGTGCAAAAGCTACAGATATGGTTCAGGCAATGCAGCAATCTTATGATGAAGGTATTACTGACGAATTTATAAAGCCGATTGTTAATGCGAATGTGGATGGTACAATTAAAGAAGGCGATGTTGTTATCTTCTTTAATTATCGTAATGACCGCGCGAAAGAGCTGACTGTAGTACTGACTCAGCAGGATATGCCGGAAGCAGGTATGCATACTATTCCGGGGTTGCAGTATTATTGTATGACTCCATATGACGCTTCTTTTAAAGGTGTTCATATCTTGTTCGATAAAGAAAATGTAATGAATACCTTGGGTGAATATCTGGCTGCCAAAGGTTTGCAACAGCTTCATATTGCCGAAACAGAGAAATATGCACATGTAACATTCTTCTTTAACGGTGGACGTGAGACTCCATATAATAATGAAGACCGTATCTTGGTTCCGTCTCCCAAAGTGGCTACTTATGACTTGAAGCCGGAGATGAGTGCTTACGAAGTGAAAGATAAACTGGTGGCCGCCATCAACGAGAATAAATATGATTTTATCGTTGTGAACTATGCCAATGGTGATATGGTAGGCCATACCGGTATTTATGATGCAATTGAGAAAGCGGTTGTTGCTGTAGATGCTTGTGTAAAAGAAACAATTGAAGCAGCTAAGGCGCAGGGCTATGAAGCTATCATTATTGCTGATCATGGTAATGCCGATCACGCTTTGAATGAAGATGGTACTCCGAATACAGCACACTCTTTGAACCCGGTTCCTTGTGTGTATGTTACAGAAAATAAGGATGCTAAAGTAGAGAATGGCCGTCTTGCTGATGTTGCTCCTACAATCCTGAAGATTATGGGACTTGAAGCACCGGCAGAGATGAATGGTAACGTACTGATTAAGTAATATATAATTTATGATAGAGACGCACTGCATGCGTCTTGTAGCTTTGCAAACACGAATGAAATGTTTATAAGGGTACAAGGTGTATTCAATGCGTCTCTGTTTTTTAATAGATTGAGTGGATGATTCAAGTAGGAGATGTTGTAGTAAGTTTAGATGTGTTTCGCGAAAAATTCATTTGCAACCTAAAGGCTTGTAAAGGCGAATGTTGCATCGAAGGAGATGCGGGTGCTCCGGTAGAACTCGATGAGATAGCAAAGCTGGAAGAGGTACTTCCTGTGATTTGGGAGGAGCTTTCTCCGGAGGCTCGTGCCATTATTGACAAACAAGGGGTGGTGTATACTGACCAAGAGGGAGATATTGTGACTTCTATTGTAAACAATAAGGATTGTGTGTTTACTTGTTACGATGAAAAAGGTTATTGTTATTGTGCCATTGAAAAAGCTTACCGCGAAGGGAAAGTGAATTTCTACAAACCTGTGTCTTGTCATCTGTATCCTATTCGTGTAGGCGACTATGGTCCTTATAAAGCTGTTAATTACAACCGTTGGGATATTTGTAAGGCAGCCGTGTTGTTGGGGAAGAAAGAAGATGTACCCGTATATAAATTTCTGAAAGAACCACTTATTCGTAAATTCGGAGAAGAGTGGTACCGGGAGTTGGAAGTTACTGCCGAAGAATTAAAGAAACAACATTTTATTTGATTGGAACAAGGCGGTATTCCAGCCTTTCTTCTTAAAAAGAAAAGCGCCGGTACAGAGGATTTTCCTTTGTTTCCCGGCGCTTCTTCGTTGTAAGATGTGAGGTTGGTAAATAATTACGTATTATGCATCGATATTTGCATACGTTGCATTCTCTTCAATGAATTCGCGGCGCGGTCCTACATCTTCACCCATTAACATGGAGAAAATGAAATCAGCTTCTGCTGCGTTTTCAATATTTACTTGTTTTAGCATGCGGTTCTCCGGATCCATCGTTGTTTCCCACAACTGCTGGGCGTTCATTTCACCCAAACCTTTATAACGTTGTGTATGAACAGCATTTTCAGAACCACCACCGTAGGTGTCAATAAATGCCTGGCGTTGCGCATCCGTCCAGCAATATTCTTCTACTTTACCTTTTTTACACAAGTAAAGTGGAGGTGTAGCAATATACAGATAGCCATTCTGAATGATCTGCGGCATATAGCGGAAGAAGAAGGTCATGATCAGTGTGTCGATGTGAGAACCATCGACGTCGGCATCGGTCATGATAATAATCTTATGATAACGCAACTTATCGATATTGGCTGCTTTGCTGTCTTCTTCTGTACCGATGGTAACGCCTAACGCTGTATATATGTTACGGATCTCTTCGCTTTCAAGTGCTTTGTGATACATGGCTTTCTCTACATTCAAAATCTTACCACGTAATGGTAAGATGGCCTGAAATGCACGGTTACGACCTTGTTTTGCCGTACCACCGGCTGAGTCTCCCTCGACGAGGAATAGTTCGCATTTTTGCGGATCCTTATCTGAACAGTCGGCAAGTTTACCCGGAAGTCCACCACCGGACATTGGAGATTTGCGTTGCACCATTTCACGTGCTTTACGGGCAGCGTGACGAGCTGTTGCAGCAAGTACCACCTTATCAACAATCAGTTTGGCTTCTTTAGGATGCTCTTCCAGATAGTAAGCCAATGCTTCACCTACTGCCTGATCTACGGCTCCCATTACTTCGTTGTTGCCTAACTTCGTTTTAGTTTGTCCTTCAAACTGAGGTTCGGCTACTTTGACTGAGATAACGGCAGTCAGGCCTTCGCGGAAGTCATCACCGGAGATTTCTACCTTTACCTTTTCCAGCATTTTGCTGTCTTCGGCATATTTCTTTAGAGTACGTGTAAGTGCACGGCGGAAACCGGCCAGATGCGTACCGCCTTCTATGGTATTAATGTTATTTACATAAGAGTGAACGTTCTCCGAGAATCCGGTATTATACATGATAGCCAATTCAATGGGGATACCTTGTTTTTCTGTGTTCAGGTAGATTACATCATTGATCAGGTGATCACGTGAGGATTCCAGATAACGAACAAATTCCTTCAAACCCTCTTCTGAGTAGAATATTTCTTGTTTGAATTTGCCTTCATCATTAACTACACGACGATCTGTTAACGTGATTTTAATTCCTGCATTTAAGTAAGCAAGTTCACGCATACGTCCAGCCAGAATCTCATACTTATAGACTGTTTCGGTGAAGATTGTATTGTCCGGCCAGAACTGTTGCCTTGTTCCGGTATGTTCGGATTCGCCTACTTCCTTTACAGGATAAAGTGGCTTTCCTATTTCATATTCCTGCTGATAGATTTTACCATTACGGTAAACCTGACTGATCATGTGGGTAGACAGTGCATTTACACAAGACATACCTACACCGTGCAGACCACCTGAAACTTTATAGGAACCTTTATCAAACTTTCCTCCTGCATGAAGTACCGTCATAGCTACTTCTAATGCAGATTTTTGTTCTTTCTCGTGGAAGTCTACAGGAATACCACGTCCATTGTCCTGTACAGTAATTGAATTATCTTCGTTGATTGTGACTTCAATGTGGTCGCAATAACCTGCTAACGCTTCGTCGATAGAGTTATCAACGATTTCATATACCAAGTGATGAAGTCCCTTTACACTGATGTCGCCGATGTACATCGCGGGGCGCTTGCGTACAGCTTCCAGACCTTCTAAGACCTGAATACTGTCGGCTGAATACGATCCGTTGTCCTGGGGAACTTGGGAGAATAAGTCTTCGCTCATAATTGCCTTTCTAAGTTATAATAACAGAGCAAAAATAGCAAAAAAAAATGGATTGAGGAAGAATAAAGGGTGAAAAAACACGAATACTGGTAAGTAGTGGAAAAGAAGAAGATACTACCTGAATAAATAGATCCTAACGCACAAAAGACCGAACTAAAAAGTTCAGTCTCAGTGTTGTATGAAGTAGTGCTAATTTCTTATATTAAGCAAGCTTATTAATGTAGATAGCCAATTTTGACTTCAAGTTGCTGGCTTTGTTCTTGTGAATAATATTCACTTTAGCCAACTTATCAAGCATCTTGGTGATACCTGGATACATAGCAGCTGCTTCTGCTTTGTCAGTAGTCGAACGAAGTTTTCTAACAGCATTTCTCATGGTTTTGCCATAATATCTGTTATGAAGTCTTCTTGTTTCTTCTTGTCTGATTCTCTTTAGTGATGATTTGTGATTTGCCATCTCGACTAATCTGTTTTAATTCGTTTATTTTTTTAATTGTAGCCCGTGGGGGAGTCGAACCCCCCTTTCAAGAATGAAAATCTTGCGTCCTAACCGATAGACGAACGGGCCATCATTTCTTTGAAGCGTTTCCGTTTCTTTTGCTTTTCGAGTGTTTGTTTCTCGATTGCGGATGCAAAGGTAGATACTTTTTTTGAATTAGCAAATGTTTCGCAAGATTTTTTTTATAAAAAGTTACCCTATTCCTTATGTTATACCTGGCTTTCTTCTGATTATCAGTGAAATAATGTAGCAAAAAAAATGTCACATAGAAACTCTTTTTTTTAGGTAGTAGGAGAAGAGTTACTAACATTCCGCTTTTTTTTGTAGTTTTGTATTGGATTAGAATTAGAAGAGAAATGTTACAAAAAACGGTTGGGATAGTTCTTCATACGCTGAAATATAACGATACATCTAATATCGTTGAGATGTATACTGAGCTGTTGGGACGTGCCTCTTTTTTAGTTTCGGTACCACGTTCGAGAAAAGCGGCAGTAAAGTCCGTATTGTTTCAACCACTTTCTTTGATAGAGTTTGAGGCAGATTACCGCCCCAATGCTACTCTTTATAAGATAAAAGAGGCAAAATCCTTTTTTCCTTTCTCTTCAATTCCTTACGATCCATATAAGTCAGCTATCGCTCTTTTTCTGGCGGAATTTCTTTACCGTGCCATTCGTGAGGAAGCGGAAAACCGTCCGTTGTTTGCTTATCTGATTCACTCCATTACCTGGCTGGATGAATGCCGGGAGAGTTTTGCCAATTTCCATTTGGTGTTTTTAATGCGTCTTTCCCGCTTTTTGGGGTTATATCCCAATCTGGAGGATTATCATGAAGGGGATTATTTTGATATGTTGAATGCTTGTTTTACTTCGCTTCGTCCGCAGTTGCATTCGTCGTATATTGGTCCGCAGGAGGCATTTCGTCTTATTGGTTTGATGCGAATGAATTATGATACGATGCATATTTTCGGTATGAACCGTACAGAACGGGCACGTTGCCTCACCATTATTAATGAGTATTATCGGTTGCACTTACCCGATTTTCCGCTATTGAAATCTTTAGATGTGCTGAAAGAGTTATTCGACTAGTTGCTTCGTCTCTATGCCCTCTGCGGTGAGCTGATTTATTATTAATCAGTTTTACGCTAAATGTTGTCTGCCATTACCATCTATTTATCTCTCCGGTATCGATAAAGCCCTATCTCGTAGAGTGACGTAGGAAGCCTCGGTGTGTAGCGTTGTTTTACATGTACATGTAAAGCAGTACGACATGTGCATGTGGTGCAGTACGACATGTACATGTGGTACAGTGAGACATGTACATGTAAAACAAGACTGCTCACTGGGGAAAGGAACGTTCCTTTCTGAGAAAGACAAAGTACAACACCGGATAACGGTGGCGATGCCGTTTAGGGGCACTTCCGCTACCGAAAAGATAGGGCCATAATCTTTGTTCTTATATGGATATGAATCTATTTCACCACAGAGTAACACGGAGTTCCACAGAGTTTAAATCTTTATTGAAACGCAGAATTAACGCAGATTTTCGCAAAGGGAAACTAAAAATGTATGATAAAGAACTACAGTCTTTTAATCTGCGTTTGTCTGTGTTAATCCGCGTTTTATCAGATAAATAGTACTCTGTGGAACTCTGTGCTACTCTGTGGTGAACTGATTCGCATAAGTAGGGATTTTTAAGGCGCCGTGTACGGATACTTATTTCTACTTCCCCTTTTTCATTGGGGTGTACAATCACAGGGATAAAACAAAATCCAGGGACAGGGTTGAAAATACGTCCGTTCTCATCTGTTGGAGCGATGGTTAGCGTTTGCGGGCTATTGAGTAGTAAGACTCCTCCTTCCTTATTTACTTGAACGGAATGTTCGGTTATTCTTTCTTTTTCCTGTGGCGCGGCAATGATGGGCAACGTTAGTTGTACGCCGGCTTTTCTTAGTGATTCCGGGATAGAGCAGTGAATGCCGATCTCTTTCTCCTGGAAGATATAATCAATCTCCACAACTTCTTTTCCGACAGAAGAAAATTGCTGTTTGCTATCTACCAGATGCGTTACAATATGAAACTGATGGGTATTTCCCTTTTTCTGATAAGTTATTTTTGTGTCCAGATCGTCGAGGTTACTATACATCGTTCCATTTTCAATTAATTCTATACGAGGGCTGCCGGACATACGGTGTGGCTGTGTATAGGCCTGCATATTGGGGGCTTCAATCAGCGTGTAGAGATTCATGGTGGCAGCAAATACCGGACCGATCTGTTTGTTCCATAACATAGAAAGAACTCCTCCCATCGGATGTGTCCCTTTCACTTTGTACTCCGAATCGAATCCGGTGACGGTAGCCCGCCATTCGCCTTCACTCACCAGCCAGGTATTGATATCCTCAAAACGTTTCGCTCCATAAGCCTTATCTCGTGGGAGTGGAACGGGGGCCGGAGTAACTACCGGTTGGTTGAGAAAAGAAGCCAGTGCTTTGGCATGTCCGAAGGTATGATGAATGCAGGCTTCTACACCGCAGTCGTGATAATTCATACCTCCATGTAATAGTCCGTTGTGGGTTGCTTTTTTCAGTAAGGTGATATTGCGGTGGATGGCTTCTGCATATTCCGGATGTCGGTCGGCAAGTGTATAGTATCCTCCCATGAAACCGTCACTGGTACGTCCTCCCCAATAGGTCCATTTAAAGCTGCGTGTTCCCCAACTGTTGTCCCATGCTCCGTCGGGGAGCATAAATTCAAGATGGGTATCCATTGATTTTTCCAGGAGTGCCATTAGCTCCTTATCATCTGCCATACGGGCATAGTAAACCATATTGGGAAGTGATTCTTCTACATTATATAGAAGGTCTACCGGGAGGCAACCATTGCGTGTTTTTTTCTTTATTTCGGGACCTTCACCGAAAAGGAAATATTCATTGGTGGTGAAGAAGGCTTTTAAGTCTCCGGCCGTTTCGCGGGCACGGGCGATGAAGTCCTGCCGGTTGAATTCTGTGCCAATAGCAAAGAGGGCATAGATTGCCGAAGCGGAGTAGTTTACATTCATATTGCGCATTCCTTCACGGCGACGGCTGTAGATGAATTTATCACCATAGATAAATTCTCCGGCCTGCAAGAGTTGTTCACGCCAGGCATTACGTCGAGTCGTCCAGTAAATGGCCGTGATGATGTAAGGCCTCATAAAGAGCGATGGCAGCAAATACGGTTGTTCCGTTCCAATCCGACACGTTCACATCATTCATCCATGAACCATCCGGTTGATGAACATTGCCCATCCAGTGCATCAGGTTTTTGGCTGCTGTTACATATTTCTCATTACACGTTTTCTCGGCAATATACATTAAAGGTAGCACAGCATCACCACAACGCCCGTGTACACGGGCACAGGCCGGACAAAGAAGCCCTCCGTTCAATGAGGCATTTTTGTGGCTGACTTGATAGGTAAGGAGTGTTTCCACCCATTCGGCAAGTAGCTCATCGGCTTCGGCTTGTATAGAGCTGTCTTTGTATCCGGCACGTACACCGATAGCCGAAATTTTATCTCCCGGATTTACGCTGAACGGACCTGTGTAGAGGAACCAGTGGTGTTCGTTCAATCCGCGTCCGTTTATCTGGTAAGCAATGGAAGCTCCTTCGGTACTGCAAGTCAGCGTAGCCGTTCCGTTTTCTATCTTTACTTCAGGGCGGGTTACTACAGGCTGTACCCCTCCCGGGCGAAACATTTCAATGAGTTCCGGTTCGGTGTATTTCCACATCTTATTATAAGTGGATATCCAACGGTCAAATTCATCACTCAGTTCCTTTATCTTTTTCTTATATTTAGGGTCATCCGCCAGATTGTTCAGTTCATGCGGATCAGCTTGTACGTCATAGAATTCTATTTCGGGACGGGGATATTTGAACCATTTCTCCTGATCGGCATTTAGTTTTCCGGCTTCATGGAGCTCTGCCATGCGGGCCATCATAGGCATGGCGGCACGGGAGATGATGGTAGATAGTCGGGTTGTTCAGTACGATAGTTACGTATATAGCGATAGCGCTCATCACGTACACAACCTTGTTTTTCATAGAAAGTGTCAAGGCGGTCGCGCGCACCATAGACATACTTACGCGATTTCTGCTTGTATTGACCTAAAAAAGGGCGGCCATGCATATATTCGGGTACAGGTAGTCCGGCCAGTGAAAGGATTGTTGCAGGGATATCAACAAACATATGCAATCCCCGGTCCACCGTTCCCGCTTTGTATCCGTCGGGGAAACGTATCATAAACGGCACAAGTGCTCCTGATTCGTACAGTTCTCTTTTTTGCCTGGGCATTGGACCTCCGTTGTCTGAGTACCATATAATAATTGTATTGTCCAGTTTTCCGGATGCCTTAAGCTCATCCACCAGTATCTGAAACTGACGGTCCATTTCGGTGATATTACTATAAAGAATAGCCATATCTTTGCGTACAACAGGGTCGTCCGGATAATAGGGAGGAAGAATGATATCTTCCGGCTGGACACTCAAGGGCTGGTCTGCACGTTTCATTACCTGAAACTCATGCGTCACATTGAGATTGAAGATGGAGAAGAAGGGCATCCCTTCGGGAGCATGTTTCCAATGTGCCCGATCTCCTTGTTCATCCCAGGCAGTTAGAGGAGCGGCAAACTGGTAATCTGTTTTTGAGTTATTAGTGCAGAAGTAACCTGCGGCACGCATCTGTTCCGTATAGCATTTGATACCTGCCGGAAGTACTACGTCGTATGGATGTATGCCGGCTGGTTTCGATTTGTTTTGTGCTGTACGCATATTGTTGGCACCAATGGAGGTTGGATACATCCCGGTGATAAGTGCTGCACGACTTGGAGAAGAGACTCCGATCGTGGTGTACATACCCGTGTAGCGTATACTCTCGCGGGAGAAATTATCCAGGTTGGGGGTAACGGCTACGGCGTCGCCATAACATCCCAGGTAAGGACTGATATCTTCGCAAACGATGCAGAGAATGTTTGGCTGTTCGGGCTGTTTTTGCCCGGTAGCGTTACTATGTGCCAGCGGTAAGATGAGGCCCGGCAGGGCTGATAATAACTTGTATTTCATAATTGTCAGGGATAAAAATCTGTTTCAGCTTTCCCCTTTGACCGCAGATTATACAAATCCGGAACAAAAGATAATCACACTAATTGTTATGGACTTAAGAGTTTATAGTTTGTATAAAGGTTCATACAACCTGCGGTCTGGGGTTTTATCAATATTTCGGATTCTGGGTCACGATACCCTTCGTCTCCCGTATTTCGTAAGTTGGTATCGGATATAGTTCATGTTTGCCCGCTTCAAAACGATTTCCTGCCGCCCAGGTATAGGCTTTCAGTGTACCGTCAGCTACAGCTGCTTTGAACTTCACTGCAAAATCGGCAATCGTACTACCCAATAAATTCCATCGGATAAGATCAAATCTGCGAAAACCTTCAAAGCAAAGTTCGCGTGCACGTTCCATATATAGATAATCACGAACGGTTTGCTGTGTGGGAAAGTCTGCTTTTGTGAAGTCCAGTTCTGCATTCGGAGTTGTAGGATCGGCTTCATAAGCCCGACGACGTACCTGATTCAAACATTCAATAGCCAGATCGTCCAGTTGCCCGTCGTATTCATTTACAGCTTCAGCATACATCAGCAGTATGTCAGAGTAGCGTAACAGGATGAAGTTTACATCTGTATTTTCGAGGTCTTTTGGAGAACCTGCTACCCAGTTGCGACGCCATTTGCCTGGTGCCCAGTTATAACTCTCGTTGAGGGGAACTGCGATTACTTTATCATTCTTGTCTATTTTAAATGTAGCAATAGCGGTTGAGAGGCGTGGATCATCTTCATCAAAGTAATTATAGAAGATGTGAGTGGTTTTGATAAATGAATTTCCCAACCCATAAGAAGAGTTTCTGTCAATCTCAGGTGAGTTGTATGAACCGATTTTACCGGTATGTTCCGTACCTCCTGTCGGGTTATAGAACTGTACTTCGTACATCACCTCTTTGGGTTCCAGTTTATACTCACATACATTGCGGAATACCCGTTCATAACTTGGATTTAGTGAGTGGTGATGCGAAGTGATCAGTTCGCTGCAAACTTCTTTGGCCCGTTTGTAATACTCTTTGTAATTGTCCGGGCGTTTCATCTTTCCATCCTGGTGCAAGGAGTATCCGGCACGAAAGAGATAAGCACGTGCCAGTAATCCCATAGCCGCTCCTTTGGAAGGACGCCCCGTATAAGAAACTTCGTCATGCCAGGGTAGGTCGGCAACAGCAGCTGTCATATCCTCTATAATCTGGTCATATACCTTTTCACGATCAGTGCGGGGGATCAGGAAGTTTTCGCTCTTTTTGGATGAGGTTAGTTTCATCGGTACATCGCCCCACATGCGTACAAGGTCAAAGTAACAAAGTCCACGCAGAAGGCGAGCCTCAGCAATCAGGCGTTTGAAAGTAGCTTTACTTGCTTCATCCGGTAATTCCACTTTATCTTTATTGTCCATGATACGGTTCACACGGTCAATACCTGTATAATAAAGCCCCCATGATTCTTCCAGCCAGGTATGTGCGGCATAGATATTATAGTGGCCTATATCCCGTGCAGCTTGTCCTGTACCCGAACCCTTGATATGGCTCAGGTCGGTATCGCAATCGTTGACGAGCATAAAATGTCCGTAAGTCATCTTTTCACTCAGCACTTCATAAGCTCCGTTTACGGCAAGTTCTAATTCGGTGTTATTGGTATAAAAGTCAGCTTCGTCAATGAAATCATATTTCTTTTCTGAAAGGAAATCTTCGCAAGAAGTGAATATGCCCATACCCAAAACAATAAGTGGCAGGGTTACTATATGCTTGATCGTTGTTGTTCTCATAATACTTGTTCTTTTTTTAAAGTTTAGAAAGCGATGTTTGCACCAAATACGAAGGAGATAGAAGAAGGATAAGCTCCCCAATCGATTCCCGGAGTCAGACCATTGTTAGGGTATGTGTTTACTTCAGGGTCATAGCCGGAGTATTTCGTGAATGTATGAAGATTGTATCCGGTAGCATAGAAACGTACTGTTGACAGTTTGATTTTCTTTGTCAGTTCACGTGGGAGGGTGTATCCCAATGAGATATTGTTAATCTTCAGGAACGAGCCGTCTTCTACATAACCGGAGTGGAAATAAAGGTCAGAACTTCCTTCAATGGATACGTAGTTTCTGTTTCTGTTCACTTCTGCCAGTTGTACCGGATCGTTGAAGATATATTCACCTTTGGCATTCATTACGGTGAAACGGCTCAGGCTTCGTCTTTCAGTGTGTTGCGCCACTGGTTATTGAACTTTGTATAATACATCTTATTAGCACTGTATACCTTGTTTCCTATGGAGAAATTCAAGAAGATACTCAGGTCAAAGCCTTTCCAGGTCAATGTATTGGTCATGCCACCATAGAGTTTGGGATTGGCATTCCCGATAACTTCACGATCTTTATCGGTGATTTCTCCGTTTTTATCTATATCTTCAAACTTCCAATAACCGGGTTTGGGATAACGGCTTTTATCATAGGGTATACCTTCTTTTAATATATATTTTTGTTGATTGGCATCGTATGTAAAGTCATCCATCGTATAAATTCCTTTCAGACGATAGCCATACATCTGTCCCAACGACTGTCCCACCCGGATCATGTAGTCACTCTTATTGAACTCAGAGGTTTGTGCCCATCCTGATACGATTTCCATATAGTCGGACATGTACAGCTCTTTCACCTTGTTTTTGTTGTGTGCAAGGTTGATGTTGGTAGTCCAGGTAAAGTCCCGGGTATGGATGTTATGCGACGTAATAGATACTTCTACACCTTTGTTATTGGTTTTTCCTGCATTGATCATCATGTTTTTAAAACCGGATAATTGAGGAATAGGAGCGTCCAGTAGCAAACCTTTGGTTTCTACGTTGTAGATATCTACAGTCAGTTGTAGGCGTTGATCGAAGAATCCCATATCCAGTCCAAGGTTGGCAGTAATATTGGTTTCCCATTTCAGGTCGGGGTTGTATAGCTGTTTGCTTACAAAGCCACTTTGAGTGCCTGTCCCATAGGGGATCCATACCGAACCTATTTTTGAAAGTGAAAGGTAGTTGTCGATATGATTGTTACCGGCAGCACCGTAGCTGAGTCTTACCTTCAGATTAGAAAATACATTCCAGCGTTTAATAAATTCCTCTTCGGAAGCTCGCCATGCAAAAGAGGCAGAAGGGAAATAGCCCCATTTGTTGTTTGCTCCGAATTTAGACGAACCATCTGCGCGGATGGAAGCTGCGAAAAGATACCTTTGTTTTAGGTTATAGTTGGCACGAAAGAAATAAGACAGCATACGTTCTTCCTGGTTGATCGTCTGTACAATATCGGGTGAAGCCCCTAACGACATATCATTCAGACCGAAGTTCTTGTCGGGGAAATTAGTTGCTCCCGTCTTTAAGTATTTTGATTTGAAAGAGATGAACTCCTGTCCACCTACCAGATCGAGTTGATGATTGATGTTAAATGATTTATTATAGGTCAACACGTTATTATACATGAAACTCTCTTCGTCCGTTGATTTTTCCATCCGAAAGGAGCACCGGCATTCTTTGCCTGTTTTGAACGTTCCGAATAAAATACATCTTCGTTGCGCATCCGCTTACGGATACCAACCGTTCCGCGATAGGACCATTCTTTATTGAATTTGATTTCAGCATCTCCATTGATATTCAGGATGCGGTTTCGTTTTTCTATAGATTCGCTTTCGATAGAAGCAATCGGGCTTTGCATGGGGCTTGCACCTTCGAGTAGCAATACCGGATCGTCATCATTGATAAGTAAGTCGTTGTCACTGCCGTTTTTACCGATAGTAGGGCGGTATTGTATCACATGTTGCATGCGGCTGAATGCTCCGCCTTCCTGGAGACTTCCCAATCCCTCTGTTGTTTCGTCGATATAACTTGCATTGGCCGATAGGTTAAGCCATTCGGATGCTACCTGGTTGATCTTCATACGGAAGTTATCGCGCTTTAGTCCACTACCATACCAAATACCTTTGTCGTCATTACGTGTATAAGAGAAGAGATACTTTGAGGTCTTACTACCTCCACTGATTGTGAATTTATGTTGTTGGCTGATAGCAGAGTGGTTTTCAAAAACCTCTTTCTGCCAGTCGATACCGGATCGGTTTCCATATAACTGGTTGTATTCATCGAAATTTCCATAAGTTGGAATGATCACATCGCGCATTTTATCCGGCTGATCGATGTAACGTTCGTAGTCTAATTTTACGAAATCCTCTACATCCAGGAGGTCGTACTTCTTATTTACTTTTTTGAATCCTATATACATGTCGTAACTGATACTCAATTTGTCCTGTTTACCGCCTTTCGTTGTTACCAGAACCACACCATTTGCTCCCCTTGCTCCATAAATGGCTGTCGACGAAGCATCTTTCAGGATGTCAATTGACTCAATATCATTAGCTTCTATACCTTTCAATCCGTCTTCCGAGGGGAAACCGTCAATAATATAAAGAGGTTCATTGCTTTGTGTAATCGATGTACCTCCACGTACCTTTATAGATACATCAGCATCAGGTGAACCTTGTGAACGGATTACCTGTACACCGGCCACTTTACCACTTAATGCCTGGGTTACGTCTGAAATAGGTACAGCTGCCAGCTCACTGGCTTTTACTGAAGACACAGAACCTGTCAGATCTTTCCGCTTCACAGTAGCATATCCGATTTTTACGACTTCTTCCAGCTCGACAGCAGATGATTCAAGGGTGACATTAATTCTTCGTTGATTTTTCACGGCCACTTCTTTGGAGTCAAGGCCTATAAAAGAGAATACTAACACGGCTTGACCGGGATTAGTAACGGTAAGTTTGTAGTTGCCCTCCACATCGGTCGTGGTTCCTACTGTTGTTCCTTTAATAAGGATATTTGCACCGGGTAAACCTTCCTGATCGGCATCGACCACCTGACCAGTAATTTCGATACTTCCTTGTGCGTATACCTGTAGAGTGAAACAGGTACATAATACAAGAAAGATGTAGCGTAATACATTTTTCATACGTGTTTGAATATAAGATTAATACTTAGGTTTTAGTGTTTGCAATGTAATCTTTTATTTCTTTTTGCGCTTTCAGCCTTGTTGTTGTTATTTTTAGTTTTGATTTTTGGATTTTAATCTTGTGTAAATTAAATATAAATTTGTTGAATATTATAAAAGAAGTCCCGGAAAGAGAGCAATATTCTCTTTCCGGGACTTCTTTAAAAAACTGGTATTTATTTCGGTTTTCTCGTAGAGAATTCCTCTGTATATTGAAGGATTAACCGAGTAATTCTTTCACTTTGGCAGATATAGCGCGGCCTTCTGCCAATCCGGCAAGTTTTTTGGAGGCAACTCCCATTACTTTACCCATATCTTTACCGCTTGTAGCACCTGTTTCTGCAATGATTTCTTTTAGCGCTGACTCCAGTTCTTCCGAGGTCATCTGTTTAGGTAGATAAGCTTCCATAACCTTTACTTGTGCCAATTCACCGTCTGCCAGGTCCTGACGTCCTTGTCCGATGTAAATTTCTGCAGAGTCTTTTCCCTGTTTTACCAGTTTCTGGATGATCTTTAAAGCAGCATCATCTGTCAGAATATCATTTGCTCCCGGAGCTGTTTTGGCTTCCAGAAAGAATTTCTTTACATTTCTCAGTGTTTCAAGGGCTACTTTATCTTTAGCCTTCATTGCGTTTTTAATGTCTTCGCTGACCCTTTCGAATAAATCCATAATTATATTTACAATTTAGCGATTTACAATTTACAATTAAAAAAAACTTTTATTTCTTTAATTTTCAACTCTCAACTCAAAAAGTGATTAGTCCGCTTTCGTCCACGGCTTCTTCCGTTGCGATCTCTTCTTCCAAAGCTGCTTTTGCTCTAATTTTGCCAAGAGTGGTTTTATCACGCTGGTAGGTTGGTGAATCTTCTACCATTGCAATGATATCGTCATTATCCAGATCTTCAGCACTGAAAATGTAGATATGACGGCGTTTACGAATATTTTTACTTCCAATGCTGCTGGCACTTTCGCCATATGCTTTGCGAATACGCTCTTTGTTTTTCTCCTTCTCTTCTTCCAGTTGGAGTTGGCGTTCTTCTTCTTCCTGGCTGCGTTTCTCGAGCACACTGTCCATACCTGGCACGTCTTCTACACCAAATCCGGTAGCAAGCACGGTTATTTTTACTTTCTTATCCAGTGAATTGTCCATAGCCACACCCCAGATAACTTCTACGCCTTCACGGAATTTGCTCATGAACTCGTGAATTTCGTTCATTTCTTCCATCATCAGTTCTGAGTTAGGACAGAAAGAAACATTCAGCATGACCTTCTTTGCGTTGAATATATCGTTGTTGTTCAGTAGCGGTGAGTGCAAGGCATCATCGATGGCCTTTGTCACACGATTTTCACCCTCTCCGAAACCGGTACTCATAATGGCTACGCCACCGTCTTTCAAGATCGTTTTTACATCTGCAAAGTCCAGATTTACCGTACCGCGCATGGTGATAATTTCAGCTATACTTTTGGCTGCGATAGAAAGTGTGTCATCCGCTTTTCCAAACGCATTCATAAAAGTAAGGTCTGAATAGATTTCTCTCAGGCGTTCATTGTTGATAACTAACAGAGCATCTACATGCTGGGCGATACGCTCTACGCCATCCAATGCCTGGATGATTTTCTTTTCTCCTTCGAAGATGAAAGGGATAGTTACGATACCTACAGTCAGGATATCCATCTCCTTGGCGATACGGGCTATAACAGGAGCAGCACCGGTTCCTGTTCCCCCTCCCATTCCGGCAGTGATAAATACCATTTTGGTACCATCATTCAGTAGGGTCTTGATGTCTTCGATACTTTCTTCGGCTGCATCACGTGCCCGGTCGGGGCGGTTACCGGCTCCCAGACCTTCCGTAATGTTACGACCTAATTGTAGTTTCACCGGCACGGGTGATTCTGCCAATGCCTGATTATCTGTATTACAGAGAACGAATGTTACGTCATGTATACCCTCCCTGTACATGTGGTTTACGGCGTTACCGCCACCACCGCCTACACCAATTACTTTGATGATCTTTGGCGAATCTGTCGGGAAATCGAATTGTACTATCTCGTCCGTCATGATATTTATTATTTATTCCCTATGTCATGACCATTATCTGATATTGACACTAAGGTACGTTTTCTATTTACAATTTACTATTATTTCATATCGTCATCCGAAAAGATCTCGTTAGAAATCTTGTTGAAAGTCTTTTCAAACCAACTGGGACCCTCTTTTTTCTTCTTTCGTGCCTCTTCCTTCTTACGTTTTTCTTCTTCTTTACGGCGTCTGTCTTCGTCCCGGCGTCGTTTATCTTCTTCATCTTTCTTCTTCTTTGCTTCGCGGGCGGCAGCTTCCTGTTCTTTCAGTGCTTCATCTTCTTCGAACATATTGACCGGTTCGGTTATGACAGGTTGCGAATGAGTTACAGGACGTGTTTCTATCAGACAACAGTTCTCTTTTCCTTCAAACAGCAAACCGAACAATGTGTTTTGAGTGCCGTCTTTCTTTATGAGATCACTATCTGTCTGTATCGTATTACGGATACTCCTGGCAGTCCGTATCTTTTCAATTTTACTCCTTTTGCGAAGCATGGTGTCCAGATTTTTTAGATTAGCGGCTCCACCGGTGATGATAATACCGGACAATAATTTGTCATCGTAGCCTGATAACTGGATTTGATTCCATACATTGGTGATGATTTCTTCTGCTCGCGCTTCGATAATGTTGTTTAATGCTTGTAACTCAACTGTACGGCTTCCATCTTCGAGTTGGCAAGTAGCGGCTTCTTCACTTTCTTCTTCCTCGTACATTACATTCCCGAAAGTTATTTTCAGGCGTTCAGCTTCTTCCTCTTCCATCTGCATGGAGGTGATGTCGCGCGTAATGCTGTTTCCACCTAACGGCAAAACAGTGAGGAAACGAAGAATATTATTTTTATAAACAGAGATCGTAGTGGTGTCAGCTCCGAAGTCGATAAGCGCACAGCCCGAACGGCGTTCACTTTCGCTTAGTACGGCATTGGCAGTTACTAATGGAGAGATAAGCAGGTCGGCTATCTCTATTTTAGCCTGTTCGAAACAGCGTTCCAGATTTTTTTTGATCGAAGCCCGTGCTACGATATTCAGGAAACGTCCTTCGATATGGCTACCGGCCACTCCTACAGGATCTGCTTGCAGGTTGTTGCCGATCTTATATTCCTGTGGGGCAACATCCAATATATCCATGTCTACCAACGGAATTTCCAGATTCTCATCGCAGATAGCATCCACTAACTCTTGCGAGATGATTGTTTCTTCGTTCAGGTCACGGCTTACGACATTCCGTACGGTACGGAGTGATTGTCCGCCGATACCTACATATACCTTGGCGATTGAGTTTTTCAGATCGCCTTCCAACTTGTTAATGATGGACGTAAGGCTTTGGGCTGTCTTATCCAGATTATAGATAATTCCTTTTCGGATGAACGAAGAAGAATCTTCTTTGGCATAAGCCAACACCTGCATACTTCCGTCACTGTTCTTTCTTCCGGCAATGCCGGTAACCTTTGATGAACCCAGTTCAATAGCGGCGATAAATTCTGTTGTTGCCATATTTCTTATTTACGATTTTACAATTTACTATTTACAATTGGCTGCGCGCAGGCATTCATCATTGATGCTTGGTGCAGATAATCTGGTTACTGAACTCCAGACTGATGCGTGAATATTTATTCCATCCCACTTCGTTCAAGGCTTTCCCATAGAATGTTTTCAGGCGATCCAGTTTATCTTCAAAGTGTTCCAGTTTTCCAAGATAGACAATATGATCACCTACCCGTGGTACCAATTCAATATCCTTACCGGGTAGTACATGAATTTGTTCTATCTGAGCATCCCAGAACGGATTGTTCTGCAAAAATACACCAAACTTATATAAATCCCTCATTGCAAACGACTTTTCTACATTTCCGGTTACAATTGTCCGGCGAGCTACGCATTTGGCTTCGGGTGGCATGATGGTTCCTTTGTTATCGACATAATAGTTCTCGCCATTATTACTCATGATACGGAGTATTGGAATACGCTGTTTAACTTCTACACAGAGTTTGCCACTGGGAGTTTTGTAGCATTCTGTTTCGTCAATAAGCGGGTGTTTATCCAGTTCCCGTTCTAGGGTCTTAGTCTGGATGCGTTCCATTTTCTTTCCTACGGGGTAGATTCCTTTCTTTTGTAGTATTCCGGCTACTTCGTCTTTGGTTACGAAACCGGCATAAACCGTGTCCTTGATAATTAATTCCATGTCACGACAAACCTGGTTGGCCGGTTTACGGTTGAATACTGTCACGGCTATACACAGATAGGCAGTGACGAGCAACAGGACGAGGGATAAAAGAATCCGTTTCAGCATAATGACATTTACAATTATACGATTTACAATTTATGATTGAGGTTTGTTCAATCTTGTATTTAATTTTTCTGTAATAGATGGAACATAGTTGTCTATGTCACCAGCTCCAAGAGTGATTAATACTTCTATATTCTTGTTTTCCAGGATATTCAGAATTTCTTCTTTTTTACACATACATTTCTCAATACCGGGACGGAGATTATCGTAAATCAGTTGGCTGGTTACTCCCGGTATGGGTTGTTCACGCGCCGGGTAGATATCTACCAGAATTACTTCGTCCAAGAGGGATAAACTACTTGCAAAATCTTTATAAAAATCACGCGTACGTGTATATAGATGAGGTTGGAAGATAGCTGTAATCTTTTTGTCTTTATACAATTCGCGGATAGACAGCACACTCTGTTTGATCTCTGACGGATGATGAGCATAATCACTCAGAAAGACTACGCGATCATTTTTGATTTTAAAATCGAAACGGCGGTCCACTCCATGGAAACTCGCCATACCTTGTTTAATTTCCTCATTTGTGACACCATTCAGGTGAGCAAGTGCCATGGCAGCTACTCCATTTTCGATGTTGATACTTATGGGTATCCCCAGTTGGATATCGTTGATACGTACCTCCGGTCCGACAAAGTCAATGAAGATCTCACCGTTTCCGATACGGATATTTTCAGCATGGAAATCACCTTCGTCGCGCGAATAAGTATATACTTTCACTCCTTGCTGTACCTGAGGTTGCAGCGAAATACCTTTGCGAATAATCAATGCACCACCTGGCTGAATAAGCGTGGTGTAGTGTTCAAAACTTTCAAGGTATGCTTCTGCTGTTCCGTAGATATCCAGATGATCGGGATCCGTAGATGTGATGACGGACATAAACGGAGATAGCCAGTGGAAGGAACGGTCAAATTCATCCGCTTCGATTACAGTGTACGGGCTTGTCTTCGAAAGTAGCAGGTTAGTTCCATAATTCTTGGAAATTCCTCCTAAGAAAGCTGTACACCCCACATGTGACTGGTGTAACAAATGTGCAGTCATCGTCGAAGTAGTTGTCTTTCCATGGGTCCCGGCTACGCAAAGCCCTTTACTGGAGTGCGTAATGGTTCCCAATACCTGGGCGCGTTTCTGTATTTCAAAACCGTTGTTACGGAAATAAACCAGTTCGGCATGTTCCTGTGGTACGGCGGGTGTCAGTACGACGAGAGTACTTTCCTTGTCTTTACATTCTTCGGGAATCAGGTCTGCGTCTTCTTCGTAGTGTATTTGTGCACCTTCGGCAATAAGGCACTCAGTTAGTTCGCTGGGAGTACGGTCATAACCGGCTACGAATTTTCCTCTGGAAAGAAAGTAACGTACAAGTGCACTCATTCCGATGCCACCGGCACCAACAAAATAGACTGATTTTATAGTTTCGATATTCATTGTTGTGCTAATTTTATCACTTCTTTTGCTATGATAGTAGCAGAGTCCGGCAATGCTAACTTTGCTATATTCTCACTTAAATCTTTTAATTTTGTAGCATTGGTAATTGTTTCTAATGCTACGGACAACAGTTTCTCTTCTGCTTCTACATCTTTTACATATATGGCAGCCTGCTTATTGACCAAGGCCAATGCATTCTTAGTCTGATGGTCTTCAGCTACATTAGGCGAAGGAACCAGAATAACCGGTTTGCTCAGCAGGCAGAACTCTGATATAGAACCCGCACCAGCCCGGGAGATCACCAAATCAGCTGCTGAATAAGCTGTAGCCATGTCTTTAATAAAGTCTGTTACATACAGATTCGGAATTTCTCCTGCTGTTTTAACAGCTTCCATTACCTGTTGGTAATATATTTTTCCTGTTTGCCAAATGAATTGAATGCCGCTTGTCTCTTTTATGGTTTGTAACCCTGCTATCAACGTATTATTAATGGTACGTGCGCCAAGGCTACCTCCCAAGATCAACATTGTTTTCTTTTCCGGGCTGAGTCCGAAAGCCTGTATGGCCTCTTCCCGGCTTTGAGTATTGGTAAACAGGTTTTGGCGAACCGGGTTTCCTGTCATCAGTATTTTATCTGCCGGAAAGAATTTTTCCATACCATCATACGCCACGCATATTTTACATGCTTTCTTTGCTAATAACTTATTGGTTACTCCTGCATAAGAATTTTGTTCTTGTATCAGAGTGGGAACTCCCATCATACCAGCCATCTTCAGAGTTGGTCCGCTGGCATAGCCACCAACACCTACTGCTACCTGAGGGCGAAACTTCTTAATGATACTCTTTGCTTTCCATTGGCTACGCGCCAGTTTAATGAGTACAGCGAAGTTCTTCCACAGGCGTTTACGGTCGAATCCGGCAACCGGTAGCCCGATAATCTCATAACCGGCATCAGGTACGCGTTGCATTTCCATTCGGCCTTCAGCACCAACGAATAATATTTTAGCATCAGGACACTGCTCTTTTATGGCATTGGCGATGGATACAGCCGGAAAGATATGTCCTCCTGTACCACCGCCACTGATGATGATTCTAAGCTCTTTTTCCATTATACATTATTTTAGTGAACTACTGATCGCGGATATCATAGGATATCGGGACGCAACGACCTGTAACTCTTAACTATTTCTCTTTCTCAAACTCTGCATCACTATTCAACACCTGTGCTGTAGGTTCTGCAACTATCTGAGCCTCGGTTGTTTCTGCTGCTATCTGCATTTGTAGTTGTGCGTCACGTTCTTTCTGCTCTTCGAGATACGCAGTATAACGACTTACACTCAATATCATACCGATATAGGCACAGTTTATTAAAGTTGAAGTTCCTCCTTTACTGATGAGTGGCAGAGGTTGACCTGTCACCGGGAATAAACCAACGGCTACCATCATATTTAAAATTGCCTGCGATACCAACATGAGTGCTATGCCCATTACCAGAAAAGCAGGGAACGTTCGTTCGCATTTTTGGGCTATGCGCCCGGCGCGTACCAGTAGCCAGATATATAGGCAAACAACGAAAGCTCCTCCCACCAGACCAAGCTCTTCTATAATGATGGCAAAAATAAAATCAGAGAATGCCTGACTCAAAAAGTCACGTTGAATAGAGTTGCCAGGTGCTTTACCAACAAAATTACTTGTTGCAATAGCAATACGGGCATGCGCTATCTGGGCATCTTTGTCTATATCAAATTTTGCAGCCGGTACTTCCTCTTTTTCTGTGAAATTGGTGATACGACTTTTCCATGTGTCAAAACGATGCAGGAAAGGAATATCCGAATCCTTTGGGATGGCCAACAAAAATACGACACCTATTACACCTACCAATCCCAATGAGCCTATTAAAAGAAGTAGTTTCCGTGCTGCTACCCGGCCGATAAACATCATCAGAAATACAACTCCGAATAGTAACATCGCTGTTGAAAGGTTTTCCGGAGCAATCAACAGGCAAACAAGCCCGGTGATAATCATGATGTATTTGAATGCCTTCGGATTGGCACCTTCGTCATCCTGTCTTTTGGATAGAATAAAAGAAACTGCAATAACCACAGCCATCTTTGCCAGCTCCGATGGCTGGAACTGTAATCCCATGAACGACATCCAACGTGCTGCACCATTGACGCGATCGCCTGTGATAACACCCATGAGCGTAACAAAAGCCAGCAGTACAACAGAGACAGGGTATAGGAAAACAGGGAATACCTGAAACCATTTATAAGGAATATTGTGCATCAACACTACAACAACGGCCCCCACCATCAGGATGATAGAATGCTGTGTGATCGGTCCCCAGTGGTCCCCGCTCTTATACGTCAGGGTGCTGGCTGCCGAAAATACCTCAATGATTGAGATGAGGCAGAGGCAGAGAAAGATAATCCAGATTACCTTATCGCCCTTGAATATGTTCTTTAATAGATCCACTGTTTTAATTAAGAATTAAAGATTAAAAATTAGAGGGCGCGAACGTACTCTTTGAATTGGTCGCCACGATCTTCGTAACTCTTGAAGAGATCGAAGGAGGCACAACAAGGACTTAACAGTACGGTTTCACCTTTTTTAGCCAGTTTATATGCAGCTTCTACTGCATCTTTCATGCCGGTCTGTACATCGGCTACCGGTAATCCGAACCGGTCGAAAAAAGCATGTAGTTTTTCATTGTGCAGTCCCAGATACACCAATGCCGAACATTTTTCGCGTACCAGATCTTCTATTTCTGTATAGTCATTTCCTTTATCCTTACCACCAAGTATAAGCACTGTTTTGGTGGTCATACTTTGCAGTGCATACCAACAAGAGTTTACATTGGTGGCTTTGGAGTCATTGATAAAATCAATACCACCTACGCGGGCTACTTTCTCTAAACGGTGTTCCACTCCTTTAAAATCCGACAATGCTTTGCGGATATCTTCTTTGGTAATACCGGCAAGATTGGCCGAGATACCTGCTGCCAGTGAATTATAGAGATTATGTTGTCCGGTCAGTGCCAACTTCTCTTGTTCCATGTTGAACGCAATTGGCTCTGTGATTTTTACCTCATTATCCTCTACATAGGCAATTGCTCCATCCTCTTTTACTGCTGCGAATGGGTATAAGTGTGCCTTTAAGCCGTGCTTTTCCAGTTCTCGTTTGATGATAGGATCGTCATTCCAGAAAACGAAAGCATCGTCCTGAGTTTGGTTTTGGGTAATACGGAATTTGGCATCAATATAATTTTGCATACAGTGATCGTAACGATCCAGATGATCCGGCGTTATATTCATCAGGACAGCGATATTTGCACGAAATTCGTACATGTTGTCCAGTTGAAATGAACTTAGTTCGATTACATAATAATCATGCTTGCCTTCTGCTACTTGTAAAGCCAGGCTTTTTCCTATATTTCCTGCCAGTCCCACATTTAGTCCTGCACTTTTAAAAATGTGATAAATAAGGCTGGTTGTTGTTGTTTTTCCGTTTGATCCGGTGATACAAACCATCTTTGCATCCGTATAGCGTCCGGCAAATTCTATTTCCGATATGATCGGCGTGCCTTGTGCCTTTAGTTTCAGAATCAATGGAGCATCATTCGGAATCCCCGGGCTTTTTACTACCTCGTCGGCATTCAGAATCAATTCTTCGGTATGATGACCTTCTTCCCAGGCAATACCGTGGCTGTCGAGTTGTTCCTTGTATTTGTCCTTAATGGCGGACATATCTGATACAAACGTCTCGAATCCTTTTACCTTGCTAATACGGCAGCACCTGCGCCGCTTTCACCTGCTCCTAAAATTACAATTCTTTTCATTCTCAATAATGTGCTAATAGGCCAATATGCTAATACACCAATGGCAGTGCACAAACTTTAATGGTTAATAATCCGGTTAATTCTCTCTGTTATCTTTGGGCTTCATGCTTCATTATTCCATTGTTTTTTTTAAATCGGCACATCGGTATGACGCATTGAATCCTTATTTATCTTATTTTTAATGTAATAATCGTTATGGCTGCCAGTACAATCGTTACAATCCAAAAGCGAACTGTGATTTTTGATTCGTGAAACAGATTGTCCGGTTTTGTAAACACTACCCGGCATCCGTCTTCTATCTGATTTATTGATGTACGGAAATGGTCGTGTATAGGCGTACGTTTAAAGAGACGTTGTTTCACTCCTTTCCGTTTACCGACTTTATAATAGGCACGTTGCAGAATCACCGACAGGTTTTCTATCAGGAACACACCACAAAGAATCGGAATCAGTAATTCTTTGTGTATAATGATGGCAAATACGGCAATAATACCACCAATTGTTAAGCTACCCGTATCTCCCATAAATACTTGTGCCGGATATGCATTGTACCATAAGAATCCTATCAGTGCACCGATAAATGCGCAAATGAAGATAACCAGTTCTTCCGAACCGGGGATATACATAATGTTCAGGTATCCCGCGAATTCAATGTGGCTTGATACATATGCTAATATTCCCAATGTTAATCCGATGATGGCAGAGTTACCCGCGGCCATACCGTCCATGCCGTCATTCAGATTGGCTCCGTTGGATACGGCTGTCACCACAAAGATGGTGATGATAACAAACAATATCCAACCGGCTGTTTGAGCATGATCACCCATAAAAGCTACCAGATCGGCATAATCAAGGTTATTGCTTTTAAAAAACGGAATGGTAGTCTGAGTAGACTTGAGATCATTCGTCCCATGTATAACCTCCATTTCACGTCCGGGAGTTTGTACCTCGATGTTTTCACGAATTACCACATCCGGGCTGAGGTATAGGGTTAATCCGACAATCAGCCCTAATCCTACCTGACCGATAATTTTAAACTTACCGTGTAATCCTTCTTTGTCTTTTTTGAATATTTTGATATAGTCATCGGCAAATCCCAGTGATCCCAGCCATACAGTGGTGATGAGCATCAATATCATATAGATATTATGTAATTTTCCAAGCAACAGGCAAGGTATCAAAATGGCTACAATGATGATAACACCTCCCATACTGGGTACACCTACTTTGTTGACGCCAAAAGGATCGATTTTAGCATCACGCTGTGTTTCCGTGATTTGCTTTCGTTTCAGCAAATTGATAAACTTGTCACCCCAGATACTTGAAATCAGCAGTGCTAGAATGATAGCCATCAATGCACGGAAAGATGTATATCCAAACATTCCCGCTCCGGGGAAGTTTAATTTATGTAGCCACTCAAATAGATAGTATAACATGATTTTAGTGATAAGGGATTAGTGATAAACGATTAGTCGGCTGTGCTGTCAGGCTGCATAGCACTAATCATTAATCACTAATCATTAAACATTTCTTTCAGTATCTCTTTATCATCAAAGTGATGTTTCACTCCTTTTATCTCCTGATAGTTCTCATGCCCTTTTCCGGCAACGAGAATTACATCTCCTTTTTCGGCCAGCATACAAGCGGTGCGAATAGCCTCTTTACGGTCTGTAATACTGATTGTTTTCTTTCTGTCCTCTGTGTCCAGACCAGCTAACATATCATTTATGATGTCCTGAGGTTCTTCAAAACGAGGGTTATCCGATGTGATGACAACGCGATCGCTTGCTTTGGCAGCTTCTTTGGCCATAATAGGACGCTTACCTTTGTCACGGTTACCTCCGGCACCTACTACGGTAATCACTTTTCCTTTTCCTTCAAGTACCCCATGAATGGCATTCAACACATTTATCAGAGCATCCGGAGTATGTGCATAATCAACGATTGCTGTATATCCCTGTGGCGAACGAATGGCATCAAAACGTCCGGCTACCGGATGGAGTGTACTGAGTGCTACCAGTACGTCTTCTTCTTTCTTACCAAGCAACACTGCTGCACCAAATACAGCCAGAAGATTGGAAGCATTGAATTTACCTATGAATTGTACCATCAATTCATGGTTATTGAAATCAAGCAACATTCCTTCAAAATGTGATTCTAACACTCTGCCTTTGAAGTCACTCAAACTCCTCAGAGAGTAGGTGTACACCTTCGAACGTGTGTTCTGTGTCATAACCAACCCGTTTTTATCATCCAGGTTAGTAAGGCTGAATGCACTCTTGGGTAGGTCATCAAAGAATTTTTTCTTTGCTTTCAGATAGTTTTCTACTGTCTTATGATAATCCAGATGGTCACGGGTCAGGTTGGTGAAGATACCTCCTGCAAACTTTAAACCACTGATACGTTTCTGAGCAATGGAGTGGGAGCTTACCTCCATGAAAACGTATTTACAGCCTTCATCAGCCATTCTTCCCAGCAATCGGTTTAGTGTGATAGGGTCAGGAGTGGTATGCTCAGTCGGAATCGCTTCATCATCAATATAGTTACATACCGTTGAGATGAGTCCTACTTTATATTTGAAATAACGGAATGTATTATATAATAAGGTAGCGATTGTTGTTTTTCCGTTTGTTCCGGTTACACCCACCAATTCCACTTTTGAAGTAGGATCTCCAAAGAAAGTAGTAGCAACTTTACCGGTTGCATCTTCGCTGTCTTTCACTTGTATATAGGTGATACCTTCTTCCGGATGTTCAGGCATATCTTCACAAAGCACAGCTATGGCTCCTTTTTCAATTGCTACAGGAATATATGCATGTCCGTCTGTCTGTGTGCCACGCATAGCCATAAATAAATGGCCTGCCTCCACTTGTCTGGAATCAATGTTGACTCCTGTTATTTCTATGTCCGAAGCTCCGACAACTTGTATCGGTTGAATAGCCTTTAATAATTCATTTAACTTCATCTTCTTTTTTATATTCGGTTGACACGTACTACTTATTCAAAATCTTCAGTTTAATCTCTCTAATGCAGTACGAGTGTTATTGTTTGTCCTTTCTTTACTCTCGTTCCGTTAGCTATCGACTGGCTTTTCACCTTGCCTACACCTACCAGTTTTACTTTCACTCCTCTGCTTTCAAGCAAATAAACAGCGTCTTTTGCCCCCATGCCTATAACGCTGGGTACAAAATCCCGCATGAGGTCTCTGCTTTCCAGAATAACACTTTTGGGAGCTGCATGTGTACTTCCCCAGGTTTCTTTACCACTCTTTAAGTCAAATTTGCTTTGGCTTTGTATACTCAGCTCATCCAGTACCCGTTTGGCATCATTCATCTCTCCGGCTTTTACGTTGGGAATGACTACGCTATTTGTGTCGATGGCATTTGTCAAAGGCAAACGAAGGTCTTTTGCATATACTCTTTCTGCAATTTTTCCAAATACGCTACCTGCCATCAAACCTCCCGAAGCTGGTAACCCGGGTTTCTGAATAGAAACAATACAGCTATATTTCGGAGCTTCCGAAGGGAAATATCCACAGAAACTAACCAGATAATTTGTTCTTCCTGTTTTATATCCGGCAGCACCTTGTGAGATCTGTGCCGTACCTGTTTTTCCCGAAACGGCAAACTGCTTACTACCTGCCGGTCCTGCCAATCCCTGATGAACAACTTTGTACAAAATTTCCTGTATCTGCTTCAATGTATTGTCTGAACAAATTTTCGGATTAATCACCTCCGTTGGAAACTCTTTTACTACTTCTCCATCCTTCACAGCTGCTCTTACAAATTTGGGGCGTACCATAACACCGTTATTTGCAATGGCATTATAGAATGTCAGGATATTCATGGGTGGTACCTGAGTTTCATAACCAATGCTCATCCAGGGAAGAGTTGTTTTTGCAAAATAGCGTTCTTTGGGCCCTTTAATATTGGGTTTACCTTCTCCTGATATCTGTAAATGTAGCGGTTGGTCAATGCTCATACGTTTCAGCCCATCTACAAACTTTTGTGGTTTGTCATGATAGAATTGGTCTATGATACTTGAAGTTCCCACGTTAGATGATACTTCAAGAATACGTGTTACATTGATTCTTCCGTATCCGCCACGATGCCAGTTCCAGTCTCTCATTGCACGTCCATACATCATTTTGATACCGTTTCCCGTATCTACCTCATAGTCCGGAGTGATGTGCCCGTCTTCCAAGGCTACCATGATAGAAGCAGTCTTGAAAGTGGATCCCGGCTCAAGCATGTCACTGATAGCATTGTTACGCATCTCGTAATAGTTGCCGTCTGCAGCTTTCATCATGTTGACTATCGCTTTGACTTCTCCTGTTGAAACCTCCATCAATACAACAACGCCTACACTGGCATTTAACTCTTTCAGTTTGTCCACCAATGCCTTTTCGCAAATATCCTGCATCCCTACATCAATGGTGGCAATAAGATCACAACCGTCTATGGGAGGAATGTCTACGATGTTAAGGTATTTGTTCATTACCTTCTGACGGTGTGTGATTCCGTCCCGTCCTTTCAGCAATGTATCAAAAGCCAATTCAATTCCATTCTTTGCACCTTGTGCTGTGTCAGCATAAAGATCCCCTAAGGTACGGGCAGCCAGAGAACCGAATGGCTTCTTGCGTTGGTTGTATGCCAGTTCATGAAATCCGCCTTTATATTTGTTCATGTTAAAAACAGGCAGGCGTTTGGCTTCTTTGTATTGAATGTAGGAGATTCGTTTGGGATAGAGCAGGTAGTTCCGGCTTCCTTTTTTCATTCCTTTTTGAAGATGCGCTTTAAACTCGGCAGCACTTTTATCAGGAAATATCTGGTGTAATCCTTCGCAAATCTCATTCATATGTTTTTTTAGTGAGTCTATTTTAGCAGGAGCACCAGCTTTAAAGTCCATGTAGATACGATATTCCGGCAGTGAACTTGCCATTAATTTACCGTCGGATGAAATAATATTACCCCGGTTCGGTTTTACGGTTACATTCTCCTTTACAAAACGGTCTGCTACATCCTGCCAGTATTGTCGTTCGGCAAACATGGTAATGCCTGCCTTTACAACAATTGCTACTCCCACCAACCCCATGATGAGGATGACGAAGAAGTAACGGGTCATTATATTTTTTTTATTAACTGCCAAGACTATTAACTGTTTAATGATTTACTATTTAAAGTTACCTGTTCTCTATGTACTTCATTTTTTGATTTCATACGGTGGATTGGTCGAAGTCTGCAAATCACTTTCTTTAGTCGAGATATATTCTTCGATACGCGACTGGCGGCTTTTTTCCATCAACTCCGAACTACGTGTCAGTGCGTCATATTTTATGTCGATAAGCTCTTTTTTAAGTCGGTCTATTTCAATCTGTTGTTGCTGGCTGGCATATCGGTTATGAATGTAGAAGATAATAAATATCATGATAAGTACCAGCAGCTTTGTTTGGCGGCGGAAAAAGTCTGTTGCCAGAATATCTCCTCCAAGAATACTTTTCAAGGAAGTTCTTTTTTTCTTTTTACCTCCTTTCGGCTCTTCTTTTATTATCTTTTCTTCTTCCATCGTTGTCTCTATTTTAGTTGACTTATCTTTTAGACAGCCTGATCTTAATTTACTTACAAGCTTCTCTTTTATTTCTTTTCCGCTATTCTTAATTTGGCACTTCGTGATCTCGGATTACGTTCTATCTCTTCCTCATTCGGGACAATCACTTTATTGTTTACCAGTTTGAATGGAGTTTGCAGATTTCCAAAAAAATCTTGTGTTGCTTTACCCTCAACATTACCGGTTTTCATGATGTTTTTTACCATTCGGTCTTCCAACGAATGATAAGTGATTACTACTAATCTTCCACCCGGTTTTAGTGCTTCCGTTGCTGCCAGCAACATCTCTTTCAATGCTTCCATTTCCTGGTTTACTTCTATACGGAGTGCCTGAAATACTTTGGCTAATTCCTTCTTTTCCCGTTCACGTCCAAATAGCGGTTTGATGATTTCCAGAAACTCACCTATTGTCTTAATCTGTCCGGAAGCACGGGATTTTACTATAACTGATGCCAGTTTACGACTGTTTTTTAATTCTCCGTACAGATAAAAAAGATCTGCTAATCGTTCTTCATCATAGGTATTTAAAACATCAGCAGCTGTGAGTCCTGCCCGCTTGTTCATACGCATATCCAGTGCTCCGTCAAAGCGAAATGAAAATCCTCGTTCGCTGTCATCAAAGTGATGAGACGATACCCCTAAATCTGCCAGTATAGCATCTACTTTTTCTATTTCATGATAGCGAAGAAAATTATGCAAATAGCGAAAGTTACTTCGTACAAATGTGAAATGTGGGTCATTGACAATGTTCCGTTCGGCATCCTCGTCCTGGTCAAACCCCAGTAAACGTCCGCCTTTTTCTAAACGTGAAAGTATCTCCCGTGAATGTCCGCCACCACCGAAAGTAACGTCTACATACGTTCCACCGGGGCGAATATTCATTCCGTCTACGCTTTCTTTTAGTAATACAGGTACGTGATATGTCAATTCCTCTTGTTCTTTCTTCATCTATTTCACCTTATTATATAAGCAAGTGTCGGCAAAAATACGTATTTCTCAAAGAAAAAAGAATCTCTCCGATAGAAAATGTGAAATAAAGTTTTCAACAGATTGTTAAATGCTTCTTCGTTCTCTTTTTCCCTATTATTTTTATGTTCACTTCTCATTACCTGCTTCTGCTGCTTTCTTCTTTTTTTTAGCAGCTGCTTTTCTTCCTTCTTGCAATTGGATACTGATGAATTTGGTTTTTATTCGTACCTTTTTCAAAAAAGCAGGAGCCGCTTTGAATCCGATACGTGCTACCCACACTTTATCTGCTGTACACTCTTCCGGCTTTTCTACTCCTTCACTACTAATGGTTGGGAAGAAATTTCCCAATCCGTCAATACTTACTGTCCTGCCTTCGTGCAAGTGTCCGGCGATGATCCCCGATAACTGTGTCAGCACCGACATTACATCTCCATCTTGCAGAGAGCTTCTTTCGGCTAACTGCATTGCAATCTGTGAACTGTCAACAGGCTTTTTTTGCATAGCCCTTGTGGTAGCATAATAACGTACTTTTACTTCTCCTTTCGTTTTATCCACCTTTTTGGTTACTACATAGTTGATAGACATATACTTTTTATATTATTGATAATAATGTTTTTATGTACAAGATTACTGTGTTCTTGTATACTTGTCTTGTGACAGGGCCGACGCATTAAATAATTTACTATTGC